>JASLGM010000016.1 GCA_030150045.1 Taishania sp.
ATTTGTATTCTCCGTTTGCGGTCGGTTTGAA
This sequence comes from Taishania sp., assembly GCA_030150045.1. Taxonomy (GTDB): domain Bacteria; phylum Bacteroidota; class Bacteroidia; order Flavobacteriales_D; family Crocinitomicaceae; genus Taishania. Next base: position 32 of record JASLGM010000016.1, read on the forward strand.
ATCAGCGGTGATGCCAACAACAGCATTTGTAGCACAGTTGATCCATGTGTACGCAGCTCCCGTAACCGGCGTCGCTGTCAACATTCCTGTTGTTGTGGAATATGTACCTATTGCCGTAAATTCGGAAATAACTAAAGTTGTGTTATACACTTTATCACATCCGTCTGCAACTGGCATTACATCGCGATAAACACCAGCTTCGTCATACATATTACCGTTAAAGTTATATACATTACCTACACAAATTGCCACTAACGTATCTACCATTTCATAAGAATAAGAAACGTTTGCTGATCCTGTCACTGTACCTACACAGTTTGCATCACTAAAGTTTGTTAAAGTGTAAGCTCCTTCTGCAGTTGGAAGGAAAGAATAAGGAGAAGCTGTAGCTGTAACCGGCGTTTCAGTTGTTCCATTCACTAAAGTGAAATTCCAAGGCGCTGTTCCAGTCAATTCTACTGAAATTGGATTTAGAGGTCCGTCAGTACATGTTCCAGTTGTTGCAAGAACTGCTGTTGGGCCAGAACAAATCACTTCGTCCACCAAGATATCATCTACATACAATTGAGATTGATCTGCAGCTGAATATCCATTAAATCCGAAGTAGTACACTCCTGAAGTTGGTACCGTAAAACGGATATCATTTGTAAGAAGCGTTGTATTGCTAATTGTCGGTTGGTTAGCAAGCTCGTTAGTCATTGCTGTATGTGTTTGCGCTGTTCCGTAAGCCACTCTTAAAGACTCTACTTTTGCACGATTAGCTGCTCCGTATTTGTACGTGATTTTATAGTCGGTACCTGCATTTAACTGAATTCCTACTGTATAGAACCATGTGTCGGCAGCAGTTGTTGGGTTTTTAATAATTGTCAATGCATTGTCTGGTAAAGCAAAAGGCTTAAATGAATTCCAAACATTTCCTGCACCTACTTGCTCAACAAGTGTACAATTTGGAACAGCTCCACCCACTTGAAGGTTAAAATTCTCAGTATAAGGAACATTCACTGCACTACAAGCGGTTACAAATTTAGGTAATGCCACCCATTCGCTGAATAATCCACCATCACATTCAGAACGTACCCAAACATAATAATCCGTACCACTTGTTAAGTTTGTTAAATCAATTGAATTGGCAGTTGTGTTTGATATTGCCAAACCATCAATTGGAGCAAAGTTAACCGTACTAACATAGTAAGAATACGATTCTGGTTGGCTAGCTACTGGCGCTTGCCACGATACTGTTGCTGAAGTTTCAGTAATAGCACTTACAGTTAGAGCAGTTGGTCCAGTACAATCCGACAACATTTCAACAGAAATATCATCTAGAAAAAACTCACCGTTTCCTGCTTCTGAATAGGCTAAAAACCCGATGTAGTAAACACCAGAAACTGCAGGTGAAAAGTCCACTCTTTCAGAAAACACTTCTGCTGTATTTCCAAATGCATGATCGTTTAACACAGAAGTCATAGCTGAATGAACAGGTGAAGTCCCATAAGAAACTTTCATTTTCTCTGAATTATAACCATCTCCAGCGTATTTATAAGAAAGACGGTATGCTTTACCTCCTATCATGTTTAATCCTTGGGTATAAAACCATGCATTTGCTGGTTCAGAAGTATGATATTTATAGGTTAACACTTTTGAACCTACTATTTCTGATTCATCTTTAGTTACCCAGTTGTTTCCTAATCCAGCATTTTCAACATTTGTACAAGCGGGAATTGACGGAATTGTAACCGACTGAAAATTTTCAGAATAAGGGACATTCGTTGCTTCGCAAGGTGTTTTAAACATATAAATTGGAGACCAATCTCCTTTTTCAGATGCACTACATACATTACGTACCCAAAAAGAATATGTGGTATTTGGCACTAAATTCGCTAAACTTACTGTTGGTGTACTTACTTGTGTACCTTCCGCAGGTACAACACCTGTTTCACCGTAGAAATATTCATATCCATTTGCAGAAGCATCTACTGGGGCAGGCCAAATAAGAGTTGCGGCTGTTGATGACAAGCTCGTTGTAACAGCACGTGACACATCTAAACACATCGGAGCTAATGCTAGAGAGAAATCATCCATGGATAGATACTTCGTAGTACTAACCGAGAAAGCGTAAACAGAAAGCGTATAGTCACCATCCGTTGGAACCGTGAAGTCAACGTAATACGTATAAAAATCTGTATTCGTTACAGAAGCAATGGTACTACCCAACTGCGTGGTCATTGCTACTTCACTTTGTTCAGTTCCTATAAACACTTTTAAATCTTGGAACTTTATTGATGTAGCATTTCTATAATTGAATTTGAAACGGTAGTTTGTTCCAGCTTGCAAAGTGAAAAAAGGTGTATATACCCGTCCATTATTAGCTGCCGAAAATTGAATAGTCATTGCATTATTGCCACTTGTTGCATATACATCACTATTTGAAGCACTTACTACCCCTGCCTTAGGCATAGCTTTCCAACAACTTGGTGCTAAACCAGCTGTAAACGTATTTGTTGCTACAACACCTTCAAAATTTTCTGTCCAAGGTAAAGTTGTTATAGCTTCGCATTTAGTTAAAACTGTTCTAACTACTGACCACTGGCTAAACTCACCTGCATCACATACGCTTCTCACCCAGAAATAATAGGTTGTATTAGGTGTTAAGTTGTTTACTGTTGTTGTAATACCGTTTACTGCTGTTCCAGATGCTGCTGCATCAGGAGCTGTATTTGTATTGGTTAAGATATACTCATATCCTGTTGGAGTGGTTCCTGCTGGAGCGTTCCAAGACAATTGAACACTAGTTGATGATAAGGCAGTTCCTACTGGAGTTGGTGTATTACAACCGGTAGGTGGAGCTGGCGGAGAATACGTAAATGTTGTTCCTACCTCTGGTTTTGTATTTGGATTTGCACTATTCAAATAACAACCGCTCATTTTCGTCGTTCCTGGAGTAGTGGTCAACCAAGAACCACCAGATGCCGCAATTGTACGGCTAACCCAATCCGTAGCTGCTGTTCCTCGAAGACCAATTATAGCAGTTTTACCATTAGTATTCCCACCTACAACCTCACCGTAAACCATTGAAATAACACCAGTTGAGGTATTCAGTCGAATTTGAAAATTTATTAAGTCTAGCGTTCTCGTATCGCGAGAAACATTTTTCCACTGTACCACGAATTCATCTGCTACTTGCGCATAACTTATTGATCGGACACCATTTCTGTAATCAAGGCTCGTACCAAAACCAATAATAACACCACCTGTATTACTTATATTTACATTTATTGGATTAGCTGAAGTATTACTTAAACTGTTAACTCCAGTTTCATCTTTAAATGAAACGTGACCATTTGAACTGACACGTAGTTCGCTGTGTGTTCTTCCTAAAAATGTAAAAGGAGTAGGAAGTGTAACATCATGGGTGAAATTATTATCCGGAGTGATGATTAATTCAGTAGCTGAATTTAATTCTGTGTATGTTCCAGCTTGACTATTGAAAACGTAATCACTAGCATTTTGTGCAAATGCGGAGAAACTACCTTGAACAATGATCAAAAAGCAGAACAATGCGCGAAGCAATTTGTAATACTTAATCATAAGAAGTTTAATAAATTAGACAATTTTAAGTACAAAGATACCTCATATTTCAGGAAAAAAAAGCAATCTGCCGCAGCACAAAAACATTTAAAACCCTTGCAAACACAGAATAAACAGAAACGACACTTTACTAAAAGATCCTAGCTTTAGAAATTTCAAGGCTCAAAATAAATTAACTTAGCAACCTCAACACAAGCATCAATTTCTCTTTACTACCTTATTAACAATGCGTTGCTATGCCTATTAGCTCCGCCTAACAATTAATTTATTTTTAGATGAAACTACTTTTTTCTTTTGGACAAAGAGGCAATACATCGTTGCGCTTTTTCCACAAAACAAAGCTCTTGGTTTTGGCATGGACTTTCCTTGCGCTACAAGCATCTGCTCAAGTGGATAAATACACATTTGAGAAGCTTGATGGTACATACCAAGAACTCACAGATGCTACCATCGTAGCACAGGCATCAGAAACAGACAACTTACAAAATAAAGTCTGGACCGTTGCCTTACCTTTCCAATTCATGTTCAATGGGAACTACTATGAGAACATCAAAATCAGTAGCAATGCGTTCATTACTGTTGGAGACACGCCACCTCCTAACACACTCAACACACCAATTAGCAGTACTGAAGGGTATAAAGGAGCAATTTCCATCTTTGGCTCTAGCCTTGTTGGTCATAAAATTCCAGATTTTTTGGGTGTCCTCTCTACAAAACTAATTTCAGAAGAAGGTGAAGAAGTATTCGTTATTGAATATAAAAACTGGGGGAAATTTACAAACTCCACTGAGAATTTTACACTCATGAACTTTCAAATCCACCTGCGTGCTAATGGAGTTATCAAAATGGTGTATGGTGAATTCACTAAAATTGGTAGCCCTGCTACTGCTAATGGAAGCGCAAATATTGGTTTAAGAGGAGACAGAAATGGTGATAACCTTACACTAATAAACAACCCTACATTCACAAATCCTGACAAAAGATCTACTGCTTCGGCAACCCAAAACTACGACTTAAGCAATGCCAATCCTGGAAAGCCAACAATAGGATTTACTTACATCTGGACACCAGCAGCATGCCAGTTACCTAATCTTGCAACAGTTAATAACGTACTTTCCACAACAGCAACTGTTACTGGAAATGCAGTTGGTACAACAACTTTTGATTATGAGTTCAGAACAAATGCTAGACCCGGAATCAATGGTAGCGATTTAATTACAGGAGGAACATTTACAGGTTCAGAAATCATTGATGGCCTTCCACAAGGAATGAGATTATTTACATTCATTCGAGCAAATTGTGGCACATCTTTCAGCGGATGGATTAACACAGGTACAGTAACAACAACATGTTCATCTACTGAACTTCCATATAATGAAGGATTCAACAGAACAACTATTCCAAACTGTTGGTCAACAGCTTTGGTAAATGGAACAAGCTCAAAATTAACTTTTGTACAAGACGCAAAACCAGGTCTTGAAGGTACGCATGCGGTAAAATACACATCAACAAACGGACATATAGAACGTCTTATCGCTCCAACATTTAACACAACAGGAGTACAAAATGTAATGGTTGAATTTTCACTATACCACGAAACCCTTATTCCAAATTATAAAGATTCAGTTTATTTAACCTATTCAATTGACAATGGTACAACATGGATCAAAAGCAATGGATATGTAAGAACAGACGTGTCTTCTGGATGGAAAAAGAAAACAGCCGTATTACCAACAAATGCAGGAAACATTGAAAACCTTAAGATTGGATTTTTGTTTGTTGCAGCAGGAGGAAATCCAGTGTACATTGATGACTTTAAAATTTCCGAAGCAAAATTACCTGAAATCACATCGACAACAGGTACGCAAGCTTGTGTAATCGATCAGCAATTGGTAACAATCAATGGACAATATTTTGACAACGCCATTCTTAAAATCAATGACGTTGAAGTAGCACCATTATCTTTAACTAACACAAAAATTACTTTTGTCGCAACACCAGGTCAAAGTGGTTCAATTGTAATAACGACTCCATACGGAAGTGCAACAGTAACACAAGGATTAAACATCGTTCAAAACGAAATCATTACCCTTTCAAAAAAGACCGTATACGACTGTATCAACAATGAAGTACTTGTAAACGTTACTTCTCCAGCTGAAAACTTTACCAATTATACGTGGTCAAACACAGCAGTAACCGGAAGTATTGTCAATGGGTTTATCCTTCCAACTATGGCAAACGAGAACTTTACGCTTACCGCAACAAAAGAGATAAACGGTGTGACATGTACAGCAAAAGATTCCGTTTCTTTCCGAATCATTCCAGGCCCAATTGTAACAAAAAACACAGTTGCAACACTTTGTGAAAACACAGATGCAGAATTGAAAATCAATTACAACCGTGTAGAAACAACAATTGGAAACCTATCCTATTTAATAGGTCCAAATCCTTTTGATGTACATTTTGGTGGATACAAACAGCAAAGTATTTACCGTGCACAAGAATTAACAGCAATGGGTTGGACACCAACAAACGGAATCACTTCTTTGACGTTAACAACAGCTGAGGTAAACAACACAACATTACAAAACTTCAGAATTCGAATAGCACAAACAGAAGCGGTAGAAACAACAACAAACTTTATCTCTACCGGTTTCACAACTTATTTCACAGCAGATCTACAAGTGCTTGCTGGGGACAATACCTTCACGTTATCTGAACCTTTCTTCTGGGACGGATTGAGCAATATTGTCATTGAATTTGCATACAGCAACAACAACAGAGGCTCAGGAATACCTTATACAACAGCGTATTACGAAGTGACTGAATTAAACTCTACAGCGTATGCTCTTATCAATAATCAAAGCGCTGCAAATGTATATGATGCAACGACAGCAAATGAAAATGCTAAGAAAAGAAACGTGATTAAATTCGGTGCGCAGGAAACTTTACCTCAAGTGAACTTATACACTGCACTTTGGAGTGGAAACAATCTATTTACTGACGCAGCAAGAACAACACCATATACAAATGAATCGGTGAAAAACGTGTTCTTCCAAGGGGAAGCAACAAGCGAAGTAATTAGCGTAACGGTAACCAATGTTTTTGGATGTACAACAACTGAAACCTTTAACATAAACGTTCAAATTCCACGTGATTCCGTACTAAACATCACTACATGTGACAACTTCACTTATAGAGGTCAAACCTACACGGAATCAGGAAGACATATTTTCGATTTAGAAACAGCACACGGATGTGACTCTACAGTAACGTTAAATCTAAACATCAACAGATCAACCGTTACTAACATTGCTTACAATGCATGTAATTCTTACGAATTTAACGGACAAGTTTACACAGAACCTGGTGTATACACGGCTCATCTCCAAACACAAAATGGATGTGATTCTACTGTCGTTTTAACGTTGACATTCTCAAATACATTTGAACCGATCGTAAAATACGAAGACAGCAAATTAAGTGTTGTTGGAGCAACTACAAGTTCATTATTCCAATGGATAAACTGTCAAACAAACCAAACCATTCCAGGAGCCAATCAAGTAAATTATACACCAACAACGATTGGTTCTTATAAAGTTAAGGTATTTGATGGAAGCTGTTCAGGAACATCAGCATGTTTTGACGTGACAACTTTAGCCGTTGCTGGGGTAGATGACGCATACCAATTTGCTGCTGTACCTAATCCAACGAGTAATGTTGTAAAAGTAACCTACAACAGTAACGAAGCGGCAAACGTAAGCTTAAAAGATATGTCTGGAAAAACATTGATGGTGAAAAACATTCAGTCAGGTGACACACTAGATTTAAGCGCATTTGCACCAGGCATTTACGTATTGAACATCGCAACAAGTGGAAGTGAAAAATCTTTACGCATCGTAAGACAATAAAGGACATAAACCACTAGCTTTTACAACCAACAAAAAGGGACTGTCCACTACGGCAGTCCCTTTTTTTATCTTCATAATCATTAATCTTCAAAATGTTTTTTCTCTAATTCTTCATAGTGCTTACCATCCCACCGAAACCAACGTTGCGTTTTATGAATCACCTCCTCCAACACTTCAATACCTTCAACGAAATAGACAAATTCAGTTTCTGCCTCTTCCGTTTCCACCACTATTAAATTCGCACCATACTTATGCTCCGTTGGAAAAAGCAATTTATCACCACTGTAATACACGCCTGCATCTCCCACACTCGATTTACTTGGTAATTCCACAAATTTACCCGCTGACCACGCATAATAATAATGCGTAGAAGCCACGCCACAAGCCTCACCAAGGAAACCAACCCGAAAGATAGCCTGCACATTTGTCAACCCCATTCCCCCCAGAACCTTGGACTCAAACCATGATTGTTCACCAACATCTCGTAACACTAGCTGCTGATAAATTTTCCCTGACTTGACATCACGACGCATCAAATTATACTCTACCTCATCGTATTCAGAATTCGACAACAAACGTTTAGCCCCGATTGCATATTCATTTCCTTCTTTATCTTTTGCCCACGTATAGGCAAACAATCCGCTCCACATATAACCATTAATTTCGACGCCTTTTGATACGTAACGAATCGGAAAATACTCGCCCGTCAAGCCAAAAATAGTTTCTTCTCCAATTGCCTCACCGGTAATCAACACTTTTGCGCCAACCTCCAATTTTGCAATGGATTTTGCATTTCTAGAGGGCGATTGACGGACATTTCCGCCGTTGGTCAATACAACAGAATCACTTTCCTGATGAAAATAACGTGGTAAATAATAGCTGTTTTCTTGCGAAAAAAGGTTGGAACTAAGAACGAAAAGGAAAATTCCTCCGATGAAAAATGACTTCATATTGTTTGGTTGTAAAACACAAAAATAAATTAAATCCCAATGCTGTGATGAATTTGCGATTGTGCAATTCAAAAAATAATATCAAAATTTCCCTTTATTCGACGTGTAAATGATTAATAAGTACTTGCCATGAATTACAGCCAGGGCGAAAGGCAATAGCTAAATGAACTAAAAAGAGATGGAACGCGTATGTGCAATTGCGACCAACGGAAGCACGTTGCAAAAAGCTAGTGACACACTTTTTAGGGCGTTTACTAAAGCCTGTAGACCGTTTAGGCTGCCAACATATTTTCAATTTTCTTTGGGCGTTCCCCCTCCCCAAACGACTTGGAGAGTGGGCGGGCTATTCGTTCCAAGTTTTTTTTCAAAAAAGCTTTCCACTGCTATCCCTAACGCGGGGTTATCGGCTTAAGAAATCATTTTCAGTCCAAAATTGGTGTTTTCTTTATCAGAAAAATGAGACATCGTGTGTGCACCTCGTTCTTTAGCTGTACTTTTGCATCTTGACATTTCGCACAATATATTTTGAAGATGACATTTGAACAACTTGGATTAAGCAAAAACATTCAAATCGCTACAGATCGTATCGGTTGGGACACAGTATTTCCTATTCAGCAAGAAGCCATTCCGGCATTTTTAGCAGGCAAAGACCTAATGGGAATTGCGCAAACGGGATCTGGAAAAACAGGAGCTTTTGCCTTGCCATTGTTGGACAAACTTCAAAAAATGGAACGCAACGAAGGACGCGCTATCCGTGGTTTAATTCTTGTTCCAACACGTGAATTAGCGGTGCAGATTACAGATGTTTTTTCAGCTTTGAAAGTACAACTCAACCGCGAAATCAAGGTCATGTCTATTTATGGAGGGGTTTCTATCAATCCACAAATGAAAAACCTTTTCAGGACAGATATTATTGTGGCTACGCCAGGTCGTTTATTGGACTTGCTAGATCATAAAGCGTTGACATTGGATGAACTTCAATTTTTTGGAGTGGATGAAGCTGATAAAATGTTCCAGATGGGCTTCGAAGAAGAGATGAACCAAATATTGGCGCTTCTTCCCAAAAAGAAACAAACGTTTTTGTTTTCGGCAACCCTTAATGATAAAGTGGAAGCCTTGAAAGAACGTCTACATATCGATCCGACAGTCGTTGAAATCGCAAGCAAAGAAGATGAAATAGGGGAAATTATTGAAGAAGCGTACGCTGTTTCGAATGAACGCCGTGGGCCATTTCTACGCTACCTCATCAAGGAGCAAAAAATGGAACAAGTATTGGTTTTTGTTTCTGCGGTTCGTACGGCGGAAAACCTACTTGAGAAATTGAATAAAAACGGAATCAAGGCGGCGACATTACATGGACACCAATCTATGACCACTCGTTTTGATGCCATTAACGCCTTCCGAAAAGGACGTGTAAAAGTATTAATCGCTACGGATCTTTTAGCACGTGGAATTGATATTTCAGGATTACCATGTGTTATTAATTTTGAATTACCGCGTTCACCACAGGATTATGTCCACCGAATTGGTAGAACAGGGCGCGCTGGTGAAAGCGGATTGGCTATTTCATTAATCACTCCAGAAGAAGAACATCATTTCAAGGTGATTAAAAAGAAATATAAAAAATGGATTTCCTTACAACCTACAGAGGACATTGATTTACATGGCTATTAGTCTTTGTTAAACCTTTTTATTTTCTTTCCTTTATCTGTTTCAGCAGGGCTTCTGTTCCGTCTTTTACAATTTGGTCATGGTCAAAAGCTAAGACTGGAAGTTCATTTATGGGAAACCATTGGAAATCCTTCGCATCGTCCATTGCTTTGACGTGCACATCGGTTTGCAACAGCGTCCAAAAAGCCACTGAAATGGTATGGTGCCTAGGATCTCGGTCTGGGTGTCCGTATGCTTTTAGCTGTTTAAGTTCTTGAAGTGTTACATTTGTTTCTTCTTTGAGTTCTCGCAAAGCCGCCGTCATTAAATCTTCTCCTTCATCTAAAAAACCTCCTGGAATTGCCCATGCATCTTTATAAGGTTCTTTCAAACGTTGGATAAACAAGACTTCCAGTTTGTTTTCTTTTTCACGAAACAATAATATGTCTACGGTTACAAATTGCTTAGGCGCATATTTCATGCTTTACATTTAGGGATTAATAGAAACAATATGTTTGAGTTCAAATTTACAAATATCCAATCGAATATGTAATTTTGAAAACATGGATTCAGTCACACAAATCGTCGTGGGTATCGCAACGGTGGAAGCCTTAGCTGGCAAACAACTCAAAAACAAAAGTTTTTTGTATGGAGCCTTGTTGGGAACCTTACCCGATTTAGATATTTGGTTAGGAAAATTGTTTACCTATCAAGATGAATTGGCTTTTCACCGTAGTTTGACACATTCCTTTTTAGGCTTCCTATTATTGTCACCCCTCCTCGCTGCTTGCATACGCATTTGGAACAAGCAACTCTCATTTATCAGATGGATGTTTGTGGTATTAGCCACTTTGTTCACCCATACATTAATTGATTTATTTACTTCTTGGGGAGTGCAATTGGCTTATCCACACCCAGCACGTTTTTCATTCAAAACAATTTTTGTTGTCGATGTACTTTATACTTTACCGTGGATAATTGCCTTAATTATTGTTTTCAAAAAAACACAACACGATGAACGCATGTTAGCCTTGCGCCGTGGTTTTATTTGGAGTTCTACTTATTTAGTAATCACGGTTTGTCTAAAAATATTAGTTGTTCAAAAAGTAAAATCAAATTTAGAAGAAAAGCAAATCACTTACTCCGACTTCATTGTTAAACCGACTTTTTCCAATTGTATTTTATGGAACATCAATGTAAAAACCAAAGATGGCTTTTACCTTGGGGATTATAGCTTTTTTGATCAATCTCCCATTGTTTATCGCTATTTCCCAAAAGATATGAGATTGGAAAGTCAATTAAAACATAATTCGGCTGTTCAACAATTGAAAACGATCAGTGAAGGCTGGTATATCCTTTCAAAAGAAAAAGAGAATGTTTATTTATTTAACGACCTGCGTTTTGGCACGATTGAAAAAGAAGGGGTTGATCAATTCGTCTTTTCTTATAAAGTAAAGGTAAATGGAGACTTAACCCTAGTTTCCCCCCAAGCAAAATCCTTGCGAGACGGAAAAAAAGCAATTCAATCCATTTGGAAACGAATGTTAGGAAACACCTAAAGAAAGCCTTCCGCGTTTCGCCTTTTGTTCAGGGAATAAAAAAGATTGTTTATTATCTTTGTATCATGAATTTGGAATTGATAAAAGAGGAAATGGCACTTATGGTAAGAAGTTACCACGCCAAAGGTTGGTCTGCTGCGACATCCACAAATTATTCATTTAAAACAGAAGAAGGACAAATCTGGGTTTCCAGAAGTGGCGTGGATAAATCTCAATTTACAGCCAATGATTTCATTACCGTAGATGCAAATGGAAAAAGTTGTGGTGCGTATGAAGGTGTTCGCCCTTCAGCAGAGACATTGATTCATTGCGTACTTTATCAATTGTACCCTGATTTAAAATACATTGTTCATGCTCACGGTTTACATACAGTAGTACTTTCAAGTGTTTTCACCCAAGAAATTACATTTGAAGGCTATGAAATTCAAAAAGGCTTCTGGGGTCAATCGACTCATGAAGCAACTGTTTCCATTCCTATTTTCGATAATGACCAAGACATGATTCGTTTTGGAGAAGTTTTAAAACAAAACGAAAGTAAACTTGTCAATGGTGCATTCATAATGCGAAAACACGGTTCGTATGCATGGGGTAAAAACCTGCTTGAAGCGAAACGTCATTTAGAGACGCTTGAATATCTGTGTGAAGCAGAATATATGCGCAAAGCAATCTGTTCATCTCATTAAAAAATCTAAGAAATGGCTATATTAACACTTCCAGATACCCAGACAGTTATCACGAATCCGCAAGAAATAAAAGCGTTCTTCCATGCCAGAAATTTGGTTTTTGAGCAATGGACTTGTGACGTTACTTTTGACGAAAATGCGAGTCAAGAAGAAATCCTTTCTGCTTATGCGAAAGACCTAGACCCTTTCATGGAAAGAGGTGGATACAAAACAGCTGATGTCATCAACATTTATCCTGGAATAGAAAATTACGACGCAATTCGCGCTAAATTTTTAAGTGAGCACATTCATACCGAGGATGAAATCCGTTTTTTTGTAGATGGCCAAGGATTGTTTTGGTTCAACCTAGAAAATGAACCTGTTTTCAACTTACTGTGCGAAAGTGGAGATTTAATATCTGTCCCTGCAGGAACTAAACACTGGTTTGACGCTGGAAAAAGTCGTCCATTTGTAAAAACCATTCGCATCTTCACTGATATGACAGGCTGGACACCACACTATACAGAAGGTGGTACAGAAAAAAAATACGATGCTTTTCAAATTCCATTAAAACACCCTGTAAAGTATGTCCTTACGGACATTGAAGGTACAACTACATCCATCTCTTTCGTGGTAGATGAATTGTTCCCTTACTTTAACGAGAACATTGAAGCATTAAAAGAAATGGAATCCGAACCTATCGTACAAGAAGCTTTCCAACAAACTATCATTCTAGCACAAGAAAGAGAAGGAAAAACCATTTCTACAACAGATGAAATCATTGCTCAATTATTAGCTTGGTCAAAAGCAGATGTAAAGATAACACCGTTAAAAACTTTACAAGGTGTATTATGGAAATCTGCATACGAGACCGGAAAAGTAAAAGGTCATTTATATTCAGATGTATTTCCTGCTTTACAAAATTGGAAAGAAAAAGGAATTGAAATAGGTATTTTCTCGAGTGGATCTGTTCCCGCACAAAAATTACTTTTTGGTTTCTCTACAGAAGGAGATTTGACACCACTCTTCTCCCACTATTTTGATACCAACACCGGTGGAAAACGCGATTCGGAGACCTATCAAAAGATTGCAACCATCTTACAATTACCACCACAAGACATTCTATTCTTATCAGACATAACAGAAGAATTAATTGCAGCAAAAACAAGTGGATTACAGACATTACAATTAGTTCGTCCTGGAACAACGTTTAACTGGGATCGTGCAGTTGCCGATTTTAGTGAAATAAAAATATAACTAACAAGGAGGAGCGAAGAGTACTTCGCTCCTTTCTCTACCTCCATAAGGCATAATAAAATGACCCAAAAGTGCTTTATTTCATAAGCTCCACCCCTCAAAAAAGGAATAAATCAGTCGAACATCGTATATTTGCATAAAATTAATTGTAGCAAATAAATGAACGATTTTCGTACCATCTGGACAACAGAAGACCGCTTTGTGGAAGTGATTGATCAACGCGTATTACCTCATGAATTGGTGACCGTGAAACTGATGAACTACAAAGATGCGGAAGTAGCAATAAAAAGCATGACAGTAAGAGGTGCCCCACTTATTGGTGCAACTGCAGCTTATGGAATTTACCTTGCTGTTCGTGAAATGATCGAAAATCAATTAGAAGGATCTTTCTTAGACCAAGCATTCTCCGATTTACGTGCTTCTCGTCCAACAGCAGTTAACTTGTTTTGGGCATTGGATAGAATGCAAGATGCATTAGACAACACAGAGGGAGACTTCTTAGAAACAGCTTGGAAAGAGGCTAATAAAATTGTAGAAGACGACATTGAAACATGCCGAATGATTGGCGTTCATGGCTTACCATTTATTGAAGAAATTGCTAAAAGAAAAAATGGAGAGGTCGTTAATATTTTGACACATTGTAATGCTGGGATGTTGGGATGTATTAAATGGGGAACCATCTCATCTCCAATTTATCAAGCAATGGAAAAAGGAATAAAAGTCCATGTTTGGGTTGATGAAACACGCCCACGCAATCAAGGTAGCAACCTAACCTCCTATGAATTAACACGTCACAATGTTCCTCATACATTAATCGTAGACAATGCTGGTGGTCACTTGATGCAGCATGGAATGGTAGATATGGTTATTGTAGGTACAGATCGAACAACACGTAATGGAGATGTTGCAAATAAAATTGGAACCTATTTAAAAGCACTTGCTGCTCATGACAACAATATTCCATTTTATGTAGCCCTTCCTTCAACAACTTTAGATATGAATATGACAAGTGGTTTTGATATTCCAATCGAAGAGAGAAGTCAAGATGAAGTAAAATACATGATTGGTAAATCCAAAAAAACAGGAGAAATTGACGCCGTTTTAATTTGCCCGGAAACAACACCAGCAAGCAACTATGGATTTGATGTTACTCCCGCAAAATATGTCACACAAATCATCACTGAAAGGGGTGTATGTGATGCTTCAGAAGAAGGATTACTCGAACTTTTTCCAGAATTTAAATAACTCATTACAAAGGCTTTTCAATCGAAAAGCCTTTTTTTTTGTTTCATAAAGCCACCCTTTCTAACCTTATGACGTCTTTCTTGTAAATACACACGATAATAATACTACTAACAATTGATGCTACCGCAAAAGCAAAATGATTATGAAAACAATGCTCAAAAAATCACTATTCACTTTTTTCACATTCTATACATCTTTAGGTTTAACACAAGAATTCACATTGGTCGAAAACCCAGGAATCATTCCTGTACAATGGGTTTGGAGCAGTGTAACCTTTGCTGATATTGATGGCGATGGTGATTTGGATTTATTTACTGGAGGAGCACATCCAGCAGCAACTGTTGGTCGATTGTATAAAAATGATGGAAACGGTCAATTTACATTAATAGAAGACGCACTATTTCCCAAGAGAAGAGAAGGAAGTGTCACATTTGGCGATGTTAATGGAGATGGATCATTAGACATGATTATTTCTGGAGCATATCAAGGGTTTATCACAAAGCTATTCATGAATGATGGTCAGGGGAATTTCACTCCTTCAAATTCAGAATTTGTAGGAACTCACCAAGGAGACATTGTCATGTTTGATTATGACAATGACAATGATTTGGATATCATCGTTAGCGGAATGAGTGGTTCTACCACATCTGAATTAGCATTATACGAAAATGATGGCTTGGGAAATTTTACACGAAATACCAGCAGTGGATTAGAGCAATTTGGTTTATACTTTGGCCGAATAAAAGTTGCTGATTTAAATAACGATGGTCATTTAGACTTAATAACAAATGGTAGATTAGGTATTTCAGCAACGGGTTTCCAAACTAGAATTTTTATTAATAATGCAGATGGAACATTTTCCCTCACACCAACACCTGGTATATCACCAAATATTAAGGGTAGTATAGACGTAGCAGATGTTAACCATGATGGAAACATAGATTTTATTATCGTTGGAAATGGCCCTTCAACAGGTGGAAATCCTGCAAATGGATTCGTTTCAGAATTGTATCTAAACGATGGTAATGCACAATTTACAAAAGTAAATGACACCCCATTCATTGGTATGGGAGACAATCCCTCAGTCGCTTTTGCAGATTTTAATGGAGATGGTTTTCCTGATATAATTAGTATGGGACGTTTATTTTCTGCAACCATGGAAAACAACAATCAAGAAGCAACCCTCCTCTACCTAAATGATGGAACTGGAGCCTACACTCTATTAGAAGACACGCCCTTCACAGCACATACAACAGGCACTGTGGTATGCGCTGATGTAAACGGAGACCAAAAAACTGATGTACTTATTACGGGCGTATTAACAGGAAATTCATCTACAGCAAAGCTATATCTTAACGATGTAGACAATACTGAAAATGAAGGTGGTGAAGGAGACGGTCTTTTCCTACAACATGCTTTATTTATAAACGGCTCTATTTATCCTAATCCAACAAGTGAAATCCTACATTTTAAAGATTTCGAAAATGAAATAACAAAAGTACAGTTGTATTCAGAAAATGGGGCACTTATTTTTGAAACGAATGCTATTGTTAACAACCAACTTTCTCTAAATCAACTATCAAAAGGAACATACACCCTTACAATAAAAACTACTCTAGGTGAACAAAAAGTATTCAAACTGTTTCATAAGTAGTTCCTAATTTGTTCTAAAAACAAATTCTTGTCTAAAAAAAAACCGTAGTCTTAATGATTACGGTTTTTTGATTTTATACCTCTCGATGGAGTAAATAATCACCCAATTCAAAGAGTATTTTTTTCTTACCTTCTTCTACTTGCATTTCTTCAACCGCCTTGATAGCTTTTGCATAATAAGCATTCCTTTTTTCTTCGCAATATTCACGAATACCCATCTCCGTATAAAGGCGACGTGTTTCTTCTACTTTTACAAGTGGATTACCCTCCTTTTTTAATGCTGAAAATTGAGCTTTCTGTCCTTCGTCTGCTTGTGCCAATGCAGAAAGATATAAAAGCGTTTTTTTATCCTTTAATATATCTCCTCCAACTTGTTTACCAAACTTCTCTGGATCACCGTAGACATCTAGAATATCATCTTGAATTTGGAAAGCAACACCTGTATACATTCCGAAATCATAAATTCTTTTTCGATCTGCAATACTTGCATTCGCAGCAATAGCACCAAATTCAAAAGCACAACCCAGTAAAACAGACGTTTTTAAACGAATCATCTCCAGATAATCAGCTTCAGAAACCGTTTCCTTGGTTTCATAATCCATATCCGATTGTTGCCCTTCACACACTTCAACTGCTGTACGATTAAATAATTCCATATAGGCCGCTAGATCACCACCTTGTAGCAAAATTTGATTATAGGTTTCCACCAAAAGCACATCACCTCCAAGAATAGCAACATTATCATTCCATTTGGTATGAACAGTTTCTTTCCCTCTTCGTAAAGGAGCGGCATCCATGATATCGTCATGTACTAAAGAAAAATTATGAAACAATTCAATTGCTAAAGCTCCATGAATCACTTCTTCCTTTTTTAGTCCAAAAACCTCAGCTCCTAAAAGAGTGGCAATAGGGCGCATACGCTTCCCTCCAATAGTCAGGAAATAACGTAAAGGATGATACAAAAGATCGGGTTCTCTTTTGGGGAAAAGTTGTTGTAATTGTTTTTCAATAAAAAGGGTATATCCCTGTAATGCGTTCATGTTATTTTATCAATCCGAGTAAATATTCACCGTAGCCACTTTTACGAAGTGGTTCCGCTATTGCTCTTAACTGTTCTTCATTTATATATCCATTTCGATAGGCGCTTTCTTCTATACAACCTATCTTAAGACCTTGTCGTTCTTCAATTACTTCTACAAACTGTCCAGCTTGCATTAAAGAAGCAAAAGTTCCTGTGTCTAACCATGCTGTACCCCGGTCTAGAACCGCAACTTTTAAACGATTCTCACGCAAATAAGCTGCATTAACATCAGTAATTTCATACTCTCCTCGAGAAGAAGGCTTTAAGCTCTTCGCAATTTCGATCACATCGTTATCATAAAAATATAACCCTGGAACGGCATAATTTGATGTAGGATGTGTTGGCTTTTCAACAATGGAAATCGCCTTCATTTCTTCATCAAAAGTAACGACACCATATCGTTGAGGGTCTTTCACATGATAAGCATAAACCACACCTCCATCTGGATTATTGTTCTCTTTCAATAATGTATCCATCCCTACACCATAAAAGATATTATCGCCAAGAATTAAAGCCACTTTATCGTTACCTATGAAAGATTCACCAATAATAAACGCCTGAGCTAATCCATCTGGTTTATCTTGAACAGCATATTGAAACGAACAGCCTAGTTGACTCCCATCTCCTAAAAGCCTTTCAAAATGAGGTAAATCATGTGGCGTTGAAATGATTAATATTTCACGAATACCAGCATCCATAAGGATAGAAAGTGGATAATAAATCATGGGTTTATCATAAACCGGCATCAATTGTTTACTTACAGCGAGTGTAAGTGGATGCAATCGGGTGCCAGAACCACCAGCAAGAATTATCCCTTTCATAGTATCAACTTTATGTATTATTCTTTTGAGTCGTTTCTTTGACTTTCTGCGAACTCTTCAATGTCCAACATATCTTCATCTGTTTCAACATCGGCATCATCGTAACCTCCCAAGAAAGACTTTCTATCTTTCTCGGTGATCAACTTGTTTCTCCATGTCATTAACAAAGACGGTAAAACCAATAGATTCGTACACATCGCAACCAATAAAGTTAAAGAAATTAGCATACCCAATGCCTGCGTACCACCAAATTGTGAAAACGCAAAGACAGCAAAACCACAGAAAAGAATCAACGAATTGTAAAACATCCCCAATCCTGTTTCACGAAGAGCATGTACAATACACTCTTCAATGGTCCATTTCCCCGTTTTTAACTCTTGTTTATATTTCGCTAAAAAGTGGATGGTCGCATCGACGGTAATACCAAAAGCGATACTAAATACCAACAGTGTAGATGGCTTCAAAGGAATACCCATCCACCCCATAATACCACCAGTAGTAATCATAGGAATCAAGTTCGGAACTAAAGATACGATTACCATTCTCCATGAGCGAAACAACAAGGCCATCAATAACGCAATGGCAACAATAGCAATAACGATAGAACTCAAAAGGTTGCTCACTAAGAATTGAGTCCCAATGGCAGCAACCACAGATGTCCCTGTAAACGAAACGTCGTAATACTGATTGTCAATTGCTTGCCTCAACTGTTTATTAAAATCTCCTTCCTTATAGTATTTTTGCAGTTCTGCATCATTTGAATCGAACAACAATTGTAAATCATTGTTTCCATTAGCAATCAATGAAGCAACTTTGTTATAAACTTCTGGATATGCTTCCAACAAAGAATCAATTACACCTGTGTTTCCAGCAATAATACGCTTATAATACGCTTCCATTTCCGGTTTTGTTGGATTTAAGATGCTATCAAATGCTTGACTTAAATGCGCAACTTTACGAGTCACATCAAAAGAACCTAAATCTTTCATTTGCATACGAATACGTAAAGTAGTCGATGCCGTATCTAACAATTCTTTCATTTGGATAGAAGCACTCATATTATTTACATCGAAGTTATCAATGTATTGCTTCAGTCTAGGCATGTCACGTTTATTGAATAACTCATAACGCGTAGTGTCATTTCCATAATAGGCCATGTTAATGACTTTAATTACATCAATCAATGACATACTTTTTGAAAAATCTGAATCTGTACCTATATATTCTTGAACACCTTCAATACGACTCAATGTCGCTGATTTAAACAATCGTCCTTTTTCTTTGTAATTAATCATTAATTCGAAAGGAATAGATCCTCCAAAGTTATCTTCAAAGAAATGAACGTCGCGTAGAATCTGATGCCCTTCGGGTAAATCACCTGTCAACTGGCCAGTAATTCTGATTTTAGAAATTCCCCATATAGAAATAACAACAGCCAATCCTGCAACAGCATAAACATACGTACGATTATTCATTACGATGTCTACTAATTTATTTAAGAAATTTACTGCTAAATTGCGATCGAGATGTGCCAAATGTCTTTGCTGTGGAGCATCAGAAAGAGAAACAATGATTGGAAGAATGGTAATCGCTAAAACAAAAATCATCATAATATTGATCGAAGCAACTAACCCAAATTCCATAAGTTTATCAGAATTTGTAAAAATCAAAGTCATGAATCCAAATGCAGTGGTAAGGTTCGTTAAGAACGTAGCCATACCCACTTTTTTCATTACACGTGTTAAAGCACGAATCTTATTTTTACACGCTCGGTATTCCTGATGAAACTTGGTCATCAAATAAACACAGTTTGGAATACCAATCACAATCATTAAAGGCGGAATTAACGCTGTAAGAATGGAAATTTTGAAACCAAAGGTAACAATCATTCCCATTGACCAAATCACCGCTACCGTAACCACACTCAAACAAATCAAAACCACTTTGAATGATCGGAAAAACAAGTAAATTAAAGTAGACGTTACTAAAACAGAAAGTCCAATAAACAAGAACATCTCCTGCTGAATACGCTTTCCAATTACAATACGAATATGAGGCAATCCAGAAACGTGAATCTCTCCAAAATACTGCTTAAATTGTTCCGTATAATTTTCAATGTCTAAAACGACATTCGATTTAATCTTATCTGATAGAACGTCCTCATCGATACGAACCATCATCAAAGAAACATTAGTCTCCGGATTATATAAAAACCCCTTAAAGAAAGGAACTTTACGAACTTCATTCTTGATCTCTCCAATGGATTTTTCCTCAAAACGCGTATCTGAAAAAATCTTATTGATTTCAAAACGCATCTTTTCTCGGTTGTTTTCAACCATAAATAGATTCGCCTCCGAAAATACACTCAGCACTCCATTGAATTTCAAAATGGAATCTCCCATTTCTTTCCATTTCAAGAAATTTTGTTCAGTGAACAGCTTTTCTGACTGTATTCCAATAACTAAGGTATTCCCATCTTCCCCAAAGCGTTCTTTGAAGTCCATGTAAGCAACTTTAGCATCGTCTTTTTTCGGGAGAAGAACTCCGTACTTATTATCCAACTGTAAACCCGTAGCGGCCTGATAGCCAAAATAAACAGTTATTAATGTGATGATACCTAACAGTATAAATTTATTTCTTAAGATTAGCTTTGCTAAAAATTGCCACATCCTGAATTGATTATGTTTTATTAAAAAAGTTGCTAAAGTTACCGCAATATTTGCAGGATTACAACACCTATTACTATTTAAGATCCTCAGACAGCCATTTGAAGAACTCACGGTGCCAAATTAAGCTGTTTTGAGGCTTAACCACCCAATGACCTTCGGTTGGGAAATACAAAAATTTAGACCTCAATCCTTTCAATTGAGCTGCTTGAAACGCCTGCATCCCTTCACTTTCAGGAACTCTAAAATCTATACCGCCATGAATGACCAACATAGGTGTATCCCAATTCTGAACCAATTTGTGAGGACTGTTCTTTTCATAGTTTGATTTGTTTTCTGGTAACCAATAAGGTCCACCATGTTCCCAATTCGCAAAAAACAATTCTTCCGTTGTCCCATACCAGCTTTCCAAATTGAATAAACCACAATGGGAAACAAAAGTTTTAAATCGTTTTTCATGCAACCCGGCCAACATATAAACGGAATACCCGCCGTAAGAAGCTCCAATAGCTCCCATTTTATCTTTGTTTACATAGGGCAAATCCATTGCATAATCTGTAGCTGATAAATAATCACGCATCGGCTGCCCTCCCCAGTCACCTGAAATAGCATCATTCCACTCTTGTCCAAAACCTGGTAAACCACGACGATTAGGCGCCACAACAACATATCCTTCTGAAGCCATTAAACATAAATTCCAACGGTAAGAGAAAAATTGGGAAACCGCAGATTGAGGTCCTCCTTGGCAGTACAATAAACTTGGATAAGTTACACCCTCCTCCATTTTGGGAGGTTTAACAATCCATACCAACATTTGTTTCCCATCCGTAGTTTTCACCCAGTGCTTTTCTACACTTGGCAAATCCAACTTATCCCATTCCGGATTAACCTTCGTTATTTGAGCAATCTTAGTGGAAACTTTTCCTGTTTTTGCTATCGTATAATCAATCAAATAAAGATCTGAAGGTTGGATCATCGTATTACGCCCTGCAACCAAACGATCTCCAAAAACATCCAAAGAATTGTAATCATGGTCTCCAATTGTCAATTGGGTAATTTTTGTTGACTTCACATCCAATAAAAAGATTTGCTTGGTTGCTTCAACTGTTGCTAGAAAATAGATTTTTGTCCCATCCCCATTCCACACAAAATCCTCCACACTGTGCATGAACTTCTCTGTTAAATTGGCATAACCTTCAGTAGACTCAAACAGCAAAATATTTACTTTGTCTGCTTCAAACCCAGGTCGGGCCATATTCAACCAAGCCAACTTACCTTGCTTCGAATATTTAGGATGATTGTCATAACCTTGAAGCCCAAAATTCAACGTTAACTGCTTATCTAGACCACCCACATTTTCATACAATTCGGAATTGGTACTTTGCGCAAAATCGGTGCCTTTTAACTTTTTAGTAGCATAAACGACCGCATCCGTTGTAGGATGAAGCGCCACTTGATCTAAACCACCAAAAGGAGGTGTTGCTGTAGGAAAATCATCTAAAGTAAGGCGTTGAGATACACCTATTGTTTTTCCATCAAATGGATATGCATATAGTTTCTCAACCGTGTAATCATCATAAGCCGCCCAATGACGATACATCAAACTAGATTCGATACGTGCATTAGCATTTGGCAAATCGGCGTAAAGTGTATTTAAGTGTTCTCGAATCTTATCCGATTGCAAAGTAATCAAACGTTTATTAGTCGCATCAAATGCGAAGGCATTTACTTGGTCAAAATTACCTTTCGAAAGCTGCTCAATATTTCCTTTCGTATCCACAACAAACAATTCTTGCTTACCCGTATGACTACTTAAAAAAGCAATTCTATCCGTTGAAATCCATACAGCATTACGCTCCACATGAGGTGAATTTGTAAGATTTCTTGTCACCCCAGTAGCTATGGAGAAAAGATATAAATCAGAATTCGTTTTCTCTGTTTTATAATCCACTTTTGAAACTGAATACAAAACATGTTCACCTGTTGGGGAAAACTGCCCAGCAGAAACACGATTCAAACCAATAAGTTGTTCAGGAGTCAATCTATTTTGTCCAGAAACAGTAGTAGCTAAAATGCTTAAAGCCAAAGTAAATATTAAACGCATATCTTTAATCATAATCGCACGAAGATACCGCTTTTGAAAAAACTATGGGCAGATTTAACGAATTGTTATGCGATAAACACAAAAAATAGGAAGGCAAAGAGGCAATGTCACTTAAACAAAAAAGAACACCACTTTATTTTTTACTTTTTGAAGACAACGGTCGTCGACTGAAAAACAGCACAATTCCTGTTGCAATCAAAGCTGTAAGTATACTATATTGGAAAACGCTCGACACTTCAAATCCCTTCATAGAATACAAAAATACAGCATTTAAGGTAATAAAAAGGACGATTATGATTCGCTGAAACCTTCTAATTTCTTTCATTAGTTACTCATTTTCATCTCGTTAAAATACAAAAAAAACAACAACCAAATGAATTAATTTAATTTTTAACAAAATGCATAAAAAAAACAGAAAGAAAAAAGAAAAGACAACAAACAACAATTTTATTTGGCAGCTTTATCGGTTTACGTGCTTTAGTTTGTTTTTGGAAAAGTGTTCACCAGCTACGTTTACACGTGCTCCCGTTGGTCGCAGTGCAACGCCAGCGTTCACTTCTTTTCCAATTCACAAAGCTACCACACTCCACCCGAGCTGAAACTCAACAAACAAATAAAAAACATTCCAATCTCTTAACCTGTATTTGCACTTATAAATACTTACAAGTAATTAATTTTCAAATTAATAATTATATTAGCCGGTGAAATCAAGAAATACGGATATAGGTATTGTTTGACGAAACTATTCCGTGTTTTATTTCGTGAAAAAACAAGTTATAGACAACCTTAGGAAAACCAACACAATAAAGAAAAACATTTAACGTTAACATAATTTATACACTAAGTAACTATTAAACTATGGCACTAGAAGAACCTAAAAAGTATCCTATTAAGACAGATCTTTTCCGATTTGTTACTTTCCGAGCACCTGACCAAATGACTCAGGTAGCAGCATCTTACCGATTCATTTCGCATCCTAATACTACCAGCAGTTATATTGGGTCTTTTTCAGGACAGAGCGATAATGAAGCAGATTTAAAAAGTCATTTGGAAGCTTTCGAAGCTGTATCCAATTACAAGCAGATCAGAGATGTCAATCCTCGCTTGTATGATGCTACAAGTCTATTCTTTAAAAATAGAAACGGACTACCAGATGAGGCTCCAGAAGATATTAAAGATTTACTTTTAACTGATGAACAATTATTGTGGATGTGGGATCAGTTATTATACCAAATCATTACACGCTCTTCTCCTTATATAAGACAGGCAGCGATACAAATGATTATCGGAGATAACATATTGAAACATGCCAGAGAATGGGGAACAGACAATTTTAAACTGTTACTTCACGCAAAAATCGTTATCCCGAAAGAACTGATAGAATTAATTAAATTACTTCTATATGTAAGATGTGCTGGAAATATGAAGGGAGTAACCAATCTAGGTATTGCTGATTTTAGACGTGTTGAACAAGAAGTGTGTAGCTATGTTCCAGGAGAAGTGTCTCACATTGAAAACATTATGGCTCGTGAGTATAAAGAGAAAAGTACTCGAAATTTAGTTCGCTCAGAACAGACAGTTGAAGTAACCAATGAAACAGAGATAGAAAATCTGACTGATGTTACTACTTCCACACGTAACGAATTAAGTACAGAAATAGCATCTGTCATAGATGAAGCAAAAACTTCTAACTATGGGGGGTCTGTTAGTGTGTCAGCAGAATATTTAGGGGCTAAAATAGATGTAGATGCCTATACAGATTTCGCCAATTCCAATTCTTCTTCATTTTCTAATTCAACGGCAAAGACATACGCCGAAGAAGTAACCAAACGAGCATTGGAGCGAATTGTACAACGAACAACGGAAAAAAGAACCTCTACCATCATCAAGGAGTTTGAGGAAAACAATAAACATGGTTTTGACAATCGTTTAGGAGATAAGCATGTTACTGGAATTTACCGATGGGTGGACATTATCTATAAAAATAGGCTCATAAATTATGGGAAAAGGCTCATGCTTGAATTTATGGTTCCTGAACCTGCCGAGTTTTATAAAAGAGTATTGAAATATAAGCCCGAGGGTTCAGGCTCAGATTCAGATATAAATACTCCTGAAGCACCATTAACTCTTGCTGATTTTAAGATCACAAAACCAGGCGATATTACTGAAGAAATAGCACATAACGCTGGAGCTTATTATGGAGTTAGTATAGGGAATTTACCATCTCAAGAAGAAAAACTTACGAAGTCAATAGTTCCTTTAGGACCTGTGAAACATGAAAGATCAACCCAATCAATGCCTCTGTTGGATCTTACTGTTCCTCCAAAATATGAGGCGTATAAAATGATAGGTTCCTACACGTATGAATATCGGGCTAATAGTGCATCAAGTTCAGCATTAGCCTTTTGTAACCTTACAGTAGATGGAACAATTGTTCAGAGTGGAGGTAATTATGCTCCTTCAAAAACAAAAAAGACAGTTAATGTAGATCATCCAATAGGTAATCTTCCCGGAAATATTCCTGTATCTGTTTCTTATTCAGGTGTATTTGGTTTTTTTGGTGCAATAACTGTTTATTGTAGATTGAGACAGTCTGTAATTGACGAGTGGAAATCTGATATATATAACCGTTTACAGAATGCATATAATCAAATGCTTGCTCAATACGAGAGTGAAGTAATAGCGCAAGAACAAGCAATACCAGAAGAAACTGGAGAACAAGAAGTGAGCAATCCTGCTTTCAACAGACAGATTGAACAACGAGAATTAAAACGTGCATGTATTGAGATGATTACCAAACCTTTTTGCAGAAAGCAAGGAGAAAGATCTTATATAGATTTGAATGCCTGTGATAAGTACCTCATTCCTCAAGTGAATCAAACTGCAAACTTTGAACAGTATGCTTCTCAGGTTAAATTCTTTGAACAGGTTTTTGAGTGGAACTTAATTTCGTATATCTTTTATCCATATTATTGGGCAGATAAGTGTGATTGGGCAGATTTGATGAAAACTGAAAATGCAGATACTGTTTTTCAGGCATTTTTACAAGCTGGAATGGCACGTGTAGTTGTACCTGTTCGTCCTCAGTTTAATGAGGCTGTTACTTATTATATGGAAACAGGAGATATATGGTTGGGTGGTGATCTTGTTCCCGGAACAGAGGATGATCTCTATATGGATATTTCGGATGAAATGATTGGCTCAACTACTCAAAACATTCCACCAGAAGCAGAATGGCTGACACGTGTACCTACTTCAATGGCAATCATACAAGATAAATCTGCACGTTTAGCAGAAGATGCATTGCCTGTTTGTACAGTTGTTGAAAATGAGGAAACGACTACTAACATCAAAAAATCGGCTAATCTTTTAGGAAATATTGTTCCAGTAGATCCGATAGAGCCAGAGGAACCCGAAGAATAACTTGTTCTAATTACAAATTAAGCCGATATAACTATCGGCTTAATTGTGTTCATACCATAATAAATATAAAAGAAAAAATTATGAAAAAAAGAAATCTTTTAATAATCTGTATGGGGGCTCTTATGTTATTCTCCTGCAAAAAAGAGTATGTTTGTACTTGTACACAAATTACAACAACGCCTGGATACTCACACAATGGGCAAAATTATCCAGAAGATATTGATGTTACAATTCCGCATCAATATTCATATAAAGCAAAAAAAGACGACTATGAATCAAGTTGTAAAAAAAACAATAATTTCAATTCGTATGAATCTCCTAATGCTCAATATGGGCAAGCTCCTACAACAGTAATTACCTCATGTGAGACTCATTTGTTTTAATTAAGTATTATGGCAGATAAATATTGGGAAAGCAGTCCATTTGGAAAAGACAGCATCTTTAATCCAAGTTTTGATGTAAAGAAATTGACCGTTAAATATATTAGTTGTCAAAATGATGACACCTACATTTATATTAATTTCGATGTTACAGCAAAAAATCTACGAAGCTCAAAGGCTACAATATATGTTAAAAATAGCGATAATACTGTCCTTTCACCACTCAATAACATTGAAATCTCCCCAAATGGGACAAAAAGTATTGAGGTCAAACTTCAACACAGTTCAGTCTCTCTTATAAGTACTTTTTTTGCTCGAGTATCTTGCGATACAGAAACGACAACAACTGAGTTTAGAATTACTTCTCTGCAAAAAAGAAAAACGAAGGATAATGAAGTTATTCCTGAAAAAGAATTTGCAGACGAAAAAGTTTGGGAAGAAGCAATAAAAAAACTAGGTGTAAGTAGTGTTGATTTGTTAAAAGCAATAGCGTATCAAGAAAGTTTTTTAGAACCTTTTATAGGGGGTGAACATACTCCAATGTTATACGAAAGACATAGGTTTTATGAAATTTATAAATCAATGTACGGAGAAGAAAACGCAAATGAAATAAGTCTTGAGTTTCCCGATCTTGTGAATAAAAAAAGTGGTGGATATGGTAATTCATTGTTTATTACTAACAAAGGATATGATAAAATTGGAGCAAATAATCATCAATTTGAACGCCTCAAAAAAGCGATAAAAATTAATAAAGCAATAGCAATTCAATCTACATCTTTCGGAATATTCCAATTATTAGGTGAGTACTACAGTTATAGCAGTGCAACTTCGGAAGAAGAGTTTTTTAATAATATGGAAAATTCTGAAATTTTTCAAATAAATGCAACGATTGATTTTTTATCCAAAGATGAAGGAAAAAAGGGATTTGCAAAAGCATTAAACAGTAAAAACTGGGAATTAGTTGCGAGTATCTATAACGGTAAAAACTGGAAAAATCAAAACCCAGACTACGCCAAAAATATAGAAAACTATTACAAGAAAAAGCCATGGGTAAAATAAATTATATTGTGTTATTTCTTTTACTTGTTGTATTAACTTCGTGTAACAAGAAAAGTACTGTGTATCTCGCAGAAAAAAACAACATTGTTCTTGTTGAAAACAACGGGATTATTGAAGGATATACAATTCACCCCCATTATACTAAATATTCTTGTCATCTATTTTTTGCCGGAAAAAACACTAATTCATTTGATACTGCAAAGGTTTACTTAAAATCTAATGATTCACTAACTCAACTTGAAAATAAATCGTATGGTAATTTTATTTTTAAAAAAGAAGGAGGCAATTTATTGGTGAAATATAAAACATCAATTATTGGTTGTACGGATTGGATATTTCCAAAATCAAATGATGAAAATAGTATCGACACAATAAAACTTAAAAAAATTGGTGAATTTTCAAATCCTAAAATTACTTTTGTAAAAGAAAAAAAGCAAGATAAATACAAAAAAAACACGGGAAATTACTTCATAACTTACGATCACAAATCTGACAATGCAATTAGTTTTTATTGGGAGCAAGATAATTTCAAAATCAACAATTTCGTTGTAAATATTAGTGATTGCATTGTAATGCAAGATACACTACGATTGAGTATAACTAAAAAAATATAAAGCTTAAACAACACTGTCACTATGAAAACAATATTATCAACAAATATCTTACTGTTATTTTTCACATTTAACAGTATTTCCCAATAACAAAAAGTCAATGTCAAAAAAGATCTAGTCAGCGTAAATGGCTCTCCTGTGTTTACCTTTGTTTCAACCAATTATCCTGATGCCTAGACGCTGTATAATCTGAATAATGAAAAATTAGCGGTCTTTAACGCACAGTTTTATTCGGATTCCAAACAAATTACTCCAGGAAACCCACATGGCAGAATCGGGTATTTTGATATTACTTTTTTCAATGAGGATATGGACAAATGCGAAATCCGTATTGTAGGCACAAAAAAACAGTTGGCACAGCTTATTATTTCGGAAGGTCTTGTAAAAGATGGAATACTGAATGAAACTGGCGTGAAGCAATCTTGTCGTATCAACGGCATGAAGTTTTCGGAAGATCGAAAAAATCCAGGAACAACCATAATTATTAATCATTGATTCGCTTTGAAAACCAAAAAGGCAGTCTATAACAAACGCTTAGCGCCATTTTTTCTGCCGCAGGCGCAACACAGAAAAAACGGCGCTAAGCGTCAGCCGTTATGCGCCATTTAAAAACCAACTTTCTGCATGATTATGGATTGGGAGAAAAAAATCAAGATTAACACTGAATGGACAAATAGACAACTCGTAAATCACTTCATTCATAAATCAACAAAAATTGTTGTTAGAGCTTATACTCCTAAAGTAAATGGTACAAAATTTTGTTGTAATGCTTTAATTGAAGAACTTGGATATTTATTACCTGACTATGCTCTTTCAGAAAAATCAAAGAAAAATAAACTTAAGTCATTAACAATTTTATATGGAGAAGATTTAGCAAAAGAAAGACTACAAACAGCTTTATATTCAGAAGCACAAGCATTTTTTGGAAAAAAAGACCCTAGTACAGACGGTAAATATGGAGAGTTACTTTTGTTTGCTTTATGTGAGAGTATACTTAAAAGTAAAATGGTTGCACATAAAATAGAAGGTTTATCAAATAGTAAAGACCAAGTAAAGGGAGGAGATGGGATATTCTTAGGAAATTATGAATTACCAAATGGTAAAATTGCTCCTGCAATTTTTATTGGGGAATCCAAAATTATGCAAAAACGTAGTGATTCTATTGATGACGCATTAGATTCTATAGATAGATTTCATAATGCCGAAACTCAGGCAGAATTTAATAATATGGAATTTATAGTTGCTAATAGAACGCTATCATTAGATGAAAATGATATAGATTACGAAGAGGTTTATGAGAGATTGACTCCTGGTTCAGAAACCTTTAAAAATCAAATTACAGTTCATCCAATTTTATTGATGTATAACACTGCAAGTTTTGGCAAGTTAGAAACAAAAGCTCTAGATAAAGACGATTTAGAATTATTAATTTCTAATCATTTAACACAAAAGAAAGACGAAATTATTAACACAATAAATGAAAAACTAGAAAAATATCCCGAAATAAAAAAGGTATATGTTGATTTCTTTTGTTTTCCGTTTAACAATATTGACACCTTTAGAAATGGAATGTATTTCAATATTCATAAGGTTGCATATACAAAATAAATACAACTATAATATTGGAACAATTCAATCAAATATATAATAATCAAAGTCTAAATTCAGTAATAGAAAAACAAGTAATTAATCTGTTAAGCAAGAAGATTAATACTTTTTCTACAATTGAAACAGACTTTAATGAAATTAGAAAGGCTGTTTGGCTGGCTTCTATTTTAGCAGAAAGCGAAAATGAAGAACACCTTAAAAAAGTTCAAGATTTAGCAATACTTTTATTTTTAAACAATCAAAATAATTTAGAAGTACTTAAGGTAGTTTATGTCCTGTTCTCTAGAATTGGAAATCTAACAGCTACCAACCATTTGAAAAATTTAGTAAATATAGATGGGCAAAATATTTTTTTTGAAGATATTATATTAACTCAAGAACTGATTGAAAAGAGAGCTGAAAACTCAATTTTAGTTAATGAAAAGCCGTATTTAATAACTGATTTTCAAAAAAAACTCTTCGAAAACATTAATGAAGAAAAATATATTTCAATCTCTGCTCCTACTTCGTCAGGAAAGTCTTTTATTCTGAAAAAACACATTGAAGAAGAATTAAAAAGAAATGAAAAGTATTATGTCTTTTATATTGTTCCATCAAGAGCGTTAATAAATCAAGTAAGTGAGGAGCTTAGAATTGACATTCCAAATGTCGCAATAAAAAATGCTTTTATAGAGAATGAAATTATTGAAGATGATAAACTAATCTATGTAATTACTCCTGAAAGAGCAGTAAAAATAATCAACTCTAAGAATGGTTTAATGTTACCAAATCTTATTTTTATTGATGAAATACAAAATGTTGAAAATGAAGATGGAAGAGGAAATTTATTTGAATATGTTTATGAAGAACTATCAACAGTTGATAAGAGCAAAATAATTATAGCAGGTCCTTTCATATCCAACTCTGATGAAATTTTCAAAGAATTATTTAACAAAACGAGTGAAATTGTAAATACTGATTTATCCCCAGTTTTTCAACTTAGAACAATTATCAACCTCGATTCGGATTCTGTTTCTTTAAAATTATTTGTAAATAATAGCATTACTTATGAGCTAAAGAATATTATAAAAATTGATAAGATTGAAAAGACTTTCGACTCGAATATTGGAAATGGTCTCTCAAAAATTATATCAGCTTTAAGTAATAAAAATGAAAGTAGCTTAATTTATGCTTCTCGTGGAGATTATGCTGAAAAGTGGGCTCTAAGATATTCCGAAACAATTACTATTGAAGATGATTTAGAAGATGATTTGCAAGATTTGATAAAATATGTAAAAACGGATATTCATCCTAAATACTTTCTTATAAGCTGTCTTGAAAAAAGAATAGCATTTCATCACAGCTCATTATCAGAATTTGTTCGAAAAGAAATTGAAACGCTTTTTGAAATGGGAATTATCAAAACTTTATTTTGTACTTCAACTTTACTAGAAGGAGTAAACTTGCCAGCAGATAATCTTTTTGTTATAAAACCAGAAAAAAATAAGGAAGAATTATCTGATTTTGAATTTGGTAATCTCATTGGAAGAGCTGGACGAATTAAAAATACTTTGTTTGGTACAATTTACTGTGTTAGTAAACAAAATAATACACAATGGGCAGAAGACTATTATCAAGCTAGTTACACAAAAGAAGTAAAAACCTCAAGTTCAAGAGCATTACCTGAAATAAAAGGAGAAGACATTGTAAAATCAAGTATTCAAATAGAATCCCCAAAAGTTAAAAACATAATTACCTCATTAAGAAATAAAGCATTAAGAAATGACGGTTCACTTGAAACATTCATCGCAAAACACAATCTTAATGAACAAAAAAAAGAAAGGTTAATCAACTCTGTAAAAAACTCAATTAAAGAAGTTACTATCCCTTATGAAGTTGTAAAACGAAACCCTACAATTGACCCTTTGTTACAAGATGAACTATATAAAAAAGTAGTTAGTGATATTAATAATTGGGTAATTCATACCAATTCAAATTTCAATTTACCCTACAGAAGAGAGGTTGCAAAAACAATTGAATATAAGTCAAACAGTTTCTTTTGGCAACTTGATTCTATAATATTACGTCTAAATGAAATATTTGAAATTACTTCAGAGATATGGAAAAAAGATAGTATTTCAATATCTGCTTCTGGGATATGTATTAATGCGATGAACTGGATGCAAGGTAAAAGTATCGGAGAACTTATTGCTAACAGAATAAAATACTATTCAGAAGACGAAAGGGTAAAACCTGAAAAACGAATTAATGCAAATAATCCTGAGGATATAAATAAACAAATAAAAGAAGTTATTAAAATAAATCTAAAAGTTATCACTTTTTCGCTTCTAAAGTATTTAAAGTTGTTGATTGACATCCTTGATAACCTTCTTACTGAAACTCAAAAAGAACAATATAAACTCACATTAGCTTTACCTATTCAAATAGAACTAGGTGCACAAGAACCTATTGTCATTTTGTTAATTTCAAATGGTATCCCTAGAACAATTGCTTTAAAAGTATTTGACATTTTCAAGAAAACCAATGAATACAAAAACGAAGAAAAAGTATTAGTCTATTTAAAGTCCCAAAATCAAATTATAGGACTAGAGCCCATTTATAATAAATTTCTTGTAAAGAACAATTTTCTAAAAATGAAGTTTCAAAAATAAACGGCACATAATAACTAAGCTTTCGTCTTGACCGGAGGACAAGAGATGAAAGCCCGTTGAACGGAACCGGTTAAATAGCATAAAATATTATGGAGTTATCGAAGAGTAGCATTAAGATATCAGAGCAGTAATTTTAGAATTACTGCTTTTTT
>JASLGM010000025.1 GCA_030150045.1 Taishania sp.
ATCAGCTTATTCGGCATCTAAGTTTGCGGTGATAGGAATGAGTGAAGCCTTAATGAAAGAAGTACGGAAAAATAACATTCGTGTTTCAACATTGACGCCAAGTACAATCGCATCAGATATGTCAAAAGAATTGGGGCTAACAGATGGAAATGAAGAGCGTGTACTTCAACCTGAAGATTTCGGAGAATTGGTTGTTGATATATTGAAATTCAAACGTAGAGCATTAATTAAATCAGCTAGTATTTGGTCTACTAATCCTTGATCTTAAATAAATTAAAAAATCCCGATTACAAAGTAATCGGGATTTTTATTTATATTCAATTCCTATTTAGTAAATGGAAGGATATTGTTTAGGATCTGCTTCGTTCATAATAGCGTAAGCTTTCTCTACAATATCGTCAATGCTTGGTTTTGAAAAGTAATCCCCGTCTGTCCCATATGCTGGACGGTGATCTTTTGCACTTAGTGTTTCAGGAGCTGAATCTAAGTGGTAGTAACCATTTTGTTCAACTAAAATCTTGTCTAACATATACGCCGTTGCACCACTTGAAACATCTTCATCTACTATCAACAAGCGATTTGTTTTCTGCAAGGATTTACTAATCATGTGTTCAATATCAAATGGTAGTAGGGTTTGTACGTCAATTAACTCAACATTTACACCTAATGCTAGCAGTTGTTTAGCAGCAACCTCACATAAATTAAACGTTGAACCATAAGAAACAATTGTTAAATCTGAACCTTCCTTAACGATTTCTGGGATTCCAAGTGGAATGCGGAACTCACCAATATTATTTGGACGTTTTTCTTTTGTACGGTATCCATTTAATGGCTCAATTACCAATGCTGGTTCATCAGCTTCTAATAGTGTATTGTAGAATCCTGCTGCTTTAACCATATTTCTTGGAACACAAACGTGCATACCTCGTAACGCATTTATTATCATTCCCATCGGTGAACCCGAGTGCCAAATACCTTCTAATCGGTGACCTCTAGTACTGATGATTAATGGTGCTTTTTGACCACCTTTTGTTCTGTATTGAACTGTTGCTAAGTCATCAGATAACACTTGAATACCATATAATAAATAGTCTAAGTATTGAATTTCTGCTATTGGACGAAGTCCACGCATAGCCATACCAATTCCTTGTCCTAATATAGTGATTTCACGAATTCCTGTGTCAGAAACTCGAAGTGCACCATATTTATCTTGCATACCTTCTAAAGTTTGGTTTACTCCACCAATCTTTCCTGCATCTTCACCAAAAACTAAAACTTCTGGACGTTTATTTAAAATATAATCGTAGTTGTCTCTTAAAATAATACGTCCATCTTCTAATGGAGAAGCATCATCGTAAATCGGAGCAACAGGTGTAACTTTTAAAGCAGCGCTAGATGATTCTGAATATAAGTGTGAACCATAACGCTCTTTATTTTCTTCAATTGCATTTTGAATCCAAGATGCTAATTGCGCTGTAGCATTATTTTTCTCTGTTCTAGATAATCGTAGAACACGACGAGCGGCCCCAAGAATATCCTTACGAATTGGATCCATTGCTTTTTCTAAGTCTTCAATCTCTTTTTGAATGAAAACTTTGTTGCTGCTTTGTTCAGCAACACCTTTCAATAACGGAAGTACAGCAACTAAATCTGCTTTCAATCCGTCTGTGAAAATTTTCCAAGCACTGTTTTTACTATCTCGAACCTCTTTCTTTGCTAAGTCATGTATAGTATTAAGCTCTTCTTCAGTAGCAATTGTAAGACCATCCGCGTTGAATTCCAAAATCCATTGTTTGAATTTTTGAATACAGTCAAATTCAACCTCCCACTTTAATCTTTCTTCAGATTTGTATCTCTCATGAGAACCTGATGTAGAGTGTCCTTGTGGTTGATTCACTTCTTTTACGTGTACTAAAACAGGAATATGTTCTTCACGAGCAAGCTTTACTGCTTTTTCATACGTTTCACATAAATGTGCATAATCCCAACCTTTTGTAACAAAGATTTCATAGCCTGGTTGATCAGCTGTACGCTGCATACCTGCTAAAGCTTCTGAAATACTGTCTTTTGTTGTTTGTTTATCTCTAGAAACTGAAATTCCGTAACCATCATCCCAAACAGACATAACCATGGGAACTTGTAAAACTCCTGCAGCATTAATTGTTTCCCAAAATGGACCTTCAGAGGTTGAAGCATCACCAATTGTTCCAAATGCTACTTCGTTTCCTTTATTTGAAAAGTTTTTAAAATACGCTAAATCATGTAATAAAGGATTGTTACGATATACTTTAGAAGCTTGTGCTAAACCTAATAAACGCGGCATTTGACCTGCAGTAGGTGAAATGTCTGCGGAACTGTTTTTTTGCTTCATTAAGTTTTTCCAATCTCCTTTTTCGTCAAGGTTACGAGTAGAGTAGTGCCCACCCATTTGTCTACCAGCAGACTGAGGTTCGATGGTGACATCTGTGTTGGCGTATAAACCAGAAAAATACTGTTGAATCGTTAATTGATCAATAGCCATCATTAAGGTTTGATCACGGTAATATCCTGATCGGAAGTCTCCATTTTGAAACTGTTTAGCCAATGCAATTTGTGCCAATTCTTTACCGTCACCAAAAATACCGAATTTCGCTTTTCCTGTTAATACTTCCCGACGACCAAGTAACGAAGCCTCTCTTGAAAGGCATGCCAATTGGTAGTCTGCAAGGATCGTATCCTTGAACGTATTAAAATCCATTTGCGTTTCGGGTTCAATATTTATTTCCTTAGCCATAGCGATGTTTTGTAATGTTGCAAATATAGAAATTCTACCTCGAATTTTTGAACACATTACTCAAATTAGTACATTTGAAACGAAAATAGATTTATTCAATATCCAAAAACAATCAATAATGGGATGGAAAGAAGATTGGAAGAAATATTCACCATATTTTTTAGATGTATGGCAGTATCTGTTAATCACGGTGTTATTCATTATCGCTGCAATTATTTTCCTTTAATTTGATTTTTTTTTTGAAAAACACTTGCAGAAACAAAAAAAGTACCTAACTTTGCCCTCGCAAAACAATCAGCAATACGGTTGATGAAGAAGTTGAAATAAGAAAATACCAACATTATAAAAGCCGATGTAGCTCAGCTGGCTAGAGCAGCTGATTTGTAATCAGCAGGTCGTGGGTTCGAGTCCCTCTATCGGCTCAAAATTTTATAAGCGGGAGTAGCTCAGTTGGTAGAGCGTCAGCCTTCCAAGCTGAGGGTCGCGAGTTCGAATCTCGTCTCCCGCTCTTATTTCAACTTTCAATTTTGCATTCTACAAAATATCTTTACCTTTTATGAGAAATTTAGTCGCCCTTATAGGGATTTTTTGCGTTTCTACACTTTTTGTCAAAGCACAAAATAGTACGCAGCTTAAAGTGATGACATACAATCTTTTAAATTTCCCAGATGGAAGAAATGATTGTTCAAATAATTTACAAGTACAGAATAGGGTAGATACTCTTGCTAAGATCATCAATACGATTTTACCAGATGTTTTTATTGCTAATGAAGTGCAAACACAACGAGGAGCAAATCTTGTTCTGACCAATGCTTTAAATGTAAATGGAAGAACAAATTATCAAATGGCGGAATTTGGATACCAAGGTTCTGGAGGATACGTAAACAATGCTGTTTATTACAATGCTGATAAATTACATCTTTACAGTCAACATTTGATTCAAACCCAAATACGACCAGTTGATCATATCGTTTTTTATGGAAAAGATCCAATGCTAGATCAATTGTTTGACACCACTTTTATTAATGTTTTTGCCGTACACTTGAAGGCAGGAAGTGGAACGTCTGAAGCGGCAACTCGTGGCGTGCAATGTAGAGATATTCGTGCTTATGTAGATACAAAACCTATTAATCAAACCTATATAATTGGTGGAGACATGAATGTTTATCGATCTACAGAAGAAGGATATGCCGCATTAACAACTGGAGGAGTAAACCCTTTTAAGGATCCTATCAACCGACCAGGTAAATGGAATTCAAGTGCAACATTTAAAGACATCCATACGCAAAGTACACGCAATGGACAGAATATTGAATGTGGCTCTACAGGTGGATTAGATGATCGTTTCGATCAATTGTTGGTGTCTGCGAATGTCTTAAATACAAACAACAGAGTTCACTATATTAACGGTACTTATAAAGCAATTGGAAATGATGGAAATCACTACAATGTAGCGCTAAATACCGGTACAAATAGCATGTATTCGCAAGCATTGGTGAATGCACTTTACTATATGTCAGACCACTTGCCTGTTACCATGAATTTACAAGTGAATTACCCACAGACAAATGGATTAGCTTTACAACCATTAAAGCAACAAATTTTGTGTAATGGCGAACAAACTGGTAGAATCGAAATCATTCCTCACGCGGGACAAGCACCTTATACTTATCGTTGGAATCATGATGCAACGGTGATTTCAAATGTTATTGATCAGTTAGGCGTGGGACAATATTGCGTGACGGTAACAGATGCATTAGGGGAAACAGATGAACTGTGTGTAGGAATTCATCAACCTACTGCAATGAATGTACAAACGTCCATAAGTCCAGTGGAAGATGGTTGTGATGGTACGGTCCTGATTTCGGCAAGTGGAGGTGTAAGACCTTATACATATACTTTGAGCAATGGGGTGTCCGGAAATGTTTTTGTATATGGAGATTTGTGTGAAGGGGATTATTATGTAGACGTTACAGATGCGAATAATTGTACAAAACGTGTTCCATTTACCATTGGTCATTACATGAATATTGACAATGTGCACGCTGAAAATGTGACGGTTTACCCAAATCCAGCGACAGATGTAATCACGATAGAATGGACTGGAAATAGCAATGCCACTTTCGAAATTGTGGATATGTTAGGAAAAGTTCAAAACTGTGAAGTAGATACAACGGAAATGTTTAAAACGAAATTCTCAGTTCAAGGATTGACAAGTGGAGTTTACATACTTCAAGCCAAGGAATTTCCGTGGATGCAACGCGTCATTAAGCAATAAGAAATAACCAATTGATAGAAATGGATCTTGCTGTGTGTAAGGTCCATTTTTTTTGTCTTTTATTCAAATTGAAAATAGGATTTTGACGGCTTACCGAAAACTCAGCCCGGGCGGAAAGCGATAGCTAAAGGAATGTAAAAAGGTGTGAATGCGAAGTTGCTATTGCGACCAAAGGAAGCGCATAGAAACAAGTAAATGAACCGTTTTTACAGCATTTACTAAAGCGAGTAGACCGATTAGGCTGCCAACAAATAAAGAAAAAGAAGCTATTTATTTGCCTGTTTTGGGCGTTTCCTTCTCCCTAAATTATTAGGGAATCAGGTCGGGCTATTCGCTCTATCTTTTTCCCCTATTGAAATAGAAGAAAAAGGATGCCGCTGCTATCCCTAACGCGGGTTGACGGTGCTAAAATTAGAATAAGGGAAAGTTAAACGCTTTTGTTAAACGTGTGAATATCGTTGTGATTATGTTCGATATCGTCTTTGCGTTTTTTGATGGCTTTAGTAAGTAAAAAAACAGCCTCAGTAGAATGCATTTTGAGCCAATTCCAACTCTCCGCCTCGTCTTCAACCGCCATCGCCATGTGGTAAAGTTCGTCCATTTTAAACTGTTTGAGCCATGCTTGAGCCTTTACGTCACCTTCAGCGGCGTGAATCATTGCCATAATCTGTGGATAACCGTTTTTCACCAACCAATCGCGGGAATCATTCTCTAGAAATATAGCTTTTGTAGCGTGATAAATATCTTCTCGTTCAAGCTTTGCCCAGCCTAAAAAATCGATATTTCCTTCTAAAGCCTGTATCCAAGCCAAACACTCTTTTGGATGTAAAACAAAAGGCTTCATGGACACTTTTTGCACCACTTTTTCCTCGTCAGATGCAAATAATTTTCGTAATCGATTAAGCATAATTATAGAAAATAAAGGCAACAATAATAGCAGCGATTACACCAATTAAATCGGTGAAAAGTCCAGCACCTGCTGCGTATCGAGTGTTACTGATTTTTACTGCTCCAAAGTAAACCGATAATATATAAAAAGTAGTTTCTGTACTTCCTTGAAAAGTTGCTGCCAACTTCGCTGTAAAGGAATCCACACCTTTAGACTCAAAGATTTCCAACATCAAACCACGTGCGCCAGAACCACTAAAAGGTTTCATGAACGCTACGGGTAATGCATCGACTACTTGATCGGCCATGATACCAAAGTACAGTAAAATCCATTTAATAATATCGAGCATTGCATCTAATGTACCCGTTGAACGAATCAAAGAAACAGCGACTAAAATGGCAACAAGATAAGGAATTACGTTAATAGCCACTTGAAAGCCTCCTTTTGCACCTTCGATGAAGGCGTCGTAAACGTTGACTTTTTTGCGCATGGCAAGTACAATAAATAGGGCGATAATTAACAACAATAATAAGTTTCCGCCGACATTTGAAATGTAAGAAGTGTATTGTGGGTATTGCTTTACAAACACTAATAAACTAACCATAAATGCGGTTAAACCACCTAAATACAAAAGGATAACCTTGTTGAAAAGATTGATTTTTTGAATAATGGAAACGAAAATTAAGCCAAAAAGTGTAGAGAAATACGTGGCAAATAGAATGGGGATAAACACTTCCGATGTATTAGTAGAACCTGCTGCGGCACGGTAAGCCAAAATCGAAACCGGGATAATGGTAAGCCCTGAAGTATTGAGTACCAAAAACATGATTTGCGCATTGGAAGCTGTTTTTTTCTCTGGATTTATCTCTTGTAAATCGTGCATTGCTTTTAAACCTAAAGGGGTTGCGGCGTTGTCTAAACCGAGCATGTTTGCTGAGAAATTCATCATCATTGATCCTATTGCAGGGTGATCCTTTGGGACTTCTGGAAAAAGTTTAGAGAACAAGGGAGCCACCAGCTTAGAGAGTAATTGCACAGCGCCACCTTCTTCGCCTACTTTCATGATCCCCATCCAAAGACACATTGCTCCCGTAAGATAAAGTGCGAGTTCAAAACCTGTTCTTGAACTGGCGAAAAGGCCTTCAACCATGACTTGAAAAATATTCCAATCACCATAAAAGAAGCATTTAACGATGCCGACTCCAATGGGTACAAGAAACATGAAAATAAAAAGACGATTTAAAAGCATTCCGCTAATTTCGAAAATGTATGCATTGTTTTTTGAAGAAAAACGAGATTATACTAACAATGTGATGGTTAAAACCTTCTTTTGGGCTTTATAAAGAATGGTTTTAGGAAAAATTATTTTTTCGAGCTTGACGTATTTCTTTACTGGTCTCTTTGAATCTCCAGCCACCTTGTAATCTAATATTAAAAAACGTTTGATTGTACTTCAAATCATTAAAATGAATGCCTTTATTGTCTATTTCAAAATGTAAACCAACAAAATAACTAGGTTTTGTATAGGCAACCATTAAACGTAAATCATATCGTGGAACAATCCCCGCTTTTGTGGTTTTATCGTCGTTTACTCTGTAATTTTTAAATTGCATTCGTGGTCCCACAGCGATTAAAACACCATATTGCCAATCTTTTATTCGGTTAGCGTGACCAAATCCTGGCATGACACCAAATTCAACTGCACCCATACTTTGGAATCCGGTTTTGGTATTCGTTGAGTCATGAAAAAGCGGTGGAATAATTGGTTTTCCATTGTTTAATAATCCAAATATATCAAGTCGACTAAGTAAATACCAAGTAAATACTTTTTTATTGTAAATGCCTCGATTGGCATTAAAAGCATCAATCTTGAAGTTTTTGTTTTGAAAGAAAGTAAGTTTAGCCCCAATGTCATAAACGTTTACGTTATAGGTCATGTCATTTGGTGTAACAATAGAGTAGTCAGGGTTCCAAGTAGCATTTTCTAATACATAACCACGGTAGTTTCTGTAATCGACTTCACCCTGAAAATTACGGAAAGAACCTTGTGCACTAATGTCTATGTATTTTGCTTTTCCATATAATGTTTGTGGTCGAATATTAGTAAGTAGACCAGCACCTAAGCGTAGAGAAAACCATTTGTAAGCGAACATAAACCCAAGCATACCTTTGTGGTTATGACGAAAAGCTAATTTTTTTAGACCTTGATCGTTAAAAGGGTATTTAATGTTAAACGGAGCGGAACTGAAACCCACATCAACAGCCACGATAGGATTTAATCGGTATAAGGTATAAACAGACGAGGTGTCTTTTTGAGAAAAGACACCTGCTGAAATAAAAGTGAAAAATAATATGTTAATCCAGGTTCTCAAGCGATAAAATAAAAGCAAATTCTTTAGCTCTTTCCAAAAGTGAATTTGAACGACCTGAACCTCCACCATGTCCTGCATCCATGTTGCAGTCTAAGAGCAGTAAGTTATTGTTCGTACGTACCGCACGGATTTTAGCAATCCATTTTAAAGGTTCCCAATATTGTACTTGAGAATCATGGTAACCTGTTGTAATCAATAGATTTGGATATGCCATTTTACGCGTATTGTCATAAGGGGAATAACTCAATAGATACCAGTAATAATCTTCTTCTTTAGGATTTCCCCATTCTTCGAATTCACCAACTGTTAGAGGTATACTCTCGTCTAACATAGTAGATACAACATCTACGAAAGGGACTTGTGCAATGACACCTTTGAATAAATACGGCGCCATATTCATTACTGCTCCCATCAATAAACCACCTGCTGAACCACCTTGAATGTATAGTTTTTCAGGGTGGCAATATCCACGTTGACTTAATTGTTCTGCAATATTTACAAAGTCTGTAAAAGTGTTTTTCTTTTTT
Source organism: Taishania sp. (assembly GCA_030150045.1). GTDB lineage: Bacteria > Bacteroidota > Bacteroidia > Flavobacteriales_D > Crocinitomicaceae > Taishania. The sequence goes on from JASLGM010000025.1 coordinate 8,840, forward strand.
AAGAATTTACCATTTTGATACCAATCTTCACCCATGTATTTTTCTCCACGAATATGAGCTTGAACATAAACAAATCCTCTGTCCAATAAAGATAGAAGAGTAGGACTAAAGCGATCTTCCATGGTATAGCCATAAGAACCATAAGCATAAAGCAAGCAAGGTGCATTTGCTGTTTCAGTTCCTTTTTTGTAAATAATAGATGCAGGAACTTGTGTTCCATCATTAGCTACAAACCATACACGTTCACTTACATAATTAGTAGGAATGAATTGAGGATCTTTTAATTCCTTTTGGAAGAAAACATAACGCGTTTTACTTTCTAAGTCATATTGGTAAACTGTTGCAGGAGTAGAAAGCGAAGTGTAGGAATAATACAAATAAGTATCCTCCATCTCTTCAAAATCACGAACTCCGAGGCTGTATGTTTCTTCATCCATTTGGATAAACGAGCTTGTTTTCGTGGCTAGGTTAAAGATATTAATTTGATCTAAGCCATTTGAACGTTGTTGTAAAACGATGTAGGATTTATTAGCTGTAAATCCTTCAAGTAACACTTTGTTGTCATGTGGAATGACTATTTCACATTTAGAAATATCTGATGGTCTTTCTTTTGAAAATAAAAGCTGATTGTTTGGAGCGTTATAATTCGAAAGAATATAATATCCATTGGGATGTGGCATAACTGTAAACTCATGACCTTTAATTACAGGCATGAATAGAGTTGCAGTTGTTGCGCTACCATCGGCTGTCATTTCATAAACTTTGGTGGTAGTTGAAGAAGATGAAATGATTTGGATAGACGTGTTTGTGTTTGGAGCATCTAAATATACATCGTATAATTCATCTTTCTCCTCGAAAACCAAAACGTCTTTTGAAGAAGGTGTGCCAATAATGTGACGGTAAACCTTATATGTTCTTAATGACTCTTTATCTTGAACTGAATAATAAATTGTTTTATTGTCTTGCGCCCAAACGAAATCTCCAGATGTATTCTTAATTTCATCAGAAAGGAATTTTCCTGTTTTATTAGAACGGAAAACGATTGAATAATTGCGACGACCTTTAAAATCTTCTGCAATTGCTAATATTTCATTGTTAGGTGAATTAGAAAAGTCAGCTAATTCATAGAATTTTTGACCTTTCGCACGTTCATTTTCATCGAAGAACATCGTGTTTTCTTCTTTGCCTATCAGATAGGTTTCTGTATAATCTTTTCCTTCGACCATTTGACTTTGGAACCACTGACGATTCATAAGGAATGGGGCGAATTTTTCGTTCTGATCTACGCGATGTTCAAATTCTTTAAGAAGTTTTTGAACACGATTATCTTCTTTTTTGAAGAAATCATTACTGACTTTATTTTCTGAATTGATGTATTCTAATACTGGTTTGGAATCTCTTTTATTCATCCAAAAATAATCATCATATCTTGTGTGATTATGTACAGTTAAAGCCTTTTTCTCGACTTTTGCTTTAGGTTCATTCATAGTTTGACCGAATGTCAGGAGGGGGATAGATAATATTACAAGTGTTTTCTTCATTCAAGCGAAAATTTGAAACGCTAAAGTTAATGAAAAAGGAAAAAGTATCATAAATTTAAAGGAATAACTAAATTTGAAGTAAAAAATATTTAAACGTGTACAAATTTCTACTAAATAAACTTCCTCGTCCTTTATTGATACGCTTGAGTTATCCGTTTAAATTGGTTGCGCCACTTCTTTATAAAGGAGACAATGTTGCATGCCCAGTTTGTGAAAAAAGTTTTTCTAAGTTTCTTTCTTATGGTTCAGAAGTAGCGCATAGAGAAAATGTGTTATGTCCTTATGATTTAACTTTGGAAAGACATCGCCTGATGTGGATTTTTTTAAAAGAGCATTCGGATTTTTTAACAGCAGAAAAACTAGAAGTTTTGCATATTGCGCCAGAGCAGTGTTTTCATTCCCGTTTCAAAGCACAAAAAAATATTACCTATCTAACAGCAGATATTGAATCACCGATTGCCGATATGCACTTTGATCTTCATGATATTCCTCTGGAAGACAATCGTTTTGATGTTGTGTTTTGTAATCATGTTATGGAACATGTTCAGGATGCAAAGCAATGTATGTCTGAATTATATCGTGTTATGAAACCTGGCGGATGGGCGATCATGCAAGTGCCTCAGGATTTTACACGAGAAGAAACCTATGAAGATTGGACGATTACCTCACCTGAGGAGCGTGAAAAACACTTCTGGCAAAAAGACCATGTAAGACTTTTTGGAAAAGATTATCCTAAATGGTTAGAGTCAGTTGGATTTAGGGTAGAGGAATTTGATAAAGAAAAAGAAATTGGCGCCGATAAAATTGAGCGATACCGTTTGCAAAAAGGAGAAGTTCTCTATATTATTCATAAAGACTAATCAGATGCTACGCTATTTCTTTGCCTCGCTATTATTTCTCATTTTGTTTATAAATCAAGCATGCACTTCAAAAGTAAAAGAGGCTGAAGTAGTCCCTGAAAATTATGTAAATAAAGAGGCAGAGATTCATTTAGGACAATTGTTGTTTTTTGAACCTCGTTTATCCAGCGATAACTCTACTGGTTGCGTATCTTGTCATCTTCCTGGATTAGCTTTTACTGATGGTTTAGAAAAGTCTGTAGGGGTAGAAGGAAGGATGGCGGCAAGAAATTCACCAACACTTTTTAATTTAGCAGATCATTCTGTTTTTATGTTTGACGGAGTGATACCAAGCCTAGAGTTACAAGCGTTAGCTCCAATCTCAGACCATAACGAAATGAATAGTTCGATGAAAGAAATCATTGAAAAATTAAAAGATGATCCTGTTTTTAAGCGTCAAGTAAAGAAAGCATACAAGAGACCTTTAGATCCAAAAGCAATTACACATGCATTAGCTGCCTATCAAAGAACATTAGTTTCTAAATCATCTCGTTTTGACGCCTTTTTAGCTGGAAATAAATCCAGAATTTCAAAAGAAGAGAAGGAGGGATGGTTTTTATTTCAAGAAAAATTTCAATGTACTTCTTGTCATGCTTTACCTAATTTAACGAGTGCGAAAACAGCAGCAAATGGTTTGCCTATTAATGATGGCGACTTCGGTAGGTACAGAGCAACAAATAAAGAATCCGATAAAGGACATTTTAAAATACCAACTTTACGTAACATTTCTTTAACAGCTCCGTATATGCATGATGGAAGGTTTGCTACTTTAGAAGACGTGTTAAATTTTTATGCTACTGCTCCTAAAAGTGAATATGCACCCATTATGGTGCAGAAATACAAGATGAGTTCGGCGGAACAGAAAAAAATTATTTCCTTTTTACATACACTACAAGATACCGTGTTGTTTTAGGAATATTCAATCAGAATAACTGTTTATTCGATGAATGCAATATTATTTTCATTTAGTCGTTAATAATTGTAACAAACACCAATTAACTTGTTATATGTGTATGATTACAGATCTGCACATATTGGTAAATGATAATCTTAAAGGCAATACCATGCATGTAAACGCTGTATATCATCAATCAGAATCTGTCATTCAGCTTGAGCTGGAGTGGATACAGAAGGCAAAGACCAATCCTGGTGACTTTGCGCCTTTATACACAAAATACTATTCGGCTATATATAAATACATCTATCAGCGTATGGATGACATAGATATGGCAGGAGATGTTACTTCACAGGTTTTCATAAAAGCTTTACAGAATATTCATAAGTATGAATTTAGAGGTGTTCCTTTTAGTTCTTGGTTATACCGTATTGCAAAAAGTGAGTTAAACCAAGCGTTTAGGGATAATGCTGCTCTTCAAACAGTGAATATTGATACTCAGAGTATTGGTCACTTTATTGATGATTTTGAAGAAGAAGATCTTGAAGAGCAAAAAGTTAAATTGAAACATGCATTAAGTCAATTAAAAGCAGACGAATTACAGATGATTGAATTGCGTTTCTTTGAAAAAAGATCTTTTAAAGAAATTGGAGAGATAATGGATATGACCGAGAATAATGCAAAAGTAAAGTCGTTTCGGACATTAGAGAAATTAAAAAAACTATTTAAAATATAGTGTGATGAAAAAGATCAATTTCAATTTCGATCGTACACCTCTAACTGAGGAAGCAATCAATGCAAAACAAAATTTTGAACATGTGTTGAAAGCTGCAACTGCAAAACCTAAACTTTCATGGTCCAAAATGGGGTACTATGGAACCGTTGGTATAGCTAGCTTCGCAGCAGCAGTAGGAATTTTTAAACTAATTCAAATAAATCAAAACGCCAATGATAATAAGGCTACCCTATACTCCCAAAGTCAATTAATTAATGATGAACAGACGCTGAATGAACACAACATTCAATTGGCTTATAATCCTGTTTCAAATGATGCCGATTTATCTTTTGAAGAAATAGGATTTTTACAAACAGAAAAAGCAGAGAAAGCAATCGCTCCTGAAGTCGTTTCAACACTTTCTAAAGAAAAAGCAAATGTTGAAACTCCTATCAAGGAAGAACAAAAGATAGCCGTATCTGTTGAGGAGCATAAAACTCCAGTTAGCACAGAACATAAAACTATTCAACAAGCGCCAGTTATTGCAGGTGTAAGTAAAGGGGCAATCAATTGGAATGAGTTTCGCAACAATGAAATCTACGTAGGTGAAAATCAAGTAGTAAAACAATTCTCTATTCAGTATACAGCAAAAACAGGAGATCGCACAGTAACTGTTATGGGTAGTAGAATCAGTCCTGAAGTTGAGAAAGAACTACTAGCAGTAGGTTTAAACCAAAAAGTGTTTATAACAAACATTTTAAGTGAATCATCACTCAATGCCTCTAAAAGACTACTGTCTATGGAGTTGGATGTTCATTTCAAATAGTAATGCTGTGTTAAGTTTTAATCATTAGTAGGTTAGTTTTATAAATTTAAGCGTGTTAATAGCAAAACAATCAATACATTTGTCTTTGCAATAAACATTTTTCGAAATTAACTCGAATGAAAAAAAAGAGCTACATGAAAATACCTTTTATGCTTTGTATGTTAGTTGGAATGCAAACCGCTTTCGGTCAGCATACAAATTTCAATACACAACGTAACTGGTCTTTAAATAAAAAGGAGATTCTGTTTGGAATAGGAGCTACACAATTTCTTGGAGATCTTGGAGGTGCAGACAAAGTCGGTAAAGATTATTCATTGCGGGACATGAATTTCCCATCCACTTCTTTTGGAGGGATGATAGGATATCGCTATCGATTTAAACCGCAATGGGCTACTACAACCACCTTTAATGTAGGCATGCTAAAAGGAGATGATGCCTTGACAAATGAAGTGATCCGTAACTCAAGGAATCTACACTTTAGATCAATGGTTTTTGAAGTAGCGCAGCGAATTGAATGGATATTTCTAGCGAATGAGAAATTTGGAGCACGTTACAAGATGGCAGGAAGAAAATACATGAGAGAAAAAAACGATCAAGTATATTTATTCGCAGGAATAGGAATCAACTACTTTAACGCAAAAGCAAATTTTAATGGTGAATGGGTTTCCCTTCGTAAAATGCATACTGAAGGACAAGGACTACCAGATGGGCCAAAGAGATATTTACCTGTTACAGCGACCATACCTATGGGAATTGGGGCAAGAATAGGAATCAGTAGAATGTGGCGTATAGGAATTGAAGCTACTTATGTGAAAACATTCTCCGACTATATAGATGACGTTTCAGGGGTGTATTACGATCCTGCAGTCATTGCAGCAAACTACGGACCTGCAGCAGGATATTTGTCAAATCCTTCTTACCAAAATAGTTCATGGTTTACACCTGGACAACAACGAGGAGATAAGCAAAAAGATGCTTACTTCTACCTAAATATTGTGGTGACAAGAAACATTACCTATAAACAATATGCTGGTGATAGAAACCAATCAAGTTGGAAAAAAGGTGGTGGAAGATATAAATTCTAAAGAAATTTAAAAAAAATATGAGGTGGCCTAGTGTCGCCTCATTTTGCATTGTATATTTGCCAAAAAGAAAATTCCATGTATCAGTTATTGCGTTCGATTTTATTCCAATTTGACCCCGAAAAAGTACATTATTTCACCGCGAATTTATTGCACAATACCCTGAAAATACCTGGGAGTAAAGTTGTCTTTAAAAGCCTTTTTTGTGTAGAAGATAAAACGCTTGAAAAAGAAGTGTTTGGAGTGAAATTTAAAAATCCTGTGGGATTAGCTGCAGGATTTGATAAGAACGCAACCATGTTTAATGATTTGGCACATTGTGGATTCGGATTCATCGAAATTGGAACAATAACACCAAAAGGACAACCCGGAAACGATAAGCCAAGACTTTTCAGATTAAAAGAAGATCAGGCAATCGTTAATAGAATGGGATTCAATAACGATGGAGTTGAACAGGCTGTAATCAATTTAAGAAAAAGAAATACGAACGTAGTAATCGGAGGGAATATTGGAAAGAATAAAGTAACAGCGAATGAAGACGCTGTACTTGACTACCTTACATCTTTCAATACGCTGTTTCCTTATGTGGACTATTTTGTCGTGAATGTTTCATCACCAAACACTCCCAACTTAAGAGAATTACAAGATAAAAAACCATTAACAGATATTCTTTCGACCTTAAAGAAAGAAAATTTAGCACAAGATAAACCCAAACCAATTCTTCTGAAAATTGCTCCAGATTTGAATGAAAGACAATTGATGGATATCGTTGAAATTCTTCAAGAAGTAAATATCGAAGGGGTGATTGCAACAAATACAACCATCGATAGAAGTGAATTGGTAACAGATAAAAAAACAGTTGAAGAGATTGGTGCAGGTGGTGTTTCTGGAAAACCAGTCAAAGAAAAATCAACAGAGGTTATTCGTTTTTTAAGAAAAAATCTAGGTCCCAAATACCCTATAATTGGAGTAGGAGGTATACATTCTGCTGAAGATGCAATGGAGAAAATAGATGCAGGAGCAGATTTAGTACAAATATATACAGGCTTCATTTATGAAGGTCCAGGATTAATTAAAAAAATAAATAAGGCACTATTAAATCGAAAATAAAATGAACGTCGATAATAAGGTACTGATCACCGAATGTCCCCGCGATGCAATGCAGGGAATTAAGAACTTTATCGATACAGAAGTTAAGGCAAACTACATCAATGCATTGTTAAAATGTAATTTCGACACAGTCGATTTCGGCAGCTTTGTTTCCCCAAAAGCTATTCCGCAGATGAGAGATACCGCTGAACTTTTGGATAAATTGACAACAGACACGGAAAGTAAATTACTCTCTATTGTTGCGAACGAACGTGGGGCAGACGATGCTATTCAACACGATCGTATTCACTATTTGGGATATCCGTTCTCAATTTCTGAACAATTTCAAAAGCGAAATACAAACAGCACCATTGAAGAATCACTTTTTCGCGTAGATCACATTCAAAACAATTGTCTCAAGCACAACAAAGAGCTTATGGTCTACATTTCCATGGGATTCGGAAATCCATACGGTGAACAATGGTCGCCGGAATTGGTGATGAAATGGAGCGAGAGATTAAGTACTGAATTTGGTGTGAAAAACTTAGCGTTGAGTGACACAATTGGATGCGGAACCCCTCAAAGCATCGAAGAACTGTTTCGCGTACTAATTCCCGCTTTTCCAAACGTTGCGATTGGGGCTCATTTACATACCCTGCCGCAAAATGCAAAAGCAGTGGTGGAAGCCGCTTACAATGCAGGATGCCGTAAGTTTGATGGCGCGTTGAAAGGTTTTGGAGGTTGCCCAATGGCAAAAGATGATTTAACCGGTAACATGCCGACGGAAATTATGTTGGACTGGTTCAATTCCCTAAATATCCAAACAGGAATAGAGATGGAAATGTTGAATATCGCACTGAAAGAAGCAAATATCGTATTTGGATAATATATGTATAAGAAAATCATTCTGTTTTGCGCACTAATTTTGACTTTGAACGCCTGTTCGGACACAGAAGAAGTGGACACAAATCAAGTTCAAGAAACCGAAGAATTTGAGGCTGTTAACGTGCTTTTCAAAGAAAAAGAATTTGCTGATAGCACAGCATATCGACTTTTAAAGGAAATTAATATATGCTCAGATGTAGCGCTAAATGCTGATGGTGAATTGATTGCGCCATGTGATGCTTCTCATTTTACGTTTTTGCCTTTTTCAAAAAATAGAAATATTCAAAACGGATTTATCCTTGTTGTTCGTGCTGAAACGGGAGGATTTCCATTGCGTAGAGTGTTAATTTTTGAACGTGAAAAAGATCAATTGGTTAAAGTCAACGGTTTTATCGGAAATGTGATTGGTTTACGCAAAAACGGGAGTGGTTACGATGATTTATTGATGCGTTTCATTGATAAAATTGATGGCTCAAATGTGTTTTACAATTGTATTTTCAAATGGGAAAACGGTAAGTATCAATTCAAAAGTGTGGAATATATTGAAGAACCTGCAGGTAATTTTAAAGGTCGGGTTCTCGAAAGTGTAAAAGATTCTGTTTCCAATGAAATTTTTCAATCTTTGATCGGAAATCAAATGATTTTTTAGAAATTAATCAATAATAAGGGAAGGTTATCGGAGCAATTCGGTAACCTTTTTTTGTGAAATAAAGAAAAGGTTAAAGACGGGAAGGAGTAATATTAGGCAGCCATTTCGGTCTTCATGTTTTAGGCTGTTTACTTGTCTTAAGTACCGCATTTTTTTGCTAACGAGCTTCCGCTGGTCGCTGTTACCAAAAGCTTTACTAAAGACCTGTTTCACAGCGCTATCTCATTACGTCCGGGCTGAAGATTGTGTTTTCAATAGTTCATGTTCTCAAGATGATTTTTGATTTTTTAATAAAGTAGAGATAGATTTTCAATTTGAAAACAGAAGGAACACAGCTAGGGCAGAGTGCGATAGCTAAACAAAGTAAAAACGGACTGAACGCATAATTTGCCACTGCGACCACAGGAAGCACGTTGCAAAATGCTGGTGAAGCCTTTTTTACGCGTTTACTAAAGCGTGTAGACCGTTAAAGCTGCCAAAAAATATTGTGTAAAAAAACTAATCGTTTAAAAGAAGTTTTCCAGGTTCGCTTACCACCAGATGATTGTCTTTTGACACCTCAAGAAGTACTTCAGGAGTATCAGAATCTCCTATAACGAAACGGTAAATGGTGTAGGTGTATTTTCCGTTTTTGAAGATAAGCTCATGATTTCCTCCGCTACCATCGATTTGTAAATCGCCGTTTAATAACAATAAATCGGGTTTCACAGACTCATCGACACCTTTCTTCCAGGAAGCGTAACGATAGGTATAATTCGACATTTCATCAATTCGAATAAGGTAATTTTCAGTTTCGATTCTGTAAACGGGATGTGTAAATGTTTTTAAAGATGAATGTAATTTTTCCTTTTCTAATGCAATGAGTTCGTCTTTCCATTTTGTTTCCGCTTTACTTTGATGATTTATCGCAGTGATTTTTCCATCTGTAGCATCCATCCAAACTTCGCCACTCATAAACATAAATCCTCTCCAACCTACTTCTGTCCATTGTTCAGGTGTAGACGCAGATAGTTGCTCCAATATTTCAGTATCGAAAAGGGTATCGAAACGCTGTAAAAAATCTGCCTTGCTTTTAATTTCTGGAACGGGATAAATTCGTTGCAACGGGTAATTTATCTTATCAGCAATTTGGCTTACATTTTTGGATTTGAAGGCTGAAATAAGGTTAATAATGAGTTGTTCTTTTTGGGATTCTAAAGAGGGAGCTTCCACTTCAGCAGCTTTTTCTTCAATACTTTTTTGTATTGTATTTGACTCGTTTTCTACGGTAAAGGTTGCGGAATGTTTAGTGGTATTACAGCTTAAAAAAAGGAGAGAACTGATGATGAAAAGGCGGTTTGAATGGGTCATATTATTCGTGTAAAGTTTATTTCACTGTAAGTTTAGACAAAAAAATAGAACCACTTGGGTTCTATTTCTTTATTTCGATTGTCTATTTATTAAGGAACTATCGTTGTGAAAACGTAGGTCATGAATAAAACAAGTAATACGATTCCTTGTTGAATATTTGTTTTGTTGGTATTGAAGGAAATAGAAATAATAAACAGAGAAAGGATTAATAACAAAGTTGATTTTGCATCAATTCCCAAAGTGATTTTCATTCCTGTAAAATAACATGCTATAGCAACTGCTGGTATCGTTAAACCAATAGATGCTAAAGCGGAACCTAGTGCTAAATTTAAACTGGTTTGTAAACGGTCTGAACGCACGGCTTTAATTGCAGCCATTCCTTCTGGTAATAAGATTACCAAGGCAATAATGATTCCAACTAATGATTGAGGAGCTCCGATTGCTGCTACTCCCATTTCTACTGCTGGAGACAATTGTTTAGATAATAAAACAACGGCAATAAGGGCGATAAGTAAGAGTACTAAGCTTGAAATAGTTGTAATATTATTGGGTGGTGTGGCGTGTTCAATTACTTCGTCAAAGTCTTCGTCAATTGGTTGACCAGTTGATTTGAAGCTTGTTTTTTCCGGAAGAAAGTAGCTTCTGTGACGAACGGTTTGTAAGGCGATGAATCCACCATAAAGAATCAGAGATTGTATAGCGACGAATATGAGTTGAGAATCTGAATATTGCCCAATCCCTTCACTTGTTGTATAGTTTGGAAGTACCAATGTCAGTAAAGAAATGGCGATTAGCGTAATCAATGCGGCATTTACCCCTTGTTTAATGAATACTTGTTCTTTAAAGCGTAAACCACCGATGTACAAGCAAAGACCAATAATTCCAGTAAGGATGATCATAATAACAGCGTAAACGGTATCACGTGCTAAAACGGATGGTTTGTCTTGGTTTTCAGCCATCATTAGTGAAATAATCAAAGCAACTTCAATAATAGTGATCGCTAATGCAAGAATGAGTGTTCCGTAGGGTTCTCCCACACGATGAGCGACAACCTCGGCGTGATGTACAGCAGAAAGTACAGCAGAGATTAAAGCAATTGCTGATAGAACAGTGACATATACGTTGTCTGGGAAATAACTATTGATACCTAAGAGAATCAGAGCGGCTACTGGGCAAACGATGGCCCACGCTGGTAAGTGAATATTAGCTTTTTTCGTAAGGTAATTTACGGGCATACGCGATTAATGTTTTCGTAAATATACGGATAAAAAGCGTTTTTTTAGACAGTTGGAATAAAGTATTAACAAAAAATAAGGCGAGAATTATCTCGCCTTATTATATTTTTAAAGGAAATGGTTTATTTCACCAGAGTCATTTCATCTATAAGATTTGTTGCTCCATAAACTTTGTCAACCAACCAAAGTACGTAACGGATATCGCATGTAATGGCACGTTGTACATTGTCTTCAAAGAAGATGTTTCCTGACATAGCTTCCCAGTTACCATCAAATGTTGTTCCAATCAACTGACCATCACCGTTTATTACTGGAGAACCTGAGTTTCCACCCGTAATATCATTGTTTGAAATAAAGTTAACAACCAATTTGTTTCTTTCTTTATCTATGTATTGACCGAAATCACCTTTCAGGTAAGTTGCACGTAATTGTTCATCTACGATAAACTCATCGTTTGTAGGATCTTCTTTTGCGAACATTCCTTCTAATGTTGTCACATAGTTAAACGTAACACCATCTTTGGGTTCATATGGTAAAACTTGTCCGTAAGTAAAACGCATTGTCGAGTTTGCATTTGGAGCGTATTTTTTAGAAGTATTTGCTAACATCATTCCGCGAACAAAAAGACGGTTTGCGATTCTTAAATCTTCGTTTGCTTTTGCTACTTCTGGTTTACTCATTGCCGTTTCGTAGTTTTTTAAAACTGCTTGTGCGAATAAAACGTTTACATCTTTAGAGATAGATTTCAAAGAAGGGTTTTCTAAGAATGCTTCCATTTTCTCTTTGTTAAACAAAATAGATTTTTTTCCTGCTGAAGCAAATAGTTTTGAAATAGCCGCTTGACTTTTCTTGGCTAAAGCCGCTGAATAAGTGTTCATCATTGATACGTCAATGTCACGAAGGTACATGTTTGCGTAACCAGAGATTAGATCTTGCTCTAAAGAAGCGTCAAATGTTTCGAAGTATTCACCGTAAGCGGCTTTTAAAGATTTAACTAAACGATCTGCAAGTGCATTATCCCCTTTTTCAACAGCATTTTTGTATGCTCCAAGTGTCATTAAAATACGACCTACTGCACCACCGCCACCGAATTCATTTTGGTAAGCACGAATGATTACATACTGATCCAAAGTTTTGTGAGTACTTTCTAAAGTTGCAAGAACATTATTATATTCTTCTTTTCCAACTGCAAATGCTGCGAATTGTTTTTCCAGTTCACGTTTCTTATTTACAACTCCATTATTTTTTACTTGTAGCATTTCACCTTGAAAGTTTTTCCAATAGTTTGCAGTACTCGCATAAGAAGACGAGTAGCGTAAACGTACAGAAACATCCGCGTCCATGTGTTTGCGCATGATATCTAATTTCATTCCACGGATTTCTACTCTTTTAGGTTTTTCAATAGATACCGTTTGTTCAACTGCCCACGAACTTGAATAACGATCTGTTCTACCTGGGAATCCCATAATCATTGCGAAATCCTTTTCTTTCACTCCTTTCAAAGAAATAGGTAAGTGATGTTTTGGGGCAAAAGGAATATTTGAAGCGTTGTAATCAGCAGGTTTATTGTCAGTCCCTGCATAAATACGGAACATTGAAAAGTCAGCAGTATGTCTTGGCCACATCCAATTGTCTGTATCACCACCATATTTACCAACTGATTGCGGAGGGGTTCCAACTAAACGAATGTCGTTGTAACGCTCAGTTATGAACAAATAAAACTCATTTCCATCGTAAAAATCGCGAACAAAACCAGAATATTTAGTCCCTTTTGTTCCTTCAGCTACAAGAATTTTTTCTAATTCAGCTACTTTTTCACTTCTTTCTTGTGCTGACATTTTATCATTCAAGTAGGGGAGGATATCTTTAGTTACATCAGCCATTCTGATAACGAAAGTAGCGTGTAAACCAGGTATGTAGATTTCATCTGCATGTTTCTTCGCCCAAAAACCATTGTCTAAGTAGTTATGCTCAGGTGTTGAAACATCAGCAATTGCGCCATAACCACAGTGGTGATTTGTTAACACTAAACCATTATTTGAAATTAGTTCACCTGTACAAAAACCACCAAAAGAGATGACAGCATCTTTTAATGAGGAATTGTTAATGGAATAAATCTCTTCTGCTGAAAGATTTAAACCATGTTTTTTCATGTCCTCATAATTTCTGCCAACAAGGAAAGGCAACCACATTCCCTCATCTGCTTTTACTGGACTTACGTTCAGTGTAATCGCTGATAAGAGTAGGAATACATACTTCTTCATTCTTACTAAAATTAAACTTTAATTATAATTCGTGCTATACTTCTCTTGGTAAGACATCCCACTAAGAGAAGTATTGTATTTACTTAATAACAAATCTACGTATTTAAACGATTTTATAGTTAGAATGTGTTAATTCTTATCTTTTTTATACTAAAAAAAAAGAAATTAATAGATTGTTTAATTCTAAACTAATTGAAAACGATAGCGGCGGCACCTAAAATAGCAGCATTTTTATCCTGTAATTCACTAATTAATATAAGTGTATCATTTTTATAAATGTTTAGGGCATTAGCTTCCATATGCTTTTTCACGCGCTCACTAAAGAATGCGCCTGCATGAGCGCATCCACCAAACAATACATAAGCTTCAGGATTAGAAAAGCACATAAAATCCGCAAGAGCGTTTCCTAAAATCTCTGCCGTAAAATCAACTATATGTAAAGCAAATTCATCTCCTTTTTTTGCTAATGCAACTATGTCTGCTGCATTTGGAGATTCAATTGTAAATAATAAGGATGCTTCCTTATTGTCAAACGTTAGTTCTTTTACACTTCTTACTAATCCTGTTGCAGACGCATATGTTTCTAAACACCCCAATCGACCACAATTGCAGAGTCTACCATTTGGTATCACTCTTATGTGTCCAAACTCTCCAGCGAAACCATTCGAACCATTTACAATATTTCCATCGATAATGACACCTGACCCCAATCCTGTTCCAAGCGTAATTGTGACAAAATGTTTATAAAGTTTTGCTACACCAAAAATTTTTTCTCCAATTGCCGCAGCATTAGCATCATTGGTTACGAATGCAGGAAGGTTAAATTTGTTTTGAAGTAGTTTAGCTAATTGAATCTCACCCTTCCAATGTAAGTTAGGTGCAAAAACAATACAACCAGTTGCGATATTCCCATTTGGCGCTCCAGCTGCAATACCCACTAATAAAGGAAATAGTGTTTGTGGGATAATTTTAAATATTTCATTTACAAAATCTTCAGGAGAATTAAATGTTTTTGTTTTAAAAGTACTCTCCCAAATGATTTCACCTTTCCGATTTACAATTCCAAAGTCGATGTTTGTTCCACCGATATCTATCCCTAACGCTAATTGCTCTTTATTTCCCATTATTAAAATTCCATTCGGCTAAGAATTGATCTAAAAATTGTTGCATATACAACGTTCGTTCTTTAGCAATTTCTTTACCAGTTTTCGTATTCATACGATCTTTCAGTAACAACAGTTTTTCATAAAAGTGATTGATTGTTGTTCCTTTTGATGATTTGTATTCTTCGAATGTTGCGTGTAATACCGGTTTTAAATCCGGTTCATACATTGGATTACCTTTAGAACCACCATAAGCGAATGTTCGACCAATTCCAATGGCACCAATTGCATCTATACGATCGGCATCTTGAACGATTTGAGTTTCTAAATTTATTATGGATGTAGACACATTAGCGCCTTTGTAAGATATATTATTTACACTGTCTTTAACATATTGCGCAAGCTCGATGGAACCACCATTTTCTATTATTATTTGAAAAGAAATATCTCCGCCTTTATACGCATCGCCACCATTGAATTTATAGTCCGAGATATCATGTAAAATAGCAATCAAATCAATAACAGCACTATTTCCACCTTCATATAAATGGATGAACTGTGCCATTTTTCGAACACGTTGAATATGATGCCAATCATGACCAGATGCCTCACCTTCAAATTGTTTAGCAATGTTGTCTTCTATTGAAGTAATGATTTTATTTGCTGTGTTTAAATCGTTGATTGAAAGCATTTTTCTGTTCTTTTTTTAATTCAATTAAATCTTTAGGAACTACACGTTTCCAGCGTTTATGTGACCACAACCAGAATGCAGGATTCTTTAATATTGTTTTTTCTAATTCCTTAGTATGTGCTTCTGTTATTTGACCCCATTCAAGTTTATCAGCTTGATCAGTTATGAGTTTTAAGTGAACAAGATAATGACCTCTTTTTACTTTTTCAGTTTCAAAATATACCACCGCTGCATGCATCGCATGCGCCACTTGTTCTACCCCGAAAAGCACAGCTGTCTCTTGATTTAAGAAATTCATCCAATAACTTTTTCTACTATCAGGAGGAGATTGATCTGAAAGCATTAATACGGAAACGGGTTGTTTATATGTTTCTAAAACGGCTCTAAAATTTTTACTATGTACGACATGCATTCCAAATCGAGAACGTCTTTGATTCACTTTCTTATCCCAGAACTTAGCTGTAAGAGGCTGTCCAATTCCAATGGCTTTATGAGGAAAGTGCATATCTAAAGAGCTAATCATCCATTCCCAATTATTGTAATGACCAGCTACCAGTAGAACACTTCTATTTTTTAGGTAAAGCTCATCCATTAATTCCGGATTGGCAATTCTAAAATGATTCATTAATCTTTTTTTTGAAATAGTTAAGTTTTTTAAACCTTCGACAAAAATATCTGTAAAATGTGAATAAAACTGACGTTTTAACTGCTGTATTTCTTTTTCAGTTTTCTCAGGGAAAGATGCACGCATATTTCTTAAAATAACCTTTTGACGATAGGGGAAAATAAAGGTGAGCACGAAAAAAAAACGAGCGAATATATAGCTGATGCCAGTTGGTAGATAAGCCAAAGGCAGTACAACGGAGTAATAAATTAGTGCACCAATTATTTTTGCCACAAACGTTGAATTAATTGTTGAATTTCTTTTTCTTTTGAAGAACTTCCTGCTTGAAAAAAATGATTGTTTTGTAATCCTTCAGGGAAAAAATTTTGTTTCACGAAGTTCCCAGGGTAGTCGTGTGAATATTTATAACCTTCACCATAACCTAGTTCCTTCATAAGTTTGGTAGGAGCATTTCTCAATGGAATTGGAACTCCTAAATCTCCTGTTCTTCTAACTTCTTCTTGCGCACGGTTGATAGCCATATAAGCAGCATTTCCTTTTGGTGAAGAAGCTAAATAGATGGTACATTGAGCAAGAATGATTCGAGATTCTGGCCAACCTATGTTTTGAATTGCCTCAAAAGTTGTGTTAGCCATCAATAAAGCGTTGGGATTTGCTAATCCAATATCTTCACTAGCAGAAATAAGTAAGCGTCGAGCAATAAATTTAGGGTCTTCACCACCTTCTATCATTCGAGCCAGCCAATAAACAGCGGCATCAGGATCACTACCACGTATAGATTTTATAAAAGCAGAAACAATATCGTAATGTTGTTCCCCTGTTTTATCATAACGTGCCATGCTTTTTTGGGCAACAGATTCAATCAAAGCATTGTTGACAACGATCGTTTCTAAATTGCCTGCTGTACCAATAATTATCTCGAATAGGTTTAATAATTTCCTAGCGTCGCCACCGGATAATAACAATAAGGCATGAACTTCTTGAAGTTCAATGTTTTTTGTTTTTAAGAACGAGTCTTCACAAATCGCTCGGTTCAATAAATGCATCAAGTCGTCTTTAGAATGTTCTTCTAAAACATACACTTGACAACGAGAGAGGAGTGCGGAAATCACTTCAAATGAAGGGTTTTCTGTAGTTGCTCCAATCAAAGTAACTGTTCCTTTTTCAACAGCTGCTAGTAAGGAATCCTGTTGAGATTTGGAAAAACGGTGTATTTCGTCGATAAAAAGAATGGCTCCACTTTTATTGAACATACCTTGATTTTCCACTTTTTGGATAATTTCACGAACATCTTTCACACCACTTGAAATCGCCGATAAAGTATATATTTGACGATCTAAATGCTTAGCGATAAGCTGAGCTAATGTCGTTTTTCCAACACCAGGAGGTCCCCATAAAATCATCGAAGGGACAATGCCGCTGTCTAAAGCTCTACGGAGGGAAGCATTCTCGCCTAAAATATGTTGCTGTCCTACGTATTCTTTCAATAGAGTAGGACGCATACGCTCTGCTAATGGTGCTGTTGGTAACATGTCTAATTGTTAGATGGGTCTACAGGCGAATTGGAATAAATAGTATAATTCAAACCTTGTTCTCGCATGATCTCTTTCCAAATATCGTCATTAAATTTATTGAAAAGCTTTGATAAGGGATAGTTTTTCACAACTTTCCAAGTATTAAGCTCTAATTCTTCTGTTAATTGATTGTGACTCCATCCTGAATAACCGACAAAAAAACGAACAGACTTTGCTTTCTCTTCATCTTCATTTAAAAGTTGGCAGAGTTGTTCAAAGTTTCCTCCAAGGTACAAATTCCCGAAAATAGGTAAGGCATCATCGATTAAATTTCCTAATGTATGTAGATAAAACAAACTGGTATTATCTACTGGACCCCCAAGTGAAACTACACCGCTGTATTTAGGGAAAAGTTCATTGAAATAATCTTTGCTGCTGTCTATGTAGTTATTTAGAACAAAACCGAATGCTCCTTCTTCATCAACATTACAAAGGAAGATTACAGATCGTTGAAAATAGTCATCTACAAGAAAAGGATCAGAAAGTAATAAACATCCTTGTACAGGAGTATCATCATTTGTAAATGATATATTTAAAGATTCATCCCTCATTTTTTTTGTAATTTAGAATACAGGTGGTTTACGAATGTCTAATTTCGCATCTTTAAATAAGGAAGAAGTATTACGAATGGTTAGCATAAAGCTTTTATAATACCCAATTGGTTGCCATCGAACAGATAGAGCCCAACAATGCATATCTCGATTCAAGGTGAATAAACCATTGACTACTTGTAATTTTTCTAAATCCAAACGAAGAGAAGCTGTTAATTTCCAGCGCTTCGTAAAAGAAATATCACCATCTAAGTTAACAGCATTGATTAAATTGAAGTCTTTAGGATTCGTGATGTTTTTATTCATATTTCTATTTATTTCAAAAACATGTGAAATATTAACCTTCCATGGAATTTCAAAATCAATAATACGTTCTGGATGCATGAGGTATAACTGATAATCGGCTCCCCAAGTATTTAATTGTTCTTTAGTTTCTTCTAAGCGTTCTCTACTCTTTTTTGAAGTAAGTGTAAAAGTCGTTGAAAATGAATTTGAGATTGATGTCAAAAATTTCCCATTGTATTTTGTTGCAAACTCTTTCACGCTTCTGTTGTTTATATCATCCCAACCATAAGGTGAAAGCGATGCTCTAGCAACAAAGTTAAACCACGTAATAGGACTGATTCTTAATCCTAATTCGAGGTTAGAAAAGTTCATAGAGTCTCGAAATAAATCGTAATTACCATTAAGACTTAATGCCTCAATGATTCTTGTTTTTTTGAAGCCTGTCAGCGTGTCTTTATCCGATTTTTTCTTTAATTCAAAGGTGTTATTTAAGGAATAAGAAATAAGCATTTGATCCTTTGAAGAGGTACTTGAATAGATTGATCTTTCATGTGGATTGTAGCTTATTGTCGTACCATTTGGACCTACGTTGTCTGTAATCATTCGATTTAATGAAGGGATATAGCTAGCACTAATTGTTGGAGTCATAAGATGACGAAGAAGTGGTTTGTTTTTTCCAATAAAACGATAATAATTATACATTACAGTTGTAAGTGAAATGTTTGCATTTAAGTAATGCGAAACCCCTGCTCGTTGAAGTGTATCGTATGAG
>JASLGM010000015.1 GCA_030150045.1 Taishania sp.
ATAATTTTTAGATACCCTGCTAAAATAATAATATCTACTTGATCTTCAATCAATTTTTGCGTTAAAAGATTTCCGTCTTCAACTTGATCTTTGGAAAGTACAAACGTTGGTATGTGTTCACATTTAGCCTTCTCAATCACACCTGCTTTAGGGTTATTGGTGTAAATACCAGCAATTGTAATGAACGGTTTATCTTTGAAATATGCTGAAATTCGAAGAGCATTTGAACCATTTCCGGAGGCAAATATGGCGATACGTTGGTTTTTCATGATGCAAATTTAATAACTATCGCATTGTAGAATTTTTTTTTTGAAAACTATTCCCAAAAGTAAAACTGTTAAGTCGTCATTGTTAAGTAGATACCTTGTTGATAAGTGTTTGATTTCAGGCTAAAATAGAGGTCGTAAATATAAATTGTTCAAACTAAAGCAGTAATAAAGCAGGAATAATTTTGTTTTTTGAATGTTTGTTTTTTTCTTTGCCCAGAATTAACCTTTAAATTTTATAAAGATGTCTGATATCAAAACAAGAGTTATAGCGATTATCGTAGATAAGTTAGGCGTTGAAGAGAGCGAAGTAGTAAACGCGGCAAGCTTCACGAATGATTTAGGAGCAGATTCTTTGGATACTGTTGAATTAATCATGGAATTCGAAAAAGAATTTAACATCGCAATCCCAGACGATCAAGCGGAGAATATTCAAACTGTAGGTGACGCAATCACGTATATTGAAGCTAACGTAGCTTAATAGTTAGAATAACATATTACTTGAACTTATTAAATAAAAAATGGAGCTTAAGAGAGTTGTCGTTACAGGGTTAGGGGCGTTAACACCAATTGGTAATACAATTGAAGAGTATTGGGATAGTTTACTATCCGGTAAAAGTGGCGCAGCACCTATTCAACAATTTGATGCTTCAAAGTTCAAGACGCAGTTCGCTTGCGAGGTGAAAAACTTCAATATTGAAGATCACATGGATCGCAAGGAAGCGCGAAAACTAGATTTATTTGCGCAGTATGCCATGGTTTCCTCAACTGAAGCCATGGCAGATTCTGCCTTGATGGAATCAAATCCAAATGTGGATCGTATCGGAGTAATCTGGGGATCAGGTATCGGTGGTTTAAAAACGTTCCAAGATGAAGCCCAGTCTTTCTTCGAAGGTGACGGAACTCCACGTTTCAATCCATTTTTTATTCCAAAGATGATTGCAGATATCGCAGCTGGACACATTTCCATTAAGTACGGATTACGTGGACCAAACTATGTAACGGTTTCCGCATGCGCTTCTTCAACAAATGCTATTATCGATGCTTTTAACACCATTCGTTTAGGTAAAGCGGATGCGATTGTTACAGGCGGGTCTGAGGCTTGTGTCAGTGAAATGGGAATGGGTGGATTTAACGCTTTAAAAGCTCTTTCTACTAGAAATGATTCTCCAGAAACGGCTTCAAGACCTTTCGATTTAGATCGCGATGGATTTGTACTAGGTGAAGGATCTGGTGCGTTGATTCTAGAAGAATTAGAACACGCAAAAGCAAGAGGTGCTAAAATTTATGCTGAAGTAATCGGAGGAGGAATGTCAGGTGATGCTTATCATATGACAGCACCACATCCTGAAGGTTTAGGGGCAAAAAACACCATGCTTAACGCCATTTCTGACGCAGAAATTGACCCGAATGAAATTGATTATGTTAACGTACACGGTACATCAACTCCGTTAGGTGATATTGCTGAAGTAAAAGCAATTCAACAAGTGTTTGGTGAACATGCGTATGACTTGAACATTAGTTCTACAAAATCAATGACTGGGCATTTACTAGGTGCTGCAGGTGCCATTGAAGCAATTGCTTGTATCCTAGCAGTTAAAAATGATATCGTACCTCCTACGATTAACCATTTTACAGATGATCCTGAATTGGATCCAAAATTGAACTTTACTTTTTCACAACCACAAAAACGAACAGTGAATGTAGCTTTGTCTAACACATTCGGTTTCGGTGGACACAATACAAGTGTTATTGTAAAGAAATTCATTGACTAAAATTGAACTTTCTTGGTCATTTTCTTGCTGCAAGGTCGTATACTACTAATCAAAAACGATTAAAGAAATTTATCTATAACCGTTTTGGCTATAGGGTGAAGCATATTGCCTTCTTTGAGCAAGCTGTGACGCATAAATCTCACACCAATGGAAACCACTTGGAGTCAAACGAAAGACTCGAGTTTCTGGGGGATGCCATCATTGATGCAGTCGTTGCTGATTTTTTGTTTCAACGTTTTCCAACAGAGAATGAAGGGCATTTGACCAAAATCAAATCAAAATTAGTTTCCCGAAAAACGTTGTCAGAAATTGCTGAAGAAATGCAGCTTTCCAATGTATTGAACTACCACAAAGGAAGGTCCATTAACATTCATACCCTTGAAGGAAACGCATTCGAAGCATTAATTGGCGCAATCTATCTAGATGGAGGGTATAACGCTTGTAAGAAAGCAATAAAAGGCTTTGTATTTAACCGTTTCTTGGATGTAAACAAAGTGCTAGAAGAGGAAATTGATTTTAAATCTAAATTGTTTATCTGGACACAGAAAAACAAAGCGCTAATTGAATTCGATGTGATTTCAGAAGAAAATTTTGGTTCGTATTGGGAATACAAAGTTAAGGTCCGCATCAACGACAAATCATACGGTATGGGAACAGGATCGTCAAAAAAAGCAGCTGAACAAAGTGCAGCTAAACAAACATTAGAATTGTTTGGTTTGATATAATTTCGTAATTTATCAGGTGCTAATCTAGACACCTTGAGTAAACATATCGATTTAGGAAAAAAAGGAGAAGAAATGGCTTTGGATTTCTTACTAAAGAAAAAGTACACGCTCCTTCATAAAAATTATCGTTACAACCGTGGCGAAATTGACCTCATATTTTCTTATAATAAACAAATGATCTTCGTGGAAGTGAAGACCAGAGAATCTAATTATTTGGTAGATCCAAGAATGTTGGTTTCTCTTTCTAAACAAAAACAAATCATAAAAGTCGCAGATTTTTATCTCAAGCAAAATGAAATTGACCTTGAAAGTCGCTTCGACGTAGTGGTTATCGTAATCAATAATGCAGAAAAAACAATGATTCATTATGAAGATGCCTTTCATCCGATTGCATAAGTAAACAGAATTAGTTTTATCTTTGCACAAATTCTGTTCGTGATGAATACAAATAATGGTCGTAAATCGACAAAAACACAAAGCTCTGGAAGAGCAAGATCAGCAGCACCTAAAGGGGGAGCCGCAAAATCAAACAAACCTTTTTCAGCAAAAGGACCTGGTAAAGGCACTGCTGCCAAACCTGTAGGAGGAAAACCTTCTAAAAAGACTACGCGTACAGGGAAAGCAATCGAAAGCAATCCTGAAATGAGTAAAAAAGAGTTGAAAGCGAAAGCTTATTTCAACGAAACACGCGAAAAACAACGCAAAGGAGATCCACTTCCGAAATTTAATGATGATGCCGTACGCCTTAATAAATTCCTTTCTAATGCTGGAATCTGTTCTAGACGTGAAGCGGATGTACTTATTCAAACGGGAGTTGTTTCTGTAAATGGTGAAATCATCTTGGAATTAGGATATAAAATTGGTCCTGATGATAAAGTACAATATGATGGTGAAACAGTTCGCGGTGAAACCAAAAGATACGTTATCTTGAATAAACCAAAAGGTTTTATTACAGCAAATGACGATCCTTTTGGACGTAAAACAGTAATGTCTCTTGTTCGAAAAGCTTGCAAAGAACGCATCTATCCAATCGATAGAATGGACAAAGAAACGACAGGACTTTTGTTGTTTACGAATGATGGTGATTTAGCTAAGAAACTAACACATCCTCGTCAAAAAACATCTAAAATCTATGACGTAGAATTGAACAAAACCTTCAATGCAGAAGACAAACAAAAGATGTTGGATGGAATTGAAATGGAAGACGGAAAAATTCGTTTCGACGCGGTAGAGTTTGTTAAAGGATCACCAAAAAACATTGGTGTAGAATTACACACAGGTAAAAACCAAGTTGTGCGTCGCGTCTTAGAACGTATGGGGTATGTGGTAATCAAATTAGACCGTGTTGCCTATGCAGGATTAACCAAAAAAGACCTTCCAAGAGGAGAATATAGACACCTTTCTGAAAAAGAAATTGCGTTCTTAAAAATGTCTTAATGAAACATATTATTTTATGTATAACGCTGGTATTTATCACAATGCCAGCGTTTATTGCTACTGCAGGTCCTAAACCGAAAAAGAATAAAGTATCAACCAATGCGGGAACGCTATTTTTTCATTGGGGATACAACCGCTCTTGGTACACAAAAAGCGATATCCATTTTCAAGGATCAGGATACGACTTTACCATGGCTAATGCCACTGCACACGACAATCCTGAGAAATTTGGCAAGGTCTATTTTAACCCTGCAAAATTAACAATCCCACAATTTAACATTCGTTTGGGCTACAATATCACCGACAATTGGGCAATTAGTTTTGGTTATGACCACATGAAATACTTGTTCGATGATAATAACCATGTTTCCCTTACTGGCTTTGTAACTCCAGGATTAGACCTCGTTTCTGGACTTTCAGGAAGTTATGAAAATTACGAAATGGTCACTGAAAGAGAGAAATTCCACTACGAAAATTCTGACGGATTAAACTACATTCGTGCTGAAGTAACACGTCTACAAAATATCTACCATACAAAGGACAGAAACTTTGCCATGACGGCTTTAGGAGGCGTTTCTGTTGGTGGAATACTTTCCTTTAATGATTTGAGATTTGCTGGCGAAGACACAAAAAGAACCATTTCACTTTCTGGGTACGGTATTTCCGGGCATCTAGGTTTACGCTTTGAATTTTTTAAACATGTATACCTACAAGGCAACTACGGAGGTGGATTCATGCACCAAGTTCATGTAAAAAACCGTCCAAATGACGCTTCTGCCTACACGAAACAAAAATTCGGTTACATGGATTTCAGCGTTGTGCTTGGAGGAATGTTTTATATACGCGCAAAAAACAGCTGTAACAGTTGCCCTAATTGGTAATTTCCCCGAGAGAAAATATTGAAAATACGCCTTTATTATTTCCCCTTTAAAGCATTTCACAACGACGGATTTCGCGTTAGGGATTGCAATGGAAAGCTTTGTGGCGATCCCTGTTTGAGGGTTGCTACAAACTTGTAATGAATAGCCCGACCCCTTGGGGTAACGCCCAAATTTTCAAATAAAGGAAACAATAATTTAGCAGCCTTTATCGGTCTACGTGCTTTAGTAAACTCGTCTTTGTTGGTTCAGGATGCGTTTTTAACGTGCTTCCTTTGGTCGCAGTGAAAAACATGCCTTCACACATCAAACTCATCGTTTAGCTATCGCCCTTTGCCCGGGCTGAAGATCCTGTTTTTACGACAATAACTTTCCTTTCATTGTTCGATCATTCAAAAAAAGCGAACCTTTCGATTCGCCTTTAATAGTTAATGAATTTCGTTTATTTACGTTTATCCTTGTTGATTTTAAAATCAATTTTGTAGTACAAAATCGGTAGGAAGCCTAATTGGTTTTTGTATGATATTGGTTCAGCTGTTGGGTCGGCCAAGTTTGGAGCATACGTCAACATCAGTGTGTTTTTGGTGTTTAAAAGATTGACCAAATCCAATCCTATTTCATGTGTTGTACGTTTTTGATTTAATTTCCAGTTTACTTTGAAATCTAAACGAAAATAATCGTTGAACTTACGAGTGTTGAAAGCTTCATCCAGGAAATAAATTTCTTCATTTTCGATTGTTTTTGCCAAGTCCACGTATCCGTATCGTTTTCCACCAGCGTAGGTTACTTTCAAGCCAAGGGAAATGGCATTTTTCTCTCCAATTTTGAATTCTTTACCACCCAAAACGTTCAGAATGTAGTTTCCGTTGTATGCTGTGTTTCTTTTGATACCGTCGCTTCCCGTGTACTTTGAATCAAAAAGTGTTGCGGTAATCATGAAGAAATATTGTTTGTCAAAGTATTTTTGAAAGGTCAATTCTAGGCCGAAGTTTGTTCCTGTTCCTGTATTTTTCAGACTATCAGGGAAGAAACGCTGGAAGCCAGAACCCATGTTGATCAGTGAATAACTACTTGGCGCGACGGTTACTGGCACATCGTACAGGTATTGGTAATACGCCTCAGCTTTAAGATTAAAGTTCCCCTTAAACGTTTTTTCGTATGCAATTGCAGTATGTACACTTCGGGTAAAGTCTACGTTTTTCAAATGATATAATTTTGACCCGTCTTGGTTGAACTTATTATAGGTGTATATGTAAAGCGGTTGCATTTGGCTATGCATGCCAGCACCAGCGGATAGTGATTGGTTTTTCGGCAGTCTCCATTTCCATCCTAAACGAGGTTCCACTGGGCTTACACTGTTGCTGAATGTAAAGTAAGAACTGTGTAGACCTGCTGTTAAATCCATGTTTTCAGAAATTCTATATTTCCACTGTGCGTAGCCTCGAAGTAGGAACATAGCGCCTGAGAAATCATATCTATAACGAAAAGCATTTGATCCAATAGAGCTTCTAACGGAATCGATTTGGTTGATTAAATACATGTCGGCATTGATTCCTGCTTTAATGCTATGTCTTGCGTTAAATTTATGAGTAACGCCGAGGTGGTAAGAGATTTTGTGATGGTTGAACACATAGCCCATGATTGGAAAAATGTCGTCCACAACAATTTTGTAGCTTTCGTTACTTAATCCTTGATTTAGAGTGTCAATGTGACGTTTGAGGCCCGAGTGTAGACTTTTTTGTTGTTCTAATCCGTAGGCAAAAGTGGTGGTCAGGAATGTTTTTTCGTTCAAGGATTTTTTATAATTCAATCCGGTTGTGAGCATGGCGGTTCCAAAGCGTTGATCACGGTCACCTTCACCGTATAGATCTCCCGTTAATTCTGTTTGTTCCGAGATTAAGATATTGATGTTTGATTTTCCACCTAAACCAAAAAAGGAAAGATTTCCCCCATTTTTTAGTTTCCAATTGAATTTATAAGCGCCGTCAAAATATCCAGGTGTTGCATCTGTGCCAATAGATATTCCCATTGATTTTAGTATAGCTAGTGTTGAATAGCGACCCATTATTAGATAAGAACTATTTCCTTTTTTATCCATTGGCCCTTCGGAAAGGAATTCTAATCCAAGTACACCTAATTGACCTGTAAATTCGTATTGTTGGTTGTTACCGTTTCTTGTCTTTAAGTCAAAAATAGCTGAATTTGAATTTCCATATTCTGCTGGGAATGCACTCATAAAGAAATCTGAGTTGCTTAACATTTTACTATTTAATATAGCAGTTGGACCACCAGATGATCCTGTTGTTGCAAAATGTGAAGGGTTAAAAATATCTACACCTTCCATTCTCCAAACTACTCCAAGAGGAGAGTTTCCCCTAACAATAATATCGTTTCTTGAATCATCGCCTCCTGCTACACCTGCGAAATTAGAAACCATTCGCGCAGGATCTGAACGTGAGCCAGGATAACGATTTGTCTCTTCAACACTAAATTGGCGCGCAGAGATCATAGCCATGTCGTTAATGACTTCACCATTTTTACGCGCTTTTATGACTACTTCTTCGGTTTGTTGAGCAATACTTTCTATAAGTGGGATGTTCACAATCGTTTCCCTACCTGAGTTTACTTCGATGGTAAGTAATGCAGGTTCATATGAGAAATAGCTAACTACCAATTGATGTTTTCCTACAGGTACGTTTTTTAGTTCAAACTGTCCATTTTCGTCTACAGCTGTGAGTAGTACCAACGTTGTGTCTTGAGTATAGATACGTACTTTTGCACCGTCTAGTTTTATTTCTGTTTCAGAGTCATACACTGTTCCACGTACGTTTTGTAGTAATTGTGCAGACGACGTCCAACTACCCAAAAGTAGTAAGGAAAGCCACAAAGCTATTTTCATTCTTTATTTTATTTTTTTTGCTATTTCTTTTTGATATTCCTCTTCTGTCCAGTCCTTTAGATAAACCGTTGTGAAGTCAAAATAGTTCAGGGAATTAAAATGTAGATTTCGAACATTGGAGTAGATAATCTGCATATCACCACTATACCAGAGAGGAATAATGGGAGGGTCCTTTAATAATTCCTTTTCTGCTTTAGCATATAATGCCATTTTTTGTCCGATACTTTCTTGTTTTCGAGCTTGTTCAAGCATTTCATCAAATGCAGGATTGTTGTATTTAGAATTGTTGATTCCTTGATTGTTCTTCTTTAGATCGGTTATGTTCTTGCTGTAAAACAAGTGTAAGAAATTATCTGGATTAGGATAATCGGCTGACCAAGCGCTTCTAAATATATCACCGTTACCACTTGCTGCATCTGCGCTTAATTGTTCAAAAGAAGACCCGTCTATATTTACGTTTATGCCAAGCACTTGTTTGATTTGTTGCGCAAATTCGTCTGCCACCTGTGAGTTGATTTCACCTATATTATATCTCAAGTTAACAGAACCAAAATCTTTACCATCTGGGTAACCGGCTTGAGCTAATAAATTTTGCGCTTTCTTGGGGTCGTAATCAAAACCTGATTTTTTAACGCTTTCAAAGTCATAACCTCTAAATGTGTTGTCAATAGGAGGTATTATACCATAGTTTCCAAGTTCTTCAAATTGGTTTCTTAATACATCCCTTCCGATTTTCACCCTGTTTACAGCAAGGTTGAATGCTTGGCGTACACGAGGGTCGGTAAATCGTTCGTCTTTCATGTTGAAGAAGTAGTAATGCGCTTCTAAAATGGCTTGTCTATTCAAGATTAAAAGTGGAGGTTTGGAATTGAAGTCTTCTTTTCTACCTTCTACCATCTTAGTAATTTGACTTGCTGGTAAACCGATGATCAAATTGATTTCTTTATTTTCGAACATTTCTAATTGTTCGAGTTTCCGGTTTTCCACGATGAATTCAATGCCATTTAAGTAAGGTAATTGATTTCCTTTTTCATCTTTTTCAAAATATTCGTTGAACCTTGTAAGATGAATAATTGGAGAAGTATTAATATCGAAACCGGCATATGTGAATGGTCCAGTACCAATCACTAAGTTCGATTTGTTGTTTTTCAACATCAATCGATTGTGAATGGAGGCATGTATTGACGCAAGTTTGTATAAGAAATTGTCATCTCTATGGGTTAATGTAATTTGCACAGAGTGTTTGAATGTTTCAATACCTTCGATTGATTTCTTTTTTCCTTGTTGAAAATCTTCTGCCCCTAATAAAAGGTTTTTGAATAGAATGTTGTATCCGACTGTATTTTTTCCGTTTTCATCTAACTTACATATGGCCTCAAATGTTTTTACAACATCTTCAGGTGTTAATGTTCGCTGATGTTTATTCTCGAATAAAGAATGCTCATGAAACAGGACGTGCTTTTTCAGCTTGAATGTGTAAACAGTCCCATCATCATTTATTGTCCACGATTCAGCGAGTTTTGGTGTTATTTTTAAGGTTTTTGGATCAATACTTGTTAATCCTTGCATGACTTGACTATAGACAGTTGCTGAATAATAATCTTCGATATTGTAGGTAACAGGATTCATGGGGCTATTTTCTAGACATAGCTTAATAACACCACCTTCATGTTCGAAGTGCTTTCCCTCTTTTGTACAACCAAAAAACATTAATGTTAGTAGCAGTATGAATACATAATAGTTCTTCATGAAATTGGTCTTTAATACACAAGGTTAATAAAATTCTATTGAAATATTCTTATTTATTAACTAATTAATTGGTGTTTAATTCTTTGAAATTCACTAAATATTAAGAATAATTTAAATTTGTTTATTTGTTATATTAAAATATTGAAGTTACTTTTGCCGAAGTTTAGAAAAATCTCACTTTACTATATTCACATTAAATGAAAACGCTATTACTTTTTTTAGCAATCGTAACAACTTCAATACTTGGGGGTTACGGTTACGCAGCGTTGTCTATTTCAGGGACTTACCAAGGGAAAAACTTGTATGTACAAAATCCAATTGACGATGAAGGTTTTGGATATTGTGCAACCAAAGTTACTGTAAATGGAGACATCATGCCTGGAGGGACTGGATCAGGAGCTTTTGAAATCGATTTTGGAATATTTAATATTGCATTAGGTGAACCAGTGTTTATCGTTATTGAACATCATGAAGGTTGTAAACCTAAAATCTTAAATCCAGAGGTTCTTTTACCTCGATCTACATTCGATATCCTTTCTATTAATATCAACGCTGATGGTGTACTTGTCTGGGAAACGGCAAATGAGAATGGGAAGTTACCCTTTGTTGTTGAGCAATACCGTTGGAACAAATGGGTAACTATTGGAGAGGTTGATGGATTAGGTGTTAAATCTAAAAACAAGTATCAGTTTAAAGTTACACCTCATTCTGGTGAGAACGCTATTCGAGTTGTTCAAGTAGATCATTCCGGAGAAAAACGTGCTTCACAGCAAGTGAAGTTTAAGTCATCCGTAGTTCCTGTAATAAAAACACCAGCAATCGTAAAAGATGAAATTAAATTTACAGCTGATGGCAATGACGTTGAAACACGATATGAAATCTATGATGCTTACGGTAACATTGTAAAAAAAGGAGTGGGATCCTCAGTGAATTGCAACAATTTGCTAAAAGGAGTTTACTATATTAATTTTGACAATGTGAATGAAAAATTCGTCAAAAAATAATTGATATATTTGTTATTGAAAGACCTGTGTTAGCAGGTCTTTTTTTTTGTTTTTATTATGCGAAAAATTGAACATATCGGCGTAGCCGTAAAAAGCTTAGAGCTTAGTATTCCTCTATATGAGAAATTATTTAACACACCTTGTTATAAGATTGAGGAAGTGGAAAGTGAAATGGTGAAGACAGCCTTTTTTAAATTAGGTGAATCAAAAATTGAGTTGGTTGAGGCAAAGAATCCAGATTCTGCAATTGGAAAGTTTATTGCAAATAGAGGGGAAGGCATGCATCATATTGCGATTGATGTAGCAGATATAGAAAATGAGATTGAACGCTTACTTGGTCTTGATTTTGTAATGATTCAGCAGACTCCAAAAGAAGGTGCAGATAATAAGATGATTGCTTTTTTACATCCAAAATCAACGAATGGTATGTTGGTTGAATTGTGTCAGGAACGCGTTTAGACACTTTTGAAATAATCTTTCAGTAAGGTGTTTTGTGGGTATAAATGAGCTTTCATTCCGACCTTTAAAGCACCTTCTACATGTTGTTTACTGTCATCCATAAAAAAGATGTCTGCAGGTTCAACTTCAAGCTGTTCCGCAATCCAAAGGAAAGTCTCTTTATGTGGTTTACGTTTGCCGATTTCATGTGATAAGAAACAATGGTCAAAATAATGTTCAATTGTTTGTCCCGTTTGATTTTTTAGCTTTCTATTGAAAAAAGAAGTGTGCAAATCATTGGTATTGCTTAGTAGCGCAATTTTATTAGTATTTCGTAATCTTTCGAGAAATAAAATGTTTTCTTGTGGTATAGGACCTAACATGGCATTCCATGCTTTTGTGATAGCGTAAATACTTACATCTTTTGGAAACCCTGATTTAATTGTGTTTAGAAATTGAGGAGTAGAGACTAAACCAGTTTCGTACTTATCAAATAAATCACTTTGTCTCTGTTGGGTATATTCGAATGAATTTTGGCCGTCAAGTAAAGTTTTGAATTCTGAAGTGGTCTTTGAGTAATCGATGTTTAAAATTACACCACCAAGATCGAAAAGTATTATTTTATTTTGAGGAATTTCCATAAAAAAAGGTCAACATTATGTTGACCTTAAAATTAGTGTTTTTCTGAATTATTTTTTCAACTCAGCGTGTAATTTGAATGCAAATTCTGGTTTGATTTGTTCTCCATCTTCTGCAACACTAAATCCTGGAGATTTAATTCCGTCAAAGCTAAAAGAGAATTCACCATGTAAAACCATTTTGTCAGCAGTGATTGTTGCTACAACAGGAACGTCTTGTTTGTATTCTGTCCCTAATAATTTTACTGTTGTTGCCAATTTACCATCTTTATACTCGCCTACTGTTACTTCCGCTGTTGGGAAAGAACCTGTGTTAAAGAAATCCTCATTTTTCAAATGACCTTCTAACATTGGCTTTTTATCTTCAGGTAATTGATCAGTAACTTTAATGGAGTTCATGTCAACAGTAAAAGAACCTGAAGTAATCACTCCGTCAACTGTCTCGATAGATCCATTAGCGAAAGAAATTTCTCCATTGTGATGGTAATCAGCAATCTTTTTAGAACCAACCCATTCCAATTTAGATTGAGATACATCTAATGTGTAGTTTGCAATTACTGGATCAACAACTTCTTCGTTGTTATTAGTTGAACAAGATGCAAGTGTTAATACACCTGCAGCTAAAAAATAAAAATATTTTCTCATTTTATGTATATTTAATCTTTATTGAACAAACATACAAAAGACTTACTTACCACGGTAAATTATTTGTTTTTTTTGTGAGTTCTTCATTCGATTTTAACTTTATTTCTAAACTTAGCGATGAAATTATTCTTAAATACTGAAAACTATATTGATACAAATGAAGGGATTGATCTTTCATTACCTATCCGATCGGATGGGTTTGGGGCAAAAGCATGGTATGTATCGGATCCAATAATCACGCCAGTTGAGTCTAATGGCTATATTGGAAGTGTTGCCAAAGGGGGCTCTACTAATTTTAGAGATATACAATTTAATCCTCATGGGCATGGTACGCATACAGAGTGCTTGGGGCATATTACGAATGAAATTTATTCAATAAACCAACGTATTTCGGATTTTCATTTTAATGCTCAGGTCATTACGCTCACACCAAAATATATGAATGGAGATTATGTCGTTTATGGTGAAGATTTTTCAGTCTATGATTTTAAAGATGTCCCTGCCTTGATTATTCGTACTTTACCAAATGGATTGGATAAGAAGACTAAGGATTATTCTAATTCTAATCCACCGTACTTTGATATTTCTTGTGTAGAAGTATTTAATAGTTGGGGGGTTCAACATTTACTTGTAGATCTACCTTCTGTTGATAGAGAAGTAGATCAAGGGATTCTGTCTGTACACAACGCATTTTGGAATACGAACATTGATGAATCGAGTTGTAAGACTATATCAGAATTTTTGTTTATACCTGATGAAGTAAAGGATGGTGCATATGTCTTAAATTTGCAAATTGCCTCTTTTGAAAATGACGCAGCACCGAGTCGTCCGGTTATTTATCGCATAAAAAAAGAGGAATAAATTCCTCTTTTGATACTATTTAGCAGTAAGTTATTTTATAAGTGTAGTCGTTTAAGAAACGTATAGTTTTCTTATTGTATAAATATAATTAAAACTTTGAAGAAACAACCTTTTTCCTGAGGTAAATCGGTTTTCCACTAAAGATTTTCAAGAATTTTGAAGAAGACATCTCTTTTCGCTGGAGAAAGAGGAACTTCAGAGCCGTCTTTCATAACAACAGAACCGCCATTTCCTTTATCATATCTTTCTACGAAATCTAAATTGATTAAATGCGATTGCTGTACTCTTAAAAAATTGTAACCTGTAAGTAAGATTTCATACTCTTTTAATGTTTTTGAAACCAAAATCTTTTTTCCCCCAGATAAATAAAATGAAGTATAATTTCGGTCTGATTCACATCTAACGATTTGATCCAACTCCACAACATGTACGCTTTCTTGTGTTTTTAGTACTAAACGTTTTTTCTGCTGTGGATGTATGTTATGTTGTAAAGCATCAAACTGAACATCATCTTTTTTCATTTCGATGGTTATTAAAGCGCGTTCAACAGCGCTTTTTAACTCCTCTACATCAACTGGTTTCAAAATATAGTCTAATGCACTAAACTTAATTGCTTTAATAGCAAACTCTTCATGTGCAGTTACAAATATTACTTCGAAGTTCTTTTTTTCGACCGCTTTTAACACATCGAAACCTGTACCATCCGGCATTTGTATGTCTAAAATAACCAACTCAGGCTGATAGGTTTCTATCGCCGCAATTCCTGATTGTACATTTTCACCAGCAGGTATAGCTTCAATATCTAAACCGAAAGAGTTAATCATTTTTGCAATTAAATCTCTTGTACGGTTTTCATCATCTATAATTAACGCTTTTTTCATGTATTCACTTAGTTAAGTTGATTATTATCTGTGCGATACGGGAGCGAAAGTAATACTTTCGTTCCAGTTTCCAATGTTTTATTGTAATCTTCTATTTTCAAGAAACCATCCGTTTTGTATTTCTTGTTGATGTTATTTACCCTTTCACGAGTAATGGACATTGCCATGCTCTTATGTTCCTTACTCTTTCGATTTAATTCTGCTCCCTTTCGTCCAATTCCATTATCTATTAAAGTCACTTCTAGCATATTATTGTTTTTTGCAAAGGTTAGTTTAATAAAGCCTCCTTCAGGTATGGTGTGAAGTTGCCCATGTTCAATAGAATTTTCTATAAAGGGTTGAATAATCATGGGAGGAATCATTACGTTTTCAAAATATAATTCTTCATCAATCTCCACAAAATAGTTAAATCGATCTTCAAAACGTAGTTTTTGAGTCTCTAAATACTTTGTCAATATTTCTTCTTCTAATTGAATAGGAATTTCTTCTTTAGATGAATTTTCTAGAATCAAACGCATTAATCTAGAAAAGTTTACTAAAAATTTTGTTGAGTTCTTGATGTCATTTTCGTAAATATAACTTTGTATGACTGACATAGCGTTGAAAACAAAATGTGGATTCATCTGCGTTCTCAATAGTTTTTGAGCCATTTCAATTTCTTTTTGTTGTTGAGTTAGTTGGTTTTGTTTCCATCGGTAAAAGAGAATCACTCCTCCTAATAATACAACTAATCCAAAGCCAAGAATTATATATGTTTGTAAATTATTTCTTAGTTCAGCATTTTCTAACATTGCATTTGTTAATGCTTTTTCTTGGCCTTGACGTTCTAAGGAGTCCGCTTGGTTTAAGATGACACGATCTCTTTGCTCTGCCTGATATAATTCATTAAGCTCTGCAATTTTTGCTGTAGCTTGTTCATAGGTACTACTATCCATGTGTTGGATGTACATATCAGTATATTTTAAAGCTTTGTCTGGTTGACCGATTGCTCTATAAACATCTGATAACGCCTTATAATTTTTATGGGATTGATTCGAAAAAGAATGATTTTTACTAAGGTCCAAGCTACGATGTAAATAGCTTAAAGCATTAGTGTACTTTCCTTGTGCATAGAAAACTGTTCCCACATTATGATATACCATAGCGATTTCTTTTAGGGCACCAACATTCTCAAAACAGATAAGAGCTTGATTAAAATTTGATGAAGCAGAGTTGAAATCTTTCATCTCTTTATAGATCAAACCTAAAGTATTATGTGTTTTGCCAAGGCTTTCTTTGTCATTCAATAACTCAAAAGTTCTTTTAGAGTTTTCACAAAGAGCTATTGCTTTTTTCATGTTTTTATTCTCGAATTCAATTTGTGCGATTGAAATTTCGGCAAGTGCAATTTGTCTTCTATCTGATATCGCTTCTGCTGCTTGAAGAGACTGTTTGTAATACCTTAAGGCATCGTTATTATTATGAATGTTAAATTGTGCTTTCCCAATTTCTCTTGAATATGTACTTGTTTGTGATTTGTCTCCTGTTTCGTTTGCTAGTTGTAAGGCTAAGATGTTTTTCGCTACGCTTAATTCAATTTGTCCGAAAAAATCAAATATAGTAGCTTGTTGATTGAAGCAATGGGCTAATAATCGACGATCTGTTGTTCTTCTTGCATATTTAATTGCTTTTTCAATTGTTGCAATCGCTGAATCTTTCTTTAAAGCGTGCATATATAATTCACTTTTTAGAAGAAATACGTTGGATAATCTGGTCTTTGAGTTTGTTTTTTTTGCGTAATTGTAAGCTTGGTTAACATAAACATCAGCTGCTTCAAGTTCGTTTTGAAGGATATGATATTTTATAAGGTTTTTATGTATTTCAAAGTGTGTGCTTAAATCAGGAATTCTATTAATAAAACTTTGAGCGCTTAATACATGTGCCGAAAAACCCTTTTGGTTGCCATTTCTTAATTCTTTTTGAGCGTTTAACAAGATGGCTTGTAAACGTGCTGAATCATTCAGCATAATGCTCTTTTGTAAGATTATTTCAGCTATTGAGTCTGCTTTCTGGAGATTTTTTTCAGTATATAAGTTGTATAAATCGATGAGCTTGTTGAATGCTTTTTTTTCATTTCGTTCAAATTTGTACTCATTCTCTATTTGATTAATTTTTGAGGTGCTAGTTTGAGCCCTCGAAGTTGAATAGAGTACAAAAAAAAGAATAAGATGTAGTATAAAATGTAGTATGCGCATCGCCTAATTTTCATTACAATAATAACGTTTATTCCTAAAGAATAGTTGCTTTTAAATTGAAAAACATCGAAAGTGGTATTATAGTTTTACGAAAATCGTTCAAAATCGTATCTTTGCAAAAAAAGAATGGACCAAAACGCTATATCTTCAAATAAAGCTCCTAAGCCTGTTGGGGCATATCCGCATGCAAGAAAAGTAGGAAACTTATTGTTTCTTTCTGGTGTAGGACCAAGAACTGCAGGTTCTGATGGGACAGATTCAGTTGTCCCAGGATTGATTGTTGATGCAAATGGAAACTTCAAAGCGTTTGATTTTGAAGCGCAATGTAGGAGTGTTTTTGAAAACGTTCGATTAATTTTAGAAGAGTCTGGCTCTAGTTGGGATAAATTGGTAGATGTTACTGTTTTTTTAGTAGATATGAAACGTGATTTTCTCACATATAATAAACTTTACGCAGAGTATTTTATTGATAACCAACCTTGTCGTACAACAGTTGAAATAAATAGACTACCAACGCCAATTGCCATAGAACTAAAATGCATAGCAACAATTGATTAATTAATTAGTATATATGAAATCATTTATTTTAAAATCTGGTCTAGCACTTACATCATTAGCGTTCACAATTTACCTATATGCTAGTGGGCATTGGGGTTGGGGTATCGTATTTACTCTAATAACAGCGTTTATTGGAATTTTCTTTTTCCGACATGAACGTGTGATTTTAGCTTTTTATCAAATGAGATTGGGGGACCAAGATAAAGCGAAACATCATTTTAATAAAATTACAGCTCCTCAGTTTTTACCTAAAAAACAGCAAGCATATGTTATTTATATGCAAGCTATTTTTAATGCTCAAGAAAATGGCCCTCAGCGTACAGAACAACAGTTGAGAAAGGCATTGGCTATGGGCTTAAGAGCCGACCATGATAACGCAATTGCCCGTATGCATTTAGCGGGGATCTGTGCTCAAACAGGTAGAAGACCTGAGGCAACTCAATTGTTAGCTGAAGCGAAAAAATTAGACAAATCGGGAATGTTGAAAGAACAAATTAACATGCTTCAAGGTCAAATGAAAATGATGCCTTCAAAAAATCAAATGCGCATGGCGCAAATGCAAGGTGGTAATCGTAAAATGGCAAGACGTTAATGTTAGTACAAAGATATTATACCACCGGATGGGAGGATTACGAGTTGTTAGATGCTGGTGGTGGAAAGAAGCTTGAACGTTGGGGTAAAGTCATCACAATTCGTCCCGAGGTTCAAGCTTATTTTAAATCTGAATGGACTTTTAAGAAGTGGATGGAACTTGCTCATTGGGAGTTCATTCAAGGTAAAGGGCAAACCGGAAAATGGAAAAAGCTGAAAGAAAATGCTCCTGAAAAATGGAATGTTCATTACAATGGCTTGACATTTCAATTAGAATTGACACAATTCAAGCATGTTGGACTCTTTCCTGAACAAAAAATAAATTGGGATTTTATATCTGAAAGGTTACCAAGTGAAGGGAGATTTCTAAACCTATTTGCTTATACAGGAGCGGCTTCTCTTGTTGCACGTAAAAAGGGAGCAGAAGTCCTTCATGTGGATTCTGTGAAGCAATTAATTTCATGGTCAAAAATAAACATGGAACATTCTCAATTGGAAGGTGTGAAATGGGTACATGACGATGCATTAAAGTTTGCTCAACGCGAAGTAAAAAGAGATAGTAAATACGAAGGATTAATTATGGATCCGCCTGCGTTTGGAATTGGAGCAAAGGGTGAAAGATGGAAACTTGAAGAGAGACTGCCTGAGCTTTTACATACAGCTAGATCATTAGTGAATAAGGGAGGGTTCATTATTCTAAATACTTACTCCCCACAAATAACAGAGAAGAATTTAATGCCTCTATTAGAGAAATATTTTCCTGCCTCAAAAGTGGATTTCAAAGAATTATGGATGGATACATCTACCGAAAAGGAGCTATATTTTGGATTGGTGGTTCGTATTACACTGTGAATTTAGTTAATATTTTATTAGCTAAAACACTACTTAGTTTAACATAACTTTCTTTGGACCAGCCACCTACATGTGGTGAAAAAAGGATCTTAGGATGATTGAATAATTGAGCAACAATAGCATCATTCGTGGTGCTAAATTGCTCAAATGATTT
Organism: Taishania sp.; assembly: GCA_030150045.1. GTDB lineage: Bacteria > Bacteroidota > Bacteroidia > Flavobacteriales_D > Crocinitomicaceae > Taishania. Next base: position 18,586 of record JASLGM010000015.1, read on the forward strand.
ACTCTCGAATTCTAAAACATCAAGACCTGCTCCTGCAATTTTACCTTCTTCTAGTGCTTTTAGTAAGTCGACTATTCGAACAATTTTACCTCTTGAGAGGTTTAACAGATAGATACTTTTTTCAAAGGACGAAAAGAAAGAATAATTACCCATATAAAGGGTTTCCTCTGTTTGAGGAATATGAAAAGAGACAACGTCAGCTTCCTGATAAATTGTTTCAAGATTTGATTCGATTACATTTTTTGTTCCAAATCCTTTTTTGTATTTGTCATAAGCAAGAATTTTACAATCAAAACCGAGAAGTGTTTTGGCAAAAGCACTTCCATTGTTTCCAAATCCTATAATCCCTACCGTTTTACCTGTTAATTCTATACCGCGATTACCTTCTCTATCCCATATACCTCTACGAACCTCTTCATCGCCTCTAACAAGGTGGTTAAAGAGAGATAGTAACATTCCTAAGGCGTGTTCCCCAACAGCTATCCGATTGCCTTCAGGAGCGTTAAAAAGCGTAATTCCCCTTTTGATGCAATATGCTTCATCTATATTTTCCATTCCAGCACCAGATCGTGCAATGAATTTCAATAAAGGTGCGTGTTTTAAAAGGCTCTCGTCCATTGTAAAACGGGAACGAATAACAATACCAGAAACTTCTCTCAATTCAATTTCTAGTTCGGATTTTGAAAATGAACTTCCGTCAATACAAGTAAAATGGTGTGCAGACAATCGATCCATCAATAGAGGATGGACGGTGTCAATAAAAAGGACTTTCATTAGAAATTGAATAAAAGTAAACCGATTGTAAAATAGATAAATAAACCGATAACATCATTTAAGGTCGTTACAAATGGACCAGTAGCTAAAGCGGGATCAATTTTGTACTTATTCATTGCCAAAGGGATTAGTGATCCCATAACGGCAGCAAAGACCATTACAACTAATAGAGAAAGACTTACAGTCATTCCTATTTTTATATCAGCAAAGTAAGATGAAATCAATAGTACAGCTAAAGAGCAGAGAATGCCATTTGAAAGGCCGACTAATAATTCTTTTGCTAATTTTTTGAAAATAGAAGCGCTCATATTATTGCCCTTGGCAAGGGCTTGAACCACAATCGCAGAGGATTGTACCCCTACATTTCCACCCATTGCCGTAATTAAAGGAATGAAAAAAGCTAAAGCAGGTACATTAGAAATACTAAGTTCAAATCTAGATATAACCTGAGCACTCAAAGTTCCTCCAAGCATACCTATTAACAACCATGGTAAACGGGCTCTTGAGATATGCCAAATAGATGAATTCTCTTCAATCTTATCCGAAATACCAGATGCCAATTGAAAGTCTTTATCAGCTTCTTCTTTGATTATGTCAACCACGTCGTCAATCGTAATTCGTCCAACTAATTTACCTTGTAAATCAACTACTGGAATAGCAACCAGATCATATTTATCCATTAATCGAGCAACTTCTTCATGTGAAGCAGTCGTTAATACAGAGATGACATTTTTTGATCGATATAAGTCGCTTACCAAGGTCTTAGGCTTCGCAAAGAGAATACTTTTTAATGATAAAACGCCAACTAACTTTTGATTTGCGTCAATTACATATATTGTATAAACCTTCTCCACATTTTCAGCTTGCTTTCTTAACTCTACAAGACAACGGTCAACAGGCCAGTCTACGCGGGCTTTAATCAGCTCTTTTTGCATTAGTCCACCAGCAGTGTCTTCGTCGTAGTTTAACAAGTCGACAATGTCTTCAACAGCCTCAAAATTTTCCATTTGAGAGATAACCTCTCGAACTTGTTGATCGGTTAATTCACTTAGAATGTCTACTGCGTCATCGGAATCAAGATTTTCTAATTGATCAGCAATTTCTTTTGTAGAAAGGGAGTTTAGGAAACGTTCTCTCACGTCTTCACCCAATTCCATTAAGACATCAGCTTGCTTGTCTTCGTCTAAAAGGAAGTAGATAAATTTTGCTTCGTTATTGTTTAATCGATCAATGATTTCTGCAATATCAGCAAAGTGTAGTTCAAAGACATTATGCGCTATCCAATCTTTATCGTTCGATTCAATTGCTTGACGAACTATCTCCATAAAGTCTCTGGTTAATTCAAAACGCATAATCCTAATTTTAGTGCAAATTTAGGGATTACATATTCGAAAACCGAATGTTATTCAATGGTTTTTTGATGACGATTAACGCTTTTTTGCATTATTAGTAAAAGCATGAATCCAAAAAGGTAAGACCCAACCTGTGTCTCTAAGGTATCTTCAATAAAAAATGAAGTAATAAGTATACTTATTGAACTGAGTGTAAATAAGCACTTTTCTATGAGTGAAGAACGAATAATTTGAAATAAGACTATTAAAAAGGCTAAAGAACCTAAAATTCCTAATCCAATTTGTATGGCAAAAAACTGATTATGACTACGTAGACGATGATCCTTATCAAGAGGGCTATTTGTTTCTTGATATGCATGGTCAAAAGCTTGTTGATTCCCACCTGTCCCTACGCCAATGAAAAGATGGCTTTTCATAATGTATAGACTCGTTTTCCAATGTTCTAATCTCTGGAGGAGACTTTTCCCATTTGGGTTGTGTGAATTCATTAGTTCGTATTTTATCCCATATATACGTGTTAGCAATAGATCGTTGTTTTCATTTGGATAGACTTTCCCAAGTTCAATGTTTTTGATGTCTTTATCTGTCAATTGTCTTATTCCTTCCTCATCTTTATGGAAATTTTTAGCGGTAAGATATCGTGCTAATGTCATTCGTATTGGATGATTTCTTTTGTCATTATCCAAAATGTCTATTTTAGAACGTTCATTCCAGGCAGCAAACATTTCTTCCTCGCAATAATAAGCGTAGATAGGATGATTGTTGATTTCGGATTTTAGTGTGCAGTCATGTGTGTATGGATTTCCTTTTAGGGTAGTATTGGGTAGTCCAATACAATCAACTGCATTTTTTGAAGGATATAAATGAATAATAAGCCAAGTGCTAAATACAAATAATAGAGTCGGTGTTATCAGTAGACCAATTATCCCTTTTGATTGGTATAAGTAAAATGAAATGTAAATGATTATTAAGCTTGCCAAGCAGATAACTCCTGTAAGAACTTGGGAGTAAAAAGTGTAGAATAAAAGCCAGAGAATACTCAATAGGAGGAATGATTTTTTCGAAATGGAAGTTGCCCAATTCCCCCATAAATTAAAGCAAATGAGTATTCCAAAAACGATAAGAAGTGCATATCTAATGTGAGAGCCAAAACGAGACATTTCACGGATGTCATCTCCTTTTATCTCTCCAAAAAGGCCATTTATATATAGTACATTGTATATGGAGGTGACCAATAAACTAATCGTAAAAACCAAGGAAATGTTTCTAATCTGTTCGTATGACAATTGGATACTTGTGAGCACCAATGGGACAATTAACCAAGGTAAATACCCTTTTAGAAGTTTGATTCCGGAATAAACATCATTTGACCAGAATAACCCTAAGATATTTAGAAAATAAAATAATACTAAGGATAAAAATATAGGGTTTGAAACAGCACATTTACTTCTGCTTTTTAAATCTGGACCAATCAAAAAAGTGACAGCGAATAATACAGTCGTCCATGATAATACAATCTTTGTCAGTGGTAATGCAAAAGCAACCAATAACAAAAGGTAAAAACAGAGATAGGCGTATCTTTTTTGACTAATCACTATAAGAAGCTAAATGATTTATTTCTTTAAAATACGGTTGTATTCTTTTAAATCATCATTTAATATTTCTAATGCTTTTTTTAGACCATCATCATAGTTAAATGCGTTTAGAATTCTTCCACTTTGATAATGGTAATGCATGATAATTTCATTCTCTAAAAACATACGAATCTCATCTTCAAATTTCTTCAAATCACGCTCTTTTGAAGGACTCACTTTTAGAAGTAAGGATTCGTATTCGGCCATTGCCTCATCTGATAAACCTTCTTTCTCGATGGTTGATTTTACACGTTTTATTAATTCTTCAGAAGCAGTGGAATAGGTGAAATCTTGTTTCAGAACATAATCTGTAAAAGCTTTGTATTCCTCTTCTGTTAATCTAAACGTTTTAGGGTCTGAAATGGCAGTGTGGTTTTTCGCATAATCAATACTGTAATTAAAAAGTACGCTACTTGTAATTAAAGTGGCAGTAAGGCGACTTAAATCCTCTTGTTTTATTTCTAAATCAGGTAAAATCCCTCTACCATCAATCACTTCTCTACCTGCTTTTGTCTTAAAAATATGTAGTAAAGAATCGGGAACAGATATTACTTTTTCTCCATCTTCACGATCAAAATATTCTAAACGTTGAACACATCTGCCTGAGGGGGTATAGTATTTGGCAATTGTCAATTTCATTTTTGTACCATACTTCAAGTCAAACGTACGTTGAACCAAACCTTTACCAAAAGATTGATTTCCAACAATAACTGCTCTGTCTAAATCCTGAAGGCTGCCCGCAACGATTTCACTTGCTGAAGCAGATGCCCCATCAATCAATACGACAATTGGAATGTTTATATCTAAAGGTTCGTTTTGAGTTACATAAGTCCTGTTTTCATCTTCAATTCGCCCTTTTGTTTGTACCACAATTTGACCTTTTGGGACAAAGAAATTCACAATGTTAACCGATTCAATTAATAGACCACCACCGTTTCCGCGTAAATCAAAAACAAACCGTTTCATTCCCTTATTTTTCATGTCAAGGAAATGCTTACGAACATCTGAACTTGCAGTTTGTGTAAACGAACTCAATTTGATGTATCCTACCTCATTATTTAACATTCCTGCATAAGGAATGTCTGGTAATTTGATTTCATCTCTTGTAATAACAATTTTAGCAGTTTTTCCGTCAGCACGCTCCACTTCAACGGTCGCAGTTGTACCTTTAGGCCCTTTTAAATTCGTAGAGACATCTTCTGTATTCTTCTTAACCATTGAATGACCGTTGATGGAAAGAATTTTGTCACCTGCTTTTAACCCGCTTTTAGCTGCAGGGCTATTTTCATATGGTTCAGCGATGTAAACATAATCCCCGATTTTACGAATCATTGCACCTATACCACCGTATTGACCGGTCGTCATTAAACGAAAATCTTCTATGTCGGTTTCAGGATAAAAAACAGTATATGGATCCAAGTCTTCTAACATAGCATGAATACCAGCAATGGCCATACTACCTGCCTTAGGTTCTTCAACATAAAACTTGTCTAAATGCTCGTAAATCTGATCAACCAACTCTAAGTTTTTGATGACTTCAAAGCGGTTACTTTGTGCGTGTGACCACTGTAATCCTAAAGAAAAAACCAGTGATATTATGGATAGTTTAATGCTGTTCATGCTGCTGTTCTAAAGCGTTCATTAATTTGTTTAATGCAACTTTTGTGCGGTGTTCCATCGCCTTGAAATCTAAAATCTCATTGTGACGATAGGTTAAAGATAAAAATAACGTCGTACCCGGCTGAATATTTGATTCAATATTTACTTTGTTTAAGCGCAAACTCTCTCGCAATAATCTTTTTATACGATTGCGATCATGTGCACGCTTAAAACTTCTCTTTGGAGCAGATACCATTATTTGAAGACCAGAAGATTGTGGCGTTTCTTGTAATTGATACTTAAGGGATAAAGGGAACGAAAAAAGGGACATTCCTTCCGTATGCAATTGCCCGATGGCTTTCTTACTTTTTAGTTTGTATTTCTTTCCAAACGATTGGTTCATCTAACAAATATAACGAAGCTCTAAGGTAAATTCTTCTATTTTCTCAATAAAGTATTTTATTTTTGAAACATGTTTAAAGTCTTGGTCGTGGGTGGTGGGCCTGCCGGTTTAATTTTCGCTGAACATTTAGCGCATCATAAACAATTTGAAATACATATCATCGATGCTAAAAAAACAATGGGAAGGAAATTTCTCGTTGCAGGTGACGGAGGTTTAAATCTTTCAAACCATCAACCTATCACACGGTTTGTTGAAGCTTATAATCACCCCATCATTCAAGACGCCGTAAAATCCTTCGATTGCAAAAAACTCGCCGATTGGTTTATTTCCATTGGTGTGGAAACCTATTACGGAAGCTCAGGTAAATTATTTCCCAAAGAAGGAGTAAAACCAATACAGGTTCTTAATGCAATAACAAGCCGTTTAAAGGAACAAAACGTTCAGCTTAGAACAGAAACTCGTTTTGTAGATTGGAAGAATAAAACCGTTGTACTAGAACATAAAAAAGGAACGTTTTCAGAAGACTTTGATTGTATTTGTTTTGCCATGGGTGGAGCATCTTGGTCTCTAACCGGGTCCGATGGAAAATGGAGTGAACTATTCCGTACAAAGATAAAATGCAATCCGTTTCAATCCAGTAATGCAGGTGTGGTTGTAAAAAACGGCTATCCGAACTTATTACACGGCAAATACATAAAAAACTGCGCCGTATTTAGTTCGGAAAAAAAAGTGTTTGGGGAATTAAGATGCACAGATTACGGACTCGAAGGTGCTCCTGTTTATGCCTTAAACGAAGCGGTGAGAAATGGACAGGCGCTTTTCATCGATTTTAAACCAGAATGGGACGCACAACAATTAGAAGACCAATTCAGAAAATGGAAGAAATCCAGAACCGCCTTTTTGCGAAACATAAAAATCGGAGCAGCAGCAGATCTTTTGTTGTTAACCATGACCAAAGCTGATTTCCAAAACGATGAAAAGTTACTTAAATACCTAAAGGCATATCCAATTTATCACGAAGGATTACGACCTATATATGAAGCCATCTCTACCGTTGGAGGAGTGGACATGAGTGAAATCACTTCTCACTTTCAAGTAAAAAAAATCCCCAACACATATATTATTGGGGAAATGCTAGACTGGGATACCCGTACAGGTGGTTACCTTTTACAAGCTTGTTTTTCATCTGGTTACAGGGCTGCCCAACATGTTATCAATCAATACGTGGAAGATTAATCTTTTCCTTCACCACAAAAGGAGCCGAAAAACGATTTCCAATCTCTGACTTAAAACGTTCCGCTTCGGCATTCGTTCTAAAATCACCAACACGTAAAAAATAGTTCGGAGCATTATAAGTTACATAAGCCTCCACTTTTGGGTAAGAACGCGCAAACTGGTTTCGTATGTCGTCTACTTTTGACTTCTCAGAATCAAAAAACAACTGAATACGGTAGCCTGGTATTTGTGGATTCCCAGAAGAAGAAACATGTTCACCTTGCTTTTTGATTAATGCATCAATTCGAGGGTCTTTTACATATTCTACATTTCCTTGCGCCATCCCAAAAAAGGAAAATAACAGCAGAAAAGAAAGGGAGAATATCTCAGAAAAAAATTTCATAACAAATATTATTATTCAACAAATGTATAAAAATAGACCGTTTCAATTATTGTGCCATGCTTTCTATTTGTTAATTTGCCCCAAAATCGTTTTCAATTGATACACCTATTGGATAAAAATCAATCTTGTATTTTTTAGATAAGGGCGTTCCCCCTCCTTAAGTAAACCATGAAGGAGGGGGCGGGCTATCCGTTCCTAGTCCTCGTTCCTCCTCCCCAAGTAACTTGGGGAGGAGGAACTCCGGGCTATCCACTCGTATCCCTAACGCAAAATCAGGGGTCTGACTATGGGACATTTTTCATTTCAAATGTTTCCTTTTCCCAACTTTTTTAGTTGTAGCCTTGTTCTATTATATGGATTGCACTGTCTTTGAAAATGAATCTTCGGCCCGGCGGAGGGTGATAGCTGTTTGCGGTGTAGCCTTCAGTTGCCTTTTTTGAAGTTGCGACCATGGGAGCGCACTGCAAAAAGGTTCGCAACGTAAGGTTTGCACAAAAACACTAAAGCCTGTAGACGGAAATGCCGCTAAAATATAGTAATTGAGGTTTTTATATTTATTTGATAAATAGATTTTCGCACTTTTTTGAGCGTTATTATTTCGTATAAAGCAGCAAAGTGATTGCATCAATTGTTTAGCTGTTTTGTTGTTATTGTTAGAGGGCTCATAGTTACATATTTTCTTTCCAAAACAAGGTTTATTGGTTTGATTTATAGATGGATTAATGACTGATAAATAACGGTTTAACAATTTTTATAAAAAGCGGAAATGCAGCATGTCCTTTTTAGCTGTCACTCAATGTTTACGCGGTGTTCCATTATGTTGTTTTGCCGTTAAAGTATTGGTATACAGTCGTATTATTTCTCTTGTTAACAAATTTTATTTTTTTTTCGCAATAAAATGGAGAGGTTTGCGGGTTAGAATTTATACCACTGAATATGATACGGCTTTCACAACTGCAAAAAGTACTACTATTTTGTTTTCTTTTCATGTCTAAATTTCTCTTTTCTGCTGACTATTATTGGGTTGGTGGAGCTGGGAATTGGAGTAATATTAACCACTGGGCTACCACCTCTGGAGGATTAACAAAACACCCTGTTGTTCCTTCCCAAAATGACAACGTTTTTTTTGATGCGAATAGTGGATTCATTGCTGGAGCAAATGATGTTCGTACGGTAACTGTTGATGTGATCGCTAACTGTAAGAGTATGACCTGGGACAATGCGCCAAATAATCCTAGAATCAGTGGTAGCGACCGATTAAGTATCTCTGGTTCCTTGACCTTACAAGCGGGGATGAATTACTGGGTTAGGTCAACTTATTTTGTATCGAATAATGCGGGAGAAACCCTTACGATGAATGGAGCAACTATTTTTAGTGATATA
>JASLGM010000031.1 GCA_030150045.1 Taishania sp.
ATGAATATATAAACTGGTATAACACAAAAAGAATACACTCTTCATTAGGATATTTAACACCCTTAGAAATGGAAGTGAGAATAAGAAGGAAAATTAACAAAGTGGCTTGAAAAAAATGTCACAAATTTAGTAGGTAGTTCACACCACAAGTTCCTTTAGGCGGGAACAAAAAAGGATGTCGCTGCCATCCCTAACGCGATTGGTTTTCAAACGATGGATTGCTTGTTGAGAATAGGATTTTCTGCCAGGGCAGAGCGCGGTAGCTCAACGAACGGGGAAAAGCGTGAATGCGCGTTTACCACTGCGACCAACGGAAGCACGTGGAAAACGGTACATGAACCTTTTATTCGGAGTTGACTAAAGCGCGTAGACCGTTAAGGCAGCCAAATAAAGAAAAATTGTATATAAAAATTAGAAATGCATATTATGCTTTCTTTTTCTTGCTTCCCTTCTTCATATTCATTTGCTCCTCAACTCTTTGTACAGCGGCGTCAACTTGTGGCTTCATTTGAGGATTATTCACAATTGTCTCATACATTTTCTGAAAATACAGCAAGGCTTTTTCAAAATCTTTTTGTTCTTCGTAATGTTCTCCTAAAGAATAGAGTGCAAAAAGCTTAGTCATGGCTTTCAAATCATAGGATAAAATATGTGTGAAAAAAGAGTGAAATTCTTCTGGCGAAACAACCTCCTCAAACGCCATGATATCCTGAATAGATGGCGTATAATCGCATTGATACAATTCATTTTTAGCATGGACGATACTATCCAACATTTGTGTTTTATTTGAAGACAGAGCAATTACTTCAATTTCCTTTTCGGTTAAATTTACTAAGGGTCGAAAAAACTTTTTAACGTAATCTTCAATTCCACCTAGAGGAATGTCAAAATGATCTCTATCATCAAAAATCTTTGTTGTGATATTTGAATATGAACTGCTATCACGCCCTTTTAGCGTGTTCAAATTTACTACAAACTGCAAACGAGAATCTTCCGTGCCTGAATAGCAGTACATCGGTATTTTCTTCCCTTCATTAAAAGAATAATAATCTTCTTTAGTAAACAAAAGTCCAGATAAAATGCAAGCTGAATTTAGATTGTCGATGTTTTTATATAAGATAAAATCAGCGCCACTACTGTGCCCTATCGCATGCAAACCTCCTCTATTGGGAAATAACTGTGTCAAGACAGAATCCACCTCAATGTTTACAAACTTTGAAAATCTACCATCTGATTCTACTCCTAATTCAGCCGCTCTACCTTTATTTGGAATCCCCACTAAAATAAAGGATGGTAAATCCATTTTATTTTGTGAAAACTTGATGAGTCCTGCGGTATATTGGTATAACAATTCAGGATCAAAAATTAGTATAACTGGTGTTTTATTAATTACGGAATCCGCTGGTGAGAAATCATAATACATGTGTTGGATAAAAATATCTCGCTCTTGATTAAAAATTTTTGATGAGATTTTTGTGCTGTAATCCTTAGTCACCACAGGATCTTGGGCGAATAAATGGTTATAAAAAAAAAGGGTTGCCAAAAACAGCAGGGCAATTGAATCGTTTTTTCTGGTTTTCTTCATAAGATATATTTTCAGTTTTTATGTAATGTAGTTCATACGAAATTTTCAGATGTCACGTCTAAATCAACGTCAATTACCTGTACTAATATAAAAATAATTACACTTAAATAACCAAATCAGGCATTTCAAGCTGTAATTAAATCACTTTAAACCAATTCATTGATTTTTGAAGCTACTTTTATTTTGGGCGTTTCCGCTTCACCTTCCCAATACTTTGGGGATGGTGAAGCGGTCGGGCTATTCGCTATATCTTTTTTGTTCACTCCACAAGTTCCTTGATGCAGGAACAAAAAAGGATGTCGCTGCCATCCCTAACGCGATTGGTTTTCAAACGACGGATTGCTTGGTTGAGAATTGAATTTTCTGCCAGGGCGAAGCGGCGGTAGCTCAACGAACGGGGAAAAAGCGTGAATGCGCGTTTACCACTGCGACCAACGAAAGCACGTGGAAAACGGTGCATGAACCTTTTATTCGGAGTTGACTAAAGCACGTAGACCGTTAAGGCAGCCAAATCATAGAACGAATTATTAATTACATCAAATGAATGATAACATTCGAGCAACAATGACTACAATTATTGAATTTTATTTTCCGATTTTTAATCTATAGGCTAAAGATATTCCTACATAACTGGTATTGGATTTTTCCTTTTCTTGAGGGTCACGAGATAAATAACCAGGAGTGTAACGGTAAAATGCCTTTGCGATCATGTCATTATTTCCAACTGGGAATTTCACGCCAACTGCTGCATGACCAGCCACATAGTAGGAAGAATAATTAAACGGAATTTCCACGGTGGGACCTAATTCAGCAATGAATTTTGTTGTTCCAGCCGTATTGTAGCGCACAAGAATGGGAATATTGATACTTGTGACATTTGAAGTGGTTTCAGGAAAAGTACCGAATTTACCTGCTTCTAGTTGAGCTATCCAAAAATAATTTCGTACAAAACTAGCTCCAACAACTAAATTAAATCGTTTATCGTCAAAGATGCTAACGTTTAACCCTAACCCGTACCCCCCTTTCCCTTTGAAAGAGGCGGTATTCGTTGTTAAAAACGTACCCATCACTTCTAACTCAGGTACAACCTGTGTAAAAGTATAATTACTGAAGAAACAAATTATGGATAAGAAAGGAAGAAAGAATAACCGTTTCATGTGCATACTTTTAGTTGTTTGATACTATAAAGAAAGCAATTATTATGAACATAGCATCTCAAATAAAAAAACCTCAACTAGTAGAACTAATTGAGGTTTTTAAATATTTTCTTCATTGAATTAAGTCAATGAGGATATCAAGAGATAAGTTAACGATGCAACGATTGCAGAAATCGGAATGGTCATGATCCAAGCCCATAACAATTTAACGGTTACTCCCCATCTTACAGCGGAGACACGTTTTGTTACACCTACTCCGATGATTGCTCCAGTGATGGTATGTGTTGTCGAAACCGGAATTCCTAAATGTTCAGCAATATAAAGTGTTGCAGCTCCAGCAGTCTCAGCACTTACCCCTTCTAAGGAAGTTACTTTGGTGATTTTTGTACCCATTGTCTTTACGATTTTCCAACCTCCAGACATGGTTCCTAAACCAATTACGATGAATGAGGTTAATGGCACCCATCCGTAATGCTCTGTAAAGTATTTGAAGTCGCCGTCTCCACCTGTGTAAAGTCCATCACCAAGTACATTGTAGTGGTAATAAATTACCGCTGCACCGATGATACCCATTACTTTCTGTGCATCATTTGCTCCGTGTCCTAAACTGAACAAAGCGGATGAAACCAACTGTAGCCTTTTAAACCATTTGTCGGCTTTATGAGGTGTTGTTTTCTTGCAAATATGCATAATGATTATGGTGATGAAATAAGCCATTATCATCCCTAAGAGAGGAGCCAAGAAAATAAACATGATGATTGGTATTACTTTTGCCAAGTTGATTACTTGTGCCCAATCCACGGATGTTCCTGAGATGGCAGCTTTTTGGTAAGCAAAAGTAAGTGCTGCCCCCATGAATCCACCAATTAAGGTGTGTGAAGAAGAAGATGGTAATCCAAACTTCCAAGTCACTAGATTCCAGAAAATAGCTGCTACCAATCCGGCGAGTATGACCTCAAGGTTTATGAAGTCAATGAACACGGTTTTCGCAATGGTATTACCAATTTTAAATTCTCCAATTACGTAAGCGGAAATAAAGTAAGCTACGAAGTTGAAGAATGCAGCCCAAAGTACAGCTTGGAAAGGCGTCAATACACGTGTGGCTACAATAGTTGCGATTGAGTTTGCTGCATCGTGGAATCCATTGATGAAGTCAAAAACAAATGCTAAAATAATGATGGTTATTAATAAGCTAAAATCCATGATTTTCTATTTGAAATGAAAAATAAGATTAAGCGTATTTCACCATAACGCCTTCTAACACATTTGAAACAACTTTTGTTTTATCTGTTGCCGTTTCTAAAGCCGTCAATACTTCTTTGTATTTAATCACTGTTTTGAAATCGTTTTCTTTCTCAAAAAGTTCAGCTACTGATTTATCGTGTACTTTATCAGCTTTCAATTCTAATTCGTGGATTTTTTTACAAATAACCGCGATGTGCGTTAATTTTTTGCTTCCAGCTAAACATTCTACTCCTTTCTTAATCAATTGACAAGATTCGAAGTTGATTTCAGTTAGTTTACGTATTGCCTTTGTGATATCATCAACTTGGTATAGATTCATACGTGTTGCGGCATCACACAAATAATCTGATGTATCATCAATTGTCGTGATAAGTGCGTGAATGTCTTCACGGTCAAAAGGTGTCAAGAAGTTGCGTTGTAACTCTAAGTTTACTTGTCTCACCAAGTTGTCTCCTTCTTGTTCTAGACGGTCTATTTTGTTAAAATAGTCTTCACGTTCCACTTTTGGTACATTTACCAAATGATCAAGTGTGCTAGCGATCTCTAATAAATTAGCGGATGCTTTTTCCAATAATGGAATAAATTTTGTGTCCTTAGGAACCAAAAATTGAAGAATGTTGTTAATTGTCTTACTCATAACTCTAATTGATAGTGCAAATGTATTTGCCCAATATTAATTCAATGTTAACAAAGCTTTATTCCTATCACCTTTTTTCGACAAAAAGAATAACCGCTGCGAATTTAGGGGTTTCATCACGAAAAAAAATGCTTTCTCCCGCAAAGTTTGATTAATTTTATTCTTATGCAACATAACAATTCACTTTCTCAAGAGTCTTCTCCGTATTTATTACAACACGCACAGAATCCTGTGGCGTGGCATGCATGGTCCGACTCTGTATTTGAACTTGCTCAAAAAGAGAATAAACTTATTCTTATCAGCATTGGCTATTCCACCTGCCATTGGTGTCATGTAATGGAAAAAGAGTCTTTTGAGAATGAGGAGGTTGCTCAATTCATGAATACACATTTCATCAATGTAAAAGTGGATCGTGAAGAGCATCCGGATGTAGATAAGGTGTATATGAATGCCGTTCAAATTATGACTGGAAAAGGAGGGTGGCCTTTAAATTGTTTTGCTCTTCCGGATGGGACACCTGTTTATGGGGGGACCTATTTCCCAACCCAACAATGGTTACATATTCTGAATTCATTGGCACAAATTTATTCGAAAACGCCAGAAAAAATGTTAGAATATGGTGAACAACTAAAAAGTGGTTTGGTTCAATCTCGGGATGGCATTCTTCTTTCCCCTCGTTTCCAACATCAATTAGAAGAACAATTACATGAAACCATCAAGCGTTGGAAACCTCGGTTGGATTTTGAATGGGGCGGATTAAATCGGGCTCCTAAATTCCCGTTGCCATCAAACATTGACTTTCAATTGATGTACGCTTCCTATTTTTCTGACAGCACCTTGGAAGAATATACTTTCAACACTTTAAATCAAATGGCATTCGGTGGCATTTTTGATCATCTAGATGGCGGCTTTTCACGTTACTCAGTAGATCACGAATGGAAGCTTCCCCATTTTGAAAAAATGCTTTATGACAATGCACAGCTATTAATTTCATATGCTGATGCTTATCGTTTACAACCTTCCCCGTTATACAAAACGGTAATCGATAAAACCTTTAATTGGCTTCAAGAACAAATGCTAGATGCTAATGGCGGTTATTATTCTGCCCTTGATGCGGATACTGAAGGTGTTGAAGGGAAATTTTATGTTTGGACTTTAGAAGAGTTAAAAAATTGCTTAGGAGAACGCTTTGAAGAAGCTGCTTATATTTTTGATTTTTCTCAAAATGCGCATTGGGAAAATGGTAATTATGTTTTGCGTAGAAATAATTATGTTGCTTACACCTGTCAAGCACTTGGTATTTCCTTTGAAGAACTCGAAGAAAAAGTCGCTGAGTTGACTGAGTTGCTAAATCAGGTGCGTTGTAAACGTATTTCTCCTGGATTAGATCATAAACAACTAACGACTTGGAACGCCCTTTTATTAAAAGCCTTTTGTCATTGTTATCTCTTATTTAAAGATGAGAAATTCAACACTGCTGCTAAACGATTATTCACTTGGTTCCAAACTTATGTAACAAAAGACAACAAAGTCTTTAGAGTAGTAACCAATAATGTGTCAAAATTAGACGGTACTTTAGATGATTATACCTTCTTGATGGATGCTTTTACATATTATGCTATCACTTTCAAGGATCAATCAGCCCTTGACCAAGTCCAACTTTGGATAGAAAAAATAGATGCGGACTTCATCGACGCTTCATCTGGTTTATACTATTTTACGGAAGAAAAGAGCAATGTTTTCTATAGAGATATTGATGTTAGTGACAATGTATTGCCTTGCGCCAATTCAGTCATCGCTAATGTATTTATCCATCTTGCCATATTAAAAGATGACCATACATTGCTAGAGCGTTCCCAAAACATGTTACAACAAGTATTAGAAGACATTCCCCACTATGGTTCTGCTTATTCTAACTGGGCTCTACTCATGATGAAACATCACTTTGGAATGAAAAAACTGAAAATTAACAGAAGTTTATCTTTAGATGAGCATGTGGATTGTAACTTTATGCCAAATGTCTTCGTATGTGAAGATACGCAAATCAAGACTTCATTACTTTGTTCAATGCACGCTTGTTCACCAATTAATTTATTGGAAGATGGTTGGATTGAAAAATGTCGTTATTAATAAATCAAACACAATATCCCTTGAAATATACTTTTCTTTTTTTAGTTTCTTTCTTACCTTCCTTTCTCTTTTCACAAGTATTGAATAACACTAATGGTGAGGCTTTTAGTGACAAACCCTTTTTTAATGAATCTTTTATTCTTCAAAATAAAATAAAATCCATTAAAGGTCAATTCAACTACAAAAGAACACGACAGGCAATGATAGAAAAGAATTATTACTATGTCTACAATTTTGATGAAAAAGGGCGTTTGGTATCTACATACGAAACGCGTAAAGATGACGGGAGTGTAGACACAACATGGAATGTATATTTGTACAATGCAGCGAGTCAATTAATGGAACATAAACGTGGTAATGCAAATGGTAAGACTAGTAACGTTTATATTTATGATGGTGATCGCCAAATCCGTGAGGAATTTTGGACAGAATCTATTGATTCAACAGGAAAACAAACGCGCCTTTTATTTAACTCAGAATCCATTGTTCATTCAGAATATTTAAACCAACAGCGTGAGAAACACTATAACTCATACGGATTACCTTATTTAGAAAAGACAACTTATACTGATTCTTTAGGTTATAGATCTAGTGAGGAAACACGTATGTTAATGACAAATACACTTCTAAGGAAAACATTTTACTACAACGAGAAAGGATATCTTTCAAAGCAATTTATTTATGACGATTCAAAAACGCCAACAGAATCTTACGAATACACCTACGATCAGTTTGGGAACTTGATTCAAACTTACTATTATAAAGACGGAATATTTACCACTGACACACAAATAGTATACAATGATCAAAGTCGTTTAATGACAGCTGTTATTATCCGAGAAGTAGCGACCGATTTTATTATGGTCCTACGTTTTAAAGGATATGAGTATTATTGATGGAAAAGAAGTCTTTTACCTTTTCGTATGATGGAAAAGAAGAACATTTTTGACTGACTCATGAAGGTTTAAGAAAGTGTAGCTTAATTCGTTTTTTACTTTTCCATTACAGTAGCGGATACTCGCAACTGCTGCCTTAGCTGAATCATGAGATAATGCCGGTTTAACACCTATCCATCTACCTATTTGCTCCATTACCTTTGCCATCAAAACGATTGTTCTTGAAGACACTGCATATCTTGGTTTTCTTACGCCACCTTCTTCGCTAATAACATCCATAATTGTTTTGAAAGAAGTATTTTCACCAACAAGTAAGTACGCTTCGTTTGATTTATTACTTTCCATCAGTTGATGCATAATTCTAGCGACATCTCTTGCATCAACGATTGCGTTAGTACCTTTGGTATAAAACGGCTGTCCCTTTAAAACAGTTTTAAAAATAGCAATAGAACTTTGTGTCAAAGGTGCTGCGCCGAAAATGATAGTAGGTTGTACAACAATTGCTGACAGACCTTCTTCTACCCCTCTCCAAACTTCATTTTCACCATGTTTCTTAGAAATTGCATATCCAGATTTACCATCATAGGATGTCCATTTTGATTTTTCCGAAATGTATTCATCCATCTTATCGCTTCCTAAGGCTGCTACAGAACTCATATGGACTAATTTCTCAATTCCGAAGTGCAAACACATGTTCACGACATTTGCTGTGCCTTGAACATTGACTTCTAATAGTTTTTGGTAATCTAAGCGATGGAATGATACTAATGCAGCACAATGGTAAACCTTTTTAACACCTCCAAACACATTTTTCAGCGTGACTAAATCTAAAATGTCTACCTTTTCCCACTGAAGTCTTTCTTCTATTAATGAAGAAGGTATACCATAGTAAGAAAGTACTTGGAGTGCTTGATTTTTTTTCTCTTCAGAACGATAGAGTGCTAAAATAGAAGAATGATCTGGCAACAACTCTGCAAGTAAATGCGTTCCGACAAGACCTGTTGCACCTGTAATAAGTATCATTCTATAATTTTAGTTTAGCAAATTTACAATAAGAAATTTGATTGTAGCCTACGCGTCTTGAAAATCCAACTCTTCTAAAGGATTCCAAACAAGATCATGAAAATTTTGGATGTGATCATCTATTACAAAAACGCCTTCCTCTTTCAGGAGTTCTTCCATTTTTGATGGAGTTTCAAAGTGGTGTTTTCCAGTAATCATTCCATTCCTATTAACTACTCGGTGAGCTGGAATCGGTATTATTCTTTTGTGAGAATTCGAAAGTATCATTCCTACTAACCGACTACTTTTCCCCACACCTAATGCTTTTGCGATGAGGCCATATGTGCAAACTCTTCCTTTAGGGATGTGTTGAACAAGTGCATATACAGCCTCATCAAAGCTAATGTTTTGTTTGTCTTTTAGGTTATTCAACCGTTACAGATTTCGCTAAGTTACGAGGTTGATCTACATTACACTCTCTTAAAACAGCAATATAGTAAGACAATAACTGTAAAGGAATTGTTGCTAACAAAGGAGTTACATGTTCATTTGAAGCTGGGATCTCAATCACTTGATCTGCAATTTCTTTCACTTGAATATCTCCTTCAGTAACGATTGCAATCACTTTACCTTTTCTTGCTTTTACTTCTTGAATGTTTGATAATACTTTTTCGTAAGATGGTCCTTGCGTTGCGATAACAAAAACAGGCATTGCTTCATCAATAAGAGCGATTGGACCATGTTTCATTTCCGCTGCAGGATATCCTTCAGCATGAATGTAAGATATCTCCTTTAACTTCAACGCACCTTCTAAAGCAACTGGGAAGCAATTTCCACGCCCTAAATAAAGTGCATTTGAAGATTCAGCATATAACTTTGAAATCTCTTGACAGATACCATCTTGCGTATCAAGAATACGTTGCACTTTAGAAGGTATTGCTTCCAATTCTCCAAGAAGATTACGGAAAGTAGATTCACTAAGTGTTCCTTTACGTTTAGCTAATGACAGTGCTAATAAAGTCAAAACAGTAACCTGTGCTGTAAAGGCTTTTGTTGAAGCAACTCCAATTTCAGGTCCTGCATGTGTATATGAACCTGCATCAGTAACTCTTGAAATAGAAGAACCTACTACGTTACAAACACCTAATATTGTAGCCCCTTTACTCTTCGCCAATTCCAATGCAGCCAATGTATCTGCTGTTTCTCCCGATTGAGAAACGGCTATTACCACATCATTTTCGTTGATGATTGGATTTCTATATCTAAATTCAGAAGCGTATTCCACCTCTACATTAATTCGAGCTAAATCCTCAATTAAATACTCCCCAACTGTACATGCGTGCCATGAAGTCCCACATGCGACCATAATAATACGTGGAGCATTAATAATTTTTTGTTCATAATCTTTGATTCCCCCTAACGACACCCATCCTTCAACAGCATTTAAACGTCCTCTAAAACAATCTCTAATCGAACGTGGTTGTTCATGAATTTCTTTCAACATAAAATGCTCGTATCCACCTTTTTCTAAAGCCTCTAATTGCAATTCTAAATGCTGAATAAAAGGACTTTTTTCAGAGCTATCATAAATTCCATAAATTTTCAACTCTCCAGATCTATCCACAACAGCTATTTCATGATCATTAAGATAAACCACATCTTTCGTATACTCAACAATAGGAGTAGCATCAGAAGCTAGATAAAAATCATTATTGTGACCGATTCCAACAACTAATGGGCTACTCTTTCTAGCAGCCACGAGCTGATTAGGATTATCTTTGCTTAATACTACTATTGCATACGCTCCAACAACTTGCGTTAAAGCTAGGCGAGTTGCTTCTGCGATAGAAACTTTTTCACGTTTATATATTTCATCAATTAAATGAACTAATACCTCCGTATCCGTTTCACTTTTAAAATGATATCCGAGACTTACTAATTCTTTACGTAAGGTATCGTAGTTCTCAATAATTCCATTGTGAATCAGTGCTATGTCACCATTTTCAGAATAATGAGGGTGTGCATTCACGTCACTTGGCTCACCATGAGTTGCCCAACGTGTATGTCCAATACCGATAGTGCCAGAATGATCATTTTCCAAGGCATACGTCTCCATATTGGCTACTCTTCCTTGTTTTTTATAAATATTCAGATGGTTACTACCATTTAACAATGCTACACCAGCACTGTCATACCCACGATATTCCAATCTTTTTAATCCATTTACGATTATCGGAAACGCCTGTTTATCACCGATATAAGCAACAATTCCACACATATCTTAAAATTCAGTATAAGTAATAATTAATCGTGGTCTAAATTTATTTCCCGTTTCCGGTCCATTAAACACCAACCTATTTCCAGAGTTCATAAATCCATCAGGCGAAATAAGAAGAGTTTCTTCTGTTACCGCACCAGTCAAAATCCCTTGAACATATGCTTTCAAATCCATCATGTATCCTTTTAGATAGTTGTCATATCCAGAACTCGAATTGGCTACAAATTGCTTTGTGCCATTTGAAATGGCGTAAATCGTTTTCGAAGGTTTAAAAGAAGATAAAGGATTACTTTCAACCGGTAAATACAAATAAGCATTATGCACAACTGCTTTTTTCGGTAAGTTTTTGATGGTTGACATATTTACAGCAGCTCTGTATTTACCTGCTTGAGCAAAAAACTGTTGCTTTCCTTTAGAAGGATCTGCTAACAAAGCAGCCATTTCTGTTCCGTTTACAACATGATGATACCTTGTATAAAAAGTTGTGGCAGATGATATAAGCATGTCTAAAACATCACTTACTCCATCTTTTTTAAAGTAGATGGTCATTTTTGATTCTTTACTCACAGGCACAAAATTCCCAATCATACCCACACCATCATTTTCTACAGCAGTTACATTAATATGAAGCCCTTTTAAATATTCTTTAAAAGCATCATTAGTTGCAAATACACCTGGTGTATTCTTAATATGTGTAAGAATATCCATCCCTTTATTTACATCTAAATGAACCCTTATTTGAGGTTGCAAAGAATCTGCTCCTACTTTTTGCATAGATAAATTATCAAACTTCACCCAGTTATCCGTCACCCAATTGTGAGGTTTCACTACAAGGTCTCTTGTAGAAATGTAGTTTGTATCGTAGTACATTTTTTCATTTATTTCGAAAATTTCTACTTTTTGTTTACTTACCACCCCATTTGCTCCATTAAATTTCATGGACAAAACGAAAGAGTCAACTTCAATATTAACCCCTGCCCCAATATTCGGGTTTAAATAAGCTAATTCGTATTGACTATATAACCCTGCGCTAAGTTTCCCCATTTTTGGATCATTCATCATCCCAATGGCTATTGAAGAAGAACGCGTTCCATTTAAAGAATCATGCTCAACTGTATATGTCACTAATTTAAAGGTGTCAATCCCACCTGATTGCAACAAAGCATCTATTGGATACAAATTCTTTCCAATTAGCGTCTCCTTCTTCTTACAAGCCGAAAAAAGCAGCACAAATGCTGCTAATAAAAAAGTAGCGGAAAGTTCATTAACTCCCCGCTCCCTTATTCTGAAAATATTTTCTTTCATATGGTTACAGACAAAGTTCTGCTTCAATTATTTTATCAAAAAATTCCGATAAATTTTTCGTTTGATATTCTTCCGCAACATACGGTGTCTTTATACACGATAAATTATCATAAATATTTTGTAATCCTGGTGAAATATTTTCACTAGCGACATTGACTCCATCGACATAATCTAGCATACTAGACGTTACAGAAAGGAAGTCTACATTCTCGAACTTACTGATTACTTCTGGTTCAAAGCCGTCATATTTCAATTTTTCAGGAAAGCGAGTGTCCCATCCATTTTCAAATCCTTGTTCGTACATACTATATACGACTCTTGTATTTGCAAAATGCGGGTCTTTAGCGTACATTTTCTTCAAGTACAACCCCATTGGTAAAGTCATCCAACCATGACAATGAATCACATCTGGCTGCCACCCGAGCTTTTTAACGGTTTCTAAAACTCCTCTACAGAAGAAAACCGATCTTTCATCATTATCCGAAAAACCTGCTCCATCTTCATCTGCAACTGTAGTTTTACGTTTGAAATATTCCTCATTATCTATGAAATAGACCTGCATTTTAGCTTGAGAAATTGAGGCTACTTTGATAATCAATGGGTGATCGTTATCATCGATAACAATATTCATTCCAGACAAGCGAATCACTTCATGGAGTTGGTGCCTACGCTCGTTGATTGCTCCAAAACGAGGCGTGAACACTCGAATTTCCTTTCCTGCTTCTTGAATGCCCTGAGGTAATTTTCTAGCAGTTGCTGAAATTTCAGACTTTGGCAAGAAAGGGGCTATTTCTTGTGATACGAAAAGTATTTTCTTTTTCTCCATTTGTTGTTGAGTTTGCAAAAAAACTTTACAAAAGTACGGAAAAAATTGCGGAAATTCAAGAAAAAAAATAGTTTTGCCCTTTTTGTTCAGTAGGAAGTTTAGAGATGAAAATATTTGATAATGCATCTGATTTGACAAAAGTTATCTCAGATCTTAGAGCGGAGGGGAAAACAATTGGTTTTGTTCCTACAATGGGTGCCTTACATGAAGGTCATTTATCCTTGATAAATACTTCTAAAAAGGAGAATGATTATACTGTTATTAGTATTTTTGTGAATCCAACACAATTTAATAATTCAGAAGATTTAATTAAGTATCCAAGGACTTTGGACGCTGATACTTCTTTAGCTGAATCAGTGGGAGCTGATATTATTTTCGCCCCATCAGTTGAAACGGTATATCCTGAGAATTATAATTATCAACCTATTGATTTAGGCATTATGGATTTGGTAATGGAAGGGAAATTTCGTCCAGGGCATTTTCAAGGAGTAGTTCAAGTTGTAAAAAGATTATTTGACATCGTTCTACCAACAAACGCATATTTCGGTCTAAAAGACTTCCAACAAGTCGCTGTAGTTAAACACATGGTTCAATACTTTGGATTAGATATTCTAATTAGAGAATGTCCTATCATTAGAAACGAAAAGGGCCTTGCTCTTAGTTCAAGAAATGCTCGTTTAAGTGAAATAGAAAAAGAACAGGCGTTGATAATTGGTCAAACTTTATTAAAATTGAAAGGAATGACAACAAACAACAGCCCTTCAGAACTAATAGAATCAGCAAAAAAATGGATTGAAGAGGCAGGATTAATTGTTGAATACATAGAAATTGTAAATCCTCAAAATCTGACTTCACTTACAAATCTATGGGTCGAGAATGCAGTTTGCTGCATCACTGCTTATTGTGGAAACGTTCGATTAATAGACAATATGCAAATAAATTGATTTTACATCTTTTAAAGTAATTCCTAAGTTAGGTTCTTATATATTTACCTAACTTTACAGCTCATTTTTTATATTATGTTAGTTCAAGTAGTTAAATCAAAAATTCACCGCGTTCGTGTAACACAGGCTGATTTGAATTATATTGGAAGTATTACAATTGACGAAGCCTTATTAGAAGCTTCAAACCTTATTGAAGGAGAACGTGTACAAATAGTAGATGTAAACAATGGGGAGCGATTTGAGACTTACATTATCAAAGGAGAAAGAAATTCAGGAACCATATGTTTGAATGGTCCAGCTGCAAGAAAAGTAGCTGTGAATGACATCATCATTATTATCGGATATGGATTCATGGATTTTGAAGAGGCTAAATCCTTCAAGCCATCTTTAGTTTTTCCAAATGAACAAACAAATCTAATTGACTAAACATGTCTAAATCATACATTACGAACATCATAAAAACAGTTTTACCTTTAGCAATTGGTATCTATTTGTTTTGGTTGTTTTTTAGTAGTATGAGTAAAGAGCATATTGTCAGTTTTAAGAAAGCGTTTAGAGAAGCAAATTATTTCTACATCATCATCTCTTTACTTTTAGCCTGGGTTGCTTTATACGCAAGAGCAGAAAGATGGAAATACATGCTTGAACCAATGGGTTATACTTCCCCGTGGAAAAACAGATATCATGCTGTGATGATAGGATATCTTGTCAATTTCACTATACCTCGTTCGGGTGAGCCAACACGTTCTTTAATGTTACAACGTTCTGATAACATTCCCTTTTCAAAATCATTTGGAACAATTATTGCTGAGCGAGCGGTGGATTTAATAATGCTAGCCAGTATTACCGGTATTACTTTACTTCTTGGATATAATGATTTGATTACCATTTTCCATTCAATAAAAAACGAGTTTGGAGATGAAGTAGTAAATTCTTCAGATTATTCTTGGGTGAAATACATCGTCATTCTAGCCATAGGATTTCTCTTTGTCTTACTCCTTACAAAAAAAAACCTGCGAAATAAATTTATACAATTTACTAGCGATGTATCAAAAGGTGTTTTATCTATTTTTAAAAGTAAAAGCCCCGGTGCATTTATTGGGTATACAGTATTGATCTGGTCTTGTTACTTAATTGAATTCATGATTCCTTTTTACTGTTGGGAAGAAACTTCAAACGTTCCACTTAGTGGTATGTTGATTGCATTTGTAGCAGGTTCAGTAGGTATCACTTTTACAAATGGAGGAATAGGGGTTTACCCAATGTTAGTTGGGATGGTTGTTGCTTTTTACCTAAAGACAGAAAATCCAACGGACGCAGAAGGAATAGGAAAAGCTTTAGGAATGATTGTTTGGTCTGCACAAACTATGCTTATGATTATTCTTGGATTACTCTCATTAATGTTACTCCCTAAAAATTATAAAACAGATGGAAAAATCTATCAATCGAATCGATAATTTATACAATAAAATTGTTGGTTTAGAAGAAGCCGTACGAAGAGTTGGAATTTGGAGAAATGCTGGTTTAAAGGTAGGTTTTACAAATGGATGCTTTGATATTCTTCATCAAGGTCATGTCATCTACTTAAATCAAGCGGCTGATAAAGTAAATCGTCTAATTGTTGCAATAAACAGTGATGACTCAGTAAAAAGACTTGAAAAAGGCGACAACCGTCCTATCAATAATGAAACTGCTCGTCAATTGGTTATGGCAGGTATTAGCGTTGCTGATATTGTTATTATTTTCAATGAAGACACTCCATTAAAATTAATCAAAACATTACTCCCTGATGTTGTCATTAAGGGTGGCGATTATGATTCAACAGAACGAGAAATAACAAGTAAATCTTACATTGTGGGTGCAGATGTCATGGATTCAACAGGAGGAGAAGTAGCCACCATACCTTTTGTAGATGGCTTTTCCACGACAACGATCATTAATCAACTAAAAAAATAGTTATTTAATTTATTAAGCTAACGCCCGTCATCTCGATGGGCTTTTTTATTTTTAGAATATCTAGAATTGTGGGAGCAACATCAGCTAATATCCCATCTCTTAGAGTTATCTCACTATCAGCTGTAATTAAAACAACAGGAACTGGATTTATTGAATGTGCTGTATTTGGAGTTCCATCTGGATTAAGCGCATAGTCTGCATTTCCGTGATCTGCAATAATAATCAATTCATATCCTTCTTCAGAAGCCGTAAGTACAATTTCTCTTAAACAATTATCCACTGTTTCAACGGCTTTAATTATTGCATTATAATTGCCCGTATGACCAACCATGTCAGGATTGGCAAAATTCAAACAAAAAAAATGAGGTTTATTGATTTTCATTTCTGCTATGACATTAGTCATAATTTCTTTAGCGCTCATTTCTGGTTGCAAATCATAGGTTGCAACTTTTGGTGAAGGACAAAGAATTCTATTTTCATTTTCAAATGGTAGTTCTCTTCCCCCATTAAAAAAGAAAGTAACATGCGGATACTTTTCTGTTTCCGCAATTCTCAATTGTTTTTTACCGTTATTAGACAAAACCTCACCTAAAGTATTACTTAAATTTTCCTTTCCAAAAACAACTTTTATATTTGAAAAGGAATCATCATAACTCGTAAAAGTTACCATCTCAATATTTAAAGCATTCATTCCATATTCAGGTAAATTTTTTTGACACAAAGCAGTGACGATCTCTCTAGGCCTATCCGTTCTGAAATTAAACGATATAACCGTATCACCCTCTTCAATTCTTGCGATTGGCACTCCTTCTTTAGTAAGTATTATGGGACTAATAAATTCATCTGTAATCCCTTCATTATAACAAGTCCTTATTGCCTTCAAAAGATCTGAAGAATACTCCCCTTTATTTCCAACCATAGCTTCGTAGGCAATCTTTACTCTTTCCCACCTATTATCCCTATCCATTGCAAAATAGCGGCCAATCACTGTAGCAATTTCACCAATTGATTCTTTTAGATGTAATTGAAGTTTTTCCAAAGAATCTAATCCTGATTTAGGATCACAATCCCTTCCATCGGTAAAAGCATGAATAAATACATTGTCCTTTGCACCAAGAGATTTAGCTAAGTCACATAACGCATGTAAATGGGCTTGAGAGCTATGAACTCCACCTTCAGAAACTAACCCCATGAAGTGTAACTTACGCCCTTCAGAGATAGCTTTCTTTATGCTTTGAACTAAGACTTCGTTGTCAAAGAAAGTTTTTTCTCTAATCGCCTTATTTATTCTTGTAAGTTCTTGGTATACAATTCTACCAGCCCCTATATTCAGATGACCTACTTCAGAATTTCCCATTTGCCCTTCCGGCAAACCTACTTTCTCTCCGAAAGTCGTAAGAGTTGCATTAGGATAATTCTCTATTATTTCCTTCATACATGGTGTTTTCGCATTTGATATAGCATCAGATACGCTACCATCACCGATTCCCCAGCCATCTAAAATAATTAATCCAATGTGTTTTTCCATTTCAAATTGTTATTTCAAAAATTGATCCTTTTGGTTTGTTGGCAATATATTTTATTGTTCCGTTATGTAAATGAAGAAATTCAAATACAATAAAAAGGCCCAATCCTGAACCTTTCTGGGTACGAGTTTCTTCATTCCCTATACGATAGAATTTTTTAAAGATGTTTTTCGTTTGATCAATAGGCACTCCTATACCGTTATCTTTTACAATTATATATAGTTTTTCGGAAAGTAATAATTCAACTTCAATTAATGGATCTACAGTTGTATATTTAATAGCATTTTCTATCAAATTATTTAATACTGTTTCAACAATAAATGGATCTATTGAATAATAAACATCATTAGGAATTTTTGTTTGGAAAGAAATTTCATGATATTGTTTACTATATCTTTCAATAATTTGATTCAAATATTTAGAAACATTAACCTCATCTTTATGTAAAACTAACCTTCTATTTTCAAGCCTAGATGCATTAAGAATATTGTTTATCAATTGTTCAAGTTGCCCATTTTGCTCTAAAGCTTTCTCAATTATTTCCTGTTGTTTGACAATTGAAAGTTGATGCTTTTGTAAAGTTTGAAGATAGAGTTTATTACTTGCTAAGGGAGTTTTTAATTCATGTGTTACAGAAAGTAAAAAGTTATTTTGATTTCTAGAAAACACGAGATCTTTTTTTATATTTTTTTGAATTCTAATAATACCTAACACCAAAATAAGGAGAAACACTGCCCCTTCCCCAATGATCATAAGTGTTTTCATTAATGCTACTTCTTGAACATTAACCTGATGATTGAGTTGATTAATGTAATAACCCCACCATACAAATTGAACGATAACATAAGCACTCAATAAATAAAACAATAGAGTTGTTGACTTTTTCATTATTTCTTGTTTTTCTCAGCAGTCCCGGATTCATACTTTTTCTTGTACTTATGATAAAGATCTATTTGCCTATTTTGTAAATTTACCCATTTCCCGTTTATCATTGCTAATACAACTTTATTTGTCCTCATATCTAGCGCATTACCTTCAGACACAAACAATGTAGCTGATTTCCCTACTTCTACAGATCCTATTCGTTTTTCACACCCCATAATTTTAGCAACATTATAGCTTATACTAGCGATAGCTTGCTCTTCTGTCAGTCCATATGCTTGTGCAGTACCCGCTAAAAATGGTAAGTTTCTACTTTCGGTTGCTTCCATATCCCCTTCATTCTGAATACAAAACAAAACCCCTTCCGCTTGAAGTTTAGCTGCAAGCATATAAGTTTGATGAATAGGATCATCTTCGCGTAAAGGAAGGCTGTGTGGACGCATAAGCATTACTGATATTTTTGCATCTTTTAATTTCCTTGCAAAAAAGTGAGCGTCATACCCCCCAATAATAACGCCATTTTTTATCTGAAAATGTAGGCAGAAATCAATTACATCGTTTATTTCTTGCATCCCATCCGCCCTAAAGTACACTCTTTTCTCGTCATGAAACACGCCTTGCATTGCTTCAAATCTTTGATCTTTTTCTGTCTTTTTATCTGTCAAATAAGCTTTTGACGCTTGAAAAAATGCGTATAAGGATTCCTTTTCTTTTAAATATGTAGAACTAATGAAATTGTCTCCCTCTTTTTTAAACTGTATAGATGAAGGCCAGTTAATATGAATCCCCTCATCTTTTACAATTGTTGCATCTTGCCAGTTCCAACCATCTAGATACATGAGTGATGAACTACCAGCAATTTTGCCTCCACGTGGGGTAACTTGGGCGCTCAACACCCCATTCAATCGTACTGTTTTTATCACCTCACTTTCAACATTAAATGCAATTTGAGCCCTAACATGAGGGTTAAACGTTCCAACTTCTAAAAAATCATTAGTCGCATGGACGGCCTCTATTTCAGTCAATCCAAGTGTTGAATTTCCCGCAATAAATCCAGGGTATACATGCTTTCCCTTAAGATCAATAATTGTATCCCAATCCGATACTGAATAACTAAATGCTAAATTATTCTTAACTAAGATAATTTTTTCCTTTTCTATACCAACAGCGGCATTAGCAATCACTTCTCCATTACCAATATGGAGGAATCCATTTTTTAACAAAGTCTTTTGCCCTAACAAAGAAAGTGAAGAGCATAAGAAAACCAAAGCGAAATATATACTTTTCATAGCTTTCAATGTGAGTTGTGATTTGTCGTCCCTTCTTCTCCTAATGTATTACAATGAAAGAATTTTGGTTCTACAAGGTTATACATCTTACCCTTATCTCCATTTCTTTGATTAACATCTAAGATTTTACTAATAATCCTTGCTTTTTCTTTATCGTTTTGAATTTGTAATTTCAGGTCTTCAACGCGACTATAGAAAGGAATTCCATCAATAAAGACTCTTTCTGGATATGCGTTTATAGATAATGGATTCGTATTCCACAGCACTAAATCAGCATCTTTACCTATCTTTATACTTCCAACTTTATCATCAATATGCAATAATTTAGCTGGATTTAATGTTACCAACTTCCATGCTTCTATCTCAGTCATTCCCCCGTATTTAATTGCTTTCGCTGCTTCTTGATTGAGTCTACGCCCCATCTCTGCATCATCAGAATTAATAGCAACTAAAACCCCTTGTTCATGTAATAAACTAGCGTTATGAGGAATTGCATCCATTACCTCATATTTATAAGCCCACCAATCTGAAAAAGTTGACGCTCCTGTTTGATGCTTTTTTAATTCTCCAGCTATTTTATAACCTTCAAGAATATGCGTCAATGTATTTACTTTAAATCCAAAGGAATCTGCCACTTTTAGTAACATCAGTATTTCTGATTGAATATAAGAATGACAAGTAATATGTCGTTTACCTTCCAAAATTTCAACCAATACTTCTAACTCTAAATCAACGCCTACATTGTTGTTTTTAACAGTTTTACTTGCCTGATATTTTTTTGCTCTAGAAAAAGCATCTATCAGCACCTGCTCTACCCCCATTCGTGTTTGTGGAAATCTAGAGCCATCTCCCCAATTGGTTTGTTTAACATTTTCACCTAATGCAAATTTGATGAATTTTGGTGCATCTCTATATAACATTTGCTCTGGAGAATAACCCCACTTCAATTTTATTAATGCAGACTGTCCACCAATTGTATTCGCTGACCCATGTAACAATTGCGCAGTAGTAACACCTCCTGCCAACTGACGATATATATTAATATCATCATTTCTAACCACATCAGCAATGGAAACTTCACTTGTTACAGATTGACTTCCTTCATTTACCCCTTTTGATATTGCAATATGAGAATGTTCGTCTATTATTCCAGACGTAAGAAACATTCCATTACCTTCAATCACCTCTGTTTCTAAAGGTAATTTAGGTTGTTCGCCACCAACATAATGTATTTTTCCTTCTTTCACAAGAACATATCCATTACTAATATTTCCTTCGACTTCATTTGTCCAAATTGTCACATTTTTAAACAAAATATTTTTTACTGTTGGTAATTCTACTTTTCCAAAAGCCATGTTTGGAAACCATAAATTCTTTGCAACTAGAGTGTCTAGCTTTATTGTTTCCGATTTCGTTTCAGCTTGAGTCTTCTTTTGCTTAATTGCAGTCCATCTTATCCAAGAGCCACTGGGGCTTGTTCCTTCTCCTTCAAACACTCCCATCTTAGGAACAAATTTACCATGTAAAATAAAATGTCCTCTTTGATCATCTGTTGAATCAGCTATCACAAAATGCATATCCAACCCGTCAATATTAATTTTTACATTTTCATATACTTTTTTCGGCGCATCTAATCTTTTCACTTCGTACACCTTGCTGTCTTTTTTTAATATCTCAACAACATATTGCTTGTTTTCTAAATTGAAATTATATTTTCCCTCAAGATTAATAATTGATCTAGGATTAATACTTTCTCTTACACCATTATTAAATACTTCAACAACTTCAGCCTCTTGACTTAGTGGATTTGAAGAGTAAACGGTGAAAAAAGCTTTTTTTCCAGGCTCTATAGTTCCATATTCCTTTTCTATCCCTAACCATTTTGCTGGTGTTTCTGTTAATGCTTTTAAAACTTCCATTGGAGTTAATCCATGCTTAATCGTTTCTCGTATAGCATTCCAAAAATCCTTTACCGAATCAATTCCTGAACTTGATAAAGCGATTGCCACTCCTTCTTTATTTAAAATATAAGCATTTGTAGGGGCCATTTCCCAGTCTTTCAATTCGCTTAAAGGAATATATTGATTAACATATGGATCACTAACGTTTAAAGTCTTAGGATAATTTAATGGTAAAACCATTTTTACACCACTTCCTTTTAGCTCATCCACACATTTATATGCGTCTCCTGCTCCAATGGCCATCCAGTTCAGCCCAAATTCATCAGCGATTTTCTTAGCTCTTAAAACCTCTAACGAGGAAGTCACTCTAAATAATATAGGCGTTGTTTTTATTGCTAATTGCAATGCATCATAGGAAAGATTCAAATTATTAGTTGTAGAATGGTGTTTCGCATCCAATAATGTTTGTCGGATCAGAGCAATGCTCCCCATTTGTGAAGAAGGATAAAGTTGTTTAGACGATCCTTTCTCAAACGAAAATGAAACTCCAACACTTGACTTTAAAATTGTATTTTCTTCTTGTGGGGCATATAAAGATCTCATATATCCTTGTCCAGCAATTATTCCATCATTAGGGGCATTCAATAGCAAGCCAAATCCCTTATTAGCCCATAGTTGAACATCTAATTGATCTTGATAATGATAATCTACAGCCTTTACCTCTGGCTTAATCGCGGCATTCCAACTATATTCCGCAGTTCTATTCGAATTAGATTTAATATCTATCGCCATTCCTTTAAAAGAAACAACTCGATTTACTTCAATAAATGAAGGTAGTATCACTAAACCTTCACAATCAACTTCAATATATTTACCTGTCTTAATTGGTGAATTCCCGACCTCTTTAATGATTCCATTTTCAACTACGATTGTTGCTTTTTGAATCATTTTTGAACTTGAAACAAAAACAGTTGCATTCTTAAAAATATAATTACTTGAGGTAGAAGGAGCAACTCCATTTATTGGTCTGTCTTGTCCAAACAAAAAAGTGCTACATATGATGAAGCACGATAAAATAATCTCCCGCATGGGTTAATTTATTAAAGGTCAATTACTACTTTTAGGTTTAAAGGATCGGATAGATTTGGCCATTAACTCAATGATTGGTTTTTCTACACCTTCATCTTTACTTCTAATTTCAAAATTAATTCCATTAATATTTCTAATACCATAAACGTGATACGAAACATGTTCTATACCTACTCCGTGTGGCGCATTTGCTTTCCCTCTTACCTTTAGCTTTTGCTCATAGACGATTAAATCTTCTTCTTCTACTAAATAATGGATATCATAAAACGAAAAGTTAGAAAGTTTTTGCTTTTGTTTTTCTACAAGCATTGCATTATCTCCATAATCCTCTATATGAAGATGAAAACTTGGTCCAACGCTAATATCCCAATAAAAATCAGACTCTTTATGTTCGACCTCTGGTTTTGTAGATGCTCCAATATTAGCTGTCTCATCTGGTAACATAATGGTCGCTGGAATTTCATATTCAGACAAGTCAAAACCTTGAAATTCATAATAGTCTTCACTTTCATCTTTAATTTCCTCAACATCAGAATTCCTACATGAATTAATAGAAAATGCTAAGCCTATCCACATAAAAACAGTGAATAAAAGAGTTGTTTTTCCAGAAAACCGATTCATTTTCATTATCACGCGAAGTTGCGATTAAACAAATATAATTAATAGTTGATGTGTTTGTTAACAATCTAGCTATTTTATTAGCACACCCATTCTTCCAAGTAAAGGTATTTCAATCATATTTTCATCTTTTACAATTTGAGGGTTAAACACAAATTTTTTATCATGCATTACCTCGTCCATCCAAAAGCTTAAAAGAAACTCATTAGTCAAATGGAAAACGTCTTCCATTATTGGTTCTAACTTAGCAGCTTCGTTAGGCAACATCAACTCGAGGCAATGTCTTAAAGTAGACGTTCTAACTGTCTCACTCGTTGCCGGGTCAACACCATATCCTTTACTAGTAACAATAATCCCCTCGATAATATCTTCTCTGTAATTAATCAAATAAACATTGTAACCTATTTCTCCATTTTCAAGTTCATCTTTTACAATTGCAATGCCAACATTCTCTACTTTGGGTCCTAAAATACTCTCCTTCATGTTATCAATTTGATTTATTAACTATAATCTTTGCAAATTTAACATACTCTATGAAATCCTTGGAGTGTCCCTCCATAAATAAATTGTCATTGGACAGTTCACTTGCAACATAGTTAGGTCCTTTTTCATGCCCTAAACGAACGACCACCCATTTTTTTTGTGGAGAAACAATAATATATTGCCCTAAAATTCCTCTAAAATAAAGTAATCGATCTTCTTTATCCTCTAAAGTCCATAATTGTAGACCATATAGATTATTACTATTCCCTGATTTTTTTATTTTCGACGCTTTAGATGAACTCATTTCATTAATATACCAAGATGGAACAATACTCTTTCCTTTATATACACCGCTATTGGCTAATAAAATACCTAGTTTTAAAAAGTCTTTAGGTGTTGCATACAAACAGCAATATGCTTTCTCTTCAAAATCACTTTCATCAGTGCTCCAAAATGCAGTACCGGACATTTCCATAGGCGTCCATATTTTCTCATTTACTAAATCACTTAGTCCTTTCTTATAGACATATTTTAACAACATTGCTAGAATTTGTGTATTTCCACTTTGATAATTATAATATACACCAGGTTTCTCAACTACCACAACTTTTTCCATCAATTGATTTATGGAATTACCATAATAAGCCGCTGCATTATTCGAAAAAGGATTTCCACCTGACTCTGTCCAATTCAACCCCGAAGCCATTTGAAGCACCTCTCTTATTGAAGGTTTATATTTTCCATTTGTATTCCAATGGCTTAGATAATCTTGAATAGGATCATCAAGGCTGTGAATCCTTTTTTCTTCAATAGCTATTCCTATTAACAAAGAGATGACCGTTTTTGCCATCGAGAAGGAATTAGAAATTTGTTTAGATGAATAACCTCTAAAGTACTCTTCAAATAATATTGAATCGTTGACTGCAACTAAAAAGGCAATTGTTTTAGTCTCATCTACATATTTTTGAAACCCATCAATTTGATCCTTATGCACTTGAACAGGATAATAGGGCACCATAGTTTTTTGAATGGGGTCTATTTTTTTGAATGGACTTATTTGCAGATCAAAGATATCAGGCCCCTTTTGCCCTCTTAAAAAAGAACTATTGATTGCATGTGGAAGATATGGGAATTGAAATAATAGTAATCCTATTGATAGGGTCATGAACAACACTATAATAAAAAGACCATAATTTATTTTTTTTGATTTGAATCTATTTGTCTTCATAATTAAAAGAAAAAACTTCTGAGAGCTTTTCTTTTAACACTTTCTTCACTTCTAACATATCCACCTCTCTACCAAGCTCTTTCTTCATTGAAGTTACAGCTTTATCTTCAATTCCACAAGGAATAATATGTGAAAAATAATCTAAATCAGAATTAACATTGAATCCAATACCATGCATTGTGACCCATCTAGAGCTTTTAACTCCCATTGCACAGATTTTTCGAGCTTTAATAGTATCTGATTCTAACCATACACCTGTCATTCCATCAAGCCTTCCTGCTTCTATACCAAAATCCTTCAAAGTCAAAATAACTGCTTCTTCTAAAGACCTCATGTATTTATGAATATCTGGAAAGAAATGATCTAAATCAAATATTGGATAAGCAACTAATTGTCCTGGCCCATGATAAGTTATATCACCACCTCTGTTTATTTTATAAAATGAGGCATTTTGCTCTTTTAGTTTTTCGGTAGACAACAACAAATGTTCTTGAGCGCCACTTTTACCTAATGTAAACACGTGTGGGTGCTCACAAAAAAGCAAATAATTTTGAGTAGGATCAGTGGTCTCTTCATTCCTCAAAGCAATTTTTCTTTGTATTGTTTCATGAAATAATTTTTCTTGGTAATCCCAAGCCTCTTTATAATCTATTAATCCTAAATCAGTATAATTTACTCTAGGTTTCATTCTTCTTTAAAATTTGCTAATTCCGCTTTCAAATGATCAATTACTCTAATTTCAATCGGATCGACATTTTTATTAACTGAAAGATAAAATGAAGCCCAATCTATCAAATGAATTAAGAAAAAAGATTTTTCAATGATAGAGTTTCCTTTCGCTTTAATCACCTTAACCCCAGCTTTATCACCAATTATACCGAAAGTAATCTCAGCTCTTTTTTTATTTCTAGGAATAAGATCTAATGTATCAAAAAACACAGGAGCGAAACGCTTATCACCCCCTCCCCATCCAACAAGTTCGTTGTGATTCATTTCCGGAAGAACATGATACCAACAAAGAATTTTTGCATTTTCATTAAACTGCTGCTTTGCTCTTACTGCAACACCTTCATATTTAGCTGCTGAATAAAAAACAGGTGTTTTTTCACCAATAAATTCTGCTAAGTCCATAGCACTTTTGTGTATACCCTCTAATTCTTTGATGATTCTATCGTATCCATTTCGAACTTCAATCATACGCTCCGGATTCGCCATTCCTAATTTAACAAAAATATTGGTCACTTGAACAATCGAAAAAGCTAGTGCTGTACGAGGTGGATTACCTCCTGGTACCTTCACTACATCGAAGTTATGCTTAATACAAAAATCGTAAAGTAAACCTCCAGAACAAATTCCAATAATTTGAGCTCCTTTCTTACGTGCTTGTTCTACACAGATTAAAGTCTCTTCAGTATTCCCTGAATAAGAACTTGCAATTACTAATGAACTCTCATTAATGAAAAATGGAGCTGTGTAATCATGATGCGAAATAATAGGGATTGTCAATTCATTTTGCAACCAAGTTCCAACCATTTTACCGCCAATTCCAGAACCTCCCATACCACAAATCACAACATTTGTAATTGGTCTCTTTAAGGGTGAGAAATGCGCATTATTTGCTATAGTAAGAGCCTCCAAGATATTGTCTGGGAAAGCAGTAATTAATTTATCCATGTAACAATTCGAAAACGTCTTGTAAAGATACTATAAATGAACATTGATAATGTGTCATAACACTATAAATTATAATTATTCTAAAAAAAAAACATGTTTTGATGGCTATAGAGAGAAAGTAAGTACTTTTGCAAAAACATTCCATACCCCATGAAAGTAAATACCCCTCAACAAACATTAGCGATTACAACAAAAATTGTTCTCCCTAACGACACCAATACTTTAGGAAACCTTTTTGGAGGTCAATTACTTGCTTGGATGGACGTTATTGCAAGCGTTTCCGCTCATCGACATTGCAAACGTGTAGTTGTGACAGCGAGTGTGAATAACGTGTCATTTAATCAACCAATTGCACATGCTTCAATTGTAACGCTTGAAGCTAAGGTTTCAAGAGCCTTCAATTCGTCAATGGAAGTTTTTGTAGATGTTTACGTGGAAGACAATATTACAGGCACAAGAGTTAAGAGTAATGAAGCTATTTATACTTTTGTCGCCGTGGACCAACTAGGCTCACCTATTCAAGTGCCTGAACTTATACCTGAAACAGAAGTAGAAAAAGCTCGCTTTGATGCCGCTCTTCGAAGAAAAGAGTTAAGTTTGATTTTAGCAGGAAAAATGAGACCATCAGATGCAGTAAATCTGAAGAAACTTTTTATTGAAGATGAATTAAAAAAATAGTTCTATTTCCAATATCTAATAATTGTAAAGGCGAATGAATTTTTTTCATCTGCCTTTTTTTCTGTAATTACTTCTGATGACCATTTCTTTATATCGAAAGTAGGGAAAAAAGTATCTGCTTTAAATGTATGATGAACGTGAGTAATAAACATTTCATTAATTACATCTTCTTTTAAAGCCCAATTATAAATCTCTCCGCCACCAATAATATAACATTTTGCTCCTGGTTTTTCTATTTGTCCAAGACGAATGGCCTCAAATAAATCCGTAGTCAATAAAGCGCCAGGGCAAGGGTATTTTATATTTCTTGAAATAACAATGTTCAATCTTTTAGGTAGTGGTCTAAATCTACTGGGGATTGATTCATAGTTCTTTCGGCCCAGAATAACAACTTGATTAAGCGTAGTGTTTTTGAAAAACAACATATCTTCTGGAAGGTGCCACATTAAATCATTGTCCTTACCTATACCAAACTGTTCATCAACAGCAACGATCAAACTACATTTCATTGTTCCAATTCTATTAATTGATTTCTGTTAACGAAAACAACTTTTAAATCTCCTTTTATTTTCATAGATTCCAAAAGAAACTTATTTTGTTGCGCTGCGGTTTTGTTGTCATTCATACCACATAGCCAAAAGGCTCTTCCATTTGCATCTACATAACGATGGGCATAGTCAAGATTTTCGCGCGCTATAAACTTATTATATTTAGTCAACTCTGTAATTTTCACAGAATAATAACCAGACAATAATAAATCTACAAAAGCATTAGCACTGTCTTTACTTTCTGTAACATCCCCTTTATTATTTACGGAAAATAATTTTTTTGAATCAGTAATAAAAAGGTCCATAGCCTTTGCATCAACAGCCTGAATAAATGAAGAGTCCTTACTATAGTCATAAGATGGTAAAATATAATAATGCTTAAACTCTCCTACTTGCTTTGTGTGTACATAAGCAAATCTATAATTCACCTTTTTTAGTTTAACACCAGTTTCTTCTTTTTCAATAGTTGTAAAAAGCATTAGACCTCCATTCTTGTAACGATCCCTTTGATTTGAAACAAAATTACCAAGAGAATATGCTGTTAACCTCTCTTTTCCATCAATTGTTTTTCGTTCAATAGGCTGTAATACATGCGGATGGCTGCCAATAATCATATCTACACCTTGCGCATAAACAAATTTCTCCCAATACTTTTGATAAGCACTAGGTAAGGATTGATATTCATTCCCCCAATGCATCAAACATATTATATAATCAGCGCTTTTCTTGGCCTTTTCAACGTCCTTACGAATTATTGCACTATCGATATAGTTTATGAGCAAAGGCTCTTTCACAAACAATCCATTTGTTCCATATGTATAATTCAGAATAGCAACTCGCAGTCCTTTTTTCTCTATTATTAATGGGTAATTCTTCTCTCTCTCTGCTTTATTTCTAAAAGTACCAGTATGTAGTATTTTCAAGCTATCTAACACATCTAAAGTTCTGATTACTCCTTTCGCTCCACCATCGCAAGAGTGATTATTTGCTGTAACCAACACATCAAACCCAGCCCTTTTTAAGGCAGAAGAAAGTTCATCAGGGGCTGAGAACTGTGGATAACCCGAATATGGTTTACCCGCATGAGTCACCTCAAGGTTCGCTACTGAAATATCAGACTTTTCAATAAAAGGTTTAACAAATTGAAAAGAAGGATCATATTCATAATGATCTAGCTTACTATTATACGCTCCCTTAATTTGAGGACCATGCTGCATTACATCACCTACAAAACTGATGTTTAATTGTTGTCCAAATAATAATGGTGTAAGTAAAAGTAGGCTACACAGCAACTGGAGCCTTGATAGGTGGAAAAGGATCATAATTTATTAATTCAAAATCTTGAAAAGTAAATGCAAATAAATCTTTTATTTCAGGATTAATTTTCATCTGAGGAAGAGGTTTGCATTCTCTCGACAACTGTAATTCCACCTGTTCCATATGGTTTGAATATATATGGACATCTCCAAAAGAATGGATAAAATCTCCAAGTTCTAAATCGCATACTTGAGCAATCATCATTGTGAGGAGAGCATAAGATGCTATATTAAATGGCACACCTAAGAACGTGTCTGCTGACCTTTGATAAAGCTGACAAGACAATTTACCATCAGCGACATAAAATTGAAACAAAGAGTGGCAAGGTGGCAAAGCCATTTCGTCTACTAGTGCTGGATTCCAGGCTGAAACAATCAACCTTCTTGAATCAGGATTGTTCTTGATTTGATTTACAAGGTTTGTAATTTGATCAACCGAACCACCTGAAGGTTTTGGCCAACTTCTCCATTGGTAACCATATACAGGTCCCAATTCCCCATTTTCATCTGCCCATTCGTCCCAAATAGAGACTCCATTATCTTTCAGGTATTGGATGTTTGTCTCACCTTTTAAAAACCATAACAGCTCATGAATAATCGAACGTAGATGCAATTTTTTTGTCGTCACACATGGAAATCCTTTAGACAAATCAAATCGCATTTGATACCCAAAAGTTGAAAGGGTTCCTGTCCCGGTTCTATCACCTTTTTGAACACCATTCTTTAATACGTGTTTTAATAAATCGTGATATTGCTCCATAATGTTTGTTTTTGATGAGCGAAAATAAGAAATTTCAATGAGATTCTTCCTATATTCACTTTATGAAAAAAATGTTCGTTTGTCTTCTAATAATAATAAATACAAGCTTTTTGTTCTCACAAATCATTGAAAAGCCTTTAAAGAAAAGGCAATATGGCTATTATGAAGGTGCGATTCCTAATTATATAATCAATGAAGGCAATATTCTTCTTGATGTAGAACCTGTTTCAATAAGAATCCATCTTTCTGCATCTAATCTATCATTGACAATTGGAGAATTCAAACACGAAGGAGGTTATGATATTTTATATACTACAAAATCTTACTCTGTAATTGAGATTCAAAACCCACAACAAACCATTAAAGACCGCTACTTGATTTATTCAGATGGGAAGCAAATTTTAAAAGAAGGCATTCACCCTCAACCAAACAGTATATTAAATAAAATTAAGTCATAATCGACCTTACTTTGTCAATGGAAAACATACTTTAACAGTAGTGCCCTTCCCAAAGCTACTTCTTATATCTATTTTCCCTCGATGCGCATTTACAATGATCTGAACATAATACAACCCCAACCCGAAACCCTTGACATTATGTAAATTACCTGTAGAAACACGATAGAACTTATCAAATATTAGTTTTATGTCTTCTTTCTTTATACCAACACCCTGATCTGATATTTCTATACAAAATTGATTGTTTTCATTGAATGAACGTAGAGTAACAAAAGGAGCGTCCTTAGAATATTTCATTGCATTATCTATAAGGTTGTTTACGATATTTGTAATGTGTATCGCATCCCCCTTGATCCTATCGTTTTGAGCTTGTAAATCAAAATTAAAAACAACATCATCATTTTCATGGATGAATAGGATTGTTTCGCATATTTCTTCTAGAATCTCATGCATTGACAATGTACTTATAGAGATTTCAATCTTCTCCATATCCATTTTTGCAATGTTTAATACCTTTTCAACCAGATTTTGAAGTCTCAAATTTTCTTTATGAATAATACTTGCGTATTTCTGAACAGCTTCAATTTCTTTTACTGTTCCTCTTAACAACATTTCACTAGAAAGTCCTATAGTGGAAATAGGTGTTTTCAATTCATGTGTCATATTATTAATGAAATCATTTTTAACCTCTGCAATTCGCTTCTGCCTCAAAATCACAAAAATTGAATAGCCAAAAAACATCAATGGCAAACCCAAAAAGAAAAGCATATACCACCTTCTAGAAAGTGTTTCACTTTCTATTTTACTAAGATCATCGCCAACAAATGGAAAGTGAACTGTAAAATAATGCCCATCATTTGTCCATTTTAAATTCTCTAGTTCAAACCCTGTACGGGTTCTACCTTTTGATTCAAACGTTGCTTCTGGAGTAAATGTAATTAGATCTCCATAAGCAATGGAATCAGTAAAACAGTCATAAATTCCATACTGAAAATCTGTAGAGATATTTTGAGCATATAGCTCTCTTTTCAATAAATTTTCTAAATAAAAAGGATGAAGCTCCTCATTAATATCAACGATAAAATAATTTGCGGATACTTGTTTAACCGCCCCATACAAATCACTATGGTCGCTGTGATCTTTTGAGATTTGTTGCAATACATTTCTTAAAGCGATATGTACTTGTTCAATGAAGTGCTTTTGATTCAGAACTTGCCTGTTATCTTGGATTTCAATTGCTTTCTGTTGTACCTCTAAAGACTTTTGTATCCACAAAACTTGTGTAAACAAAATACTCATTAATGAAACAATGCCTAGTACAATTGCGAATCGTATTGCTCCTGGTTTCATATTAATCTATCTGAATACTAGGGTCTATTTGATGGGACCAAGCAACAATACCACCTTCAAGATTTATCAAATTGTTGTAACCGTATTGTTGCTCTAAAAAATGAATGACATTAGCACTTCTCATTCCTGAGCGGCATTGAATTACCACTTCACCTTCTTTTGGGATCTCCGAATATCTTTCTTGAATTTGACTCATTGGAATTAATATCCCTCCCATTTGAGCAGCATCAAATTCATGTTGTTCTCTTACATCAATCAAAACAATTCCACTATTGTTATCTTGCTTTTCTTTAAACTCCTTTACTGTAATAACTTTCATGCTTTCTATATATTGAAAAAAGAGCATCCTATTGAATGCTCTTTACAAATCATATTATTAAAATCCTTGTACTCCATTTACAGTGGTATACTTAAGAATGTTTTTCTTTTCAGGATGTATTCTAGCAAATGCACTTTGAACCGCAAGTGTTCCTTCATGAAAACCACATAAGATTAACTTCAGTTTTCCTGGATAATGGTTCACATCACCCACTGCAAATATACCTGGTGTGTTTGTTGAATAATCAGATGTATCAACTTTAATTGCATTTTTTTCAATTTCTAATCCCCAATTTGCGATTGGTCCAAGGCTGGGTTTTAAACCAAATAAAGGAATAAAGTGATCTGT
Source organism: Taishania sp. (assembly GCA_030150045.1). GTDB lineage: Bacteria > Bacteroidota > Bacteroidia > Flavobacteriales_D > Crocinitomicaceae > Taishania. The sequence continues at coordinate 32,429 of JASLGM010000031.1, forward strand.
TGTTTCAATAATCTCTCCATCTGACTTATGTGAAATAATCACACTTTCTAGACTTTCTGTCCCTTTCAAACCAATTACTTCTGCTTCTGTTATCAATTTAATTTTACCTTTCTCTGCTAAATCAAAAACTTTTTGAACGGAATCTAAATGCCCTCTAAAAGAGGATGACCTATGTACAAGAACAACTTCACTTGCAATTCCTTTATCGGCTAGATAAATTGACCAATCTAAAGCAGAGTCTCCTCCGCCGGCAATAACACACTTTTTCCCACGATAAAACTCAGGATCTTTTATTATGTATTCAACTCCCTTGTCTTCGAAATCAGTTAAATTATCAATAGGTGGTTTTCGAGGTTCAAAAACTCCTAAGCCTCCTGCAATAATAACATTTGGAGCGATATGTTTTGTCCCTTTATCAGTAGTAACAATAAATTTTTCGTCCTCCGTTTTTAGAATATCTACTGCTGCCTCTCCTAGTGTAAAACCAGGCTTGAATGGTGCAGCTTGTTCCATTAGATTATCAATTAAATCTCCTGCTAATATAGATGGGAAACCTGGTATATCATAAATAGGTTTCTTTGGGTAAATTTCTGAACATTGTCCCCCAGGCTGTGGAAGAGAATCAATCAAATGACATTTTAGTTTTAATAAACCTGCTTCGAAAATTGTGAATAGTCCAACAGGTCCAGCTCCTATAATGATGATATCTGTTTCTATCATTTTTCTTGTTTGTAAAGTATACTACAAAGTTACAAAAACTTATCTGTTCTATTTTTTTATGCCTGCATTTCTACGCTATTACACCCTTTTTTTTATGATTCTTTATCCATTTATACTCTAAAGCTAAAGTTATGGCGCACATTGCGTATATTGGTACGGAAGCTTTATCTGTATCTAGGTAATTATTTAATAACCCATGAACGAAGTAAGTAACTAGACTCAAAATAGTAGCCATCAACAAGGTACGAATTTCTCTATCATCTTCTGGCCATTTATTATACAAGCTAATGGATTGATAAAAGATACATGCTACTAATGCAAATACAGTTAACATTCCAATCGCTCCTGTTTCCGCCATTGCTCCAAGATACTCACTATGAGCATTTCCCCCATTTCCAAAATTTGTGGAGATTATTGTTAAGTTCTGAGGTCGTTGAAAACGAGCATATTCAAACGCGTAAGTACCAGGGCCAAAACCTACCCAAGGGCGTTCAGAAACCATGTCAAGTGCACATTGCCATCTATTCAGTCTTTCCAAATTAGAAGCATCTGAAGTAACATTCGCTGCAGACTGTACTCTTTTACTAAAGTTTTCAGTAGTATGTTCACTTTTATTTTTTTCTAAGCGATGAGTAATTTCTGTCCAATTTGAGAAAAGTATTAGCCCAGCAATCACTAAAAGACCTGCTATCCAAGAAAATTTAAACCTAATCTTTATTAACCCCCAAACACCTATAGCTGCTATGACAGATAGCCAAGCTCCACGTGTATAAGAAAAATATAAACCTATAAGAATAATAGAAATAAAAGACAATAAAATGGCTTGAATAATTGCATTATGTTTTTTATAAAAATACAATCCAAATACCAATGGGACAACAATTCCAATCGCTGCACCATAGATGGTATGATCTTTAAAAAATGGCCACATTACCCAATGACTTTCCTTTTCTCCAAATCTATAACTCGCATGTATTATCAAAGTATAGGTAATAACAATCACCATTCCTATCGTGAAGAGCCACATGAAAATGACAATGTTTTTTTTCTTTTGAAAGATAGAAAAACCATAAAGTAAAACAGGTACAATCAGCCATAAATGTGCCAGCAAGAACTTAAAAGAAATAAGGGGACTTGAGGAAGTTATGGAGGTAATAAACATCCAAAAAAGATAGACTGAAACAGAAATCACAATTGGACTCCTCCAAAAAACGATATTCAAGGATGTTGCTCTTAATTCTTGCCAAAGACCAAGTAACAGCAATCCAAAGAGTAAAGGCTCTGTGGGCAAATAAAGTCCAAAACTATCTGAATACTCTTCAATATTTATAGATAAAGGTGTTAATAAAGCGAGAGCCAAAAAGGTTTTATCACTATAAAATAGAGCGCAGTAAATTACTACCAGCGCGATTGGAAAAAGCGTTAGATAACTTAAGTCTGTCCAAATGAGATATCCAGAAATACCAATATAGATCAACGTCCAAATTAGAAGGTATTTATTGGCTTTAAGTGTCTGCATTTTATCCTTCAGCTTGCTTTAATTCGCGAATTTTATCTTGAATCAATAACCCAAAAACAACAAATACAAAGGTTCCTATCATTCCTAATAATACAACTACACTTCTTTTTGGTTTGTCTTTTTTATCTGCTACAATCCCTCTTTCAACAACAAATTTATGGTTCATCTCAGCAAAAGCATCTGATTCAGCTTGTTCATAAATTTCCATAAACTTCTCGTACGCTGTGATTTTCTCTCTTCGTGTATGTTCTAATTCATCAAAATAAGCGCCTTCTTTCTCGTTGATTACGATTTTACTTTTGATTTCTGTTTTTTCTCCAGCCACTTTTGCATCTACATACGCCTGATACAATCCTGATCTAGAATCAATATTTAACACTCCTAATTGAGTCAATGAATCAATTGCCTTAGCAACAATTTGAATTTCACCTTCAAGAATAAGTTTCTTTCTTTGAGCCACTTTAAATGCCTCTCCTGTACGTTGACGAATCAATTCGTTTTTCACGGTATCAATTAAATCAACGATACGGTTCACCATTAGCATCGATTGTTTTGGTTCTCTATCATAAACATCGATTTGGATTGATCCATAACGCGTTCTAGTAAAATTGAAATTCTCATTGAATTGCTGTGTCAATTTATGGTGTTTCACCTTATCATCTTCTGCAATTTCGTAATGGTTCATTAAATCAAACTCTTCCACTATACGATCGCGGATAGAAGAAGCTTGTAGGATTTGTAACAATTGTTCTGCTTGCTCTGATTCACCAAAATCCATCGAACCTGCTTTTGCGTTTCTTTGTTCCGAGAAAGAAACTGTACTTGTGGCAGTAGGGAAAACAATTGCAGTGGATTTATAAACAGGAGTAAGTAGTAAAGAGATTACAATTGACACTAAAGTACCTAAAGCAGTAAGAATGATAATTGTCTTTCTTTTTTTCCAAAGAAACATCAATAGACTTTCTCTATTGTTTTCGAAAGAAGAAATTTCGTTTTTCATAAATTTTATAAAACCATTTTTCACAAAATAACTCAAAAAAAAGCAGTGAGTCACTATGAGAACGTCATTTTCAGTAAACTATTTTATGATTTCAAAGTTCCTATTAACGGTTTTAGATCGATTGCCTTGAATAAAAACAAAATGACAAGAATAAAAACAGGGAAAAACCAGATACCAGGACTTAAAAATAACGAATAGTAACCGACAACATAAAGCAAGCCTACAAATGATGTAAATTGAACGACACCTTTAAAATGAATAGTAATATTTAGCAGTTTATATACATTTATCCATTGAAAAACGGTCACAACAGATTGTGTTGCGATAGTTGCAATTGCAGCGCCAACAGCACCTTGTTTCGGAATAAGTATGAGGTTAAGTATAATATTTATTGCCAAACCAATAATTCCGATTTGATTTAGCCTTCTCATTTCGCCCCTGGCTGTTAAAAACGTTCCATATATAACACTTGCACACATTACTATAAATGTGAAAAACTGAATTTTCAATAAGAATCCATTATCGTTTTGTACATCTCGATATAAGAAGTGCATCATATCTTCACCATAAAAGTACACCCATGCCACTATGCCAACCGCACCCCAAATCAACAATTTTGAACTGGTTTTTAGCAAACCAATAGTCTCCTCCTTATCTTTATGTAATTTACTAAACAAAGGCAGCAAAAGTGATCCGAAAAGCATTGCAAACATAAAACCGGCATCAACTAATCTAAACCCTTGTGCATATAACCCAGCTTCATAACTACCGTTTACATGAAGTCTTTCAACCATTACGGAGTCTAGTCTTGTATAAAGCATCATTAAGACAATGAATAATGCATAGGGCAAACTTTCACGTATAAGATAAAAAAAGAAAGGTTTATTGAAATTGAATTTTGGCTTACCGACTTGTCTCAACAGCAAAGTTCCGGCAATAGAAACCGCTACCAAATTACTAATCAACTGAATACCGATGTAATTTTCAATAGAAAACTGAAAATCGAAACCAGCATAAAGTAAGGTTCCACATGAGATAAGCACTAAAAACTTATCTATGATTGACAACAACGCATCTTGTTTAAACAACAACAATCCTGAAAGGTAACTCCTACAATAGGTAATAAATGTAAAACAGATTTGTTGTAACCCAAATAAGAGAATAATGGGCAACATAGCGGGTTTATACCCAATGACTAATGCAATAACTAAAAGTAATACAATATAAATAAGGCTAAGAACAAATCGCAAAACTAATGTTACTCCAATATATTTTTTCAATACGTGAGGGAACTGTGCGACATGTTTGGTGGTGAAATTATTTATTCCGAGATCTAATAATATATTGAATAAGCAGGCAAAATTAAAGAAAGTGAAATACAATCCATAGGCTTCGGTTCCCATTCGGTTTTGCACTTCAATATCTACTCCAAAGATCGTTAAAGGTTTAATGATGACATTAACCAATAATAAGAGCAATAAATTAGATAGAAACTTTTTTTGCATGCCGAAATTTAAGTATTCTATCGATTTATTCTTCAACAATAACTAAAAAAGGGCACATTCTTTCGTCAGCGCCCCTTTAAATACGATGTAGGTATATTATTTTGCGATTAGCTTAAATCCTTTACCATGTACGTTCATGATTTCAATTTCTGGATCCTCTTTCAATAGTTTACGAAGTTTGGCAATGTACACGTCCATACTTCTTCCATTAAAGTAATTATCATCTCCCCAAATGGCACGTAATGTTGCTTGACGGTCTAAAATTTCATTTTTATTTTTTGCCAACAGATGTAACAATTGGTTTTCTTTGGTTGTCAATTTTTTTGCTTCCCCCTCTGTATGCAAAATGCGTAATTCAGGTTCATATTTAATTGTTCCAACATACATTACTTGATCATCAGCTGTATCTTCAGGAAGGATTCTTCTTGAAACCGCTTCAATTCTAGCCAACAATTCTTCCATTGCAAATGGCTTTGTAATATAATCGTCCGCTCCGATAGTAAACCCTTCTAATTTATCTTCTTTCATTGCTTTTGCAGTCAAGAAAACGATAGGTACTTTACGGTCCAATTCTCTAATTTCTTTTGCCAATGTAAATCCATCCATTTTAGGCATCATTACATCAAATATGCAGAAATTGTAGTTCCCTGCATTAAACTCATCTAAAGCAGCTTTTCCATCTGTAGCTAGTTGTACGCTGAAGCCTTTTGATTTCAAAAAATTGCTTAGTAACAACCCTAAGTTTTCTTCATCTTCAGCTAGTAGAATGTTTAATTTCATAATTCTATTTTTTTATTTCAATAGTGAATGTTGACCCAACTCCGTATTTGCTTTGTACAGAAATTGTCCAATTATGCATCTCACAAATTGCCTTTACGTAGCTTAGTCCCAATCCAAAACCTTTCACGTTATGAATGTTTCCAGTAGGAACACGGTATAATTTGTCAAATATTTTATTGACGTGTTCTTTTTTTATTCCGATTCCTGTATCTGTCACAATAATCTGAATGGTATTGGGACTATTTTTTAGTTCTAAAGTTACATTTGGTTCATCACCTGAATACTTGATTGCGTTGTCTACCAAGTTAGAAATACAATTGGTAAAGTGCAGCAAATCAGCATAAATATACAACAATTCCGGTTCCATTCGCAATTGAACATCTCCACCGGCATTTTGGGCTTTGAACTTTGCTTTATCTACAATGTTGTAAACCACTTCATTTACTAAAACTTTTTCTTTTTTAATCCTTAATTCTCCTTTTTCAAGGGTGCGCGATTGTAAAATTGAATCAACTAACGTGCCAAGTCTTTTATTTTCGTCTTGAATCATTCTAACGTAAGGCATTGCTCCTTCTACGCGTATTCCCATATCTGGATCTTCCATGGCTTGACAAGCCAATGAAATTGTAGATAAAGGAGTACGGAATTCATGTGTCATGTTTGAAATGAAATCGTTTTTCAATTCCGCCAATTTTTTCTGTGTCAAAATTGTTCTAAACATGAATACCAATGCTGAAATGATTAATATGACAAGAATAAGATTGACCACGAGTGGAACCCATAATTCTTTCAGCAACACTTTATTCTTATTTGGGAACTTTAAGTTCAGAAGTAATTTATCTTCAAATATATTACTCGGGAACAGTTCCGTAGTGTAAACGCTATTATTTTGAATTGTTGTATCGTAACCTGGAATATTTTGTGCGAACTGTATACTTTGGTTGTCACCTGTCCGAATAACAAACTTATAATCAATGGGTAAATGATCTTCTAATAGTTCTGTTTTAAGCACGGAATCTAGGAAAATAACGTCTAATGAAGCTCCTGGTGCTTCGTACACGTTTTCTCTAAATGCTTGAATCATCATTTCATTGACGAATTTGGCTTTTTCGAACATTTTTTGGACAATTTTTTGGTCCAACTGCAAAGAAAGGTCAACAGAGTCGATGGAGCTCCCTCCTTTCTTTTGGAAGAGATCTCTCAACTGCCGAACGTCCCTTGCTAAAACTCGTTGCTCGGCTTTTACTCCACCCAGTGTATCAAGCGATTCTCCTGTAATGAAAAGGTAATTTGTAGGTTCTCCATTTTCGAAGATTATAGTGTCTTTTATGGTAATGGTTTCTTTTGTCGCGAGAAGGTTTTGAAATTCTTCTTTTAAGATGTCTTTATATTGCCCATTAAAATTGGTGTTAGCGACTTGAAAGAATTTGCGGACATCTTCTGCTTTTTCATGACGTAAAGCCATGCGATCAAGTGTTGTGTTTACTTTTTCTTCGAATTGTTTGGATTGGTGTCTATATAATTCATTGGTGTGAACGGCTTGTATAACGAGCAATGCAACCATTGCGGCGACAACAAACACAATAATGACGTTTACACGAATTTTATCCACGGGTCTTTAATAATTTTTAACGAAAATAACAGAAATTGGCAGTTGCCGGGGTTCCTTATGAAAAATTAACAGCGCTATTTTTCGGATCAAGCTTTACTCCAAAAGAGTTGTTTTCATTTCTTCTTTTTCTAAAACGTTGAATTTCTGTTATTATTACTTTTGATAGATAAAAGTTTCCTTTTGGTGTGCATAAAGATGCTTTTCAGCCAGGGCAGAGTGCGATAGCTAGGCGATCTGTGAAATCTGGTGAACGCTAGTTTGCCACTGCGACCAACGGAAGCGCGTGGCGGACAGCTTGTGAACGATTTTCACGGGAGTCTACTAAAGCACGTAGACCGTAAAGACTGCCAAATAATTATTCCTTTGGGTAAATTTTGAGCAAAAAAAAAGGATTGCCAAACTGACAATCCTTCAATGGTAGCGGGGACACGACTCGAACGTGCGACCTTCGGGTTATGAGCCCGACGAGCTACCAACTGCTCCACCCCACAATATATCTTAAAAGCGTTACTTTTCTTTTTAAAGTGTCACCGTTGTGACTTGCGAGTACAAAGATATGCATTCCTTTTTGATTAAACCTAATATTTGTGCGTTTTTTTTCAAAAAAAATAAAGTTTCTATTTATTCGTCTGTAAATCACCCTGCAAATAAATCCATAAAATAACTTGGTTTTTCCTATCTTTGTACCCCAATAAACATTAGAATGGCGCACAAATCAGGTTTTGTAAATATTGTCGGAAGTCCAAACGTTGGAAAATCCACCTTAATGAATCAGTTCATGGGGGAGAAATTTTCTATTGTAACCAATAAAGCACAAACAACTAGACACCGAATTCTCGGTATTGTAAATGAAGAAGATTATCAAATCGTGTTCTCTGACACTCCAGGAGTAGTCAAGTCTGCGTATAAGCTACACGATCAAATGATGGACTATGTAAACACTTCATTGCAAGATGCGGATGTTCTCTTGTTTATTACGGATAGCAAGGAAAGTGATATGAATCACCCAGAAACGTTAGAAAAGATCAGAAATATTAAGGTTCCGGTTCTATGTCTAATTAATAAAATTGACTTGAGTGATCAGGCAAAAGTGATGGAGCGTATCGCTTACTGGAAGGAGCAGTTACCAAACGCGGAGATTTTCCCGATTTCGGCACTGCATAATTTTAATATAGATAACGTAAGAGAGCGTATTTTGGAATTGATTCCAGAGTCGCCTGCTTATTATGACAAAGATGCGATCTCTGATCGCCCGATGCGTTTCTTTGTTTCGGAAATTATTCGTGAGAAAATTTTTATTCATTGTCAAAAAGAAATTCCTTACTCGGCGCAAGTGGAGATTGAGGAATATCTGGAAGAAGCAAATATTACCCGTATTCGTGCTTTAATTATTGTTGAACGTACCTCTCAAAAAGGAATCATTATTGGGAAACAAGGTGAAATGTTGAAACGTATTGGTCGCGAAGCACGAATAGAAATAGAAAAATTTATTGAAGGAAAAGTATTTCTTGAAACGTTTGTGAAGGTCGACAAAGACTGGAGAGGTTCAGAAATGAAATTAAAGAAGTACGGTTATTAATCTTGTTGAGAAACAACAACTAAAAAGAAGTATGAGCAATATTGTTGCAATTGTAGGAAGACCAAATGTTGGGAAATCTACCTTATTTAATCGTCTTACAGAATCAAGAAGAGCGATTGTAAAAGAAGTGAGTGGTGTTACTCGCGACCGTCTTTATGGCCGTGGGGAATGGAATGGTGTGGAATTTTCTGTGATTGATACAGGTGGATACGTAAAAGGATCCGACGATATTTTCGAAGAAGAAATCCGTAAGCAAGTAGAAATTGCAATTCAAGAGGCCTCTGTCATCATTTTTGTGGTTGACGTTGTTACTGGAATTGTTGATTTGGACGAAACGGTTGCTCAAATATTAAGAAAAACAAAAAAACCGGTGTTCATCGGGGCAAATAAAGTAGATAGCGCAAACCGCGTAGGGCTTTCATCTGAATTCTACCAATTTGGTTTAGGAGATGTATATGACCTTTCTGCAACAAACGGAAGTGGAACTGGTGATCTTTTGGATGACGTAGTTAAACTCTTTGACATCAACGATACTTCTGTAAATGACACGAGCGAATTACCAAACATTGCTATCGTAGGAAAACCAAACGTTGGTAAATCTTCTTTGGTAAACGCACTGATTGGCGAAGAAAGAAACATAGTTACAGATATTTCGGGTACTACGCGTGATGCTGTTAACACACGTTACAACGCTTACGGTTTTGACTTTAACTTAATCGATACCGCAGGAATTAGAAAGAAAAATAAAGTAACGGAAGATATCGAATACTATTCCGTTATTCGTTCTATCTCTACGATTGAAAACTCTGACGTTTGTATCTTTATGATGGATGCAACCGAAGGGCTACAAAAACAAGATTTGAACATCTATTACATCATCGAGAAAAACTCTAAAGGTGTAGTCGTGCTAGTAAACAAATGGGATTTAGTGGAAAAAGACCACACCACCATGAAGGCTTACGAAGAAAAACTAAGAGAACAATTGGCGCCTTTCAACGACGTTCCGATTCTATTTACATCAACCATTTCCAAACAACGTATTCACAAAGCGTTGGAAAAAACAATGGAAGTGCACGAAAACAGAATTCGCAAAATCTCCACTTCGGAATTGAACGAGGTGATGTTGGAAATCATTCAACACACACCACCACCATCAGTTAAAGGAAAGTATATCCGCATTAAATATGTACAACAGTTGCCAACACACGCTCCTGCATTTGCCTTTTTCTGTAACCTTCCGCAATATGTTCAAGATTCTTATAAACGTTTCTTAGAAAACAGATTGCGCGAGCGTTTCAACTTTGAAGGAGTTCCAATAAAAATCTTCTTCCGTAAAAAATAAGAATGAAGTTTGGCGCAATCGACATAGGAACAAACGCAGCACGCTTGCTCATTGGTGAAGTACTCCAAGAAAACGGAAGACAGTACATCAACAAATTGTCTTATACTCGAATTCCACTGCGCTTGGGCGAGGAGGTATTTACAAAAGGTAAAATCTCTAAAACCAAAGCCCGCGACTTTAAAAATACCATCAAAGCGTTTGCTCTTTTGGCTAACGTTTATGAAGTGACGGCGCTTCGTGCATGTGCTACATCAGCCATGCGCGAAGCCTCTAACGGCCTGGCAGTACAAACTGAAATCCGTAAAGCAAGCGGCGTAAACATCGACATCATTTCTGGTGAAGAAGAAGCGCAATTAATCTTTAGCACCTTTTTTCTATTGGACATCGACGCCTCAAAACCATTTATTGTGGTAGATGTTGGCGGAGGTAGCACCGAGATTTCTCTTTTTGAAAATGGCATGCGTACCCAATCCCAATCCTTTAACATCGGAACCATTCGCCTGCTGAAAGAGAAAACTAATCCGACCATTTGGCAAGAAATTCAGAAATGGATCAACGAACACGTCACTCCCAAAAAGATCGAAACACTCTACGCAACGGGTGGAAACATCAATAAAGCACAGAAAATGTTGGGAAACCAAGCCATGGAACCCATTTCTATCGATAAAATTAATTTCCTTTATCAGCAACTTGCACCCCTCAGCGTAAAACAACGAATGGAACGTTTTCAACTGAAACCCGACCGTGCAGACGTCATTATTCCAGCCTTGGACATTTACCGTTTCATCATGGAAAACGCCAAAATTAACCAAATGATTGTTCCAAAAATTGGATTGGCAGATGGCATCATCTACGATTTACATTGCCAATATACCGACTTAGCAAATCAATAATTTTTCTTGGGCGTTTCTCTGACGCTTTCCCTAACGGAAAAACGCAGAGCCAGGCTTTCCATTACTAGTCCTCGTCCCCAAAAGGGAACTCCGGGCTAACCATTCCAATCCTTAACGCGGAATCACAGTAAACACAACAATTTCACTTCTAGGAAAACACTAGAAATAAGCCCGCAACTCCATTCCAGCCGTGTGAATGATCTTATTCAACTGTGACTTACGCCCCGCATATTGAATAGAAAGCTGAAGGTTCTTCGAAATCAAACGCTGATACCCTATATTCCAAGTATAATTGATCCCAGGTTTCAACGACTCCAACATCTCATAACCTAATGCCGAATTTTGCTCCCCTGTATAAACAATGTTTACCATTTTAAATTCCAACTGTAAACTTCCCTTCTGCGCCTGATTGTATTTCATATTGATACCCAGATCAGAAATAAATCCGTCTTCACCACCAAACAACGCATCGTTGTGCTTTTCCTGATACCTACCTTGAATCGTAAAACGGAAAGCCGTATTGGGCTGAAAACTAAAACTCGGTTTCACAAAGAAATAGCTAATCACATAATCCCTGCCCGTAGTATAATCCGCTAAAGATTGGTTCTTTCCAACCTGAGAACTCATTCCTAAAATAAACTTCTTGGTCAAATTCCAACGCCCATTAAACTCATGAAACAACTGATTACGAGAATCAAATCCAGAAGCCAACAGACTTTTTGACTTTGTATTCTGCACCGACCAATCTAAAGAAAAAACCGTTGAGGTACGGTTAATATAAACCGTATTCCTAAAGTTTGAATTGGTGGCAATCAAATGGGTATCTTGAACTTTTCCATAAAACGGATTAAAGCTATTGATGCCATCAAAGGTTCCTGTTTTACGATGCATTCGAATCCGTGTTTGCGTCGAAACCCGTGAAAGCACCCCAAGAATTCCTTTCTTTTTTCCCCAAATGCGCTCCGGACGCCAACTGATCGATTGATTCAATTCATTTGAATACGTTTTTACATATCTACTACTAGGAGTAAACACACGAATGTAAGAAGCTTGATCAGGAAATTGCGCCACCTCAAACTCATTCAAATCTTTGATACCATCACCGTTGTAATCGATCCAAGTATAAATTCCTTGCCCAGTATTTACTTGAATATACAAAAACTCTTTTTTCTGCTCTAAGCCTGAACCTATCTCATAAAACGTGTTCCATTGCAAAGCATTTTTCCACAATTTAAACTCGTAATCAATACGACTCAACAGCGTATTTTCAGGCTTTTGATTGATTAACTCTTCGTTCACCACTTTTAACTGTCGGTAACTTCCCAAAACATTCAATCGTTGATTTTTTATATTCATCAACTTCACTTCTCCACCAATCGATTGGGCTTTTGCAGCATGTATAAATCGTGTAGAATCTGAAACACCATCATAGCGTTCACGAAAAAACACCTTGTACTTTGTCTTAGAACTATCTGCATTCTCGATGTAAAATTGATAATCCCAAAACTGATACGCATTTCCCCGTAATTGCTTATTTACATCCATCAATTTATTGCGCTCTTGATCGTCCTTAAATCCAACACGAAACCATTTAAAGGTTTGTGAAAGATCTAACTTATGGCGTAAATACTCACTTTTTTCTGCTCCAAAAGATCCAAGGTAACTTCCATCCCATTCCGCCTTAAATCCTTTTTGTCGCCACGCGCCATTCAAACGCGTTTTATAACCTTGATAGTCAGATCCAACTTGAAACTGTTGACCTTCAATATTGATATTTCCATATCTATTATTCAAGAAATTCGCAGAAACAATACTCCCAATTTGATTTCCATTGTAACCTTTATTTCGTGTATTCCAATCGCGGTCAAATTCCACGGAACGATATTGTTCAATTGGAGAAAACGAAGTATTTAAGGCTTCAAATTCCGCTCTTGTTTCTAATTTCCATTGTGGGAGGCTATCCTTTGAGCGCAAATCAAAACTACCGTGAAGTTTCATCCGTGCTGCTAAACCGTGATTGTCTTTTTTATCCTTTCGTGAAAACGTATTGATATCATTGTTTGAGTAGGCCATTTCTCCTTCAACAACAAACTTATCGTTTATTCGGTAGCGTGCACCAGTGCTCACCATCTGTTTCTTCTTCGGAGTAATGATCAAGCGTGCGGGAATAAAATCTCCTTGAGGGACACCATTTACTGGAGTCACCCATTTATATACTTTTCCAACAGCAATGTAATCTTGTAACACATAATCCCCTTTGTTTGCCCCAACAAATTGGAAAGTGGCGCGATATACCGCCGTCTGCTGATGAACAGAATGCACCAAAACCGAATCATATCCAAGCGTATCGACCATTTTGTACATGACCTGATTGTCTAAAAAACCGATAGAATCAATCTTATACGAATAGGCAAATTGAATGGAATCACCCAAATCCGCTAACATCCGTTTTTCATCGTTACTTAAATCTTGTTGAATCGTTTGATTCTTGGCATCTTGCTCTGAATAACCATTAATCCAAAAATCCAATTTTTCACCATTATATTGATTTCCCGTTTGAATCAAAGTACGTGCATAATTCTGATCTGAGTACTGAAATTCTACCACAATACGCACATCTTTTGTAATTTGATTTCTTGGCGTAAAACTCAGCTCTGCGGTATTGTAATTAATTACATAATCGAACTCCTGCCCACGTGAAAGTGGACGCCCATCTAAATACACCCGTTCCGTTCCTGCTAGAATCATTATAAAAGGTTCATTTTCTGCACCAAAAAGACGGTAAGGCCCTTGGTTCCCTTCTACACCTTGTATGGTTTGTCGATTAAATTTTCCACGTGACATGGCTCCTGAAACTTGTGTTTTCCATCCTTTTTGCTTCTCGTCCCTAAAATCATATTCCAGCGTTAGTCCTTGACCCCGTTTTTTGTAATTCATGAAATAACCTGTTGGCTTATCGATCCAAAAGTCACCGGCAATTAGCTTCAGCCTGTCATTATACAATTGAATGAAAACCTTGTCAAATTCTTGCAATTTAGACGTATTTCCTTCGGGTTGTAGAGGCAGATTATTATCCGTAATCGCAGCCAAAAGTTTAAGATTCGGTGCAATTTCACCAGATAGTTCAAGATTCAACGTAGAATTAACCCCCATATCTTGCGCATTCCCAACGGTTAACCCCCGGGACATACTCCCCGATTTTTTGATATTCGTAGATCCAAATATATCTTGTGCCACTTGCGCAGACGACTGCATGAAAATTTCCCTATTTAGCATATCGTTCCTGTAAATCATGGAACTATCAAAACGGGAATGCGTAGCTGAAAAATTGGTCGAAAACACCCGATAGCGCACAATCATCTCTTCTGAACACGGTACACGAAGTAAGAATTTAGCCTTCACAGGGTCTAGAAAATAATCGGAAGAAGGCACCACTTTACCTTGGCACATCACCACAAAAGAAGGCGCATAAATACTCAAGCTATCGATGGACAAAGTATCCGTTGTCGCAAGAAAAGTTTTCCTCCGCAAGTTACTATCCTGCCCAAAAGCCACGGAAGTAAAAACGAGAAAGAAAAAAAATATTTGCCTTGATTTTAGCGACATTACGGTAATTGGTTCGTTTTCAATAAACGTTCATACCAAGTGATTAGTATGATTGCCAACGAAAATACAACAGTTTTACAAATATCGGTGAAGAATTTAGTTGCTAAAGGCCGTGCCCTCACTTTGGTTAGAGGAAAATAAAGGGAAATTATTTCCTTATTTGGCAGCTTTATCGGTCTACGCGCTTTAGTAAACTCCTCAAAAAGGGTTCATCTACTGCTTGCCACGTGCTTCCGTTGGTCGCAGTGGCAACCTAGCATTCACTCCCTTTTCCGTTCGTTTAGCTATCGCGCTCCGCCCGAGCTGTCGTCCATTTTTCAGACAAAGGTTTTTCAGCACTTCGTTTTGTATGCTAATAACTTTCTGAAAATGGAAATGTTCTATTCAAGTGGAACCTTGCGTTAGGGATAGTAGCGGCATCCCCCTCTCCATAACTTTGGGGAGGGGATACAGCGGATAGCCCGACCCCAACCCTTTATTTAACGCAATTTGTGAAAGGGTTGGGGAAACGCCCAAAAACAGCTTAGGCATGCTTTTTGCGTGAAGATCAACAAAAAACAAGGTTAAATGTTACCGAAAACATCATCAAAATCACCCAAAAACGCCCCTTTTTACTATTTCATGCATAGTAAATGTAAAAATATAACCCCTGCGACCAAAACGAAAATGCACTCACTTGCAGTCACTTATGCAAACAACACAGCGTTTTTTTTGTTAAAAAATTAACTTAAACTATTCTTTAACAACTCAATGCTGTCAATTGTTTAAATTTGCAACACTTTTTTTAATAATCTAATCTATGAAAAAATTAAGTTTACTTGTTTTTGGACTGATTATGAGCCACTTTATTTCTGCTCAATCTTGTTCAATTGACCCAAGTGTAACAACAAAAGGAGCACACCCTTCTGTCCTTACGCCTGGAACTGCATTGGTGGCTTATGACCAAACACTGACTATTGTTTTTCCACTTGACACTTTAGGGTATCCTATTACAAATGCGAAAATCGAAAGCATTACAGTTCCCTCAGGTTTCTCTTATGAATTACTAGACGATGTAGATACGTTTAATCCACAAACGAATCAACGTACATGTATTCGTGTATTTGGTACTTCGCCTATTGCAACTTCGAATACGGTTTCTATAAATGTGACGCTTTTCATATTAGGAAATATGGGAATTGCAGATAATTTCCGCGCTACATTTGAGATTGAGAATCAAGAGTCTTCTTTGGACAATGCTGGTTTCTTTACAAACCGAGGAGAAGGTTGTGCGCCATTAACGGTTAATTTCCAGAACCACAATCTATCTAATAGCAGTACAATGTGGAACTTTGGAAACGGTCAATCTTACTGGGGTAATTCACCAGAGGACATTGTTTTTGACACACCAGGAGTTTATCCAGTAACCTACACAGGATATACCAGCCATGACACAACGTATTCGTACATTTTGAAACAAATGGTTATTACGTACGCAAATCCTGATGTATGGTTAGACACTTGGCTAGAATCTTCGACGCCACAGTTCAAATTACTTATCTATGAGAATGGTACAAAAATTCATGAGACGGGAGTAAAACAACAAAATTTACCTACAACGTTTAACTTGAATATTCCAATGAACCCTACAAAACAATACCGAGTTGATTTCGTTGAAATTGATGGAGCTTCTTGGTTACCGGTTAACCAAACCATTTGTGGTCAACATATTCTTCCGTTTCAAGAAAGTGGAACAGTACATACACCACTTGTATCTACTGGTAATTTTCAAATTCAAGTAACTCCACATTACCCTACACCCTCTTTAATTGTAGCTGATACGATTCGTGTTTATGAAAATGTACAAACACCAGTAATTGTGAACACAGACGGAACCTTAACTGCAACTACACCGGGAGCAATATCTTACAAATGGTACAAAAACGATGTAGTTATCCCAGATGAGATCACGGATACTTATGTTGCAACGGTTTCCGCGAACTATAAAGTAAAGGTTTCTAATGAACATTGTACAAGTACTTCAACAGAAGTTCCAGTAGCAATTTGTTTGACAAACTATACACCTGCTGTTGTTACTTCTGGAGCCAATCAATTGACGCTAAGTAACCCATTAGCTGGACACACTATTCAGTGGTTCGCTAACAACAATGAGGTAACGGGTGCAACTGCTGCGGCATTAAACATGACAAGTTCATCAAGCTTCACGGTGAAGGTAACAGACGTTTGGGGTTGTACGTATACTAGCGCTGCTTACAATGCGTATTTAGCGGTACAAAAATTGGATCCAAGTGCTATTATCGCTTATCCAAATCCAACGACGGGGAATGTAACGTTTACCGCACAAGATATTATCCAAGAAGTGATTGTAATGGATCCTTCAGGAAGAATCGTTTTGACAAATGCGAATGACTCAAATACTGCGGTTGTGAACTTAGAAAACATGCCTTCTGGTTATTACATGATCAGTATTCAAACAGAAAGCGGAAGCATCAACAAGAAAATCGTGAAACAATAATCGTTTCTCTAAATAATTTTGAAAAGGATCCTGAAAAGGGTCCTTTTTTTATGCCAATTACTTTACTTTTGTACTATGAGTTTCGAAACAATTAAGGCGTTGCACATCATTTTTATGGTAAGTTGGTTTGCAGGACTATTTTATATTGTCCGTCTGTTTATTTACCACACAGAAGCGCAAGATAAATCTGAAGTTGAAAAAGCAATTTTATCCAAACAATTTGTGATGATGGAAAGTAAACTGTGGTGGATTATTACCACACCAGCTATGATCCTTACTGTACTTTTTGGCGTTACCATGTTGTGTTATCCAGGGCATGAATACCTCATCCACCAACCTTGGATGCATGTGAAATTAACCTTTGTTGTTTTATTACTCTTTTATCACTTCAAATGCCAACACATAATGAAGCAGCTTAAGAATGACATTTACGCATGGAGAAACGACACTTTGCGCATCTGGAATGAAGTAGCTACATTGTCTTTGGTTGCAATTGTATTTATTGTTATCACAAAAAACGCCATGAACTGGATCTCGGGAACGATTGGTTTTTTTGCGACGGCAATAGGCTTAATGGTTTTGATAAAACTTTACAAACGCCTTCGTCAAAAGAAAACAATTAAGTGATTGTTTATTACTTGTAGTTCATAAAGTCAGAAAGCGAAAGAGGCTCGGAATCATTTCTTTCTAACAGCAAGACCTCTGTTCCGTAGATTGCTTTTGGTTTCAAGTATACCAAAACAGATGGATAATACGATTCCAGTTCCCCCTTAACAATAAAGAAATGTTGGAAACGTTGTTGATCTGCTGCTTTAAAGAGTACTTCTTCATGTTTAGACGTTAGTACTCCATTTCTTTTAATAAATGTAAGGTTTCGATTAGGTGCGGTATTCGAAAGCACAAAAACTTCTGTTTCTTTTGCTATTCCGTTTTCTAACAAAAAGGGTTCTATTCCTTTATAGGCTGTACTGAGGTGAAGGTAAGGATCCCAAGTTTCTAGATTTGTACGCCATCCTAAATAATCTCGTGATAAAGGGTAAGAAAAACCAAACAATAGGACACCTATTATTATTCCTACCCAATGCATATACTTTTGGGAAAAAGCATCTCCAACGAGCACAAGTAACAACAGTATTATTGGAATAAAAAAGGTATCTAGGAAATAATAATCGTGGTTGTAGAATTGTTTAAGTAAAGCCACGGAAAACAATAAAAACCCAAAGCTCAAAATGAGGACAAAACTCATATTGAAATTCATCCACTTTTTACGATTAAAGATTACTCCTATACATACTATTACAGCCATGACCCAGAAGTGGTATCGGTTAAAATAATGTTCTTTCCAAAGTTCAAAACTACTGTAAATGATTTCTTTTGCTTCTGAAATCGAGTTAGCAAACATCAAGTGATTCAAGAAAATGGTATCGTGTTTCGCTGACATTTTCTTATTCCAAATGAACCACACCCCAATTAAGATAAAAAAGGGAAGGACGGTCAACACGCGATTAACAAGAATTTTGAACGTTATATCTTTACACATCCAACGTAATCCTTCGTTACAGAACACTGCAATCAAAGCGACTAAATAAGTCGTTCGAATTAAAGGAAGCGTTCCTAAAATGGCCAAACATATCCACCAATCTTTTTTATTTCCACTTTGAACAAACTTCAAGTAGAAATATACGCCCGCTATCAATTGAGCCAAACAAGGAACCGTGTTTATGAAACCAACAGCGTAATATATAAAAGCTGGCGATAGAACGATAATAGAACCTAGAATAAGTTGTATTCCAAAGTTCGTTTTTAGTAAATGGCATATTCTAAAAAAGTAATAAAACATTGGTAAGGTCCATAAAAGACAATACAAACGGTAAATACTAGGCGCATCATTATCTACTATTCTCATTATCATACCTACTAGATAAGGATGCAAGGAAATATTACCTCCTGTAATGGCATCATTTCCAATAACTGCCCAATTACTAGGGAATTGTTTATTGAGTATCCAAGTTTCTGGTGCAAATAGATTCCAAGTAGAAAGATAAAACTTCTGCGCCATGGCATAATAATCCGATTGTGCCCAAGCATGAATAGCAATTGGATGAGAATTTAATAAAAAACGTGTAAAAAATAAAAGAATACAAAAGCATACTATAGCCATTCCTAAAGCAGTCCATTGATTCGGAAGCAAAATATTATTTAATGTTGATTTTCTTTCCATTACACAATTATTAGAAAATTCACCTACTTTTCATTATTTGTAGGCATTTAATTCCTCTAGACTCATTTCATCATTTTTGTTCTCCGTTAACACCAGCACTTCTCCGTAACAACCAATTGGTTTCAAACGGTGGAGAATGGCTTCATAGTACTCCTTCATTTCCGTTTTTGTGACTAAGAAGTAGGGGAAAGTATTAAAATCTGTCGTTTCAAACAATGTGGTTCCCGAATTAAACGCACACACTCCATTTCGTTTGATAAACGTAAAATTTCTATTTGGTGCCGATTGAGAAAGGACAACAATCTTTTTATCTTTTGTAACACCAATTGTATCTAAATACTTGTCTATTCCTTTATATTCAAAGTTTAAATGATTCAAACCATCCCAATATTCCATATTGTAACGCCAGTTGTGATAATCACGAGCTTGAAGAAAAGACCTATAAGAAGAATATAAAGCTAATAATACAAACAAGAACTCACCTTTAAAATGTTGCCATAAATTACCGTAAATAACAGTTGTTACCAGAACAATTGGAAGGAAGAATGAGTCCAAATAATAGTAATCGTGATCTTTATATTGGGTCATCATTGCAAGCGCAAAACAAACAAATCCAAGAAACAAGATTACTCCAAAAGCAACATCAAATCGCAGCAATTTTTTTCGATTAAAGAGTATACCTACCCCCGTAAAAATAACTAAGATCCAGAAGTGATAATGAATCATATAGTGTCTTCCCCAATAGTCAATACTCATTCTGTAAACCTCTTTTGCTTCTTGAAAAGATGAAGGAGAACGTAAACTTGTTAAGAAAATAGAATTGTGTTTTGCTAACATCTCTTTACTCCAGAAAAACCAAAGAAAAAATAAGGCTACAAAAGGCAAAACAACCCACATTTGTCTACCTAATTCTTTAACAGAAATCGTTCTACACATCCATTTCAATATTTCTGTACAGATGACTGCGATAAAAGGAATAACAAAAGTCGTTCTGATCAATGGTAATACACCTAAAATGACAACTGCCCACACCCAATCTCTTCTGTCTTTAGAATAAAGAAACTTAATGTAAAAATAAATACCTATCATCATATGAGCAATACAAGGTACACTTGCCATTGAAGTTGCTGAATAAAAGATAAATAGTGGCGAAAAAGCAAAAACACTACCTAAAAACACTTGAATACCACGATTCACTCCTATAATGTTACATGCTTTCAAGAAAAAGTAAAAGAAAGGAATGATCCACAAAAAAGTATAAATCCTATAAATAATGGGTGCGTCTGTTCCAAAAAGTCGCATAATCATCCCCACAATGTAAGAGTGAATAGCAATATTCCCACTGATAATCGTATCTGAGGACACATGTGCCCACTCCCAGGCCATTTGTTTATTAAAAATCCAAGTTTGCGGTTCAAAAAGATTCCATGTTTCTAAATAAAACTTTTGAGCCATTGCATAGTAGTCCGATTGTGCCCAAGCGTGAGCTCCAATAGGATATTTAGGAAAAACATTCCAATTAAGGTAAAGATTAACCGCTACAAACAAAAGCGTCAATAACCAAGGGCTAAAACATTTGGTTATAATATCCACTATTTTTTTCATATCTTATGTAAGAGAAAGCACCAAATATACTTTATTATCTATGTAAAAAGAGTAAGTACACGTATAATTTTACCGAATTTATTATCTTTACTTTAAAGAAATAAAATCATGTACAATAACATTTTATTAGATATTCAAGGATTGGTTGCCACCGTGACAATCAATCGTCCAGCGCAATTAAATGCTCTGAACAAAGAGACCATTCAGGAATTACACCAAGTACTAAAAGAATTGAATGAAAACAATACTATTGGTGCCATTATTTTAACAGGTTCAGGTGAAAAAGCCTTTGTTGCAGGTGCGGACATTAAGGAATTTGCTGATTTCTCAATAGCTGAAGGTGGTCAATTGGCTCAAAAAGGACATGAATTACTTTTCAACTTCATTGAAAACATGTCAAAGCCAGTTATCGCAGCAATAAATGGTTTTGCTTTAGGTGGAGGATTAGAGTTGGCTATGGCTTCACACATTCGCATTGCTTCAAACAATGCAAAAATGGGATTACCTGAAGTCTCATTAGGCGTAATTCCTGGATATGGAGGTACACAACGCCTTGCTCAATTGATTGGTCGTGGAAAAGCAATGGAAATGGTTTTTACTGCAGGAATGATTACCGCAGAAGAAGCACTTAGCTGGGGCTTAGTAAATCATGTTGTTACGCAAGAAGAATTGTTAAATAAAGCAGGAGAAATTGCAACTAAAATAACGAACAACTCAGGATCCGCAATTACTTCAGCAATTCGTGCTATCAACGCGAATTTTACAGATGGAGTGAATGGTTTTGAAACTGAGATTGAAGAATTTGGAAAATGCTTTGGAACAAAAGACTTTTCAGAAGGAACGACAGCTTTTATAGAAAAACGCAAGCCTAACTTTAGAGGTTAATGTCAAATCCTATAAAGAAACTTTTAGGGCAAACAGCTATTTATGGTCTTACCGTTATTATTGGTAGGGCCTTAAATTTTTTATTGGTCCCCCTCTATGTTTCTGTTTTTCAAGATCCAAAAGATTACGGTGTAGTTTCTATCCTTTATTCTTGGGTTGCTTTTTTAATTGTATTGCTTCCTCTAGGAATGGAAACTGCCTTTTTTAAGTTCTTTTCTGATAAAAAAGAAAGTGAAAAAAAAGTTTTCGATACCGCATTTACAGTGGTTATGTTATTTAACCTTTTGTTTTTTGCCATCCTTTTCCTTTTCTCTCAAAAAATTGCAAACTGGATGCTTATTCCAGACTATCCAATCTACGTACGTCTCTTAGGTGGTGTTGTTTGTATTGATGCCATTTGTTCGATTCCTTTAGCAAAACTCCGTGCTCACAACAAAGCCCGAACTTTTGCCACAGCTCAAATCACCAACATTGGGGTCAACATTACATTCAACTTAATACTGTTACTCTTTTTCTTCGATAAAGAAAACCCAGAACAAGGAGTTACTTACATACTTGTAGCCAATCTTTTGGCTTCATTAACTAAAACCTTGTTCGTTTTTACGGACTTAAAACAATGGCGACCGAATTTAGATAAGACTCTTTCCAAACAGATGCTTATCTACTCCATTCCTTTAGTAATTGCTGGCTTTGCAGGAATCATTAATGAAACTATCGACCGTATTTTACTACAACGCGTGTCATATGACACCTTTTTAACCGTTCAAAACATGAGCGAAATGGCTGCTCAAGATCAAGCAGCACGTGAAGTAGGAATTTATAGCGCATGCTACAAATTGGCGATGTTGGTAACCTTATTTCTACAAGCTTACAAATACGCAGCGGAACCCTTTTTCTTTGGAAATGCTCAGAATCAAGACAGAAATAAACTATATTCAAAAGTGATGAACTATTTGATTGCGGCCATTTGTATCGTTTTCTTATTGGTTTCTTTGAATCTTCAAATATTCAAGTATTTCATTCCGAATGAGGCCTATTGGACTGGACTGAAAGCCGTTCCCATTTTACTTATTGCGAATGTGTTTTTGGGAATATATTACAATCAAAGCATTTGGTATAAGCTTTCTGGACAAACAAAATTTGGTGCGTACATTGCCATCGGTGGTGCGCTAGCCACCATAAGCTTAAACTACCTTTTGATTCCAAAATATGGTTTTATGGCTTGTGCATGGGCGACACTTCTGGTATATGGTGGACAGATGGTTGCCAGCTATATCCTTGGTCAAAAACATTACCCTATTAAATACAACCTTCGAAAGTTTGTCCTATATTTCGGGTTTGCATTAGTTCTGTATTTGGGACTGAGCAGCATTAGCATAGCAGATGGAATTGGACAATTCTTTGTCCACAACATCGTTATTCTACTATACATTGGATTAATCTACTTTATGGAGAAACCAACACCAAAGAAAAACACTTCCTCATTCGGGAAGTTCTAAACAATAGATTGCTTACAAATCATTCATAAGTTGACTATTCAACCTTGATGATTTTGTACATTTGAAAAGAGAATCATTTGAATATGAAAGTAAATATAATCAATCGTAGCAAGCACGATTTGCCCAAATACGAAACTTTACAATCTGCTGGAATGGACGTGCGTGCCAACTTGGATCAAGATGTTGTACTTCATCCTTTTGAACGCGCCTTAATAAAAACAGGGCTATTCATCGAGTTACCAGAAGGTTATGAATGTCAAGTCCGTCCAAGAAGCGGGTTGGCTTATAAATTTGGGATTACTGTATTAAACAGTCCTGGAACCATTGATGCGGACTATAGAGGTGAGATAGGTGTTATCTTAGTGAATCTTTCAAATGAAGTTTTCACTGTAACAGATGGAGAAAGAGTCGCTCAATTGGTTTTCGCAAAATACGAACAAGCAGCATGGGAAATCACAACATCTCTATCGGAAACAGATCGTGGAGAAGGAGGTTTTGGTAGTACCGGAAAAAAATAGAAGAAATGAACATTATAGTACCTATGGCTGGTCGTGGCAGCCGCTTAAGACCACATACATTAACTGTACCTAAACCTTTAGTACCCGTTGGAGGAAAACCAATTGTACACCGTTTAGTTGAAGATATTGCTGACGTTTTAGATCAAAAAATTGATGAAATTGCATTCATTATTGGTGATTTTGGAGCAGAGGTAGAAGAAGAATTATTAAAAGTAGCTGAGAAATTAGGTGCTAAAGGATCAATTCATTATCAAGATCAGCCACTAGGAACAGCACATGCTGTACTTTGCGCAAAAGAAAAATTAGTAGGTCCAACGGTTGTCGCATTTGCAGATACTTTATTCAAAGCGGATTTCAAAATTGACCCAAGTGTAGACGGGATTTTATGGGTGAAACAAATCGAAGATCCTTCTGCTTTTGGTGTTGTAAAGATGAATGAAGGAGGAGATATTATTGATTTCGTTGAAAAACCACAAACATTTGTTTCTGACTTAGCAATGATTGGTATTTACTACTTCCGTGAAGGTGAACGATTACGAACTGAATTAGAATATTTAATTAACAACAACATCATTAAAGGTGGAGAATACCAATTACCTGATGCTTTACGCAGATTAACAGAAGCAGGGTATACATTTAAACCAGGTGAAGTAAAAGAATGGTTAGATTGTGGGAATAAGGAAGTAACCGTTTACACGAATCAACGCGTTATCGAATTCGATCAAGAAAAAGGAATCAAACAAGAAAGAAAAGATTTAGTTCTAAAGAACGGTTTGATTATTGAACCTTGCTTTATCGGAGAAGGAGTATTCATTGAAAATTCCATTGTTGGGCCCCATGTTTCAATTGGTAAAAACGGGAAAATCAGCCATTCGATCGTGAAAAACACAATCATCCAAAATAATTCTACCCTAAACAACGTAGTATTAGAGAACGCAATGATTGGTTCAAATGCACACTTTACAAAAACCGCTAACGATGTAAGTCTTGGCGATTACTCAACAATAAACGGATAATTATGAGAAGTTGTTTCCCTATTATTTTTTCAGCTTTTGTACTTGCATCTTGCGGTGCTTCTAAAAAATCAGTGGGAACAACACCCGTGAAAACCGTGTCTACGGCCGATTTCCCTTACATTGAATCTTTTCATGAAGGCGTACGACTGAATCTAAGAAATGATGTTGTTGGAGCAAAGAAAGCATTTGAAAAATGTCTAAGTATCCGTCAAAACGATGATGCCGTATACTATGGTTTATCGCAAGTTGCTATCAAAGAAAAGGATTTACCAAAAGCCATTTCATATATGCAAAAGGCCTATGAAATAGATAAATCCAACATTTGGTACACGGAAGAAATTGCTGTCTTATTATACGACAATCAACAATACGAAAAAGCCATACCTTACTTCAAAAAATTGGTGGAATATGAACCCCACAATCTTTCTTGGTTATACGGTTATGGTGAATGTTTACTCCGAAATGGGAAATTAGAAGAAAGCATCAAGGTCTTGGATCAAGCGGAAGTAGTCGTTGGTCTGCATCCCGATCTGATTGCCGAAAAATACAACCTTTTAATGTCCTTGAAAAAGGAAGATCAAGCGATAAAAGAGGTAGAAAGAGCTTTGGTTGAACATCCGTTTGACACACGGTTAACCGCAATATTAGTCGATCACTATTTCAAAAAAGGGAACGACAAAAAAGGATTTGAATACCTCCAAAAACTAGCAGAAGCAGATCCTGAAAACGGAAGAGCACACATCGCTTTAGGAGAATACTTCACTAAAACAAACGATCGTGAAAAAGCGTTCACCCATTTTATTGAAGGATTTAGAAGTACAGATGTAGACATTGACACCAAAATGTCAGTCGTTCTATTTTTACAAGAAACAAATCTTAAAAAAGATGCAAGAATAGACACATTGCTAAACATTCTTTTAGTTGTACATCCCTCCGAGGCAAAATCTTACTCCTTGAAAGGAGACCAAATGATGCACGCTAACAAGTACAAAGAAGCATTAGAATTCTACAAACAAGCACTGGTTTATGAAAAGAACATTTTTCCTATTTGGAATCAAGTAATCATGATTCAATATACGGAAGAAGAATATGAAGAAATGTTTGAGTATGCCAGCGATTGTTTAAATTACTTTAGCAATCAGAACATGGTTTATCTGTTAAAAGGAATAGCTGCTTTAGAAACAAAACAACCTCAAATAGCCGTAGAAACTTTAGAAATGGGTAGGCATTTAGTCGGGAAAGACGAAGTTGATATTCGCAATGAATTTGATGTCAATTTAGGTCGTGCTTATTTTGGAGTTAAGGATTACGCAAATGGAGAGAAATACTTCAAAAATGCAATGCAAGCAGATCCTAAAAAACTACTATTTAGAAACAAGTATGCTGACGTTTTAGTCGAAAATAACATGAAACTAGACGTAGCACTTTCCATCAGTAATGACCTAATTAAAATAGAACCTAACTTTGCCAACTACCACAATACAAGAGCGAACGTGAATTTTGCACTTGGAAAATACGATGAAGCATTAAGTGATTATGAAAAAGCATTGTTACTAAGTAAAATAAGCAATGCCAAAAGCACGCTTCTTATCATCGAAAAAATTGGAGATTCATACTTCAAACTAGGTAAAACGGATACCGCTTTAGAATATTGGAAAACAGCAAAAGATGAAGGCAGAGAAACCGACATTTTAAATAAAAAGATTAACACAAAAACATATTATGCATATCCTCAATAAATGGATCTTTCTTTCCCCTGTCCTATTGCTGTTAGCTTGTTCACCGAAGACAACTCCAGTTGGTAATACCTACAAATTAGATCCCGTTGAACAACACGAAATGATTGCAGCATTGCAGCAAATTAACGATGAAGTTCCAGAACACTTTTTTGCGAAAACAGATACAAAATTTCAAAATAAGAAAAACAACTACAGCTTTAAAACTTCTTTACGAATGGTAAAAGATTCGGCGTTAAATGCATTCATAACGTATGCGAAAATTCCAATCATTACCGCACAAATTGAAACCGACAGCGTTCACATCATCAACCGACGCGAAAAATGCTTTATACAAGAAAAACTAGACTTCTTCAAAGCCAACTTCGGTGTAGATTTTTCTTATGAAAACATACAGCAAATCTTTTTAGGAAAGGCCATAGGATTTGAATTGGACAATGTATTTACGATAAGCCCCGATCCTTATCATTACATCCTTTCTACTTTCAACAAAAAAGCAACTAAAGACGGAAATGCTTTCGTTATAACCTATCATTTTAATAATGACCTAAAGACCTTGCGAAGCACAACCATGGAAAGTGCCGATAAAAGTACGAAAGTAACCATCGAATACATTAATTATCAGGAAGTGGAAAAATACAACTTCCCCAAAACCATAATATTACAAATAAAAACACCAAAAGACACCCATCTGGTTACCTTAAATTATGAAACAATTGAGGTCAATACCCCAAGAGAACTGTCCATTGTCATTCCTGAAAATTATGTCCGCTGTCAATAACTTAATCCTCTTATTATTTGTTCTTTTTTTAACACCCGTTTTTGCGCAAACGACAAGTGAAAAGTTGAAAAAAGAGCAACAGGCCTTGGAGAAGAATATTTCCAACACTGTTTTGTTGCTTGAAAAAACGAAGTCCACACTAAAAACCAGTCAACAGGATTTGATGTTACTTAATTCTCAAATATCGAATAGAGAGAAACTATTGCGCAACTATGACAACCAAATCCGAAATGCGGACGTACGAATTACTGAGAAAAGCAAACAAATAGAATCCTTAAAAGAGCAAGTTGAAGGCTTAAAAACCCAATATGCCAAACTACTTCAATACGCATACAAAAACAGAAATAAATACGGACAGTTGATGTATATTTTCGCATCTGAAGATTATTATCAAGCCTTGAAACGCGCTAAATACTTAGATAAGATTCAAGAACTTCTCAAGAAACAATTCACGCTTATCGAACAACATCAAAACTTAATTGCCAAAGAAATAAAGGCAATTGAGACAGAAAAAACATATAAACAAACTCTTTTAGGCGAGAAAAAACAAGAAAGAAATGCTTTGGTGAATGACCAAGACAAGCAAACACAAGTATACAACGAGCTAAAAAAACAAGAGGGAACCATTTTTGCGAAACTGCAAGAAGAAGAAGCCAAACGCGCACAATTAAAAGCTCAGATTGATGCGGCAATTAAAAAAGAGATAGCAGAAGCGGAAGCCAAACGACAAAAAGCAGAAGCGGAAGCATTGGCAAAACGTAAAGCGGCAGAGAAAGCAGAAGCAGAACGAAAAGCAAGAGAAGCAGCCAAAAACACAGCAACAAAACCGGAAACCCCAACAACGCCAGTGAAAGAAACACCTGTTGCAAAACCAGAACGCCCAATCGAACTCCCCGAGACCAAAGAAGCCATTGCCTTGAGCAACAATTTTGAAAACAATAAAGGAAAGCTTCCGTGGCCCGTTGAAAAAGGATCAATCACCGAGGGTTTTGGAAAAAATGCCCATCCGACCATAGCTGGTGTGTACACAAATAACAATGGTGTTGACATTACGACACCAAAAAACGCAAATGTTCGCGCAATTTTCGATGGCGAAGTTTCCTCCGTGATTTCCATTGCTGGTGCTGGAAAAGTAGTCATCATTAAACACGGAAATTACCGTACAGTTTACAGTAATCTCCAAAATGTATACGTGAACCAAGGCGATAAAATAACCACCAAACAAGCGATTGGAAGCTTACTGGCAAAAGATGGAGAGTCCTTTTCAATTTCCCATTTTGAGGTGCATTTGGTGAGCGGTGGAAGCGTGCAAAGTTTGAATCCAAGCCTGTGGATTAACAGATAAAACAACCATTTTCACCCATTATAAAGGAAATTTCTTTTCTGTTTTTTGGCAGCCTTTATCGGCCTGCGTGCTTTAGAGAACAATTGCAAAACGAATTCACCAGCTGCTTGCCACGTGCTTCCTTTGGTCGCAGTGGCAATCTAGCGTTCATCTCTTTTTGCTATTGTTCAGCTATCGCCCTTCGTCCGGGCTGAAGATCTGTTTTCAACCCATTATTAGTCTTCTACGAAAAAAAAGTTATCTAAGAATAGTCCATGTGTATAAAATTGCTTTTTGACAATGGATTGCAAAACCAATCGATAATCGTATGAAAAGAGAATAAAATTGGAAAACCCTGATTCGCGTTAGGGATAGGAGTGGCATCCTTTTGATGAACGCAGTGAAACAAAAGATAAAGCGGATAGCCCGTCCCCTCCCCAAGTATCTTGGAGAGGGGAAACGCCCAAAATATTGTAAAAGATAAAATGTATGGCAACAAAAAAAGCCCACATCAGCGGGCTACAATATTTTTATCGGTTTCGTTTATTTTTCTAAAATACGTTTAGGACGTAATTTTTCACGAATCCCTAATGTAATCCAGAATGGAAGAATAAAACCTAGTAAGAAAAATAACATCCAAAATGCCATTCCTCCTAGTAATAAAAACAGTACAATTCCAAAAATGCTCATTGCTCTATGATTTGTAAATCCGGTATAAAATTAATAAAAAAACCAATAGCTGCAATACTTTTTTTGGTATATCTCTTAAATGCCGCTAAATTGAGGAAGCAAGCGCATGTTTTTGAATGATGTAATGTAAAGAAAACATTATCATTTTTAGTTACGCATTATAAAAAAAAATAATTCATTCAAATTCCTTAAATTTGCATACTTTATGTCGAAGATAAAAAAATACCAAATTGCTTTTGACCTTGATGTTAACTATGATATGATTGGGATTTCTAGTCATCATCAAGGATACAGACTTGCTTGGAATATGAATAAGTTTTTAGAACTTAATCTAAGTTTGTCATTAGAGCCTTTTGTTATCACTGTTATTAAAAAAGGTAATTATGAACATCAAGAATTTTCGATGTTTGAATACGACGACGAGAGTAATAAAGTAAAATATTATTTGATTAGAAACAAAGAGAACGGAAAATTTCTCGTTCCCGAACAGCCCAATATTGATTATTTCCTTTTTATTGTAGAAACAGGAATGGTTGATGTAAAAACGCTGTGTGACAACCTGAAAAGCATTCCAGTTGTTTTGGCTGTTTTTCATATGGATCCGTTGGGAATTAGTTCAACCGAAAACATTGTTTTTTAGATTATTAGATTATGAAAAGAACAAAAATAGTAGCAACATTAGGTCCTGCTACATCTAGTAAAGAAACCTTAAAGCACATGATTTTGGAAGGCTTGAACGTTTGTCGTTTGAACTTTTCACATGGGGCGTATGAAGCGCATTTACAAGCCATCAAATACATTCGTGAATTGAATGAAGAGTTGGCAAGTAATGTGGCGATTTTAGCGGATTTACAAGGTCCAAAAATCCGTACCAATGAAATGGAAAACAACGGAGTTTTACTTGTAAACGGTTCGATTGTAAAAATCACAACTGAACCTGTACTTGGAACCGCAGAACATTTTTCGATCAATTACCCGCAATTGCCGAAAGACGTAAATCCAGGAGAACGCATCTTGTTAGATGATGGTAAATTGGCTTTAGAAGTAACTGAAACGGATAAAGATACTACGTTCTTTGCGAAGGTAATTCACGGTGGTTTATTGTCTTCTAAGAAAGGTGTAAACTTCCCAAACACAGCGATTTCTATGCCTTCACTAACGGAAAAAGACCGTAAAGATCTTGACTTTGCTTTGGAGCACGGTGTAGATTGGATTGGTTTATCATTCGTTCGTTCGGCTCAAGACGTTCGTGAATTGAAGAACATCATTGCTCACCGTGGTGCAAAAGCGAAAGTGATTGCTAAGATTGAAAAACCGGAAGCGGTTGAAGCGATTGAAGATATCATCAAAGAAGCTGATGCGCTTATGGTTGCTCGTGGAGATTTAGGTGTTGAGGTTCCTTACCAAAGCGTTCCATTGATCCAAAAGAAAGTGATTCACCGCGCACGCATGAATGCTAAACCAGTGATTGTAGCAACACAAATGATGGAATCCATGATTACGAACATTATGCCGACACGCGCAGAAGTGAATGACGTAGCGAATGCGGTTCTTGATGGTGCTGACGCTGTAATGTTATCAGGAGAAACATCGGTTGGAGCACATCCAATTGAAGTAATCAAAACGATGGCAAACATTGTTATGGAAATGGAAAACTACGATCATATTTATAACAAAGAGGAATTGCCTGAGAAAAACCAAGCACGATTTATAACGGATTCAATTTGTTTTAATGCATGTCGTCTTTCTCAACGTGTTGAAGCAGATGCTATTTTAACGATGTCTTTTTCAGGATACACCGCTTACAAAATTGCTTCTCAGCGTCCTAAAGCTCCGATTTATGTATTTACAAGTAACCGTAGCATCTTGACGCAGATCAATTTAATATGGGGGGTTCAAGGATTTTACTACGACAAACGTATTTCTACAGACCATACCATTACAGACATTAAAAACCTATTAAAAGACAAAGGCTTGTTACACGACGGAAACCTAGTGATTAACATTGCTTCTATTCCTTTAGAAGAACTTGGAAAGTCAAATATGGTTAAATTAAGTTATGTTGATTAATTTATTCCCATCTTTAGGGAGAAGTTAAAAAAATACACTTTTGAAAAAAACACTTACTAATACAATACTACCAATGCTGTTCCTTATCTTTTTAGGGAACAGCATTGTCTTTTCACAATGTGCCACAGAAGTGGAGATTGCTGAAGGAGAAACCATTGCACGTTGTTTCAATGTTCCCAACTATTTGAATTCAACCCCAGGTCTTTCTAATTACTTCTGGTCAGGCGCTGCAACAGGAACAGGTAACCTAGGAACAGTTACAGGTTCTGGATGGGCTTTCGTAGAAGCAGAAGATGCAACCAACTGTATTTCAAAGGACTCCATATTCATTACATTTTGGCCCATTACATTAAACCCTGAGATCACTTCGAGCAACGGGTTAGAAATCTGTCCAGGTTCACACTCCCGTCTAACGGTTGACGCATTTAATCCTGTAGCCTATGAATGGAGCTCTGGTTCAACAAGTAACACGATTGACATCAGCGGTCCGGGAGAATATTGGGTAAAGGTTTACGATGTGAACAATTGTTTCATGATTGACACAATTATTATTCAACCAACCGTTTTTAATGTAGAAACAATTGGAGGTACCGCAATCTGTAATGGACAATCCATGGATCTAAAAGCAAGTGGCGGAACATCATACTCATGGTCTACGGGACAAACACAAGCACAAATTACTGTTTCCCCAACGACAACGACAACTTATCAAGTAACCATTGAACATGGTGCATGTATTGAGACACATGCCGTTGAAGTAGTGGTCAATCAATTGCCTCCTATTGACATGGTAGATCGTCTATTTTTGATGCCAGGAGAAATACAATACTTAACCGCTCCTGCTGGATTATCTAGTTATTTATGGCAACCAGCAGCACTGGTTAGCTCAGAAACGGGAAGTACCACTTCTTACATTGGCGCAGAGTCAGGAACCATCACTTTTATGGGCATAGACCAAGAAACACAGTGTGTCGTAAATCATAGTGTTATCGTTGAATTGATTAACCTGACTATACCGGATGGTTTCTCACCAAATGGTGACGGTAAAAACGACCGCTTTGTCATTCCTGAAGTTGTTCCTTACGAAGCCCAGTTAAAAGTTTGGAACAGGTGGGGCGATATTGTTTTTGAAAGCAATGCATACAACAATGAATGGGACGGAACATGTCAAAGCGACCGTTGTATGGGCAAAGGTGATTTGCCTGATGGCACCTATTTTTACACTTTAGTTGTGAAAGGAAACACCATCACTGGAAACATTACTTTAAAACGATAAAACATGCGCACTTTACTAACTTTCTTACTCTTATTATCGGGAGCAATGGTATATGCACAAAGCGATGTACGTTTTTCCCAAATTCATGTTGCTAAAAGCTTAATCAATCCAGGAGCGTATGGTTCTGAGGCTGATATTTCTGTCGACATGATCTATCGCAACCAATGGACCACTCAAAAAGGAGCGCCATCTACTTTTGGTTTTACCGGTAGCTATGTCATTACACCTAGTCATTCTGTTGGATTAAATTTTATCAATGATCAAATTGGTGTAGCCAAATCCAATCAATTTTTGGTCGGCTACGCTTATAAACTAAATTTTAACGACGACCAATCTCTTTCATTCGGTGCGAATGTAGGTTTTGAAAACATCACCAATGATTACAATTCTTTATATGTCATTGAACAAGGTGATCAAGTTTTTGAGGAACGGTATTCGAATTTTCGTTTTCAAGCAGGTTTTGGAATGTACTATAACGGTCCTAAAATGCATATCGGATATTCGTTACCCTTTTTGTTTAATAATGTAAACTTTGGTGATCAAGACGGTATTCGTCCAAAACTTTGGCACCATTATATAACCGCAGGCTTTTACTTTAACAACAAAAAAGGGAACTACACGTTCAATCCTACCCTTCAAATAAAGGTCGTACCCAATGCACCCATTCAAGGAGATCTATTATTGCGTAACGTTTTCAACCGATCTTTTTCATTTAACCTGGGATATCGCTCTTCGAATGCAATCACTGGTGGATTAGACTTTATGTTCGGAAACATGTTTCGTTTAGGATATTCCGCTAATTACAATTTGAATCGCTTTGTTGGTTTCGCGGCTACTTCCCATGAAATTCATTTAGGATTTGGTTTCCCATATTACTACCAAACCAATGATTTTAAGAATTCGAAGTACATGAAAAACGGGAACTTCACAAAAAATTATCAGCGAAAATATAAGAAATACCGTCGACGTTAGTTGGCGGTAAATGAAAAGGTAAAACGGTTTATAAGTTTTTTGGTTTAAGCCAAAAAAATTGCTTAATCGTACGTATATTTGCAGCAAATAAAAAAACGTCTGCAATGAGTACTTTTTCCATGCGTCACATCGGGCCAAATTCAAAAGAAAAGGCTGAAATGTTAGCAAACATCGGGGTGGGTTCAATCGACGAGTTAATCGATCAAACTATTCCTTCACATATCCGCTTAAACCGCGAATTAGCCATAGATAACGCAATGAGCGAGCAAGAATACTTGCAGCACATTAGCGCTTTAGGGCAACAAAACAAGGTATACAAATCTTTCATCGGATTAGGGTACAACGAAACAATTGTTCCTTCCGTTATTTTACGTAACATTCTTGAAAATCCAGGATGGTATACGGCGTACACTCCTTATCAAGCTGAGATTTCTCAAGGACGATTAGAGGCTCTTTTAAACTTCCAAACCATGGTCTTAGAATTGACAGGTATGGAGTTGGCTAACGCTTCTTTGTTAGACGAAGGTACAGCAGCTGCAGAAGCTATGATTATGTTCTACAACTCACGTTCTCGTCAAGAGATCAAAGAAGGGGTAAACAAATTCTTCGTTTCTGAATTTGCTTTCCCACAAACAAAGGACTTGGTTTTAGGTCGTGCTAAAAACTTAGGAATCGAAATCATTTTCGGAAATCCAGCCACTTTTGAAGGAGACGCTAAAGCTTTTGGTGCTTTGGTACAATACCCAGATCAATTTGGACGTATTAACGACATCGAAGGGTTTATCCTAAAAATGAAAACACAAAACATTCGTGTTGCAGTTGCAGCAGACATCATGGCACTGACGCTTCTTAAAGCTCCAGGTGAAATGGGTGCGGATGTTGTTTTCGGAACATCACAAAGATTCGGGGTACCAATGGGGTACGGAGGTCCTCACGCAGCGTACTTCGCAACACGTGAAGAATACAAACGTACGATTCCTGGACGTATCATCGGAGTTTCTAAAGATGACGATGGAAACATGGC
This sequence comes from Taishania sp., assembly GCA_030150045.1. Lineage (GTDB taxonomy): Bacteria > Bacteroidota > Bacteroidia > Flavobacteriales_D > Crocinitomicaceae > Taishania. Next base: position 67,117 of record JASLGM010000031.1, read on the forward strand.
CTTACGCATGGCTTTACAAACACGTGAACAACATATCAAACGTGACAAAGCAACATCTAACATCTGTACGGCACAAGCATTATTAGCTGTTATGGCTTCTATGTACGCGGTTTACCATGGTGCAGAAGGCGTAAGAAACATTGCTTTAAACATTCACGACTTAGCAGTAAAAGCAGCAAATGGCTTAACAAAAATGGGCGTTACAGTAAACGAAACACCTTTCTTTGATACCATTTGGGTAAAAGGAGTAAATGTAGCGAAGGTAAAAACAGTTGCTGAGGCAAAAGAAATGAACTTCAACTACGTTTCTGAAAACGAAATCACGTTGAGTTTTGGTGAAACACACACCCTTGCTGACGTACAAACTATTTTGGCTATTTTCTCTGAGGCAGAAGGTAAAGACATGGTTGAAGTGGACGCAACGGCTTCTCCCGTGATTACAGATTTCTTAAGAAAAGATGCTATCTTAACGCACATCACTTTTAATTCTTTCCATTCTGAATCAAAAATGATGCGTTATATGAAACGCTTAGAGAACAAAGATTTGTCTTTAGTTCACGCCATGATTCCATTAGGATCATGTACCATGAAATTAAATGCTGCATCTGAATTAATTCCAATCACCAATCCACAATTTGCAAACATGCACCCTTTTGCTCCAATTGAGCAAGCACAAGGTTACCACGCTATGTTAGAGCAATTAGAGAAAGATTTGTGTGAATGTACTGGTTTCGCTGGTATGTCACTACAACCTAACTCTGGAGCTAATGGAGAATATGCTGGATTAATGGTTATCAAAGCATTCCACGAAGCAAATGGTGACTTCAACAGAACAAAAATCATTATTCCTTCATCGGCGCATGGTACCAACCCAGCTTCTGCTGTAATGGCAGGTTTTGAGGTAGTGGTTACTGGATGTGACGAAAACGGAAATATTAACATTGATGAGTTACGCGCTAAAGCAACAGAACTAAAAGATTCTTTAGCTGGTTTAATGGTAACTTACCCATCTACACACGGAGTTTACGAAGAAGGAATTAGCGAAATTACTTCTATCATCCACGAATGTGGGGGTCAAGTTTACATGGATGGCGCAAACATGAACGCACAAGTAGGACTTACAAATCCTGGTAACATTGGTGCAGACGTTTGTCACTTGAACTTACACAAAACATTTGCTATTCCTCACGGTGGTGGAGGTCCAGGAATGGGTCCAATCGGAGTGGCTGCGCATTTGGTGCCATTCTTACCAGGAAATGCAGTTATCAAAACAGGAGGAGATAAAGCCATTCACGGCGTTTCTGCAGCACCATTCGGATCTGCTTTAATCCTTTTAATCTCTTACGGATACATCAAAATGTTGGGAGCAAAAGGATTGAGAGAATCTACGCAAACCGCAATTTTAAACGCTAATTACATCGCTTCGTCTTTGAAGGCACACTATCCTATTCTTTATTCAGGAACACATGGAATGGTGGCGCACGAGTTGATGATTGATTGCCGTGACCTTAAGAAAACTGCAGACGTTGAAGTAGCCGACATCGCAAAGCGTTTGATCGACTTTGGTTTCCACGCGCCAACAGTATCTTTCCCGGTTGCAGGAACATTGATGATTGAGCCAACAGAATCGGAGGACAAAGAAGAAATCGACCGTTTTGTAACAGCTATGATTAAAATTCGTCAAGAAATTGCGGACATCGAATCAGGTAAAGCAGATAAAGCGAACAACTTGTTGAAAAACGCACCACACACAGCGGATTGTATCATCAACAAAACTTGGGATTACCCGTATACACCAGCTGAAGCAGCTTATCCAGTTGACTACTTGAAAGAGTTCAAATATTGGGTTCCAGTACGTCGAGTAGACAATGCTTTTGGAGATAGAAACCTAATTTGTTCTTGCCCAAGCGTTGAAAGCTACGCGAATGTAGAAGAATAAGCATACAAAAACATATAAAAGACCCAGGCAATTTGTCTGGGTTTTTTTGTGCCTAAAAAGGTGATAAAATAAATGTTGGCAGCCTAAATCGGTCTGCACGCTTTAGTAAAGTCCGGTAAAAGGCAGCACTTGCTGCTGCCCACGCGCTTCCTCTGGTCGCGGCGGCCAGCTAGCGTTCGCAACTTTTCCCGTTCCTTTAGCTATCGCGTTTCGCCCTGGCTGGAAATCGATTTTCAACAACATGGACTGTCTATCTTTATTGTGACAAATTTTATTAGCCCGATTTTATTATCTTAATAGTATGGCAAAACAGTATGACAACGATTTTAAAGTAATGATTGTAGAATTACTTAAATCAGGTAGAACAGTAAAAGAACTTAGT
>JASLGM010000034.1 GCA_030150045.1 Taishania sp.
TGTTGAATTTGTAAAACAATTTCCGCATACAATAATAAATATTCACCCTGCATTATTGCCAAAATTTGGAGGAAAAGGAATGTACGGAATGCATGTGCACAGAGCTGTAAAAGAAGCTAAGGAAAAAGAAAGTGGAATCACTATTCATTTGGTAAACGAACGATATGATGACGGAAAACAGTTGGCTCAGTACACTTGCTCAATTGAAGAATCTGATACTCCGGAGGACATTCAAATAAAAGTGCAACAACTAGAACACCGCCATTTTGCTCCCGTAATTTATGACTACATCAACTTAATCAATAAATAATGAATGCTATTTTATCTGAATTTGACATTACACAATGCCTAAAAGCAACAACAGTTCTTTTTGCTGTAATTGATATTATTGGTTCCGTGCCTGTCATCATAAAAATTCAAGAAACTTCAGGAGATATTAGTCCAACTAGAGCAAGTATTGTATCTTTAGGAATTATGCTTGGCTTTCTGCTATTAGGAGAAAGCATTCTAAATCTTTTTGGTGTGGACATCCGTTCATTTGCCGTAGCAGGATCTTTTGTTCTTTTCGCTCTCGCATTAGAAATGATTATGGGCTGGCATTTATTTAAAGATGAAGTAACAGGTAAAACAGCCAGTGTTGTTCCTTTAGCTTTTCCAATCATTGCTGGTGCTGGAGTAATGACAACCTTAGTTTCATTGAAAGCGGAATATCAAACCATCAATATTGTACTTGCTGTTTTCATTAATATCATTATCATTTATACAGTACTGAGATTAACGAAAAAAATTGAAGCGATTTTAGGACCTGGAGGAATTGCGATCATAAAAAAAGTGTTTGGAATCATACTTTTGGCTATTGCCATTAAACTATTTTCTTCTAATGCATCCGCTTTATACCATTCTTTAACCACAGAATTGAATTAAACCTCAAGAAATCATGAAAATTAAATTCAAATACAAAATTAATCGACACCCAGATATCGAATCGGTTTTAGCTAAGCATAAAATCGAAGATGAAGTCGTTTTGGACTTGAATAATTTAGATGTCCTAACAGATATCGTTCATGTGTTTAGACCATCTTCAGTTAAGAAAAGAGTTAGCATAAAACCTCTGATCACTTTTTTAAGTGAACATCCTCATTATTGCAATCAATTCTCTTCGGAATTAAAACGCATTCTGAAACCTTTGACCATTCGTCCCTTACTGACCGAAGCAGGCATTTTACAGAACAGAGCGTTTTTGAAAGAATTAAAACGACGACTGATTGCTAAAGTACTCCCTCTAGAACCAGAGAAAAATGAAATCGAATACTTTTTAGGCCAACTGTTCTTTTATTACAGTGATTATACTTGGGTAGTAAGAATTCCTCGTGATGAATTGGTACAATTATTTGAATTACTACAATTCAAATCATTTTTCACACCGTATCACTCAAACAATTATTTGAGAGAACTTTTTCAGGCAAGCAATTTAATCACTCAACGTATTAGTGGTCGTGCTCTTGAGGAAGAAATCCTAGCGATGGTTCCTGAGTACGATTACGAAAATGGTCCGTTCCAAGCTATGGAACGTGCAGTAAGCAGAATTGAATACAGTTTCATTATTCACAACAAGGGATGCATATTGAAGGAAGATGAGGCTTATCTAGAATTCTTGGAAAACTTTAAACTATGTAAAGCATTCTTAGATCAGGCATACACCAATAGTTCTATTTATGGTATTTCAATGTCTGTCAACCACAATTTGATTCGACTTCGTCAACAACTTGATCGTTTGAAAAGATTAATGGAATTAATCGTCAAAGATGATTCAAAGAATGAAAATGAACAAAGCGTAGACTTTAGTTTGCAGCTTCTAAAGTATCATTCTACACGAAATGACATTGGGCAATTGATTAAAGAAAATACAGAAAATATTGCTTACGAAATCACTACACACACCGCAAAAACTGGAGAACATTACATTACAGATTCAGGAAAAGAATACCGTAAAATGTTGTTCGCCTCTATGGGCGGTGGTTTAATTGTTGGTTTTCTTTGTATTTTCAAACTCCTACTTTCAAATGTGGAAACAAGTCAATTTGGACATGCCTTCTATTACAGCATGAACTATTCTATTGGTTTCATTGCTATCTATTTACTAGGATTTACACTCGCAACAAAACAACCTGCCATGACAGCGGCTGCTTTAATTCGTACTATAGAAGAAGGTCGAAAAAACAGTAGTAACGGAAAAACAGATCACTATGCTTTTGCTGAGCTATTCTCTCGAGTATTTAGATCTCAGTTTATTGCTTTTGTCGGTAACGTAATCATTGCCTTTCCAGTCAGTCTTGCTGTGGTTTGGGGATGGTTCTTGCTAACGGGAAACAATATGGCTGCTGCAAAGGCGGACCATCTATTAGAAGACATCAACCCTTTTATGTCTCCACTAATTTTCCATAGTGCTATAGCTGGAGTGTTCTTATTCTTGTCAGGCATTATTTCTGGTGAAATTGCCAATAGAAACAAACACTATAAAATCCCTTATCGTATTGCTGAACATCCTATCCTAAAACTAACGATTGGAAGGGAAAGTGCTTTAAAATTATCCAAGTGGGTGGAGAAAAAATGGGCAGGAGTATATTCCAACTTCTGGTTCGGTATTTTCATGGGAACTACTTCTTCAATAGGTATTTTCTTGGGGTTAAACCTCGATATTCGTCACATCACTTTTGCTAGCGGAAACTTTGCAATGGGGCTGTTTGGTTCAAACTGGGAGGTACCACTTAGCATGATGATTTGGTGTTTCTTAGGAATAGGAATTATTGGATTAGTCAACTTCTGTGTCAGTTTTGCACTATCCTTATTTGTAGCTTTCAAATCTAGACAGATTCCAACTAGTGAATTAAAATTCTTATCCAAAGCGGTATGGAAATACTTTAAAAAACGTCCATATGCGTTCTTTTTCCCTGTTAGACCATCTGAATATTTAAGAAATTTACACCAAAAATAAATCCGAAGCTATGCGCCTAATCAAGGTGTATAGCTAGGTCCTCTACTTGTAGCTCCTTCAATTACTTCCATTCCTTCAGAGAACTTCTTCTCCTTGCTTACTTTTCCTTTTTTATCGTACATCTTAAACGAACCATGTTTTAATCCATCTTTGTATTGAGTCTCTGACATGATTTTCCCTCGCTTATCAAACACAGTCATTGCACCATTTAATTTTCCTTTTTTGTAATTAGACTCCACAGCCTTCAATCTACCTCCAGCATGGTAAGAAATCCATTTACCTTCCTTCAATCCTTTTTTGTAGGTTCCTTCTTCCATTACTTTTTGATCCATATCAGAGTAGGCAATGAATTTTCCATGCATAACACTTTCAAAAATGACTTTATTCTTGTTCCCTTCTTTATTAATCTTTGAGACCTTCTTGATTACTTTATATGTTTTTACTTCGCGAACGTTTCCATTAGAAAAGTAATCTGTCCACGTACCTGTTTGTAATCCGTCCTTATAAGAACCTGATTTAGTTAAGGCTCCTTTTGGATCGTGAGATTCCCACTTCCCTTCTAGCTTTCCAAGAGAAAAAGTGGATTTATTTTTTATCACACCATCGTCCCAGTAATTTTGCCAAACACCCATTTCTTTGCCTTTTTCATAGGCTCCTGTCATTAACAATCTACCATTCTCATAATAGGTATTCCAAATGCCAGATCTTTCGTCTTCCTTAAAAGACCCAATCTTAAATTTAGATCCGTCTTTATAAAAATAGCTCCACTCTCCACTTTTTTTCCCGTCCGTATAGTTTGCATTATAAGCCAATTCTCCTGTGGGGTAATTATAAATCCATTTGCCGTGCTGTAGCCCTTCTTTGAAAAAGCCTTTCATGTCAACTGTCGCAGCACTTGTGTACCAGGTCCACTCTCCAATTTTTTCTCCTTCAGCATATTCTCCTGTAATGTAGGGTTTTCCAGAAGCGTAATAATTAATGTAGGCCCCATGCAATAAATCATTTTTGTAATGCATTATTTTTTCAGGTCGACCGTCGTAAAAGGCGAAAAACCATTCCCCTTCTTTTCTTCCATGCTCAAAACTACCGGATATGGTTTTCTTTCCAGATGGATTAAACTCTTGAAACGGTCCGTTCTTCTCCCCATTGACATAACTATATTGTTCTTTTATTCGACTCAAACCATAAAAAGTAGTCATAGAACCAGTCCCATTTGTAATCGTTTGCGTGTGAGCTTCATCATCATTCCAATAGGACTCAATACGATTTACATCATTAACAACAATTTCTTCTGACTGAATATTTCCGTTCAAATAATACCTTTTCCATACGCCAATAGCTTTACCATATGTATATCTCCCTTCTGTTTCTAATTTCCCGTTTTCATAATACTGTCTATAAATAGAATCAGGTCGATCTAAGAAGAAAAACCCTTCTTGCTTTATTTTACCATTTGGATAAAAAAGCAAGACTTTACCATGCAATTTATCACGGTAGAAGTTACGCTCCTCCTCCACACGCCCCTCTAGATTATAATATAACCATTTACCGTGTTTCATGTAGGACTTTCCTGTTTTGTCCTCGAAATAAGTACCAACAGATTGAATTTTAGTTTTGTTCTTATCGTAAAACGTACTCTCTTTTTTACTAAGATTTTCTTTTTTCACCACGTATTCTTGCTCTTGGGAATAAGAGAATATTGGAAATAATAAAAACAGAAAAGCAAGGATGCGGAACATAATTACAGAGATTTAATAACTTAAAAACGAAAGAAAAAAAGATTTGTTACATGAAACTAGATAAAACTTTTCCAGATAAGCACAATACCAAAGCAAACAAAAACAATGCCTATCAACTGATTCAGTGATCGCAGTAACTTCGTAGTAATAAACGGGCGCAATTGTTTGGCACCTAATATTTTCAAAACATCAACACTGAAAAATGTTCCAAGTATGATTCCAATAAAGATCATTTGCGTTTGTGCTGGGGACAAACCTTCCACTTTTTGAATATTCCCCAAGGTAAGGACAGAGAACCAATAAAAAATTACAAGTGGATTTGCCAAATTCAATAACAAACCCTTTAAACACAACTTGCTATATTCACCCCACTCCATCTTTTCTCTCCTGTTATTAGAAGTAAAGTGGATTTCGCCAGGTTTCTTGAAAAAATTATAGGCCCCGTACATGATGAATAGCCCACCTCCAATTAACATCGCCACTTTTTCGCTAGAGCCTTCAGCAAGCATACTCACCTCTTTGTAAAAGATAAGGGCAATAGCAATGTACAAAATATCGGCGATAAATACGCCAAGATTAAAGGACAATCCACCCCGCGCCCCTTTGCGAATGCTGGTTTCAATCAACACAAAGAAAGCTGGTCCCAACATAACGCTGAGAATAAAACCGGTAACAATTGCCTTGAGAATAAGATGAAACAAAATGGTATGCCTTTGATTTACTACAAATGTAAGTTTTAACCTGAAAAAATGAAATCTAAATCGCACTCAATTGGCTTTTTGATCTTTTTTTACCGAAAGATTCTTTTTTCCAACATTTATATCCCATAAGTTATTTACATTTGTACTTTCGAATGCACACGTAACCCGTTTTAGTTACGTGTAAAAGTTATTAATGATATTAATGTATGAAAACCGGATTAGCAAATAAGAAGTTAGACGCCATTATCCAATTGGTAGAAGAGAAAGGAATTGAAGCACCAACATTAGTTGCTGACTTGAAAGAGCTTCGTGAGGTTTCTTTGAAAGAACAAGACCCTTTAGTAACCAAAGTTTTGCGTCTTACTTACGAATTTCTTTCCGAAAGAAATGCATTTGATGTAGAGGCACAATTCGACGAAGATGAAGATGGAAGTGAGTATCCACTAGAGGTAGAAGACAAAGAAAACCTTTTATACTTATTGGAAATCTTAAAAAATGCTGATCACAAAATCAACCGTGAAGAGATTAAAGATTACCGCACTGCACTAAAAGCAGAGTTGTATTAATCTTTCTTAATAATGTTTAGAAAGCTGTCTAATAGACGGCTTTTTTTGTGCCTTTTTCTCAACTATTCCAATAAATGATGTGCGAAAAATGATCCATCAGCCCGGGCGGAAGACGATAGCTAAACAAAATGAAAAACGAGTGAACATTGAATTGCAACTGCGACCAAAGGGAGCACGTGGCAAACAATTCGTGAACCGTTTTACATGCGTTTACTAAAGTATGAAGACCGATAAAGGCTGCAAAAAAAAATCTTTTTCTTCTTGGGCGCTCCCCTCCAAGTTCCTTGGGGTCAGGCTATTCGTTTTTAGTCCTCCCCTACCCAAAAAATGGGCAGGGATGCGGGCTAACCACTGCTATCCTTAGCGCGGGGCTAAGGCTATCACAACTAATTAAGGGAAATAATTGCGCCAAGTATTCTTCATTTAATTAGCAATAACTGCAATAACTAAAGTACAGATCTTTATGTACAAAAGGCTGTTGGGTATCGTAAATAGCGTCCAAAATTCGGGTCAACAATGTCGGGAATAGTGCTCCTAATTCGGATAGATTATATTCTTGTGATTCAAAAATCAATAATCCTTTATTGGCTTTCATCAGAGATAAAATACCCGTTTCATTGGGCCAAATCTGATATTTATGATGGTACATATAGGCATAGGCTATCAACTGCAATGCATGTTTAGTCCCATTTTTATCAGCCAAAATTGCATCTGCAAAATCCAATTCTTTATCTTTCTTCAAAACAACATCTTCTGCCTTTGTGTTTCCTGTTTTAAAATCCACCACACGAATCTTACCATCCACTTCTTCTACACGGTCGATGGTTCCTTTTAGGGTGATATTGTAGACCCGATCTGCACCCTGCAAAGTCAATGGAATGGTGAATTTTTCTTCCAATGAATGTACGCCAATTTGCTTTCCTGCCTTGATTTCATGTTTCTCTGTTTTCAGAAAAGCAAGAATCATTTTCACTGCCATCTGAAAATTAAGCTGGTTTTTTCCTTTTTCAAATGCAGATTTATCGTTGTTGAATTTCTCCAAAAATTTCTCTTGTACCTTTGCTTGAACCTGTAATTCCATCAGTTCAATATCGGCTACTGTTAACGAACGAAACCCTTGGTTTAACTCGCCTTGCGCATTGTATTTAGCCAACGGCCAATAAAATTCTTCTAACACCGCATGAACGATTGTTCCAAACGTGGACTTCTCCATATCTTCTTCAACTTCGTTCTCTTCTCCAAAATCCAATACGTTCTTATAGTAAAAATCTAAAGGACATTTAATGTAAGTGTTCAACTTAGAAATTGTGGTTGACAATCCAAATATGGCATCCAAACGTTGCAGTACAACATCGTCTTTTACAATCGTTTGTTTATTGGATTGGATGCTATTTTCAATCGGCACATTATAATACTCAAAAGAATAATTCATTTGCTTGTTTAAGCGACCAAGTTCCAATTCCAATTGCATCAAATACCTACTTTTTTCAGAGCCTGCCATACCATCTTTGGCGCCCGAATAGGTTACCGTTAAGTGCTCACAATGATGTAGTAAACGATAGAAGTGATGTGCGAAAAGTCCTTGTTTTTCTCTTGGAGTGGGCAGTCCTGCATACCTCCTTAAGTCCATTGGCAACATACTTTGAATTGGATTTGTTGGAGGCATGGCACCTTCGTTTAATCCCAAACAAATGATACGTTTAAAATCGAGCAAACGGGTTTCTAATAGCCCCATAACCTGAAGTCCATCAATTGGATTTCCGTGATATGCTATGCTTTTGTTGGACCAATGTTGGGTGAATAACGCTTTAAAACTGCGCATTCTCATCTCTGGTGTACCTTCGCTGATGATGGTTTGAAAATCTACAATTGCTTGATCGAAGTGATAAATCAATGCTTTTTCAAAAACAGCATCTGTCTTCACTTCTTTGAACACCAATTGATTCAATAAACGAATCGTATCAATTCCTGTTTTCCATTCGTTATTCCAAGTAGCAAAGCAATATTGAAATACGGTTTTTAATACGGGAGAAAGTTTCCATTTCCCAACATTAACAAACAATTTATTGTGCTTTAGTATTTCGGCTTCAATGAGCTGAATCTGATGTTCGTCCTCAGTTGTTGCTAGAGAAAGAATGAATGGGTGTGCAAAAATACGTTTGACATCAACATGATAAGCAGCAGTAGTCTGGAAACGCATAAAGTGTTCCTGAATTTGAAACAGAATGTCCACCCAGTTTTTTACCGCAGAGGCTTTTAATGGCATTCCTAAAGTAATATTTGTTTTCTCTACGCGTTTAGGAATGTTTTTTAACAAAGGAATAATTAGATTTTCATCCGCCAAAAGCACCAAAGTATCTTTCATCTCTTCAGTTGGTATAGCATCTAATTCGTTGGATGCGACCTTTACTTGCCCTGTTACTTGAGGACATTCAATCACCCGAACATTTAACTCCTTTGTTAACAATCTTTCTTCAATAAAAGGAAGCGTTCGAACATCTAAATAACTCAACAGTTGACGCAAAAACATTCCCGCCTCATGACTATGGTTTTTTAAATAAAAAGTATCTGCATCAATCAATACATGTCCACGTCCTAAACGATATGTTTGTTTAAGGATTTCAAGCTCACTCTTCGACATAGCATTAAAACCTGCGAAAATAAAATGAGCATCTTTATCTTCTTTGAACAACATATTTATATTTTCTGCCAAATACTTATAAGCACCACCAGCATTAATTTTCTCTTGTTCTGTCAACTGTTTTTTGAGCGCATGATACAACTTAGGGAATTGATCCCAAAATTCCAAAAAGCGTTTTCTTGCAGGAGTTAAATCGGCTTCCTCAAGGTGCCAGTATTCTAAGTCCTTAATGTTTCTAAGGTCCTTAAAAATGGCATTAACATCCAACAAATAGCGATCTATTTCATCAAAATCAGAAAGTAGTACGGGTGCCCATTCCAAGAATTCATCAAAAGGAATAGCGTGTTTTCCCTCTTCCATCTGTTGATGAATGCGATGCAATTGGATCACTAATCTGGTTTTATCAACTACCGGGAAAGGAGAAAGCCCTTTTACCAGTTGATCAATCGTTACCATTTTCGGTGCGAAAATAGGTTTGCCAAACGCCTCAAATAAAGAAGCGGATAGGTATTTCTTTGCACGTTCAGATGGAAGAACAACCGTTAGATGTCGTAAATCCAATTCTTTTTCCTTGATATAGTGCGCTATTTTTTCTGTAAACCTCATTATTTTTTAGTCAAAAAACCCCAATAGGTTTGTTTATTTACAGTCAATTGCGGTAAGCCCGGATAATATTCGTTAAACATTTGCGGAAACTTAATTTTCTTTTTCTTGTCAAATGCCATTTTGTACGCAATAGCGCCTTGCTCTGATTGTTCAATTAAGTCAATCTGTTGCCTTGTATGTGTTCGCCAAAACAAAAAAGCGATGGTTTTATTATTGATGTTCATCCACTTAATACGCTCTACAGTCAACCAATTTTTCCAAAGTTGATCAATGTCCATACGCAAATCACTTGGATTAAAATTCTGAATCAACATATTCCTCATTCCTGTGTCAACAAAATAAACCAAATGGCTTTTCTTCAATTCATATCGCTTTGCCGTTGAATAAGAATCAATGCGAACCAAAACATAAGCTTTAACCAACAAATCAACATATCTTTCCGCTGTCTCGTTATCTAATCCGCATTTAGTTGCTAGATCATTATAAGAAACCGGTTCTCCAATTTGAAAGGCCAAGAGCTGCAACAAACGAATCATCTGTTTCTTTTTATTGATGCGGTCAGTCACACCTAAATCAGTAACTAAAATAGTGTCTAATAGGTGTTCCAAAACTTCTTTTGCAGTATCTAAATTTGCAACCACTGCTGGATAATTACCATAAATCAGGCGTTGTTCTAAAAGCTTATCCTCTTCTGAAACACCAAAATGAGAAGCTAACTCATAAAACGATGGTGGATAAACGCGAATGTGCAACCCTTGTGACTCCAGTACTTCACGTAATAAATCATCCATTACGGGTTCGAATGAACAATTTAGTAATATGGAACAAGGCAATTCATCCTGCAAAATCAACTCGATGATTTGTTGAAGATTTTTTAGGTATTGTGCTTCGTGAATAATAATTAGGTCGTAGCCTTGAAAAGCTTGTACAAGATCATTCGCCTGCATCTCTTCCATGCGTCGACGCTCTTTTTTTGGAGCAACATTAAGGTGTAACTGCTGTCCTTTCGCCTCCTGTAAGACTTCTTCAATCAATTCTTCTTTTCCAGCCAAACGAGGTCCGGAGATCAATAAAATTCTACTGGATGCGAGTTGCTCCAGGATTTGATTTTTCTGTGTGCGCTTCATTGTTCCAAATATAATATTTGGATTCGAAAAAACGTTAAGCTTGGTTGAATTTTGCGAATTAATCCATGAACCAACACCCGTTGAAAAACTTTCTTGGGCGATCAGAATTCATAAATTTATTTCCTCCGAATGCCTTTAATACAGCATAAGCATTTTGTCCTTCAATGATGCGTACCCAAGCATACCCTTCTGGATAAGAATCCGAAATACCTTCAAAATATACGTATCCGTCATCTGTTAAGTAACGTAAAGTTTTGGCATCACCTGGCGATAGCATATAATCGTTTACCACATCTTCTAAAGAAGGATAGCTTTCCTTTTCAATCAATTCCACAGAATAAACATTCCCTTGACCTAACTCTTTGAAAAAGTAGTAATTCAATGCGCCTTCACGATCCATTTCAATTGGTGCACCCGCCCATTCACTGTGAAATTGCAATTCTTCTTCTTCAAGTACAAAAACCTTTTGCTTTCTCATGGTTTGTTTATCCTCTGCTTTATCTGTAACCACAGCAGAAACAAGACGAACTTTCCAATGCGCATCTTTCAAGAATTTCAAGACTCCAAAACTTCCGCCTAAATGCGCGGACCCTACCAAAACAACTCCTCTTGTATTTTGAAGCAAAGTATCTATGCGATTTGTCATCGCTAAATTACGATCGACTATTGTACGTTGATACAAACTATTTGAATAATATTTGCGCAATAATTTATCAATTCCTGCGATATCTCCATTAATGTATAGCCCTTCTAAAGTAGAAGACATCAACACTTCATCCATGTAAATACTGTCCGGCTCTGCAACATTCGTCTTTGTCAACTTAATTTGGGTCTCCATCGCTTCAAGCGTTGTATACTCAATGCCATTCAACTGTGCCAAATTAAGCAAATACATATCTAAGAAATGGGGCATCCCGTCTTCGGTTCCGTAAACGGTTTCTCCGGCTTCATTTGTAGATGAATAAGGGAGTCCATGTGTGTCGAAACGCATCGAAAAAGCAGTAGAGCGCACTTCAAGGTCTTTTACTATCGCAAACATATCTGTTTCCACCACCAACAATTCTGTATTTTTCAATACGGTGTACAAAGAGTCTGGAAGGTTAAACACCTTTTTGTCGTTACTGTGAAACGTTCCATAGATGTACGACTTCTTACCTTTAGGCGACGTAATTTCCCAAAACAATTGTGGATCTTTGGCTACTTGAGCAAACCCTCCAAAATAGAGAGAAATCGCAAATAGAAGAAGACATTTCTTTAACATAAATCAATAAATTACACGTTCAATTAACTGGTCACCAAAAGCATAAGGAATATATGCCAATGAAGGAATTTCTTTGGTAATCATGATCGGAGATTTACGCCCCAATGCAATTCTACCGTGTGTTTCCGAAAGCTCCATTGCTTGCGCAGCATTTACTGTCAAAGCATTAAATGCCTCTTCGGGAGTCAATCTCATTTTTATACAAGCTAAAGACCAAACAAAACTTAAATTTCCACTAGGTGTTGTACCGGGATTAAAGTCACTCGCCAATGCAACAGGCAACCCAGCATCGATTAATCCTCGACCATTTGCAAAAGGAATATTAATAAAATGAGAACAACTTGGTAATAAAGTTGGCATGGTTGTACTTTGCTTTAGTGCTTGAATATCGTTTTCACTTAATTCTTCTAAATGATCTACAGAAATTGCGCCAAGTTCAATTGCTTTTGGAATTCCGCCCATCACAGAAAATTGGTTAACATGTACTTTTGGTTTCAAACCTAATGCGATTCCTGCTAAACATATTTCCTCCATTTCTGCTAAAGTGAAATAATTACGTTCACAAAAAACATCAATATAATCTGCCAATTGCTCCTTATGAATTTGAGGTAACATTTCGTGAATAATCTCGTCAATATACGCTCTCCTGTTTTCTTTATGATGTTTAGGAATGGCATGCGCTCCCAAAAAAGTAGCTTTGATTGCAATTGGCAAAGTTTCCTTCAATCGTTTAATTACACGCAAAATTTTTAATTCTGCATCGACCGTTAATCCATATCCGGATTTAATTTCAATCGCACCGGTACCATAAGACATGAAACGTTCTACACGTTGTAGTGCCTCTTGATACAAGGTTTCTTCATCCATTCCATCTAACTTATGAGCAGAATTTAATATACCTCCACCCTTCGCAGCAATGTCTTCATAGGTCAAGCCTTTAATACGATCTGCAAATTCTTCTTCGCGATATGCTGCAAAAACACAGTGTGTATGTGAATCTACAAAAGCTGGTAGAACGTACTTTCCGCTCGCATCAATCACCTCCAAATTTCTCCAATCGGTTACACCTTGCCAATCCTCCATCGGTCCGTAAGCCACCACTTCACCATCTTCAAGCGCCAAAAATGCATTTTCAATAATAGGTAAATGTTTCATTTCTTCTCCACGGACAACGGCAGGAATATGTTCTCCAACTTGAACAAGTCCTTTGATGTTTTTGATCAAAATCTTTTGCATGCGACTGTTTTTTTATCAAATTTAAAATAAACCTTTCGTAAATCTGCCATTCTTTGGAATTAAGGTCGAATTAACGCCAAAACAGTAATAAATGGTTTCAAAAATGTACAATTCTAACTTTTTATTGGGCGCTTCCCTGCCCTCTACCAAGTAAATTGGAGAGGACAGGGTCAGGCTATCCGCTACAAGTCCTCACCAAAAAATGCTTTTGGTTGCGGGCTTTTCACTGCAATCCTTAGCGCAGAAATCGGTTTTCAAAACAAAACAAATCGTCCCATTTAATGGTTATGTGTTAACTTTTCTAAGAATAAAGGTTTGTTAAATGAATTTCAGCCTGGGCGGAAAGGCGATAGCTGGCGGCATGGAAAATGGAGCAAACAAAGGGCAAAAGCTGCGACCAAAGGAAGCACGTTTTGGCACTATTGTATGCCCATTTTTCAAACGACACTAAAGCTTGTAGACCAAATTGGCTGCCAAAAAAGAGTTAAAATCTTAGTAAATAAAAAGTGTATTTACTAAGAAATAGTTATCTTCATTGCATGAAAAGTTTGGACATCGTTAAGCAATATTATGCGGAATTTAATGACCGCAATTGGGATGGAATGTTGGCTTTAGTGGCTGACAATATTTTACATGAGCCCAATCAGGGTGAACCGCGAGAAGGCAAGGAGCTTTTTACCGCGTTCATGAAAAAAATGGAAGAATGTTACGAGGAAACCTTGACGAAATTATCGTTTTATGTGAACGAGGAAGATGCAAATAAAATTGCTGTAACCTTTACGGTAAATGGTATTTACTTAAAAGGTGAAGAAGGTCTTCCAAAAGCTGAAGGACAAGCATATATCCTTCCAGCATCGGCGTTTTTAACGGTTGAAAATGGAAAAATTGCGTCTGTGGCAACCAATTACAACTTAGAATTGTGGATTGAATTGGTTTCGTAAATGCAATTGACAGAAAAACAATTTATTGGAGAACAAATCATGGAAGTGGCAGAGCAATTTGCCACTTTGCGTATAGAGGTATTTAAGGAATTTCCTTACTTATATGAGGGAAACTTTGAATACGAATTGTCGTATATAAAAACCTATTCTTCGAGTCCAAACGCCATGCTGTTTGCGCTATACAATGAGAGCGAAATGATCGGTGCAACAACCTGTATTCCACTCGAAGAAGAAACGCTAGAGGTTAAGACCCCGTTTATAGAACGAAATTTAGATACAGATGCATTTATCTATTTCGGAGAAAGTCTACTTTTACCTTCCTATCGTGGATTGGGATTTGGGAAATTATTTTTTAAGAAACGAGAAGAACACGCTAAAACAATTGGAAAGTCAATGGCTTGTTTCTGCTCCGTAAACAGAGTAAATGAGCATCCACTACGTCCCTTAGATTATTCAGACAACGCAATTTTTTGGCAGAAACAAGGGTATACGGAACAAACCGGTATGCACTGCGAAATGATTTGGAAGGACCTTGATACGGCGGATGAAACAGTAAAAACATTAACTTTTTGGACCAAGATTTTATGAATAAAATGAAAATTGCCTGCGCACAATATCCAATCACACAATTTTCGGAATTCGAAGATTGGATACAACACACTACGGAGTGGGTCGAAGAAGCAGTTGCTATGCAAGCGGAAATTTTATGTTTTCCGGAATACGGTTCAATGGAATTGACTAGTTTATTGAAAGAGCAGCAAGACCCATCGCAACAAGTCGTAGAAATGCAAACATTGGTAAAACCTTTTATTAAAACATTTTCAGACTTAGCAAGTGACAATGAAGTGGTTATTATCGCTCCGAGTATTCCGGTTTTAGAAGACAAAGAATATGTAAACAGAACCTATGTTTTTGACACTAAAGGAAACACTTTTCATCAAGACAAACTGTTTATGACCCGTTTCGAGGCAGAAGACTGGAACATTCGGTCAGGAAAGAAAGAAGTACATGTTTTCTCTTACAAGGAATTAACATTTGGCATTCAAATTTGTTACGACAATGAATTTCCTGTCGGGGCCCATTTATTATGTAAAAATGGTGCGCAATTAATCGTTTCTCCTAGCTGCACTGAAACCTTACGTGGCGCAACACGTGTACATTTAGGCTGCCGAGCAAGAGCAATGGAAAACCAATGCTATGTTGCTGTTACGCAAACCATCGGTCTTGCGCCGTGGTCTCCGGCTGTCGACATTAATTATGGTTATAGCGCCTTCTATTCTACACCAGATACGGGACAACCTGAATTAGGTATCTATGGTGAAGGTGAACACAACGTTGAAGGTTGGGAAATATACACTTTGGATTTAATTGGTTTAGCGGCTACCCGTAAAGACCCAGCCGTTTTCAATTTCAAAGATCAATCTTTAATAAAAATCGATCATCAAGAGCACATTACTGTCTTGACACATCAATTAGCATAAATAATGATAAGCGATTCTATTTACAAGGGATCGCTTTTTTTGCATTTTTTAGTAAAAGAAACAGGATGCAGAATAAAGATTTACGAAGAAAATAGAGTGTATAAAAAAAGCCTTGCCGTTGTCAAGGCTTTAGTACCCGAGGCCGGAATCGAACCGGCACTCCCGAAAGAACAGGATTTTGAATCCAGCGCGTCTACCAGTTCCGCCACTCGGGCTTTTCAAAATCGTGAGGGCAAAGATAAGACAATATTTCTTTTTAATTGCAAACCGATCACTAGTTTTTTCAATCTTTTTTACAAACCACTGTTAACGTATTGGTTATCGCCACTTAAAGTGGAATTAAAACGGGCCATGCCTGACCCGTTTCACCTACGATATGCAATTATTCTTGTTCACCTTCAGTAGGAACTACTGGCGTGCCTCCAAGAATGTCTTTAATCTTTGTTTCTAGTTCCAGCATCAATTCTGGATTATCAAGGATAAGGTTTTTAACGGCATCTCTACCTTGTCCTAAGCGAGTTTCTCCATAAGAGAACCAAGAGCCACTTTTCTTAATTACGTTTAAGTCAACACCAAGGTCAATGATTTCTCCAACCTTTGAGATTCCTTCTCCGTACATGATATCAAATTCAGCACGTTTGAAAGGGGGAGCTACTTTATTTTTCACCACTTTCACTTTCACGCGGTTACCAATTACATCTTCACCATCTTTAATTTGAGTTGCTCTACGTATGTCAATACGCACAGAAGCATAAAACTTCAATGCATTTCCTCCTGTAGTTGTTTCAGGATTCCCGAACATTACACCGATTTTATCCCTTAACTGATTGATGAAAATACAGCAGCACTTCGCTTTATTAATAGACCCTGTTAACTTACGAAGAGCCTTAGACATTAATCTCGCTTGTAATCCCATTTGAGAATCACCCATTTCACCTTCTATTTCTGCTTTTGGTGTTAATGCTGCTACTGAATCGACCACTAAAAGGTCAATCGCTCCAGAACGAATTAAGTTATCTGCAATTTCTAACGCTTGTTCACCATTATCTGGTTGTGCAATCAACAAATTGTCAATATCTACTCCTAATTTCGCAGCATAGAACTGATCAAATGCATGCTCCGCATCAATGATTGCAGCAATACCTCCCTGTTTCTGAACTTCAGCAATAGCATGAATTGCCAAAGTTGTTTTACCAGAAGACTCAGGTCCATAAATCTCAACGATTCTCCCTTTTGGCAATCCATTTACACCTAAAGCTAAATCTAAAGTCAAGGATCCGGTAGGGATAACTTCAACTGCCTCAACAGGTTCGTCTCCTAATTTCATAACCGTACCTTTTCCGTACGTTTTATCCAATTTCTCAAGCGTTAACTGTAACGCTTTTAATTTTTCTACATTTACTTCTTTGCTTGCCATATCGTAGGGTTTTTGTATTTCTTTTTATTTACAGGACAAAGATATCCTTAGATGAACGTAATCTATTTACGTTCTGAAAAATTAGATGTACAAATCTAAAATTTGTTTAGTTTGCTCTTTTGTATTTGGTTTTTCGATGATGTGTTCAATTCGTCCTGTTTCATCAATAATAAATGTTGTTCTATGAATACCGTCGTATTCTTTTCCCATAAACTTTTTATATCCCCAAACACCATAGCTTTGTATCAATACTTTGTCTACATCAGCTATTAAACTGAAATCAAGATTATACTTAGCTGCAAATCGCTCGTGTCTTACCTCATCGTCAGCACTGACACCAATAACAACAAAATTATGTTTTGTAAGTTCACTTAAATGCTCTTGTAAATTACACGCTTGAGCTGTACATCCAGGGGTCATATCCTTCGGATAAAAATAAAGAATAATCTTTTTCCCTTTATTCATTGAAAGATTTACCTCCATTCCTCTGTGGTCTTTTACATGAAAATCGGGAGCATTGTCCCCTACTTTCAAATCATTAAATCGTGCCATAATTTTTAGAATTGCATATCGTTAATGATTCAAATGTAAAACGAAAAAAAACATTTGACAAGTTTTTAACCGTTTTTTTGATTAATATTTAACCTATAAATGGAAATAGCAGGCCGAAACCTGCTATATCACTATGATTATTTGTTATTAATTCCTTTTAATTTTTTCTTTAATCACCTTAAATTTAGCTTGATATTCCTCTGCATTAGCAGGTGTCAACTGTCCTTCTTTTAGTAAAGCACTCAGTTCTTTTTCAGAATCTACAATCATTGTTTCAATATATTCGAAATTATTTTTCATAAACATCTTCGCATACATTCCCCCATCCTTTTCTACAATTTTTAGTACATCAACTACTTCTGATAACTCATCTATACCTGATTGTACACCATAGCGTGTAATAGAATTAACCATTGAAACTTCATTGAACCCATTCATCCTTCCACTTAACAAAGCATCTTTCATAAACGGAAATGCTTTTGGATTATCACTATTCATGTACATTTCAGCTAATACAACATCAATATCACCAACTTTTAAACTTTCTAATTTAGGCGCCCATTCCATTGCAGAGATAGGATTAATCTCGTTTAATAGCTGTAATGCTGTACCAATAACAACATAAGAAGAATCTTTATCTAAGCGACTAACACAAGCTTTTTCCAAATCAATATGATTTAGTTTTTTCATAGCTTTTAATGCAGTAGATCGCACTAAAGAAGAAGGGTCTTTGTCTACCATTAGAGCTGCTTTATCATTTGCCAAGCTAATATTACCTTCTTTCAAACGATTAACATTTTCCAATGCTTTAGCTCGAATTCCTTTATATGGATCATTCAAAGCGTCTAGAATCAATTTTTGGAAGTCTGGCGACTTATATCCATAAATTAAAGCATTGTTTCTTGTTCTCCAGTTTTCAGCGGCATAATATTGTTTAACAAAATAATCCGCTGGTTTCAGCTCCTTAGAAACACCTAATAATACTTCATCAAAATCAGCCATTGCTGTTTCAACCATCCCATCAACAGGAAAAACAAAGGTTGTATCTAGAGAAGAAAGTGTCACCTTATATTTATGTAAACCCTTTTGATCTTTTATTGCAATAACATGAGGTAATTTATAAATAGGGAATTCCTTTACATTTTGTTTTTGTTTCACATTCACTTTTAATGTATCATTCACTGTAGAGAAAGTAAATTCTAAATTTGGATGTCCTTTACCAGTGAACCATTGGTTGAAGAACCAATTCAAATCTTCACCTGACACGGCTTCCATTGCAATTCTCAATGAATGATAATCAACAGCGGTAAATGCATTATCTTTAAGATACTTTTTTAAACCAGCATAAAATGCTTCGTCTCCTAGATAATTACGTAGCATATGTACAATTCTTCCCCCCTTATTATATGTATGTGCATCAAACATATCTTCTCTTGAGGAGTAATCATACCAAACTAGATCATGGTGGCCTGTTCCTTGAGCGGATTGCAGATATCCATTTTCTTCTTTGGCTGCATTAAAATCCGCTTCGTCTTTCCCATATCTAAATTCATCCCACATGTATTGAGAATAATTGGCAAAAGCTTCATTTAAAGCTAAATTGGACCAAGATTCTGCGGTCACTAAATCACCAAACCAGTGATGAATCAATTCATGTGCGATAATAGATTGATCATTTTCATCTATGAGTTGGTTCTTGGTTTTATATACAAAATCTCCAAAAACAGATGCGGAAGTATTCTCCATCGCTCCTGAAACATAATCCCTAACAACAATTTGATGGTATTTATCCCAAGGATATTCTATTCCTAATACCTCTGAAAAGAAAGCTATCATTGCTGGCGTTTCCCCAAAAATATCTTTTGCATACTTTTCCCATTCTGGCTCAACATAATAAAAGACATCCATCTTTGACCCATCTTTACGGGTATAATAATCTTTTACAATCTTGTATTCACCAATCCCCAACATAAAGAGATAAGGCGCGTGCTTAAGGTCTTGCTTCCAATAATCCGTACGTGTACCATCTGTATTCTTCTTGGACGAAACGAGTTTACCATTTGAAAGCGTTACATATTTATCTTCTACTGTAATATACGTTTCCTGTGTTGATTTAGCATTTGGAGAATCAATAGTTGGGAACCAAACCGAATTCGACTCCGTTTCTCCTTGTGTCCAGATTTGAGGCATTTTATTGCCTTCCTTCCCAGTTGGATTTATAAAATAAAGGCCTTTATCAGATGTAATTGCCGCACTTCCTCCCGTCTCTCTTTCATTTGGTTTAGATACATAATCTATAACAAGCGTATAACTCTCCTCTTTCGTAAATTTCTTTCCTAAATCAATTGTTAATACATCTGCATTATAGGTATATGACAATGCTTTATTTTTCATTGAAACAGAAATGATTTCCATTCCCTTTGCATCTAATACTAATTCCGATTGTGGATAGAAGTGAGGTTTAGCAGTAATCGTGGCTTTACCATACAAATAGGCTTTATTCCAATCTGGCTTTACCTCCAGTTTGGTATGCACAATATCATTAAACAAAGTTCTCGATCCATGAAATATTGCTCTACGTGTAGGGTGCAATAGATTCTGCTCCGTTTTTGACGTGGAAACGGTTGTATTTTTGGGAGTTTCCACCGTCGTTGTCCCGACTACTCCTTCTTTTTCTTTGGCCGTCCCACATGCATTAAGCAATAAAGAACCAGTTAAAACCCAATAAAAATGTTTCATAGAAATTCGTTTATTTTATAAAAGTGGATATTAATTTTATAATAAAGCTCAAAAATGTGATAATCGGTCTAAGATTGTTTTATTTTTGTCTGAAAAACATCTTATTAATGCTACACGACAATTGGTCATTTGACGGAAATGCGGTTATTGCAACAGATGGTGCGGTAATCAAGTGGGACGATAATACTTTCTTTACTATCAATTTTAACGGCAACACGTTCAACGGTGAGGTTATTAAAGAAGATATTGAGAACAACAATCTAGAGTTAAAAATCGGTCACCGAGTTTTTAAGATTTCCAAAAAAGGAGAATTAGATGCCTTAATCGCAGAATTAGGTATGGACGCTCCAAAAGTTAGAAAACTTAAAGAACTACAAGCGCCAATGCCAGGAAGAATACTAAGCATCGCTGTAGAAATAGGTCAAGAAATTAATGTTGGTGACGATATCCTATCGTTGGAAGCCATGAAAATGGAAAACATCTTAAAGGCAGAAGGAACTGGAATTGTAAAAGCTATTCTTGTGAATGCTGGAGATGTTGTTGAAAAAGGTGCGATAATAATCGACTTCGAATAATATATAAAAGACATCATAAAAAAAGGGAGCGTTGCTCCCTTTTTTTAATGCTTTAAATTCTTTTGTTTTACATTATCTGTACGATTAAAAACCAAAGAGATGATACTGGGGTACTTATGTCCAAATTCCATGGTTACCCATTCATACAATTTGTTTATTTCCTCTTGATCCTTAATCCATTTCAATGCTTTTAGTAGTTCCTTTTGAAACAAAAAAGCATCAAAACTTACTTTCGTAAGTATCTTTTTAGTTAGCTCAACCATTACTACATTGTATTTTAAGTATTTCCTAATTTACACAAAAAATCAAAACAAGGTTCTGAGTTTAACATATTATTGTCTGAATTTTCGTTTAATTACTTGATACACTTCATGTGTTTGTTTATCGTACACATAGATTAATAAATGCATACCATTTGCATCTTGAACTGCATTTTGACCGTCTAACGATAACAAATTCAACAACTCAAAACTATAATCCACATAGTATTTTCCATTTTCTTTTTTTAAGGCATCTGTCAATGTAACTCCCCAAGTGTTTCCCCCAACATTTCCTCGATAAATATCCCTATGTACATACGCCTCTTGCCTAACAGCATTGACGTTTTGGGGTGCAATCAAACTATCTTGTTGAATCACCGCAATCAATCCCAATTCGGCAGATAATGAAGGCTCAACCTCAACCTCTGTGTGTAAGAAAACCCCTTTTGTAGCAGCAAAGTAATTCGCAACAGCCTTTACTTTTACTTTCAATGAAGTAGCCAATCCATCATTAACCTGCTGAGTCAATACACTTGCAGGAAAAAAGATTTCTGTTGATCCTGGATATTTGATTCTACTGCTGCTAACTGCTGGATTTCCAATAAAGCCAAGGTTTGGATCAGCACCAAAAAAACGAGCTAATTCTGTTCCGTTTGTAGATGAGAAATCTACTGGATAATTCGTTGTTACAAATTGAAAGTTGGACAATCCATTAGGGGATGCATGTATCGAAGAAACAAAAACACGTTCTGGATTCAGATGATGCAAATTATGAGC
Organism: Taishania sp.; assembly: GCA_030150045.1. GTDB lineage: Bacteria > Bacteroidota > Bacteroidia > Flavobacteriales_D > Crocinitomicaceae > Taishania. The sequence goes on from JASLGM010000034.1 coordinate 21,615, forward strand.
AACCGCTGCAGCTCCTGGACAATATTGACAATTATGACCTGTAAAATCATCAATCAAAATATTCCTATCTGTACTAGGGGTAATCGTGTCGAAATTCGGCCACTTTGTATCTAAATATTGCTGCCATTGACCAGGGAACAAATCTGTATTTAGATCCGTAGTATATGAATTGGCAGGATAGATGTTTGTTACCTTATCACAAGAGAACATCATCAACGCTCCCAATATTGCACTAAATATTTTCGTTTTCATTTGTATCATTTTTAGAAACTATGTGTAACAGAAAGTGTCAATCCATTCGAAGCAGGAACCATACGGCACACTCCTCCAACACAGAACATTCCCGCTCTCTGCCTACCATAAGATGCCATAACACGTGTCGACCCTTTTACATAACCAACAGTTAAATAAGGGTGATGAGCTCGTTTACTAGCTACTGGGTTCCCGAAGTTCCATTGATCCATAACAGATACAACCCAGTTCGAATTGATCGTATATTCAATAAGTAAAGTTGCCCAATCACCATTATCCGTCGGCTTTGAACCTGGTGTCCCTGGGCGTACAATTTTATTGTTTTCATCAATTCGATTGACAAACATCAATTGTCCTTCCATACGTAAGGATGATCTGTTTTTGAATTTGTAAAGAGCTTCCAAAACAACCGTGTTAGAACGAATAATTCCTTCTTGCTTGGTAACCGCAGCAACATCATTGTTTAACTGCATGTGGTAATAGCTAAGAATTGCGCTAAAACGGGGTGTGAATTTTCTTGAAATACTCGCATTAATATCTAACCAATATAACGAATCACTCATTGCCCATGGTTTAGTTGAATAAGGAACACCTGTACTATCTACTCCACTATAAGTAATCTCATTCCTCTTAGGTCTAAAAGCAGTAGAGGCATTTAAACTAATGGTTGTCCCATATTTACCACCTAAAGCGGTTCCTTTTGGAATAGTATAAACAACTTCTGCCTGGTATGATATTTCCCCTAATGGCTGTGTAGCATATGGATATAGGGATGAAACCAAGTTATAAGTATGTGTTTTATTTAATGCTGGTAAATAATTAATCAAAACATCCTGCATAACTTTGGTTCTATCTGAACGAAAACTCATATTATCTACAGCTTTTGTAGACAATAAAATTCCTAAACCTTTCTTTGAATATCCAATATTTGCAACACCTGCGTATCCTGTATTATATATGTAATTATTATCAACTGATGGATCTTGGCTTTTTGTAACATATTCCCCATTTAAGTAAAAGCCTTCATACCTTAAACCAAATCTTCCGCCATAAGTAGCTACATTTTGAGGCAAAATCAAATCATCCATGTTGTCTGCCTGGTATTTACTGACAAACGAACCTCCAAAAGTGAACTGTAACTTTTTATCTTGTAGCTTCTCAAAAATTTCATTTAAACTAAATTCAGCATCAACACCTCTTACAATACCGCTTGCATTTTCAACTCGTCCGCCTCTAAACGCAAGTCTTTGTTGACCAAAAACACCTTTTATTGTTACACCTTGAGTTGGCATTACCTTTAACCGAATACCATCCATCATGTTATCGTATCCAAGTGCACGATCCTCGTAAGCTCTTAAAGATAGCCCATTACCAAATTGTTCATAGAAATTACCAACCTGAGCATCAATAAATTTATTACCCCAACCAGCATAACGCATCCCGATCCCGGTTCCATCAAATGCTGCAGGATACCCCTGTATTCTTGGTAAATAAGATTCAAATCTTGCTCCCGCACGAAAGTTTCCATTTGTATAGTAAACATTCATGTAGGAATTCAACAAGGCTTTTGATGGAGGTTGCGTAGCTCCAATCAATGTATCCCTATTTAGGTACTGAAAATTTGTTTCAAGGTTACCTGTAAAATTTCCACGATCAAAAATCTGGGTCCAACCAGAAAATGCTGTACCACATAGTACGGCTAATAAGAGTTTTTTCATAAGTAGTTTGTGCTGCTATTATTTTAGCTTCTGAAGCTCTTTGTACAAAAGCTCCTCATCTCCAGGAGAGTAATTATTATGCGAATAAACGATTACTCCATCTTTATTTACCAAAAAAGTATGTGGAACATTATTTACCCCCATAGCTCTACGGAAATCAGAATTTGGATCCATTAACACCGTATAATCCCATCCGCGTCCATTTACATAAACAGGTACAGAGTTTTTAGTTTTTTCGTCATCAATAGAAACGGCAACTAAATGCACTCCAAACTCTTCTTGCCAATCTTCATAAACATCTTGGATGGTATTTAATTCACGTTTACATGGAGAACACCATGTTGCCCAAAAAGAAATAATAACCGGTCCGTCAAAACCTAATTTAGCGGTGTTGACTTGTTTACCATTCATATCTTTCAAGATTACTGAAGGTAGTTCTTTTTCACCTTTTGTTTTCTGTTGATCTTGTGCTGAAAGACAAAAAACTGTCATGACTGTCAAAAGTGTAGCTAAAATTTTTTTCATAATGTGTTTTTAAAGTAGTCCTATAACAAAAGTTATACCTTCTTCCAAAGATATATGAAATGTGATTTAATTTAACATTAACAATAACCATCAACTTTGGAATCCTAAAATTAACATTAATTAATAATTACAACTTTTTTCAATTCGTTTTATACTAGTGAAACCATTTTTTTGTATCTTTCTACTGTTATTTCAGACACTTGACTGATAATTACTAACAATTACTTCTAGAATTTATGAAAAAATTATTACTCGGATTATTTTCACTTTTACTTTCAGTTTCTTCAATTGCACAAACTACAAACGACTTTACGGTTGAAGATGAAGATGGAAACCTTATTCCCAATAATGGAAATTACACGTTGATTATCAACTCAGGCACAAACCCTACAACTATGATTGAACGCAAATTCTTAGTGAGGAACAATACAAATGAAGATCGTGCCATTTCAATTGTAAGACGCTTAGATGAAAACAGACAAACAGAATGGACTGATGAAGTTTGTTGGCCTCCAAATTGCTATACAACCGATGGTGCCATAAACTTTACATCTAGAAACTGTACTGGTCTAAACACAACAAAAGTCCTAAGCAACTCTAGTTTGACTAATCATAGTGAAAATGGAAATCCAATGCCTGCGTACATAAAACCTAACATTTATACGAATGGAGGAAATGACTATTCAAGAATAAAATACATATACTCACTGTTAGACTGTGAATCAGGTGATTTCCTTCACTCATTCACCCTAGAGTTAACATATGCTTTAGAGAGCAATACAGTGAAGAAAAATGCAAGTGTAACCATAGCGCCAAACCCAGCTTCTGATTACGTTACTTTTTCTGTTCCTGAAGGAAGTGGTTCTGTACAATTAGTAGATGTTTTAGGAAATATTGTTCATTCTTCGGAATTTAATGGAACTCAAAAAATCAACACTAGTTCTTATAAGAATGGTGTTTATTTTGTCACTATTCTGACAGCTACAGAAAGACTAACTAAGAAATTAGTGATTAAACATTAAAACAACCCTTTTATATAAACAAAAGGGATTCAATGGTAATCCCTTTTTTTGTGTGTTGAATATTCGGTATATTTGAATCATATCTCTTATAGGAATGGAATTACCTCAACATCTTATTCACGCATTAAAAGCTTCTATTGACGCTTCCTATGCTATTATGCATATCTATTCCGCCGATATCACCCCTTCTTACAAAACAGATGGTTCGCCAGTAACATTAGCCGACTTAGCCTCCTCAGAAGTCCTAATGAATGAATTGTCTAAAACAAATATCCCTATCATTAGTGAAGAAGTAGACAAACAACCTTTCTCCACTAGAAAAAAATGGGACAAAGTTTGGATAGTTGATCCATTAGATGGCACCAAAGAATTCATTCGAAAAAATGATGAATTTGTCATCTGTATCGCTTTAGTGGAAAATGGATCAAGCACATTTGGTATCCTTGCACACCCTGTCAGTCAAACGTTACTTTTTGGTGGAGAATCATATGGCGCTTTTCATATACCTTTCTCAGACATCGAAGAAAAAGACAAATGGACAGCTCTCCCTGTCGCTCCTCTAAATAAACCCGTAACTCTTTCAAGCTCTAGAACCCCCTACCAATCCAATGAAAAAGCATTGATTGAAAAACTAGAAGCTCAATTCGACACCTTACAATTCTCTAAGAAAGGATCTGCATTAAAGTTTTTTGATCTAGTACTTGGGAAAAGTGATGTCTATCCGCGATTTGCACCAACTATGGAATGGGACATTGCTGCAGGACATGCAATTCTTAAAAGTATTGGGGGTGAGGTATTAGATGCCACTACTGAAAACCCGTTAGTTTACAACAAGGAATCGTTGTACAACCCTCATTTTGTAGCATACACACCCGCTTTAATGGCTGCTTTAGAGAAATGAAGTGGCTTCTATTTTCTTTTTGCATTCTCTATATAACGCTAATTCAAGCGCAAGTTGGCGTTGTGTCACAAAACACATTCTTTAAAGACAGGTACTTTTATGACAGTCAAACATTTCCCGCATACAAAAGCAATGGCATTTTTCCTGTCTCTGTTAAAGCATACGATCTTCCTACTAAAATAGCGGATACAACCCTGCAATACTACTGGTTTACAGAAGTGTTGTTTAAAACACATTTAGTAAATATAAAAGGAAAGAACTTTCACATAAAAGCAACGCCTGTATTTGACCTTTCTATCGGAAAAGATATATTAGACACCAATCGATTTCTTTTCCAAAATACGCGTGGACTACATATAGAAGTAGATTTATTTAAAAACTTTACCTTCACGACATCCGTTTATGAAAACCAATCACGACATAACTCCTATGAAACACAATACTATCAATCAGTAGGTGAACGATACTATTCTTCAAATGGATATTATAAAGACAATGCCGTAATTCCAGGTTTCGCAAGAACAAAGCCATTTAAAGGTAACGGATTTGACTACGGTGTAGCTTTTGGAGAAATAAACTACCAACCTCACAAATCGATTTTTGTTGCAGCTGGTAATGGTCAACGCTTTATTGGTGATGGCTATCGATCTATTTTGTATTCAGACAATAGTATAGTAAGCCCTTTTTTACAAGTATCTTATGACGTCAATCCTCAATTAAAAATCTTTAATTACAGAAGTAAACTAACCAATTTACTACGAAGACCTGATGCGATAACAGTAGAGGCAAATTACGAACCCAAATTAAGTTCCATCAATTACATTTCTTTACAAGCAACAGAAAAATGGAACATCGCTTTATTTGAAGGAATTATGTACAGTAAAGGCGACTCGGTGCACACTCAACATGTTCATCCCTTATACTACAATCCTGTTCCTATTTTGGGAGCACTTTTAGCAAAAAACACCTTTGCGAATGCTATAATCGGACTTAACACTTCGTATCAATTCAAACAAATTCATGTGTATGGACAATTCGCAGTCAATCCACAGACAAAAGGAACAGGCGCCCAATTAGGGGCTCGCTATTACCCCTTAACAGGTCAGCATTTTTTGATGTTACAATTAGAAGGAAATCTTACAACAAATCTTTACCGCTCGGAAAATCCCAGATTAAATTTCAGTAATTTCAACCTACCCATAGCACACATAAAAGGGGATCGAATCAAAGAAATCATCTTACGTGCAAGCTACGAATACAAACGAATATTTATAGAATTAAAATCTATCCTTTACGGATATTCATCTTATTCTCCAACAGCACTCCTCCCACTATATGAATATGGTAGAGAACAAAATGGATGGCAAAACAATACACAAATTGAATTTGGATATCGTTTCAACAGAAAAGTAAACTTCAATGTGTTTGGCAGCTTTGGAAATGTATTGATTCGAACAGATATAACCAATTACTCTTCTGCGATTTTCTCTTTTGGAATTCGTACAGGACTCATTAATTCATACAAAGACTTTTGAGAACAATCTTTATCATATATTGTCTTTTAATGGCTAGCATGGTTAATGCTCAATCCAGAGTGGAATATCTTCTGGAGGAAAGTGCTCGTGACAGCAATCACTATCACAAATTAGAGCTGCATTCTGCAGTGCGACCACAAGTGCGGCAAAAAGACAGTGTGGAAGGGTTTACAAACAAAGCATCCTCTCTTTTCCGAATAGGCGTACTCCCTATTTCAGATATAAATTTTGGTGCGAAAAATGGATTTGTTTATCGTCTAGGAACTGGTGTCCAAACGGAGATGCAATACAAAACTTTCTTTTGGAGAATCGCCGCAACGGCAGGTGTAGGGTCAATAGATTCTGTTTTCCAAACTAACAGCTATTATTGGGAAGCCAAAAAACAAAACTACATTTACACGGATGTACGCACAAGATTAAGCTATTCCCCCAATTCAATTTTCAATTTCCAGATAGGGTTAGACCAGCATTTCTTTGGTGAAGGCTCTCGTTCTTTATGGCTAGGCGATCATACTAATGCAAATCCTTTTGGTCAAATAAAGGTCAATTTTTGGCGCATTCAATATGACATTATTTACCAATTTATGCGTGAAAATTATGACGGAGCGTGGCGAGGTAAATTTGGAACCACCCATCACCTAAGTGTCAATGCTACCCCATGGTTAAACATCGGTCTTTTTGAAAACGTCATTTTTCGACCTAAAGCAGGAGACATAAATCGTGGGTTTGAGATTGAATACTTAAATCCTGTCATTTTCTTACGACCACAAGAATATGCCGTTGGTTCATCCGATAATGTATTGGTGGGCGCCTCACTATCGGCAAAGATTAAATCACATACACTTTATGGCCAATTTTCATTGGATGAATTCAACTTTGCCGAACTACGTAAAAACAAAAGTTATTGGGCAAATAAATACGGTTTTCAACTGGGTGTAAAAGGACATATTAAGCAACAATCCTTAGCACACTTTTACAGAGCGGAATTCAATAGTGTTAGACCTTATACCTATTCCCACATTGATGCTATGCACGCTTATGGAAACCAAGGTCGTCCTTTAGCTCATCCCAACGGGGCAAACTTTCATGAAGTGGTATTGGAATATAACCTACAATGGCAAAAATGGAATGCAGGTGTATTTGCACGATATTTAATGCAAGGAAAAGACAGCGCTAACCTTTCTTACGGAAGTGATATTTATCTTCCTTATATGTTACGACCAGATGACTACGGACATAAAACTGCTCAGGGCATCCCTGCAAATGTAGCTCACCTTATCGTTAAAGCAGAATACCTCTTAATTCCAAAAATACGTTTAGCTGTTTATATAGAAAACCACTTACAATACAAAAACGAAAATTTACAATATTGGCCTGTGCTTGGTATAAGATCTCGCATTTGGAACGACTACAGAAATTATTAATATGAAAAAAATCATTCTTGTCGCAAGCCTGCTAGTAGCAACCCTTTCTTGCAAAAGTACTTCGCTTGTAAAATTAATGAACAACGGTTCTGTACAAATGCAGGAAATTTCTACCGAAGTGCCTTTCGCTTTAGAAAAAGACTTGATAATTGTTAATGTAACTTTATCAGGAAAAGAATATCGATTCATTCTCGACACCGGCGCACCAAATGTAGTATCTCCAGAATTAGCAAAAATACTGAGCAAAAAACAACAAAAAGAATTTAATGTAGTTGACTCTGGCGGAAAAAAGAATGACCTTCAATTTATTAACATTGATTGCCTTGAAATGTTCGGTATTTCCTTTCATAATACAACAGCGGCAGTAGCCAATTTGAGAGAAAACGACGCATTAAGCTGTTACAATGTAGATGGTTTACTGGGAGCAAATTTACTTCGTCTATGCCCAATAGAAATCGATTATATTAATCAAATATTGCGATTTCATAAATATAATTTACCTGAAAACAAAAACCTAGGAATAGAAGTCACTTTCAAAAACTCCATGCAAGGAACACCATACATTCAACTAAAAATAGGTGAATCCACACACAAAATTATGGTCGACAGTGGATACACAGGCTTTCTAACACTACAGAAAGAAAAAGCAGATGAACTGAACGATTTTAAAAACCTAAAGAGAAATGAAACCATTGGGATTACCACATCTGGATTATTTGGAAACCACAATGCCGACACCAATTACTCCCTTCCGTTTAAGTCCTTTTCAATAGAGGAACAAGAAATAGCTGCGGAAGGAATTATCAACTTTGAAAAAGCAAAAAGCGAACTTTTGGGAAACTCCTTCTTACGCCAATTCAATATTTCTTTTGACTGGAAAAACAAAAAAATGTATCTACAACCGAATGCATTTAAAGCGCCACAAACCGAAGGTTATGGATTTACCTTTGTACGCGATGAAGGACAGCTAAAAGTAGCAGCATTAACAAAAGGACAATTTTTGCACGAAGCTGGGGTTGAATTGGGCGATCTTATTCTACAAATTGAAACACGCACATTACAGGACCTCACCAGTAAAGACATTTGTGAACTTTCCGCTCTTCTTTCTAAAAAACCAAAAACAATATTTTTACGCATCCAGAATAAAGGAGAAATCAGGGAGTTCAATGTCCCTCTTCGTCCGCATTTTTAGTTTTCGTATCTTTGCAAATAAAAACACATGTTTACGGGAATCATTGAAACATTAGGGACGGTTGAGGCCATCCACGAAGAGCAATCGAACATTCATTATACCATAAGTTCATCCATTACATCGGCATTAAAAATCGATCAAAGTGTTGCCCACAATGGAGTTTGTCTTACTGTCGTTTCCATTGATTCGGACAAATACGTGGTGACGGCCATTGCCGAAACTTTAACCAGAACGGCTCTAAAAGAATGGAAAGTAGGCACGAAAGTGAACCTTGAACGCTGCATGCAAATGAATGGTCGATTAGACGGTCACATTGTTCAAGGACATGTCGACACAACTGGAATTTGCTCCAAAATTGAAGATCAAAACGGAAGTTGGAAATACACCATCACTTATCAAACACCAGATGTAACTGTTGAAAAAGGATCCATTACCATCAACGGGACGAGCTTGACGGTTGTCGATTCTGAACCGGGTTTATTGTCCGTTTGCATCATTCCTTACACTTACGAGCACACGAATTTTCACCAATTAACAGAAGGTGAAGAAGTGAATTTGGAATTCGATATCATTGGTAAATACGTAGCGAAATTACTCGGTCAAAAATAACTGGCTGATTGAAAATTGCACTCGCGTTAGGGATAGAAGCGGCATCCTTTTGTGTAAGCAAAAGATAAAGCGGATAGCCCGACCCTTACCCAAGTGTCTTGGGGTGGGGAACGCCAAAAAATAAAGGAAATAAATATGCTTTTTTAGGCAGCCATTTCGGTCTACGCGCTTTAGTAAACTTGCGTAAAAGAGTTCATCTGCTGTTTCCCTCGTGCTTCCTCTGGTCGCAGCGGTAACCTAGCATTCACGTCCTTTACGCTTCATTTAGCTATCACGCTCCGCCCGGCTGAAGATCCATTTCAAGAAAAGCAAATGGCATAAAAAAAGGTGTCACTCAACTGCGAGCAACACCTTTTTTATTTATTTCTGAATCCGTTTACCTCCAAGTGGAATTGATAAACTTCGGCAATTTCTTGCGCAATTTTTTCAAAGTTGATTCTTTGTCAGAAATATTTCCAACTTTATAATAATCAACGCGAACCAATTCATTATTTCTAAAAAAACTAAACTCAAACGTCACTGAAACCGCACCTTGACGATAGATTTCACGCAAGGTTCCTTGATCTAGTTTTTCTTGTAGACTAACAGCATAATTCACCGGTCTAAACGTTCGGTCATATCCTCTCACGCCAATTACCATATACGTATCAAATTGTTTCTCGGCGAAAACCGTGCGTAACGAATCCTGCAATAATAGGGTCGGTGACTCGCCATTTCGTAAATAATTAACGCTTGGTGTTGCCTTTATATGATTTTCAATAAGGATTTCGGAAATGAAAGCTTCCATGGTATAGCGTTCTTCTGCCTTATCAAATTGACCAATAACAATCGCATTTTTGAGTTTTACGGGTTTGTTTTGACCAAACGTAGTGCTACTCAGAAGCAATAGGGTAAATAATATAATTCTTCTCATTAAAAAACTTCTTTGGCAATCGCTTTTACGTTTGCTGAGTTTGACATTGTATAATAATGGATGCAAGGTACGTTTTTTTGTAATAATTCTTGTGATTGCTGTACGCCCCATTCAATTCCTACCTGCTCTACGTCGTCATTCGTTTTGCATTTCAACAATTCTTTGGACAAGGCTTCGGGGAAATCAATGTGGAAAAACTTCGGTAAAAAGGTGATGTGACTCAAGCTTTTCAAAGGTTTAATTCCCGGTATGATGGGCACGGTAATCCCCATACTACGGCAAGCATCAACGAAGTCAAAGTATTTTTGGTTGTCGAAAAACATTTGTGTGACAATATAATCTGCTCCGGCATCCACCTTTTGTTTAAGGTAAAGAAGATCGGTATTCATGTTCATTGCTTCAAAATGTTTCTCGGGGTAACCCGCGGCTCCTATACAAAATCGAGTGGGATCCATGATGATATCATCCATGATATATTGTCCGTCATTCATGTGTTTAACCTGTTCAATTAATTCCACGGCATAGCTGTGTCCTTCTTTGTGCGGTTTAAACACTTGTTCGGTTTTAATCGAGTCACCACGGAGAGCCAACACATTGTCAATACCCAAGAAATGGAGATCGATAAGTGCGTTTTCCGTGTCTTCTTTGGAGAATCCTCCACAGATTAAATGAGGCACCGCATCCACTTGATATTTATTCATTATCGCTGCACAAATCCCAACTGTTCCTGGTCGTTTACGCATGGACAATTTTTCTAAAAGTCCATTTTCTCTTTCTTTGTAAACGAATTCCTCTCTATGGTAAGTTACGTTAACAAACTTAGGTTTGAATTCCATTAAGGGATCAATGCCATCGTAAATAGATTGAATACTTTTCCCTTTTAATGGTGGGATAATTTCAAATGAAAAAAGCGTTTTTTGGGCCTCTTTTATGTGGTCGGTTACCTTCATTTCACGTTTTACTGTTTTTGGTTAATCGCTTTGATACCTGGCAATTCTATTCCTTCTAAGTATTCTAACATGGCTCCACCACCGGTAGAAACATAAGACACTTGATCGGCTAAGTTAAATGCATTAATGGCTGCAACTGAATCACCACCACCAATAAGTGAGAATGCTCCGTTGTTGGTTGCTTTCACAATGGCGTTAGCTACTCCTAATGTTCCGTTTTGGAAATTTGACATTTCGAAAACCCCCATTGGTCCATTCCAAAGAATTAAACGTGAATTTTCAATAATTGTTGCAACGTCCTTAGCAGTTTGTTCACCTGTATCAAGTCCCATCCATCCTGCTTCTATTTCACCGATAGCAACATGTTTACTGTTGGCGTCATTGTCAAATTTATCTGCTACAACTGCATCAACAGGAATATAAAGGTTCACTCCTTTTTCTTTTGCATACGCTAAAATTTCTCTAGCTGTATCTAATAAGTCGTCTTCGATCAATGAATTCCCTACACTTCCGCCCATAGCTTTAACGAATGTAAATGCCATTCCACCACCAACGATTAAGTTATCAACTTTGTCTAACAAACGTTTAATGATTGTGATTTTAGAAGATACTTTTGCGCCACCAACAATGGCTGTAAGTGGTTTTTCTGTGCTGTTCAATACTTTGTCAACGGCTTTAATTTCTCCTTCAATCAAGAAACCAAACATTTTGTCATTTGGAAAGAAATTAGCGATAATGGTCGTTGAAGCGTGTGCTCTATGTGCTGTTCCGAATGCATCATTGATATATACATCTCCTAACTTTGCCAAGTCAGCAGCAAAAGACTCTGTTCCTGTGGTTTCTTGTTTATAGTAACGTACGTTTTCCAACATCAGGATTTCTCCTGGCTGAAGGTTAGCGCTTGCTTCCTCTACCTCTTTACCTAAACAATCCGCTACAAACTTTACCGGTTTACCAAGTACTTTTTGAACTTGATCAACAATATGTTTCAACGAGTATTTTTCTTCAAAACCATTTGGTCTACCTAAATGCGACATCAAGATGACGCTTCCACCGTTATTTAAAACATGTAACAAGGTGGGCGCCGCTGCACGAATACGTGTATCGTCTGTTACTTCAAATGTTTCTTTGTTCAACGGAACATTAAAATCAACGCGAATAAGCGCTTTTTTCCCTTTAAAATCGTAGGAATGAATATCAGCCATTTTGTACTTTTTTCTTTCCTGACAAAGGTAATTACTTTTTTAAAATCGGTTAAGTAAATCAATATGTAAATATTCGCTTGGTCGATCCATCTTCGTATTGAATGATTTGAAAACCATTTGCTGATGGGTCTAATTCTTGCCCTGTTAGATCAACTGTCTTTACGATTTTCTTTTCCTCCTCGATTTCTACTAATAAAATATCAGAATTTGTACGTTCCCAATAGTTCGTTACGCGGACAATTTTATAGTAAATCGTTCCTTTCTCTTTACATACGTGAGAAAAATGATAATCGCTATATTCTTCTTTGGCTTCATGTGCAGGAACATCTGCCACTTTTTTCCAAATAACTCCATCTATTGATTGCTCAATTTCAAAATGATCAAGGTGTTTCTCACCTAATGATTTCCAACTAATATGTGTCTTTCCGTGGGTATATTCAGCTGAAAAAGCATACCATTCAATCGGTAAGGGAACAATACTACAATTTGTCTTCCCTGTTCCATCAATCTGATTTAGAGTAATGTAACCAGATGTATTGGAATAATTGGTAAGTAAAAGAATGTAAATCTGTCCGCGAACAGCAGCTGGAGGTGTCGTTTCTCCGCTTTCATATCCACCTTGAAATCCGAGACCAATTATTTCATGACCTTCTGGTGAGTAACTACATTGAAGTGGCTTTTTATTTCCAGCCATCACTGCCTTACAACCTTGACTTAAGGACTCAAAAGGTCCCCATAGTGCGAAGTCTACATCTATTTCTTCTCCACGTCCATTGGGTTGCGTATTTTGACTTAGTCCTAGTTTCATAGGTCCAGATGTTCCGATTTCCATATAATACCACACCGGATTAGGTTGCCGAGAAAGACATCCATAGTTTGGTCCATTCGGAGACTGAGTACTCGTATTGTTTTTAAAATTATACTGATTCGAAGAGCAGAAAGGGTTGGCTTTTGTACACAACTGCACTTGAGAAAAACTGTAAAAGAAAGGAAAGGAAAAAAGGAGAAATAAAAATCTCATGGAATAAATCTAAAGTCCGTAAATAAGAATGTAAAAATGGGAATCAGCTACTTTTATCACTTGATGCTCTGTTGAATAAAAATTGAAAAAGTATTTAAAAGGATTAATGCCATCTGGTCCAACTTCAAAATCTCTTTGCATTGCTAGGTTACACTTGTCTTTTAAAGAAAAATCCGAAAGATTTGCAGTAATAACATCTGCTCGCATTTCGGGATCATTAAACACATAAAACCGGTTACTAATTATGTTTGAAAAGTCCAATTTGTATACTTCTTTATGTGTTGGACATTCCTTATATACTTCTTCTAACCAGCGATCAATAACTGTTGTATCTGATTGAGAAAAAGCCATATTAATAGACGATATTGCAAGTATCGCGATTAAGAGTACTTTCATGAAAAATTGTTAAGACGCGACAAATTTAGTCGCAATCCGAACAATAGTACTCACACAAACAAGGTATATTGATAACAAAAGTCCTATTTACATTAATTCCAAATAAAAGACACTGAGTCTTAAAGGTTTGCGAATTTCAATTTATTGTTGTATCTTTTTTCTTATGCGAGATCGTGTAATTAGCAGGAGTACGAACAATGCAAATAGAACATAATGTATATATCTAAAGATTATTCGCGTTCCCATTACTATTCCGTAAATTTGTAAGGATTATTTGCAATCATGGTCGAAAAACAAACATTTACTTTATCCCAAGTTGCCCGTTCTATTCGTAAAACGATTGAAAATCGATATGCAAATAAATATTGGGTGAAAGCAGAAATGCATAAATTAAACCTTTTTGCAAGTGGTCACGCCTTTCCTGAATTACTTGATAAACAAGACGGAAAAATAATTGCACAAATGACTGGTGTTATCTGGAAAGGAAGCCTCCAGAAAATAAACAATCAATTCCTTAAATTATTGAACGAACCCATTCGAGAAGGAGGAACCTTCTTAATGGAAGTGCAGGTTCAATATTCAGAAACACATGGTATAAGTCTCAACATCCTAGACATTGACCCCAATTACACTTTGGGTGAATTACAAAGAGAAAGACGAGACACTTTACTTCTTCTTGAAAAAGAGCATCTTCTAGGAAAAAATCAATCAATATTAACACCTGTTTTGCCTAAGAGAGTGGCTCTTATTTCTGCTGAAACTAGCAAAGGCTTATCGGACTTCATGAAAGTTATCCACCAAAATAAAGAAGGATATATCATCGATACGTTTCTGTTCAATGCCTACTTACAAGGCGAGCAGGCCGTACGTTCGATTATTACTCAAATACAAAGAATAAATGCCGTTTCCCAACATTTTGACCTCATTGCTATCGTCCGTGGTGGTGGTGGTGAAGTAGGAATGTCGTGTTACAACAATTACGAATTGTGTAGAACAATTGCTACATCAAAACTTCCAATTTATACAGGAATAGGCCACAGCACAAATTTTACAGTTGCTGAAATGGTTGCTCATAAAAATGCCATTACACCAACAGAATTAGCCGAAGGTTTAATTGCAGCTTTACGCCAAAACGATTGGAATTTACAATTATACCAAAAATCTGTTTTAGAAAAATCCGTGGATCAATTGGCGCACCACAAGCATTTACTTTCAAACAACAAGTTGCAATTAATTAGCAATAGTCATTTAATCATAGAGAGAAACAAACGTTTTCACGATAAGTCGACCCATACTTTATATAGGAATTCCATAAATTTGTTGCAACAAAACCAACATTCAATCAATGGATTAAAAGGGAAAATTGCCAGCAGTGCAAAACACACTTTGGAAAAAGAATCGGTGAAACTGACGCGAACAATAGGACAGTTTTCTAATTCTGGAAAACAAGAGTTAAAGATGGAAAACATTAAGCTCATGCGCCTAGAAGATCAAATCCATTTACTTGATCCAAAGAAGATCTTGGCGCGTGGTTTTAGCATTGTCCGTTTCAAAGGCAAGACAATATCTACTGAAAACACACCTCAGAAAGAAGATGTACTTCACATTGAAACCGCTAATTTTGAAGTGGAAACAAACGTTTTAAAAATAACACACCATGAGTGAAATCAATTATCAAACTGCTTTTGAAGAATTACAAGAAATTGTTAGTCAACTAGAGAGTGGCAATACAACTGTGGATGAATTATCAATTAAGATAAAACGTGCATCTGTACTGATCAAGATCTGTAAAGAAAAATTGTATACCACAGAAATGGATATGCAAGAAATTTTAAAAGACTTAGAGGAATTATAATTATTCTTCGAGTAAAAGGGAGATGTCTTCCATCATATGATCGACTTCCTTTGTACTTGTTCCATCGTAATAACCTCGGATACGTCCTTTTTTGTCTACTAAAACAAAGTTGTTGGTGTGAATAAAATCAGACCCCGCATCGCCAAGGTTTTCTGCTTCTGCAGGCTTTAGCAAAAAGAAAGAAGTGCGTGCCAAGGTATATAAATCTTTCTTTGTTCCTGTTAAGAAATGCCATTGCTTCGGATTCGCTCCATGACTTTTGGCATATGCATTCATCTGAGTCACGTCATCGGTATCAGGATCAACGGTAAAGCTTAAAATCCTAAAGTTTTTTTCTCCTTCAAAATGCTCAGCCACTCGTTCCATTTCTTTCGTCATGATAGGGCAAATGGTTCCGCAGGTTGTGAAAAAATATTCCGCCGCATATACTTTCCCTTCCACCTCTTTTTCTGAAATCCATTTTCCTTCCTGATTCTGTAAGTTAAACGCTCCGATTACATGACCTTGACCTTTCCTTAATAACTCTGGATCTACAACACTCTTATCAATATCAATGGGGTTTAAAATCGGAAGGATGTGCTTCTTTTCTTTGGGTTTGTTTTGCCAATACACGAGTCCAAAACCGATTACAAAAAATAAAAGTCCGAAAGCGAGGTATTTTTTCATGCCCTAAAGGTACAAAAAAAGGAGCCTTAAAGCTCCTTTAAACACATTATGATGATTATTCTTTTGTTAAAACCTTGTCTTTATTCCACAAACAATTTTACCGATGTACCATCCTCATAGCGTACAATCTTCACGCCTTGTTCATGCATACTAACTTGCTGCCCAAGAAGGTTTACTACTTCTGTTACATGTTTAAAACGGGTACTGTTTTCGACCATCTTTATCTCTGAAAACTGATGATTACCATCTACATCTACTTTTCTTAAACGGTAGTAATTGGTTCCTCTTTCAAATGAATTATCAACAGATGCATATTCAGCGTAAGCGACGTTTTGCGCGTAGGTTTTTCCTAATGCATCCCAATTTTCGCCATCTTGACTACGCTCTACCTCGTAATAATCCACATTGTTTTCCACAAAATTAATCCAAGAAATATGGTTTTCAGTTGTTTTGTGTTCTGCTGTAAACTGTACTAACTCCGTTGAAAGAGGTACAATGGCACAATCCGTACGGCCTGTTCCACCCGATTGGGACAAGCTAATGGTTCCTGCTTGTTGGCTATAATTCGTAAGCAATAAAATATAAAACTGACCAGCTACAGCATTTGGAGGTGTGGATGCTCCTGAATTATAACCACCCGCATAACCGATTCCTACCGTTTCTGTAACGAACGAAGAAAAGCTACACTGCAAAGGCGCAACACGATTATTAAAAATCTGGTTACATCCATCCGCGATGGAACTAAAAGGCCCCCACATCGCAAAATCAATATCAATTCCAGTACCTGCAGCATTATGCTGCGCCAAACTTAATTGCATAGGTCCACTCGTACCAATACGCATGTGGTACCAAATTGGATTAGGTTGTGAAAGCAAGCATCCGTAATTTGGACCTGATGGTGCGGAACTACCAGTGGAATTGGGGAAAGAATAGTTGGTAGAAGAACAAAATGGTGTGCTGTTAACGCATGATCCGCCAGTTGCCTGTGCCCATGCGTTTCCCGCCAATAACCCTATACTGGCAAGGAGATAATAAATTGGTTTCATTGTAGGTAGATTTTAGTGTTAATTGTTAGCAGGAATAAAAAAGTAGTAGTTCGAATGATCAATTTCTATGTATTGATCTGATTTTGCATGAAAATTAAGGAAATATTTAAGCGGATTGAAGGTGTCTGGCCGAACGTTTGCTCCTTGATCTCGCTGCAAATCAGGGTTACATTTGTCCATAAGCAGATACGCAGAAAGTACGCTAGTTTTTTGCCCTTTAACAGCATCTGTAGCATAAACAACTTTACAGTTTCCCACCAAATTAACATAAGCAGATACGTTTTCGGGAGAAGCATTTTGGGGGCATTCTAAATGGACTTCATTGAGCCAATCCTGTACAGTTACGGCAGCATAATTCTGTCCAAAAACAGAGGTGCATAGCAACGTTCCGTACGATAAAAGTAGTAGTTTCATCGTTTCAATTATTAAGTGCATTCTGAAATTACGAAATCGATTCACATAAATCAGCGGTCATTTTTCAAGCAGTTGCTGTTCATGAAAAAAAAGCAATTCCCACCGATTATTTCCGATTTTGGAAAGCATTTTACATAAAAAATACAGGTTTAATTGGACAAAAATCAAGTTTAATTCTCTTTTTTGGGCGCTTCCCACCCCTGCCCAAAATGCTAGGCAGAGGTGGGTCAGGCTATTCGCTCCAAGTTTTTCATGGATTTCAAAGCCTTGAAACCCATGAAAAAGCTTTCCACTGCAATCCTTAGCGCGAGATTATTGTTCCAACATTTATGTTCGTTCAGGAATGAAATGGTTTGAATACCTTGCACCTCAGCCCGGTAGGAGGGCGATAGCTAAACGATTGGTAATTGGTGTGAACGCGTATTTACCACTGCGACCAAAGGAAGCACGTGGTAAGAAGTTGGTGAACCCCATTACCAGAGTTTACTAAAGCCTGAATACCGTAAAGGCTGCCACATTGACTTTCCTTTATACAAACAAAAAAAGGAGGTTTATCACCTCCTTCTACTTTCTAAAAATGTGTTAGATTTTTATTTCCCAGTCGTATTGATCTAAGTTTTGGATACAGGCTTCCAGCAATAAAACGGAGTGCCAAATATCCTGTTTATGTGCCATTTCAATGACTTGATGCAGATGTCTTGTTGGAATAGAAACCGCTCCAGCGATAGATCCTCCTTCGGTCATGCGTTGCACGGCAGCTGTGTCTGTCCCTCCGCCTGTGAGGATTTCGGGTTGCCATTTAATGTTGTTTTTATCGGCGATAATTTTCATGAAGTCTACCATTCTATAATCACAAATTGCGGAAGAATCCATCAGTTTTATGGCTGTTCCCTCTCCCAACTTCGTGATCATTTCGTGCGGTGCTGCTCCTGGTAAATCGTAAGCGATGGTGGTGTCTAGGCCAAATCCAAAATCGGGTTTGACTTTGAGTGCTGCTACGTTTGCTCCACGAAGTCCCACTTCTTCTTGAACGGTAAAAACCATGTGCAATTCGTACGGAATTTCCTTTCCTTGCAAGCGTTTCAAGACTTCAATAGAAATATAAACGGCCAATCGGTTGTCGAGTGATTTTCCGTTTACGCAAGCTCCCATTTCAATGATTTCACGCTCACGTGTAATGGAATCCCCTACAGAAATAAGTGCTTTTACTTCGTCTGTTGTCAATCCAGTATCGATAAAATAATCCGACAATTGGGCTACTTTATTGCGTTCTTCTGGGCTCATAACATGAATAGGCTTAGAGGCCATCACGCCAATATGGACTGTCTATCTTTATTGTGACAAATTTTATTAGCCCGATTTTATTATCTTAATAGTATGGCAAAACAGTATGACAACGATTTTAAAGTAATGATTGTAGAATTACTTAAATCAGGTAGAACAGTAAAAGAACTTAGT
>JASLGM010000035.1 GCA_030150045.1 Taishania sp.
CCTACTATAGTAAACCCTAGAAAAAAGTGTTCATCAGCTGTTTTTCATGTGCTTCCGTTGGTCGCAATGAAAATTCCGCTATTCTCTACTTTTTCAACAGGTTTAGCTGCCGTACTCCGCCAGGGCTGGAGATTGGTATACTTCCTATCTATTGCGTTTAAAAAATCTAGATTTTACTTTCCTTCATTTTTTTGAATTAGATTAGGAATTATGAAATAGATTGCGTTTTAGCATAGAGATTTCCCAGCTAGGGCGCAACGCGATAGCGTCGTGAAGTACAGGTACGTTAAAGCCGATGGGCAACAGCGACCAACGGAAGCTCGTTGGACATCGTTGCTGTACGCACACGGTACAAACGTCCTAAAGCGTGAAG
This sequence comes from Taishania sp., assembly GCA_030150045.1. Classification (GTDB taxonomy): domain Bacteria; phylum Bacteroidota; class Bacteroidia; order Flavobacteriales_D; family Crocinitomicaceae; genus Taishania. Next base: position 374 of record JASLGM010000035.1, read on the forward strand.
ACCGTTAAAGCTGCCTCAAAAAAAAAACTTTACGTCCTTTATTAGTAATGGTACATTTTCAGTTCTGTTTTCGCGAGAAATAGGATTGCTAAGCCTTGTATTGTTTTCGTGAAAAAGCGGAAAAAGTGAGAAATCCTACTATTTTTGTTAAACAACAATAATGTAGAACACAAAAACACACTATAACTATGAGTCAAGTTGAGAGAATTCAATGCTTAATTATTGGGTCTGGACCTGCTGGATACACGGCTGCAATCTATGCTGCACGTGCGGATATGAAACCAGTTATGTATCAGGGAATGCAGCCTGGTGGTCAGTTGACAACAACAAATGAAGTGGAGAATTTCCCAGGATATCCGCAAGGAATTACGGGACCTGAGATGATGATGGATTTACAAAAACAAGCAGAGCGTTTTGAGACAGACATTCGTTTTGGGTTCATCACAAAGGTCGATTTTACGGGTCCTGTTCATAAAGTTTGGGCAGATGATGGTAAGGAAATCCATGCAGATACGATCATTATTTCTACGGGTGCTTCGGCAAAGTATTTAGGTTTGGAGTCGGAACAAAAATATTTACAAATGGGTGGAGGTGTTTCTGCTTGCGCTGTTTGTGATGGTTTCTTCTATCGTGGTCATGAAACCGTGATTGTTGGTGCTGGGGATTCGGCATGTGAAGAGGCACATTATTTATCAAAATTGTGTAAAAAAGTAACCATGTTAGTACGTCGTGATGAATTTAGAGCGTCTAAAATCATGGCTGAGCGCGTTAAAAACACACCAAATATTGAAATCTTATTCAATACAGAAACAGAAGAAGTTTTAGGTGATGGCGCGGGTGTAACAGGTGTTCGCGTTAAAAATGTTGTAACGGGTGCAATTTCTGAAGTTCCTTGTACTGGTTTCTTTGTTGCAATTGGTCACCAACCAAATACAGAAATCTTTAAAGACTATATTCATTTGGATGAACAAGGCTACATTGTTTATGAAAAGCCAGGTACTTCTTTCACTAATGTCCCTGGGGTTTTTGTTGCGGGTGATGCGGCGGATAAAAATTACCGTCAAGCGATTACAGCAGCAGGAACAGGTTGTATGGCAGCATTGGATGCAGAACGCTATTTAGCCGCATTAGGACATTAATTATTTATTTAGAATTGTTACTTTTGTAACTCACAAAAACCGCTAATAATATGTTTGACGGAAACGAATTTAGAAAATATGCAACAAAGCACATGGGTTTATCATCTATGTCTGTTGATCATTATATTGAATCTTCTATGACTCCTTACATTATTGAAGAGCGTCCTTTGAATATGACTCAAATGGATGTTTTCTCTCGATTAATGATGGATCGTATTATCTTTTTAGGAACAGGAATTAATGACCAAGTAGCAAATGTAATTAATGCACAGTTGTTGTTTTTGGAATCGGTTGATCCTAATAAAGACATTCAAATTTACTTAAACTCTCCTGGTGGTTCTGTCTATGCAGGATTAGGGATTTACGACACGATGCAATACATCAAACCTGATGTAGCAACTATCTGTACAGGTATGGCTGCTTCTATGGGTGCTGTTTTATTGTGTGCCGGTGCAGAAGGAAAGCGTTCTGCTTTGAAACACTCTCGAGTAATGATTCACCAACCTTTAGGTGGAGCTCAAGGTCAAGCATCTGACATTGAAATTACAGCACGTGAAATTCAGAAGTTGAAAAAAGAACTATACGATATCATTGCTACACATTCAAAACAACCTTTTGATAAAGTTTGGGCGGATTCTGATCGTGATTACTGGATGACTTCAGAAGAAGCGAAAGAATATGGAATGGTTGACGAAGTGTTGATTAGAAACCCAAGATAATTCAAAATAATTTATTCCAATACAAAGGTCAATCGTTGATTGGCCTTTTATATCGACTATGGCGAAAAACGAAATAACGTGTTCCTTTTGTGGAAAAAAACGCAGAGAAGTAAACGAACTTCTTTCGGGAATTTCTGGACATATTTGTGAAAGTTGTGTAGAGCAAGCGCATACCATTCTTCAGCAGGAATTACAGCACAAAGCAAAGGACGAGATTTTAAGCGAATTAAATATCGTAAAACCACAGCAAATCAAAGAACAATTAGACGCTTACGTTATTGGGCAAGAAGATGCTAAACGTACGTTAGCGGTTGCTGTTTACAATCACTACAAACGTTTAGGACAAACAGTTGTTGACGAAGTGGAAATCGAGAAATCGAATGTAATGTTGATTGGTAGAACGGGAACTGGAAAAACGCTTTTGGCAAAAACGATTGCTAAAATGTTGAATGTTCCTTTCGCAATTGCTGATGCAACGGTGCTAACAGAAGCTGGATACGTAGGTGAAGATGTAGAGTCCATCCTTTCTCGTCTATTGCAATCCGCAGATTATAATGTACCGGCAACGGAACGAGGAATTATATTTATAGATGAGATTGATAAGATTGCACGTAAAAGTGACAATCCATCCATTACACGAGATGTTTCTGGTGAAGGTGTTCAACAAGCTTTATTGAAGTTACTTGAAGGAGCTGTTGTTTCTGTTCCACCACAAGGAGGACGTAAACACCCTGAACAAAAAATGATTCAGATCAACACGAAGAACATTCTATTTGTATGCGGTGGTGCTTTTGATGGCATTGAGCGTATTATTGCTAATCGTGTAAATAGAAATACTATTGGTTTCTCTTCCAACGATACGATACAAATTGAAGGTGAAAGTCTTTTACGCTACATCAACCCAACGGACGTGAAATCTTTTGGTTTGATTCCTGAGTTATTGGGAAGATTTCCTGTATTGACGTATCTAGAACCTCTTGATGCAGCCGCTTTACGTAGAATCTTAGTGGAGCCAAAAAATGCTTTAGTAAAACAATACATTCGTTTATTTGAAATGGATAACATCAAATTGAAGTTTGATGCAGCTGTTTTAGATTTCATTGTTGATAAAGCAATTGAATTCAAATTAGGTGCACGTGGACTTCGTTCTATTTGTGAGGCAATCTTAACAGATGCTATGTTTGAGTTACCAAGTGCTGAAGTAAAGGAATTTACAGTTACCTTGGAATACGCTGAAAAGCAATTTTCTAACAGTAAAATGGCGACTTTGAAACAGGCTTAGTTTATAACTTATCATATTGCAAAAAGAGAGGGGTATCTACCCCTCTCTTTTTGCAATAGCTTTTCCGGCAATGTATCCAGTTGTCCAAGCAGCTTGAAAGTTAAAACCACCTGTAATTCCATCAATATCTAAGACTTCGCCAGCGAAATACAATCCTGGAATTCGTTTTGCTTCCATAGTCTGCATGTTGATTTCAGACAAATTGATTCCACCCGCAGTTACAAACTCTTCTTTAAAAGTAGTTTTCCCCTTTACCGCATATGGATCAAACAAGAGTAAAGTGACTAATTTGTTCACTTGTTTCCCTTGAATTTCTTTCCATCTCACGTGCGGTTGAAATTGATATTTCCCCAGAAGAAATACCCATAATTTATTTGTAATCGGAAAAGGGTTGGCATTACTCAACATCTTTTCCCCTTGTTCTCTAATCGTTTTTTGAAGGATTTGTCTTAAGTCCTCTTCTTTTACATCATTCAGCCAATTCACAAAAATATTAAATTGATAGCCTTTTTCCTCTAAGATGCGTGCTCCCCATGCAGAAAGCTGTAAAATTGCTGGTCCACTCATTCCCCAATGCGTTACTAATAAAGGACCATGACCTGTTAATTTAGTTCCTTCAATTTTCACTGTTACTTCTTCTACCACATTTCCCATTAAATCTCTAATTGGATTCTCAGGCATATTAAAAGTAAAGAGAGAAGGAACAGGATGAATGATTTTCAATCCTAGGTCTTCGTAATTTTGTAAACCACTTTTTTTAGGTTGTCCTCCTGTTGTTACCAATACCATTTGAGAAATAAGGGATCCTGAATCGGTCAGTAATTGAAAGCCATCTTGAATGCTCCGAATTTCTCGAACGGCGCATTTTGCCTTTAACTCAATTCCGGAGTCGATTGCTTCTTTCAAAAAACAATCGATAATCACTTGAGAGTCGTTGGCTAAAGGAAATACACATCCATCCGGATAGATTTTCATTCGCACTCCTTTTTGTTCAAACCACGCCATTGTATCCATGGCATTGAATTGATGAAATGCTTTCTTCAGTTGCCTTTCTCCTCGAGGATAGTTTTTAGCGAGTTCATCAATATAAGGCGTATTGTTTGTTACATTACATCTTCCCCCTCCTGATATTTTAACTTTTGCTAAAAATTGATTACTTTTTTCAAGAATCGCAACCTTTAGTTTAGGATTTTCTTTTTTGATTTGAATAGCTGAAAAAAATCCAGCTGCCCCACCACCAACAACTACAACATCAAAATCGAAAATCATTCTTATTTCTTTTTACCTTTTTTTGTGTTTGCCTTCATAAGATCATCATCTTCTTTTTCTGACATGGTTTTACCTCCAAATGTATAGATTTCCGTTCCATATTCATCAAATTGATGCTCTTCGATCAAAACTCCTTTATTATCAAAAATCTGGATTCTTTTCACTTTTTGATCGTGATAAAAATCTTCCCATTTACCTGTTTTCAAGCCCTTTGTATAATTCTCAGTAGATTGAATAAATCCTTGGTAGTAAAACATTTTAAACGTACCATTTTTCACCCCATTATCATATTCTTCCGTACGCAATAACACACCGTCATCATAGAAGAATTTTTGCGTTCCGTGTTTTTTGCTCAGATTATAATTTGACTCTTCTACTGGAATTCCTTCTTTATTATAAATTGTGAACTTACCGTGTAAAACCCCATCTTTATAATTCACGAATTTGTACAACAAATTTCCTTTATAATAGTCTTTTTTAACGCCATCTAGTTTTCCCATTTTATAATGCTCCAACTTTGTGGTATCTCCATTACTTTTTATATAGACTTGTTTACCATTCTTTTCACCGATTTGATAATTGTTTTCCCAAGCTACTCGTTGCGTTGAATCATAATAATAGGTCCATGTTCCATGTTCTGCACCTTGCATATGAGAACGTATAACTTGAATACATCCATTTTCATAATATGTGGTATCTTGTCCATGTTCTTTTCCGTTCACAAAATAGATTCTTCTTTCAAGATTTCCATTCATGAAACACGTTTCACAACCACCGGTGAATGGTTTTCCGACACCTGATAAATCGACGCTTGACTTTGCTTTTTTTGTAAACAAATCACTTTCGTGACTATATTCCAATTCTTCATTGCAATCCACTACGCTTGGCATTCTTTCACACATCCACCCACCTGCTGCAATACGGGCTTTTTTCGCCTTTTCATAACACGGTTCATCACCTCCTGTATTCTTTGAAGTAATTTGAGAATATCCATTATTCCACAGGAAAATAGATAAAAGGAGTAGTAAGTATGAGGTAGATTTCATGGTTCTATTATTTTGATTTCTCTAATTTGTTTAATGCTTCTCTCCATTCAGGGGTAACTTCCACCGATTTTTGCGTACGTGGATCAAAGCATACTAAAACCGTTTTTCCAGTTGTTGTAACTTCACCATTAACAGTAGTTATATAAGAAATAGTAAAGCTTCTTGTTCCAATTTCATCAAGATAAACCACTACTTCTGGTACTTCATTTAACAAAACTGCTTTATGATAATTAATTTCATTTCTTGCTACCAAACACCCCATTTTATTCCAATCCCAATTTTTCCCAAGTACTTCGTTAAAGTAATGTACTCTAGCGTACTCGAAATAGGTTAAATAAACGGAGTTGTTTACATGTCCCATAAGGTCTAAATCTGCAAATCTTACTTGTATTCGTGCCGGTTCTATCATTTTGGTTATTTATTATCAAGTTCTGTATATATTGAATTGTTACTGATGTATTCAGGAACAATTTCCTTCATTTTCTTTACCATTCCAAAATTATCTTGCTTTTCAAACATGTACACCAATTCTTTAATTTTTTCGACTTGACTTTGTTCTACATTTTTGATTTTTGCAATCAAGATTTTAGAATGATGTGTTGTTAATGTTGCTTCTTCATTAGAGAGTAATTCTTCATACAACTTCTCTCCTGGTCTTAGTCCTGTTATTTTTATTTCAATATCCTTGCCAATTTCCAATCCACTTAATTTGATCATGTTTTTAGCTAGATCAATTATTTTCACTGATTCTCCCATATCAAAGACGAAAATCTCTCCCCCTTTTCCCATTGTACTTGCTTCAAGCACCAATTGACATGCTTCAGGTATTGTCATAAAGAATCGGGTAATTCTTTCATCTGTTACTGTTATTGGTCCACCATTTTCAATTTGTTTTTTGAATAAGGGAATCACTGATCCATTTGAACCCAACACATTTCCAAAACGAGTGGTAATGAATTTTGTTGTACCATTTTGGTTGTTAAATTGTGTGAACATTTCTGCAATTCGCTTTGTTGCTCCCATTACATTTGTAGGGTTCACGGCTTTATCAGTAGAAATCATTACAAATTTTTGAACCAGATATTCCATAGCTAGTTCTGCCAGATTCATCGTTCCTTTAATATTTGTATAAACAGCCTCTGACGGATTATCCTCCATTAATGGGACGTGTTTATAGGCTGCAGCATGCATTATGTATTCTGGTCTAAATTGAATAAAGACTTGTCTCATTCTTTCTTTGTTTCTAATATCTCCAATTATCGGTTCAATTGGGAAATATGGATTTTTTGATTTTAGATCAATCATGAAATCGTACAAAGCAGACTCTGCATTGTCTAAAAGAATCACTTTCTTTGGATTGAATTCCAAAATTTGTTGTACCATTCCACTTCCAATAGAGCCCGCGGCACCAGAAACCAAAACCACTTTATTTTGCAATTCACTTTGAATCGCAAAAAGATCTAATTTGATACTTTTTCTACCTAACAAATCTTCAATTTTAACATTTTGAATTTGCTTCGTAGAAAACTCTCCATTCACCCATGAAGTTGTTTTAGGCACTTTACTGATTTGAACGTTGTTCTGAATACACAATTCTACAATGGCAGCTTTATTCTCAGGTTCAGGGTTTTGTATTGCTAGAATCACTTGATTCACTTTTTTCTGTTCAATCAAATGAACCAAGTCAGAAGTATGATAAATGGTTGCTCCTTCAATTATGGTCCCAACTTTTCTTTTATCGTCATCAATAAAACCAATGATTTTCGTGGTTAAATTAACTTCTTTTTCAATGGTTCTTTTTGTGATAATACCAGAGATTCCTGCCCCATAAATTAATACTTGATGATCAATTGTTTTCGGCTTTAAACTATCCAGATAAATAATCTTAACAACGAATCTTGTGATTAGCATAAAGAAAAAAGCAAAAATACCCTCTAACACTAAAACGGTAGTTGGGAAAAGAAAATACTCATCCACAAAATAAAAGCGTAAAAGTCCAAAAACAGCAAAGAAAAAACTACAGATTACATTATAAAGTGCAATGCGTTTAACATCCACGGTGCTAGTATGTCTAAAAACAGATCGGTGAACATTTAAAGCGAGATAAACGATTACACGAATAGCAAGATACAGGAGGATAGATCTTGATAAGATCTTCCATTCATTTCTAAACAAATATTCATCTGTACGTAGATCAAAGCGTATTAAATACGCAAATAGTAGCGCTAACAAGCAAGAAAAAACATCCACAAATAGGACAAATAATCTTGGTGTATTTTTAAATAAAACTTGCATATTCAAATTTATCAGTAAAAGTCGAATTTTTCATTTTTTTAGATTTGAAAATCTATCTCTTCTTCCTTATTTTTAAAATAAAGTTTAATATTTTCCCTGCATGGTTCCATTTCATTTCTGAAAAAGCAATATTCTTTGCTCCAAAAGAGTAATTAAACCTCGCAACATTCGGTACATTTGACCCTTCAAAGCTAAAAACTTTGCCTTTATTCAGTGTTTTCTCAATTTCATCCAATAATAAGGTTTGCATCGCCGCAAAAGGTTTTCCTTTTTCAGTTGTAGCTCCTTTGAGATAGTAGACCCTATCTTTCCAATCGCAGTACAATGCCATTGCTAATACTTCCCCTTCAAAATTCAATGTTCTTACCCTTAGATTCACCCTTTCTATTTTTTTTAGAAGCCTATTGAATTTCTGTAATTCTAGGTCTCTAAATCCTCCAACTTTAAAGGTTAGCATGTGGTTAATATCTGGCAAAACACTACTTAAAGTTACACTTTCAATAACATAACTTAAGCCACTTAACTTCTTTAAATTACGCTTACATTGACTATTAAAAATAAGCTCTTCTTCTTTTTCAATTATCTGAAAATATTTCGTTTCAAATCCCACATTTTCAGATGTAATATTACCAATATTCAGTTGTGCCCTTGCATACTTTTTTTTCAACATAGGAAACAACTCTTCTGTATTCTCCACTTTTTCTCCTAACCAATCAACACAACGTGAAAACACCGGATTGGTAAGGCATTTTGAAAACAATCGAACTGTGTACGGCAAAGGTAAAACAGCTTGATAATCATTGACAATTAGAAAATCACAATTCTCTGCCAACTGATCTAGATACAACAAATCATTGTAATATGAAGCATCAGTCGTACGATCTAAGAGTTGCAAATATTTATCTTCTTGCAACTTCTTTCGGGAGACTATTTGTATTTTTGAATGTATGTCAATAAGCATTGCCGTAAATTTAACATAAAAATCAACATGGAAATCGAAAGAAAATACTTAGTAAACGAAGAAATTCTACTTTCCTTTTTAACAAATAACGGTCAAGAAATACGTCAAGGATATTTTGTTTCGAATGAATCTTTCGCTGTACGAGTACGCACAAAGGGTATAAAAGGATACTTAACTATTAAAGGCGCTGGAAATGGATTAAGCAGGGACGAATTTGAGTATGAAATTCCTTTTGATGAAGCGATAGAAATGCTGCATAAATTCACCCAACCTTTTCTTCACAAAACCAGATACGAAGTTCTATTTAAAGGTCACACATGGGAAATTGATGTTTTTGAAGGCATTTTAAAACCCTTAATTGTGGCAGAAATAGAATTGTCACATGAAGAAGAGTTATTTGAATTACCACCTTTTATTGGTCAGGAAGTTACTTTTGATCCTACCTACTTAAACAGTAACATTATTAAAAGACTTCAATCCTAATTATTAAGATGCGATTCGTCTAGTCTTCTCATTAATTCAGCGATATCTTTTCCTGTTGGATTTTCATGGATATTCAATTCAAAGAAATGGATCATAGAAAATATATGATCAAAAATATCTGATTGAATAGCTTCATACTCCAACCAGATGGTTGTGTTTGTAAAACAATAAATCTCAAGTGGCATACCGTACATGTCCGCTTGATTTTGACGAACCAACAAAGGAAGATCTTTTCTTATTTCCACCTTATGTTGTAAATAATGTAGAACATATTTTCTAAACAACCCTAGATTGGTTTGTCTCCTAGCGTTGATGGAGTTTTCACCAACAAATCCGTTGCGTACATTGTAGGCGTCTATTTCTGCTTGTCGTTTATTGATGAAATCTTTAAGCACAACAATATTTTTCAACCTCATCATTAATTGATCATCAACAAATTTGACACTTTGTAACTGAATACGAATGGTTCGTTTTATTCTTCTACCATCAGATTCATACATTCCTCTCCAGTTTTTAAATGAATCGGATATAAAGAAATAGGTTGGAATGGTAGAAATTGTTTTATCGAAATTTCGAACTTTAACTGTCGCTAAATTGATTTCTTCTACGTTACCATCAGCTCCATATTTGTCCATGGTAATCCAGTCACCTATGCGTACTAAGTCATTCATGGACATTTGTAAGCTTCCTACAAATCCTAAGATGGTATCTTTGAAAATCAATAGAACAATTGCGGAGGCGGCACCAAGATAACTTAAAAAGGTTACTGGCTCAACACCTGTTAACGTAGAGATTATTGCTGTAAAGAAAAGAAGTGACATGACAATTTGAGCCACTTGAAAATAGGACTGAATGGGTTTGTCGCTGTAAGCAGGCTGTTCCATAAAAATATCGCGAATGGTAGCTAAGAAGCGATTTAGACAGGTTAACACGACATACATTATGGCTAACTTTACATAAAGTGCTACTTTCTCGACCACAAAAGGATAGGCAAAAAAGACAACGGTAAGGAAATATTCTAGAAACATCAAAGGAACTAACTGTGCCAATGCACGAAAGAATTTATTTTTAATGAGATAATCATCCCATTTTGATTCCGTACGATTAATAAAAAGTCCAATGGCTTTGATAAAGATGAATCGAGAAAGCACCCATAACAGGTAGCATGTAAGTACTAAAACAAATAACAGCCCTATCGTCCAAAATATTTGATGATCTTCAAACAGACGTTTATTGTAAACCATTCTTCCGTTGACGTTTGTCACGTAAAACTGTTTTATCCAATGTAAGATGTTTTCCTTCATATTTACAAAAATAGCATCATAATAATGAAATACTCAAAAAATAATCGTTTTCATTCATTTCTAGATAAAAGCAACGCTGATATACTTATATTCGTCTACATTAAAAGTTGTAAAATCCTTCTTATGAAAAAAATAGTATTATTATTTGCCCTTTGCATTGGTCAAATGGCTTTTGGTCAAGATTTGAATATGTCAAAAATCAAGACAGATGCACAAACGGAGCTAACTGCTTTGAAGAATTCGTTACAATTAACGAGTAAGCAAGAGGAAGACATCAAAAATCTTTTAGAAGGTATTCATTACAAAAATGCGGCTTTAGCAGTGGAGTCTGGTATTTCTGAAGCGCAAAGAAAAGAAGAAATCAATGCGAACAACGCAACGAAAAGAGAGATTATCAATTCTTACTTGGATAGTAAACAACAGCAGAAGTACGCGAAAATTAAGATGTAATCTTTCTCTTGAAAGGGAGATTGCTTTCCATTTAGAAAGAAGGGGGTAGTTTACTTATTTTCGACCCGCTGTATTGTCAACGTGGATTTTCAGCCCGGGCGGAGCGCGATAGCTAAATGAGTTGTAAAAGGTGTGAACAGCGATTTGTTAAAGCGACCAAAGGAAGCTTGTAACAAAACGACTTGTGAACGTTTTTACAAAAGTTTACTAAAGCGTGTAGACCGAAATGGATGCTTAATGGATTCCTTTCTTTGGAAGCTTGATTATTTTCTTACCAAAATATTAATTAAGGGCTTAATTGCCCTTTTTTTATTCGCCAAAAATGCGTTTGATGCGGTTTACTTTTGGAGCGATGACATGCTGGCAATACGCTTTTTCAGGATGTTTTTCGAAATAATTGTGGTGCTCTATTTCGGCTGGATAGAAGGTTTGCACGGGAGTCAATTCGGTTACAATCATCTCTGGATACGCCTCGTTTTCTTCTAAGAAGTCGATGTGTTGCTCCACGCTTTCTTTTTGCTCTTTATTGGCATAAAAAACAACGCTTCGATATTGAGTACCTATATCATTTCCTTGTCGATTCAGTTGTGTAGGATCGTGTGCGGACCAAAAGATCGTCAAAACAGCTTCGAGTGAAATGCGTGCTGGATCGAATGTTACCTGAACAACCTCGGCGTGTCCTGTCGTTCCGCTGCACACCTGCTCGTATGTAGGGTTTTCAAGCGTTCCTCCCATGTAACCTGGTGTTACCTCATCCATTTCGGTAATGTATCGAAAGCAAGCTTCAAGACACCAAAAACAACCTCCTCCGACAACAATTTTCTGCTTTTCCATTTTTTTATTTGTTAACTCGTTTCGCTTTTAGGAATCGAGGAACGTAATACGCGCTGGATTTAAAGTTTTCGATGATGACACCGCGCGATGTGGATGCATGAATCATTCGTATTTCCTTTTCGTTGACTTCTACTACCATGGCAACGTGTCCGACAGTGGTGGAATTGACATTTCGTCCTTTGAAGAACAAGAGATCTCCTGGTCGCACGTCAGCAAGTTTGATTGTTTGCCCTAACTCGGCTAATGCGTAACTGGAGCGAGGTAAGTTGAAGCCGAAATTTCCCATTACGTAATTAATAAAACCAGAGCAATCAAAGCCTGCAGGTGTATTTCCGCTATATCTATAAGGGGTTCCTAAGAATTTTTTTGCGTAATTAAGCATTTCGTTAACCGATTCTGCAACGGGTGGTGGAACGGCAGCGTCTTGGACCAATAAAGTATCACTTGTCAGTTGTTTGGGGTCCTTGTCTCCTTGCCCTACAGCAGCGGTTTGTGCTTGTAATGTGGGAGATAATCCGATGACTAAAAGTAATGCTTTAACTATTTTCATGTATTGTTTGAACTTGTTTTACAAAAATATACTTAATTTCGATAACACAATCCTTGAATTTTGAATAAACAAATAAACAGCGACGAATTAACGAAAATGTATTACACCATTGGCGAGGTGGCAGAAATGTTTACGGTTAACACTTCTTTGATTCGTTTTTGGGAAAAAGAATTCAAGCAATTGAAACCGAAAAAAAACAGCAAAGGAAATCGTCTGTTCACACCTAAGGACATTTTGTTGATTCAACAGATTTACCAATTGGTGAAAGTAGAAGGTTTTACCTTAGAGGGCGCAAAGAAGACCTTGCAATCACCTCCTGTTGCAGTTGTTGTTTCTCCCCTTGTTTCTCCTATAAAAGATAACACAGACTTGATTCAGCGATTAGAACGTGTAAAGGCCAAATTACTTTCATTAAAGTCTTAATGTGTTTCCTTTATTAATCAATGGTAAAAGGTGATATTGCTTTTACAATGATTTCTTCAGGAACGGAAATGTGGTGATCACATGTTCCAAGCGAAGATAAAAGTGCCATTTTAATATTCCCTGCTTCGTTCTTCTTATCGTGTTTCATGAGTTCTATCCATCCTGGAATCACTTCTTTATGAATGGCTATCATTGGAAACCACTTTAAAATGGTTTGTTGTAAAGCGATGTAATCCGTTTCCGACAATCTTCCCATCAAAACAGCGATATAGGCTTCTAAAACCATGCCAATTGCAACAGCATGTCCATGGTGAATAGGCTCGTCATGCAAATAATATCCTTCTATGGCATGACCTACAGTATGACCAAAGTTCAAGGTTTTACGTACCCCCTTTTCTAGAGGATCTTGTGTTACGATAGTTTGTTTAACTGAAACAACTCGTTTTAGCATTTCTGGTGTAAAAGCATCTTCTATATCTTCTATAGCTGTTAATGCATTCCATAAATCAAGATCGTAAATTGCTCCTGCTTTTAACGCTTCAGCAAATCCATTTACTTTTTGTTCTTCTGGGAGAGTATGCAAAAAAACGGGATCAATATATATGCGTTGCGGTTGATAAAATGCTCCTAATTGATTCTTCAATTCCCCAAGGTCTATACCTACCTTCCCTCCTATTGCAGCATCTATCATTCCCAAAAAAGAAGTAGGCACATTAATAAAATCTATTCCTCGTTTGTAAATTGCAGCAATGAATCCTCCCATATCGGTTACGACTCCACCTCCTAAATTAATGATAAGGTCTTTACGTCCAATTTTGTATTCTGAAAGCGCTTCAAAAATTTGAAAACATATTTCCATCACTTTATTTTCTTCACCGGCGGGTAGCACGATTACTTCTGCGTCTGTCAATTCATCTGGGAAAGTAGTCAACATATACTCCAAGCAACAATCGTGGGTATTTTCATCAACGAAGATGACAATCTTACTTTCCGAATAGTTTTCAATCAATCTTTTTGGAAAGCTTGTCGTTGCTATAGAACCAATTTCTACTTCTGGTAAAAGGGAAGAATCTGCCAACATATCTTTTTTTTGTACAAATTTAGAATAATGCAACCAACAATGCTTTTATTCCTGCAGAAAGGTTTTAAATTTGCATCATGATTTCATTTGATAACACAGAAATTGCTTTTAAAAGCAAATCAGATAAACAACTGAATAAAGCCTATTGGTTATTTCAGATCGTTGGTAAACCAAGCATGGTGAAATTTGGAAAAGTAGCAACTAACTTTGCTCTTAAAACTCACCTACCAATTAATGGAATGGTGAAGAAAACCATTTTCGCACAATTCTGTGGTGGGGAAACAATTTCAGAATGTACACCAACCATTAACGATCTTGGTAAATTTAATGTTGGAACGATTTTGGATTACTCTGTAGAAGGTAAAACGTCGGATAAAGACTTTGAAAACACCACTCAAGAAATCATTGAAACGATCAAACGAGGTGAACACGATCCATACATTCCATTCGCCGTTTTTAAAGTAACCGGTATTTCCCGTTTCGGATTATTAGAAAAACTAAATAGCGGTACAGCCACCTTAAATGATAGCGAACAAAAAGAATGGACTGATCTTGAAGCACGCGTAACTCGTATTTGTCAAGAAGGATTTGAACGCAATGTCCCTGTTTTTATCGATGCAGAAGAAACATGGATTCAAGACATTATCGACCGTTTGGCTTACCAAATGATGTTGAAATTCAATACACAAAAAGCCATTATCTTCAATACAGTTCAAATGTATCGCCACGATCGTTTGGCTCACTTACAATCCATTATTCCGCAAGCCAATGTTGACAACATCTACTACGGAGTGAAATTGGTCCGTGGTGCTTACATGGAAAAAGAAAGGGAACGCGCAAAAGAAATGAACTATCCTTCTCCGATCCAACCGAACAAGGAAACGACAGACAAAGATTACAACCTTGCTTTAGATTACATCTTTGAACACATCGATAAAGTAGCCGTTTGTGCAGGAACACACAACGAATACAGCGCAAAATATGTAACGGAATTAATTACCAAGCACAACATCAATAAGCAAAACACACATTGCTACGTTGCACAGTTGTTAGGAATGAGTGATCACATATCCTTTAATCTTGCGGCAGCAGGCTTCAATGTTGCTAAATATGTACCTTATGGTCCCGTGAAAGAAGTCATTCCTTATTTACTTCGTCGTGCGCAGGAAAATACATCTGTAGCAGGACAAACCGGAAGAGAATTAGGACTAATTATGAAAGAACGCAACAGACGAAAAGGAAAATAAAACCTTCAATATACGAAAAGCGGGCCCGAAAGCCCGTTTTTTTTTGTTTCTTTATTTCTTTTGGCAGCCTTAACGGTCTATGCGTTTTAGTAAAGTCTTGTAAAACGGTTCGCTTACTGCTTACCACGTGCTTCAATTCGTCGCAGTGGTCAATCAGCGCTTACACCTTTTACAATTCCTTTAGCTATCACGCTCCGCCCTGGCTGGAGATTCGTTTTCAATCCAATTTCATAAACGTATTAAAAAGCGTATCCAATCGAAAAATTAAACCCTTGGTTTTGAATCCCAATCTTATTCTTGTTTACCCCCTGATCGTAACTACTCGCATATTGAAACAAAGGAGTAAATCCGTGTGAGAAACGAGCTCCTAAGAACAAATTGAATTTAAAGTGATATTCCACTCCTGCTTGAATACCAAAATCAATCTTTTGCAAATAATTACCTTCGCTTTCATCATCTTCAGGACCACCATAAATGCTTTTGTCTTTATAAACAACTCCATTTTCATCCTGACGTTGCATTGAGGCTCCAATAATTCCAGCTACATATGGTCCAGCAAAAACTTGTAATCCTTTATATGTAAATGCCACATGAATTGGATTCAATAAAATAGAATTGACTTGCAAGCTAGAAGCATACGTTTCAATTCCTGTTCCCTTTAATGTTACCCCCATATTCTTTTGAGAAAACACCAATTCATGTTTCAACGCTACAAACTTTCCTACTTGATTATTTACAAAAACCCCAGCATGAAATCCTGCTTTGTAATTACTCTCATTCTTTTGAGAAAAATCGCCAAACTCTTTACCATACATATGATCGTAATTTAATCCAGCTATTAATCCCCATTTCATCGTTTTAAGTTCAGGCAATTTGAATTCCTCCTGCGCAAAGGCACTTTGAACAACTGCTATCAAAACCCATAGTATCCATTTGTTTTTCATATCCATTTGCTTAGAAATTTATATCCCAAATACCTACCACTCTTTCCAAATCTACCAAAGTAGCTGCTTGACTGAATAGAATTTGATAATACGTTTGTTGCATTTCATTATAATTACGCTGAGCGTGTAACACCTCTAATAAGGATGTTTCTCCTCTTTTGTAGCTATACACCTTCCCGTCCAATATTGCTTTAGACTCCGTCAACAGACCTGTATTGAATTGTTGAACTTGTTTAAGCGCCGCCTGGTACGCATAATACGCTTGAGCGACTTCTTGCTGAATGATAACCTCAGTGTGCTTATACTCTTTATCAGCTTGTTCTACGGACAAACTCGCAACATGTAAATCCGCCGACCGATTGTTCGAAAACTTTAAAGGAATTGTTAAACCTCCATTTATAGAAGCAACAGAAGGAGTTGGAGCAATAATGTTATTTACATACGCATCATATCCTGCTCCAACCGAAAGTCCTAGATCGATAGTACGCTCCGCTTTCGTTAAACGAAGCATACTTTGAGATACATTTTTGTTCTGTAATGCAGCTTGTAAATCCGCGCGATTGTTTTGTGCTTCAACAATTAAATCGGATAAAGAAAACACACGATTAAACCCTTCAAATGCACCTAAAGGCATCCATAAAGAATCGCCTTGAGCAGTTCCTAGGTATAACGATAAATTTGCCAAAGAAATCTTCCACTCAGCTTCCGCTCCAAAAACCTCATTTAATAAAGTTCCTGCCTCTAATTTAGATTGCCTTGCATCCACTTGATTTATAGCCCCTAAAGTAAATCGAATACTATCAGATTCAGCAAGTTTTCTCATTTGAATATAAGAATTCGCTTGTACTTGCAATAACAGTTTGTTTTGCATCGCTTCCAAAAAGGAAATCGTAGCATCAGCACGAAGATGTCGGAAAAAGTCTTCTAACATGTGATTCATCATCTTCGCTTCGTTTTTTGCTAAATCAATACGTGCTTTTCGCTTCCCTCCTAATTCCAATGTCCAACTTAACTCAGATTCAAATCCATACCCCATACGCATTCTTCGTTGTCCATTATCGTAATAACCAACACGCAGTTCTGGATCTGGAAAGATACTTGCTGTAAGAATACTTGCTTCAGCCATTTGTACATTGTACTTTTCCGCAGCATAAGCTAGGTTTTTCTCCCCCACGTTGTGTATATAATCTAAGTACTTGATTTCCTTTTTTGCAAAAGTCGTATCAATCACTTGCGCATGAACATTTGCAAATCCCATCACCAATGTGGATAAGCAAGTATATAAAATCAGCTTTTTATTCATGATAATGCGTTTTTATTGTCGTCACTATTTTGATCTCCTTTCTTTTCCACCATATAATACAAGGCAGGAAGTACGAAAAGTGTAATGATGGTAGAAAACAAAAGTCCATATACAATTACAGTTGCAAGCGGTCTTTGCACATCAGATCCAATTCCCGTGGCCATTGAAGCTGGAAACAATCCCAAAACAGCTACAGTTGCGGTCATCAATACGGGTCTAAAACGGTGGTGTGCGCCTTCTAACACTGCTTTTCTAACGGAGTATCCTTGTTTACGTAAAGCATTTATGTGAGAAATCATAATCACTCCATTTTGAATGGCTACACCAAACAATGCGATAAAACCAACAGAAGAAGATACATTTAACGTCATTCCCCTTACATTAAGAGCTAACATACCACCAAACAAGGCTAAAGGAACTATACCGATAAGTAATCCCGCTTGTTTGAAGGAACCGAAAGCTCCATACAAAAGCACAAACATAAGTGAAAGTGCCAATGGTACAATCACAGCTAATCGGCTATACGCTCGATTTTGATTTTCAAACTGTCCTCCCCATTTGATATGTACTTTATTGTGATCATAATCAATGTTATCTTCGATGGCTGTATGTGCTAGTTTCAAAAACGATCCTAAATCAACACCGCGTAAGTTCAATCTAACGGTTAAATGTCGTTTATTCATTTCCCTTGAAATCATACTTTCCCCTGTATTCAATCCTATTTCAGCAACTTGTGAAAGAGGAATTTTCGCACCAGCTTCATTCGTCAACATCAAATTTCCAATTTTTTCAGGCGTATTTCTATTTTCCTCGTCATAGCGACAGATAATGTCATACACTTTAATCCCTTGGAAAACTTGTGATACAGCTTTACCTCCAATTGCAATTTCTATCAAATCCGATACATCTGATACATTAAGTCCATATTGTGCAATCTTATCTCTATCCACTTTTATCTGCAATTGCGGTAAAGGTGGTTCCTGATCTATTGCCAAATCCACTGCTCCTTTCACATTATGAAGAGTTTTAATTATTTCTTCGGCGATACGTCGTGTTTCTTTAAATTCATCCCCGTAAACTTTCACCACCAATTCTGAATGCGCACCGGAAATCTTATCCATTACTCCATCTATCATTGGCTGGGAGAACCCTACATTAAAACCAGGCATTGTTTTATACTCTGCATCTAATTCTTCGATCAAATGTGCCTTTGTTCGACCACGCTTCCATTCTTTATAAGGTTTTAACCCTACACTTACTTCAAAGTGTGATGGCGTCCAAGCATCCGTTCCATCATCATTGCGTCCTGCTTGCACCATTACATAAGTAATTTCATCATACTTCAAGGTTCTGGCACGTAAAGAATCACTCAATTCTTTTGATTTTTCAACTGTGATTCCCGGCGGTAATGAAACCTGTAACCATATAGAACCTTCATCTAAAGGAGGTAAAAAATCTTTACCCACGAAATACGTTAAGAAACCTGTTGTTGCTAAAATAACAGCTAAAGGAGCAAACACTTTTTTTGGTTTTTCTAGAATCTTACGTGTACGTTCGTGGTAGCTGTCGGATAATCGCTCTAACCATTTGTTGTGATACAATTTCTGTGGCTTTTTGTAAATCATGTATGCCAACCCTGGAATTAATAGTAAAGCTACTCCAAGCGCACCAATAAGTGCATATCCCACTGTAAATGCCATTGGTGTAAACAATTTCTTTTCAACACGCTCAAAAGCAAAAAGCGGTAAGTAAGCCGTAATAATAATAATAGTTGCAAAGAAAATTGGTTTTGCCACTTCAAGTACTTTAGCCAACAAAGTCTTTTCATCTAATTCCTTTTCAGGTTCTTCTTCCCTTTTCTTTAGTATCGTTTCTAGCATAACGATAGAACCATCAACGATGATCCCAAAGTCAATGGCACCAAGAGAAAGTAAATTAGCTGGGATATCTGTGAAATGCATTAAAATAAATGCAATCAATAAAGAAAGTGGAATTGTTATGGCTACTAAAAGTGCCCCACGCCAACTTCCTAAGAAAACGATCAAGACAAAAATAACCAGAACCATTCCTTCCAATAGTGTTTTGGAAACGGTATGCAACGTATTATCTACTAAATGTGTTCGATCCATCACAACATGAATCTTAACACCCTCAGGCAATATTTCAGCATTCAATTCATCCACAGCAGCATTAACTTCGCCTAATACATCTGATGGGTTTTCATGCTTTAACAATAGCACAATACCTTGAATATTGTCTGAATAATTTGCTCCGCGATTGTCTGAATACCCTAAGGCACCCTTTCTTTCAAGGTTTCCATACTTAATTTTCCCAATATCATTGGTATAAACAGGAACACCATCTACCGTTTTCACAACGATTTTCCCCATATCTTCTAGTGTCTTAACCAATCCAATTCCACGTACAACGTAAGATTGATCTCCTCGGTTCATGACACTCCCCCCTGAATTAGCATTGTTCGCTTCAATTTTCTCGACTACTTCAGATAAAGAAATATCGTATTGTTCCATTTTACGTGGATCCAACTCAATTTGAAATTGAGTTGTAATACCTCCAAAGTTTGTCACATCAGCAACGCCAGAAACCTGTTTGATTTTAGGAATAATCACAAAATTCTGAAGATCTGTTAACTCTCTTAAATCATGAGTCTTACTTTCTATAATGTAACGGAACACTTCTCCTGTTGGCGAAGTCAACGGATCCAATCCTGGTGTAGCACCATAGGGTAAGTCTAAATCCATTAATCGTTCTTGGATACGTGTTCTCGCCCAGTAGTCTTCTACACCATCTTTGAAGACAATCGTAACCATGGAGAGTCCAAAAGTACTTTTACTTCGCATCACATGCATTCCTGGCAGTCCATTTATGGCTTGTTCAATTGGAATAGTGATTTGCTGTTCTACTTCTTCTGCTGCCAAACCAGGTACTTGTGTTACAACCTGTGAGGTGACATCACCTATATCTGGATAGGCTTCAACGGAAAGTTGTTTCCAAGAATAATAACCAAAAAAAGCAAGAAGAATAAACAGGGCCATGATAAGCCACCGTTTTGCAATAATATTGTTTAAAATGTTTTTCATACGCTTTGTTGTTAAGCTTCTATTTTGCGTCTAATAGATAAAATGCTCCTTCGTTTACGACTACATCTCCGGGTTGAATTCCTGATAAAATTTGAACAAATCCTTTATCTGTAATTCCTGTTTCTACAAAACGGCGAATGAATTTGTTCCCGCCAATTTGAACAAGTACAAAGCTTTTATCATTGAATTGCAATACCGATTTCGCCGGAACAAACAATGTTTTTGAAGGTGTGTCATTGAACTTTGCAGTTACATACATTCCAGGTTTTAAGGTGTGATCAGTGTTATCACACTCAATTAACACTTCGATACTACGTGTTGCTTCGTCAACGATTTCATTGATATGATAAATTTTTCCTTCAATCTTTTTTTCAGGGAGTGCAGCAATCTTCACTTCAACCTTTTCTAATTCACTGATAAAACGAATGTCCTTTTCTTTTACTTGACCAACAATCCATACTTTTGAAAGTTCAGCAATTACCAATAATGGTTCAGCATCTTCTTTTAAATATTGTCCCAAAACGATGTTGCTACTTACGACTTCTCCTTGAATTGGAGATGTCACCACTAATGGTTGTCCTAAAGAAATGTTGTCTGCATTTGCACTAAAGATTTTTAAAGCTGCTCTAGCATTAGAATAAGCTGTTTTCTTTGTTTCGTATTCAGTTTCTGCTTCTTCTAATTCACGTTGCACACCTACTCCATGAGAAAGTAAATCTTTTTGACGTTTCATGTTTCTTTCTGCTTGCAAAAATTCTTGTTTTGCATCAGAAAAATCTTTTTGTGCTGCATAGTAATCTGGTGAACTCATACTAAAAAGTGCAGCTCCAGGTTTTACTTTTTGTCCTAATCGTACCGAAGAAGTTAAAACTCGTCCTGCAAATGGTGGAGCAATTACCGCATATTGGGTAGGAATCGCACGAACGGTTCCAGCCGTTGTTAACTCAAAACTATAATCCTCTTCTACTACAGTATGATAACTCAGGCTGTTGAGTACTTGACTTTCTGCCTTGACCGTTATCGTGTCGCCTTGCAATTGAAAAATGGTGGTTTCTGTACCTGCATCGTTTTTCCCTCCACATGAAACCAATAAGAAAATTCCAATGGCAAAAGGAATTGTCCGACCTAGAGAGATCGAATCTGTTGTTACCTTGTTGTTTGTTCTGTTTGTCATACCTTATTTCTTTTTGTAAAGACTTTCATAATTGGTGCAAAATTCGGAACTAAATCCGCAGGTAGCAGTTAGAGATCAAACAGAAAAAAATTAGAGAATCATTAGAAAAGTAAAAACCGTTGTCCTTTCTCTCTTTTTCAGTTTAATAGTGCCCTAAATCCTTTTGTTTTGCGCCTTTATTTTTGTCAGCCACAAGTTAGCCAAAAAGCGATTTAAGTAGTTGATGTTTAAGCTTTTTTCACAATTAAGATTTCGCCGCCGGCGGAGCCTGGTAGCTTACGGAATGGTACACCACAAGCGACCTCTTTGGCTAGCGACTTCAGAAGCTGGCCAAAGAGAGTATAACGCTGTAGGTTGTACCAGACGGAACTAAAAGGTGCAGACGGAAAACGGCCCTTAAAATGATTGATACTCTTACTTTCACTTGAAATTGGAAATATAACTTTTTGATTTTTTAACTTTCTTCCTTTTTTATTCAATGAAAAATGGGTAAATTGCAAACAACTTTTACAACATTTTATTAGCGAATCACAATGCTTTTCGGCTTGATTTGCAGAACCTTTACAGCATGATGGAATATACCATTCACAAGATTTCGAAAGAAGAAAAATTGCTGGAAATTGCCCTAAAACACGGTGTTTCAGCAAAATCAATCAAGGAAAACAATCCAAACGCCATGTTTTTCAAAACCATAACGGGGACGGAATATGCGGCGGCAATGCAAGATCTCTCTATACCGAAAAAGATAAAAAAACAAGCAATTGATTCTTCTGAAAAAACACTCCATTTCGTTCCAAAAGCACGCTACAGATGTAAGCAGAATAACATTACAAAGGCGCTTGAAGAGGTCACTTTTTCGTCTGTTATTGAAACGCAATATCTATTTTCGTCAGCTGGAAATTCAAGTAATTATTACCAAAATGAATTAGAAGAATACCATTATTCCGTAGAACCAGATGGTTTAGGACGCGCTTTTGAATTGTTTAAATCAATGGAATTTATCAAGGGAAAAGTGACATTTGAACAAGAAAGTTCGGCTTTTAAACATATCTTAAATCTTTCTGAAACACAAGAAAAATGGAATCAATTTGTGAAAAAAGACTTAGATAGTATTTCCTTTTTTAAAGATTTAAAACAACAGAATCCAGATACGGCTCGAGATCTAATTCAAAAAGGAAATGAGGAATTTCAATCGCCAATTGCGTTTACCGAAAATTTGAATAAAAATTTGTTTTATCACTTACTTTTGAGGGTAAATGAGAACAATAAATGGTCTGAATTTGAGGTGGAACAGCCTTCTCAGATTTTCCCCAATCAATTGCTACGTCTGCATGTCCGAAAGGATCAAGTTGCACAAGATGCACATTCCACCACCTACCGTTTAGTGGGCACGCTGGATCCAAATTCTTTCGCGAATGAGACATTGGAGAAACAGTATAACGAAATTTATCGATCTCTACTGCGTTTCTCGTATTCGGAATTCAATTTTATTTATCGAATCACTTATGTTTTGAGTAACAAAGACAATACTTTGTTGGATGCACAAATCACTATTAGCGAACGGGTGAAAAATAATTTTGAATGTATCACCCAGTTTCAAATTACTCGAATTGAATTGTAATGGAACGAACATTTTATTTAAAATCAGCTTCTAAAAGAAGATTAGGAATTGGATTTCTTCTATTTTCTATCCTTCCTATTTTGGTATTTCCTTTACTACTACCAGACACAAATTCAGTACTCCTTCTGCAAAAAATTGGATGGGGCAACCTCTTTTTCATACTTATACTTCAAGCAGGAATCGCTTTCCTCTTCCTTCCAGAAATACCTGTACTAGCCTTGAAAAAAGACCATTTATTATACAACCCTGCATTTTTTTCGAGTTCAAAATTTGATGGTATATTATTTTTTATAGCCCCTTATGCTTACCGCTCACTGTCCGATTGTATCAATTATAAAGATGTTCAAAAAATGAAAATTGAATCTAAAATGACTTGGACACAAGCACCAAACATTAAGTTTCAGATGAATAATAAATCACTTAATTATAAAGAAATCGGAGGCGCTATAAATGTGCTTAATAAAGAAGATCAAGGTGATTTAATATCCCTTTTACAACAAAAAATAAAAGTATGAATAGTTCCTACCTACCCGAAATGACTTACGGTGTTTGCACCAACCAAATGAATAGTGAGCCTGGTAAACTAGTAGCTACACGCGCAACA
This sequence comes from Taishania sp., assembly GCA_030150045.1. GTDB lineage: Bacteria > Bacteroidota > Bacteroidia > Flavobacteriales_D > Crocinitomicaceae > Taishania. The sequence goes on from JASLGM010000035.1 coordinate 24,204, forward strand.
AGAAGTGTATTCTATAAAGAAAAAGTACTTTTGACCAAGGTCGACAAAAATGTAGAAATAGCTTTTACTTGTAAATCTCCGGTCAATATGGCAGCAGCTTTTCTAGCTTTTGGAGCCGGATTACTAGTAGTAGCTTCAGGTCCAATCGGTTGGTGTATAGCGGGAGCGGCGCTGGCTGCTGGTGCAATTTATGCGTACAAAGCATACACCCATAAATGCACGAAATATTTACAAAATGGCAATTGGACTTTGATCAACGAAAAAGTTTACTTTGATAAACAAAAAGCGCTGACCATTCAATCCATGTTAAGTTGTAAAAACGGTGGTGTTGTCAAACCTTTTTTCAGTTATTCTTTAGCAAAAGCGGCCGCCATAAAGATTCAGGAAAACAATATTAAGGAAACAATGGTAACCACTGCTATTTCCTTTGCCGCAGGAATTCTAGGACCTGCATCCGTGAAAGGTATTTCCACTTTTCGAGGAGCATCCATAATTTTAGGTACCAATGTCGCTGGCCTCGGCGTTACATGGACCTTGCAGTACGGACAAAGAGAGTTCCATAGAAGCGATAGCGACTTCGCACATAATTCCGTTTATCAAAACATGAATAATGAAGTCGATAAAAATAGTTTTTTTCAACCACTTGATGATCCGTCCGATCCCAACGCCATTCCAACAACAGACGATATCAAGCACATGATGTCCGAAGGAAAAAATGCATCGTACAACCAAAATTTGAACAATCAATTAAGTTCTTATGAAAGAATGACAACCGCACAATTAAGAGACAATCAAAGTTATCGTCAATTGGTCAAAGACATACAAAAAGGAAAATATGGTCAAGGTTTAAAACAGGAAATGCAAAACTTATATAAAAAGAACAAAGCGACTTCCTCCAGTCTCAAAAAAGGATTAAATTACACAGCAAACCAAGCAAATTCGTCTTTCAAAAATGCCCTTAAAAGTGCCTCAAAAGTAGGAAGTTCCGCCACTCTATTTTTCGTACCATTGTTGGGAACCTATTTTTCGGAAGAGGCACGTAAATCCTTAGCTGAAGAAGCTGTGCGAGACCTCACAAACGGCATAGGAACAACAACAAAGAATCCTTTAGGCATATAAAATCCTCACTATAAACAAGATAACAAACATTTAAACAAGGCCGCTTCCCCGCCCAATTACTTGGGCGGCGCCAGGCTATCCGCTATATCTTTTTTTGGCTTCGTCTGGACTGTCTATCTTTATTGTGACAAATTTTATTAGCCCGATTTTATTATCTTAATAGTATGGCAAAACAGTATGACAACGATTTTAAAGTAATGATTGTAGAATTACTTAAATCAGGTAGAACAGTAAAAGAACTTAGT
>JASLGM010000036.1 GCA_030150045.1 Taishania sp.
ACTAAGTTCTTTTACTGTTCTACCTGATTTAAGTAATTCTACAATCATTACTTTAAAATCGTTGTCATACTGTTTTGCCATACTATTAAGATAATAAAATCGGGCTAATAAAATTTGTCACAATAAAGATAGACAGTCCACTTCCCACTTCGAAATAAATAAAATAAAAACCGAATTCACCACAAAAGACCTGATCCGCATTTTACAGCGTAACTATTCCTGAAAAGCATTACTTAAACAGGCAAATGGCATCACCTATTAAAACAGTAACACTCAATCAAAACGGAAGCCCGCGTTAGGGATAATAGAGGAAAGCTTTGCCAGCAAGTATTTGCGGCAAACTTGGAACGAATAGCCCGACCCATAGGGTAACGCCCAAATAAAAAAAAGTAAAAACTGAGGGAAAATCCACTTCTAGAAACGCAAAAAGCACATACATTGCTGTACGTGCTTTCTTTATAAGTGGTCCCACTTGGGATCGAACCAAGCACCTACTGATTATGAGTCAGTTGCTCTAACCGACTGAGCTATAGGACCTTGAAACCAAAAGCTTAACGCTTTTTAACTTCATCAGGGTGCAAATATACACTTTTCAAATAAATAAATGCTTTTTTTATAAAAAAAATATTGCTTTAATTACACTTATACAAGCACCATTGTCGCTTCGAAAAGGGAAACTGCGAAGAGGATACCCGCAAAGATATAGCGCAACTTTCGTCCTGTAATTTTATACTGAAAATGGGTCCCAATCAACACGCCGATCACTGTCAATGCGGTTAACGATCCGGCCAACAACCAATCAATATGTATATCATCCCAATTGGCAGCAAAATCACCGGTTAGCGAAAGAACAGATTGAATCACGATAATGAACATGGAATTGGCCACCGCCTTTCGCATATCATAGCCCAAGGTCATTAAAATCGGAACAATAATAAACCCTCCGCCGGCGCCCAGCATACCCGAAAGAAAACCGGTTACCATCCCTAACAAAACAATGCGTAAAACCGGTGTAGTTCCTTTTTTATTAGGTTTAATCTTGACAGGTCGTAACATGGAAAGCGCCACTACAAACATGACAAGCGCCAAAAGTGCTTTCATTACTTTATCGGTTGTAAAAGTGTGAGAAAGCCATTCAAAATGTTCAGGAAGTTGATGTACGACAAAACTACGGAGAACCAAGGCGGTGAGCATACTGGGAATTAAGAACAGTAAAGTATCTTTTAAATCTAGCAAACCTTGCCCTCTACGCTGCCACACGCCCATCAAGGAGGCAAAAGTGACCACAATAAGTGAGTAAGTCGTTGCTTCAACCATATTGACATGAAAAAAATGGCTGACCAATGGAACCGTCAAAATTGCGCCACCACCACCTATTAACCCAAGTACTACACCTATAAAAACGCTCAATAAAAAGCCCAGATACATCATGGTCTCTGCTATTTGGTCAAATATTGATTAAACAAAGCTTTGATAAAAATCCCAAACAGAATAGCGGCGAATAACAAGTGAGAAACTTGTGCTATTGCTGGCATATTAGCATACGCTAGAACAATTCCTGAAATCAATTCAAGCACTAAGACCAGAGAAATGGAACGAATGATAGTATACTTCTGATGGCGTTCATTATAAACAGCCATGCCTACGATAAAGACCAATACTAACCAAGCAAAACTACGATGAATCAAATAAGGCATTCCCAACATGGAAGACCAATCGTCGCGTGTATATCCTGCAAAGGTCAATTCATCAATCATCTCACGTACCTGTGTACCCAAGAACATTTGATAAGTGGTAATCAATGCAGAAAGCACCAATATCAAAGTAAACCAAAAAGGGAAATACGTTCGTGTGAACAAAGGTTTTTCTTCCATTTTCTCTTGCTGTAATTGCAACAGGTGAATCACCCATAACTGCAACCCGATGATGACCAAGGCCAAGAACATGTGTAAAGTAATGGTCCAAGGCACTAAATTAGAAGCGACAACAATGGAGCCAAACCATGCTTGAATCACCAAAATAAAGAGGTTAATCGTATAGATCCATTTAATTTTACGGTATTTTGATCGGAAAACGACCCATATCCATCCAAAAAGCATTCCCATTCCTGCCAGTGCCCCACAAAGACGATTTCCATATTCTGTCCAAGTTTTAGCTGCATTAAAAGGCTGTTCATTGGTTAAATTTTGATCATTTAATATCTTTTCTGCTGTTTCTGGAAAACCTATTTTTTGAAGAAAATTACTGAACTTATTGATTTTCTTCACACGATATTCCACATAGTTTTCTTGGTAGTCCTCCGGCAAAACAGATTCATCTGTTGGTGGAACCCAATACCCAAAACACTTTGGCCAATCCGGACATCCCATTCCGCTTCCTGTCACACGAACCAAACTTCCAGCAATGACCACTAGAAAAATAAATACCAAAACGATCCAGTTAAAGGTAATTTGTTGTTTCAATTTCATCCTTTCTTTCTATTAATTCAATAAACGGTGAAAATGACCGTTAAAAGGTCAAATTTAACATAACACGAAAAGAATAACTAAAAATCTATAAAAGATATCGTAAAACAACCCGTTTTAACTTTTTTCGTCTTAAATTTAGGAACCTTAATCATCAGCTTTTGAGATCATTTATAAAAAATATCATTCCATTTATAGCTTTCACTGTTCTCTTTTTATTACCAAAGAATCTTGAAGCTTCACATATTATTGGTGGTGACATCTACTATGATTATCAGGGAGGTTCTTCCTACAAAATATACATCAGCGCCTTTCGTGATTGCCTTTCGAATGGTGCTGAATTTGACAGTCCACTAACCTTAGGTGTATTTCGAAGAAATGGAAATAGCCGAGTGGGGACTTACAACGTTCCATACACAGGAAAAGTAAGAGTACCTGTACAATTTAACAATCCTTGCGTCATTCCACCGAGCAACATTTGTGTAGAGAACAGTATTTATACCATAACTTTAAACCTACCTCCAATTCCTGGTGGTTATGTGGTGTCTTACACACGCTGTTGTCGTGGTCCTCAGATAAACAATTTAATGAATCCCGATGACCAAGGTTTAACATTAACGGTGAATATTCCGGGCACCGAAGACAACCATTATCAAAACAGCAGCCCTCGCTTTACAGGATATCCACCTTTATTACTTTGCAACAATGACGACTTGGTTTTCAACCACGGCGCCACGGATCCAGATGGAGATCAATTGGTTTACAGTTTAGCGACACCTTATCAAGGAGGCACAAGCTTTAACCCTGCACCCAACCCTCCCCTAGCCCCTCCTTACCAACAGGTAACATGGGGTCCTAGTTACACGCCGAATACACCACTCGGACCAGGATCATCCTTAACGATTGACCCTGCAACGGGGGTGCTAACAGCGGATCCTAATTTAGCGGGCAGATACGTGGTAGGCATCCGTGTTTCAGAATATAGAAACGGCACGCTGATCTCTTCCATGGTACGAGATTTCATTTTCCAAGTATTTAACTGTCAAATCACCATGCAGGCTATTGTTCCACCACAGGAACAAATGCAAAATTTTAATGGTTTTTGCAACGGAGAACAAACGGTACAATTCACCAATAATTCTTACGGTGGAACTAACTACGCTTGGAATTTCAATGACCCAGGTTCTGGTACAAATAATACAAGTTCCCTTTTTGCACCATCACATACTTTTTCAGACACTGGAACCTATCGGGTACGATTAATTGTCAACCCTGGATGGCCATGCACAGACACCGCATTTGTAACTATTTCAATTTACAACGACATTAATTTAACCCATAACATTCCTGCACAGCAATGCTTGACAGACAACTCTTTTCAGTTTACGGCAAATGCCAACACTCCTGCTACAACCGTTTACGATTGGCAGTTTGGAGCGACAGCTACACCTACCCAAGCATCAGGCAGTGCAGTTAGCACCTCCTTTAGCACGCCGGGAACGAAAAACATACAAGTAAAAGGAAAATACAAAGTCTGTGAATCCATCAAGAATTTCACAGTAGAAGTTTTACCGAGTCCAACAGCACGTTTTAACGTCAGTTCCAACTACAAGTGCGAGGGAAGGACCGTTAGCTTTGCAAACACCTCTCAAAACGCACCCGTAAGCGTTTGGGATTTCGGCGATGGAACAGTTGTTTCGGATCCAAATCCAACGCACACCTATGCACAGCCAGGAACGTATCAAGTAAAATTAATTACGTCCAATGGAACGACTTGCGTCGATAGCTTTACTATGCCTTTAATCATCAATGAAGAAATTCGAGTGAGTTTACCTGCCCAAAACAATCAATGTATTTTGGACAATTCTTATGACTTCGTTGGCGCAGTGAGTGGCCCTATTGGAACAAATTATAGCATACAATTAACAGATATAGCCCAAACCCTATTTACTGGAACAGAGTTACGAAACTTTACATTCCAATCCATAGGACCAAAATCAGTTACCTTAAGTGGTGTATTTGAAGGTTGTCGTAAGGATACAACGATACGATTTCAAATTATTTCCGTTCCCTACATCGATTTTGAATTGGTTAAAGACCTAGCTTGCGTTCCTTACATGGCCTCTATCCGAAATCTTTCAAAAGGCGACACAGAATTATTCTATGAATGGGATTTTGGAAATGGAGACCGTTCAAATGACACACATCCCTCTACCTTATATGACACTGAAGGAACCTATACCATTACTTTGAGATTATGGGCAAACGAAGGCTGTACAGACACGTTAACGATTAGGAAAGAAGATCTCGTTTGGGTTCACCCTAAGCCAACAGCCGATTTTACGGCAGATAAATTTACAGTAGACATTTGCGAATCAAATGTACAATTCACAAATTTAGCACAAGGCGACCTTTTTATACAATATGATTTTGACGATAAAGGAGCACGTTCAAACGAAATTAATCCCTTATATATTTTCAATAACGAAGGCGATCATAAGGTAGTGCAATACATCATGTCCAAACACCAATGCAAGGACACTGCTGAACTTGATATCTACGTTCGTCCATTTACGGTATTTATTCCTAACACTTTTTCACCAAACGATGATGAATGGAATAATTACTTTGGAACAGTCGTTCAGATGGAACCTGTAGACTGGCACCTACAAATCTATAATCGATGGGGAGAAATGATCTATGAATCTTTTGACGCGAATAGCAAATGGGACGGGAATTACAATGGAAAACCAGCCCCAGAAGGCATGTACAATTACAAAATCAATTACTCCCCTTGCCATCTAAAAAACAAGGATAGAAAAACGATTGTTGGACATGTAAACTTACTCCGCTAGAACCCAAATTTTAAGGCAAGCTTAGGCATAATATTCTTACTCCATGTTGATGAAGAATAATGTCCATATCTATAGAACACACCAAAGCCAAGTTTTAAAGCCGAAATGTTCAACAATCCATTAATGATGAGTCCTCCTTCAAAGACGCCTTTATCCATAGATTGTAAAGGATAGTGAGCACTCAATAAATGACGATCTCTATTCGCCATAGATCCGTAGCCTATTCCATGGTGAACTGTAAATTGAGGCCTGAATATTTTTTTCTTTGTCTTTAAGGCTGGAAAAGCATATCGTGTTAAAAACAACACTTGTTGATCTGCAAAAAACTCAGAAGGATAAACGGTCTCTAACGCTTCAGAAGTAACAATCCCCAATTTTTCCATTGTTCCTGGTGTCACATTTAAAAAAGACAAAGGTGCGGTTCCAAAGGTCTTGTTCATAATCAATGTTAGATTCAAATCCCCGAATCTTTTGGAAGTCAAATCTTCACTGATCTTCAAGTAGGTACGAACAAACGAAAAAGTAGATTCAAAAACACCCGGAATCGCTTTAGAAATACGGAAGGTAACTTTAGGGAACGCTGTTGGTTGTGCCAAACGATAATCACCTAATACCAAAATACGCTGACGAATATTCCATCTTACTTCCAAAGCGGTTTCAAAAAGATCGAAATTGGTAATTTCCTCGCCCTTGTATGCAAACTGATAATTGTCTTTCAATCCTATTCGTTGGTAATTACCTATGGCGTGAAATGTCAAATTTCCAAGTGGTGCGATGGTAAATTGCAATTCAGCTAAACGCTGCTTTTCTAAATCACGGATGTAAAAATTATTAATAAACATCGCTTGACTTAGGTCCCACGTTGTCTGTTTCAAATCTGTTGCTCCACGCGCTAATCGATCCTCCTGAAAGCGAGCGGTCAAACTAATACCTAACGGTTTGTAAAAATGATAAGTCGCATGTCCTCCATATTTCCATTGCTTATCTTTTGTCCCCCAAGCAAAATAACCACCGAGCACAAACTTCTCACTCATGCGCTTATTCGTCTCTAAGCCTAAACCCAGGCGATATCCTTCCTGAATATTGTAATCAAGAAATCGTTCTAAAGGAATATTAAATTTCCAGATTGGTATTTTCCCGCTCAGTAGCATTTCTAGCGTTTTAAACTTACGATCAAAATTTTCTGCCTTACTGATACTATCTAAAACCACATACGTTTGTTGTTCTCTATCCGTCAGTACTGTTCCTCGGTACTTTTGCCATTCAGCCTCTGAGACATTTCCCGCTTCACTTTTGGTACTTATTGCTACATTATTGAACCCCGTTTTCTTCATCTCATCAGGGTCGATAACGATGTCCTTGATGTAGGTATTTCCCCTTCCTACTAAACGGGAATCTTCACCAATAGCGGAACCATTTTCCATTTCTATCCATGTGGAGAGATGAGTTGGAAACCATTTTTTTTCATCAATAAAATGATATTCTTGCACTACCTTCACTTTGAATCCTTTCTGATCGGTAGGTTCAGCAATTACCTTTTCAATGGCATAACCATTTGTGTTGATATACAACATTCCTTTCAAGGATTGCAATTCTTTTCCTGGTCTTGGTTGAAACGCTAATGTAAACGTTGTATCTGAACCATTGACAGTTGTATCTTGTAAAATAAAATAATATCGTTTTAACGCGTCATTTGAAATTGGACTGTAATAGGTAGTCAATAAGAGTTTAAATTCATCGTCGTAAAAATGGAAGTTCTGCATCATTTGGGCGACGGTAGAGAATATTGGATTATTGATTCCTGAAACGCGATAAGCTAACACTTCTTCTCGATCTTTTGCAGGTGGTATAAATCGGCGTTGACTCGCACTCTCCATTAAGAAGAAATGCTGGCGTTTTAAGATACGTTCTTCTTCTGACAAAGAATCTGTTGGAACTTTTTCACTCACTTTCTTCAAGGTACTCGAATCCGCATCTAGAACAAAACGGTTGTATGATGTATACGAAAAAGAATGCTTCTTTAGTGGATGATTTTCTTTCCGGTTAGCTACTACTGTTCGAATGATACGATCAGCTGGATTAACTCCTGGCAGGATAACAACTTCCTCAATGGCTTTAGACAAAGGAAGTAAAGAAATAATTTCTCCCACAATGTCCGATTTATACACCGTAGAATCCTCATAACCTGCGTACTTCACTCGAACATGTTGGGCACCTTCAAGCCAATCAAACTGTCCGTCAATATCTGTGAAACGTGCGGTACCATCATCGAAAATCAATCGAACAAAAGGAAGACTAGAAGCATCTAAGCCATCCTGAACCGTATAACGTTGAGCAAACAAAAAGGTTGGCGCCAACAAAAGAAGGAGTAGTAAATATCTACGCATGTGAAAAAGCAACAATTTATCTAGGCTAAAGATTAGTATATTTACCGACATAGAAATTAATTCATTACCCTTTTCTTTCACGAAATGTTTAGAACGGTTCAATTTATTGATAATTGGAACATCGCCAAGAAAATTTCACTTTTCAAAGCATGGAACCTGTTGCAACTCAGGGCATCTTACCGTATATCTAAATGGCGTAAAAAAAGCACCCATAAAGGTCTTCCTTATGCGCTAAGTATTGAACCTACCACGGCATGCAACCTGGCATGTCCTGAATGTCCTAGTGGATTGAAACAATTCTCACGTAAAACAGGGAAAATTGACCTCAAAGGTCACGAAATCCTTTTAGCAGAAGTCCAAAAATCGGTGTTCTATATCAATTACTATTTCCAAGGAGAACCCTTTCTACACCCACAATTCCTCGAATTGATTAAGGCTGCAAAGAAAAAAAACATGTACACATCCACGTCTACCAACGCCCACTTCATTACGCCCGAAAAGGCCTTGAACATCGTTGATTCTGGCCTGGATAGATTATTGATATCTATTGATGGTTTAACCCAAAAAAGCTACGAAAGTTATCGGGTAAATGGACAATTAGAAAAAGTCCTTTTGGGAACCAAACTATTGGTCGAAGCAAAAAACAAACGAGGCTCTAAAACGCCCTACCTCATCTTTCAGTTTTTGGCTACGAAAGCGAATGAACAGGATATTCCACGCTTGAAGGATGTGACAAAAGAAATGAAGGTAGATGAACTACGTATCAAAACCGCGCAGTTCTACAATTATGAAGAAGGCAACCCTTTGATGCCTACACAAGAAAAATATGCACGATATAAACTATTGTCAAACGGTAAGTATGCACTCAAATACAAAACAGACGACAGTTGTTGGCGTATGTGGTCGAGCGCTGTATTGACATGGGATGCAAAAGTAGTACCATGTTGTTTTGACAAAGATGCAAAATACCAATTGGGAGACGCTTATCAATCAGGCGTATTCCCTATCTGGAAGTCACCTCAATACAATACTTTTCGACAAGCAATATTAACAGACAGACAAGGCATAGACATTTGCACGAACTGTTCAGAAGGAGCAAAAGTGTGGGCATAAAAATTTTTGAACAAAAAAAATGGATACCGTTTTCACCATATCCATTTTGTATTATCTGATTGATCTATATGCTAGTAAACAAATGTTCCGTTTTCTGATTCGATAGTCAATTTCTTTCCTTCGTGCTTTTCAACGCGACCTACGATTTGTGCATCTACATTGAAAGACTTAGAAATAGCAATAAGGTCATTTGCAACCGAAGCAGGACAATAGATTTCCATACGGTGTCCCATATTAAACACTTTGTACATTTCTTGCCAATCCGTTTTAGACTCCTCTTGAATCAACTTAAATAAAGGCGGTACAGGGAACAAGTTATCTTTGATGACGTGTACATTATCAACGAAGTGTAAAACTTTTGTTTGCGCACCACCAGAGCAATGCACCATTCCATGAATATCCGCACGGTGATGATCTAAAATGGTCTTAATGATTGGCGCATACGTACGTGTTGGAGATAACACTAATTTCCCCGCGTCTAAAGGTGCTCCCTCTACACTATCCGTCAAATTTTTCGTTCCAACATAAGCCAAATCTTGAGGCACACTAGGATCAAACGTTTCTGGATATTTTTCAGCAACCGCTTTAGAGAACACATCGTGACGTGCAGAAGTCAAACCATTACTTCCCATTCCACCGTTGTATTCTGTTTCATAGCTTGCTTGACCAAAAGAAGCCAACCCAACGATTACATCCCCATCTTGAATGGTGTGATTTGAAACAACATCACTACGTTTCATGCGGCAAACAACTGTAGAATCTACAATAATAGTGCGCACGAGATCACCAACGTCAGCGGTTTCACCACCTGTTGAGAAAATTCCTATTCCTTGTTCACGTAATTGTTCCAACAATTCTTCTGTACCATTAATGATAGCAGAGATAACTTCACCTGGGACTAAGTTTTTATTACGACCAATGGTAGAAGAAAGCAAGATGTTATCAGTCGCTCCTACACAAAGCAAATCATCGATATTCATGATTAAGGCATCTTGTGCAATCCCTTTCCACACAGAAACATCACCTGTTTCTTTCCAATAAGCATACGCCAAAGAAGATTTTGTTCCTGCTCCATCAGCGTGCATCACAATACAATATTCCTCGTCATTGGTTAAATGATCGGGAACAATTTTACAAAATGCTTGTGGGAACAATCCTTTGTCCACATTTTTAATTGCGTTGTGTACGTCTTCTTTTCCTGCGGAAACGCCTCTTAAATTGTATCTGATATCAGCCATAATCTATAGTAAAGTGCAAATGTAACTTCTATTTTTTAATTCTCTAAATGGGTATCGCCTCGGAGTTGTCGAAAACGCAAGCGTGCGTCTGTCACATGAAGGGATCCTTTGTATTTAATCATCAATTCTTTAAAGCATTCTTGCGCTTGATCTGGCGCATTAAGTTGCTCCATTAAAACAATTCCTTTTTTATATAAAGCATCATCCGCTAAGATGTCCTCTCCATAATATTCCAGTACTTTATCATAGAAACCGATGGCTTCTTGCCATTTCCCTTGCAATTCCATGGCATATCCTTTCTTCATGAGAATTTCATCTCCAAGACTGTGATAAGGAAAAACCTGAATGATGCTATCAAACAAAGCAAAGGCGGCAGTAAATTTCCGTTGTTCAATTAACAAATCTGCTTGAGCAAATTGATACATGGCTGTAAAATTTGAGTCCAATCCAAAATTATCTGTAATTAGAATACTCAATTCTATCGCATCGTTGGCTATCAATCTCGAGGTCCCTTGCTTTAGAACATCCAATTGCGATTGTGCATAATTGAACTCTCCATCATAGTAAAAAATTCGGGCATTCTTAAATCGGGCTTCGTGCCCAATGGCTTCGTTTTTGAACGTTTTATCCACTTGCATATACAACAGGGAAGCGCTCCAAATATCTCCTTTGAGAACCTGCACATCGCCTAAAAGCATTTTTACCTCCGCTTTTTGCTTTTCTGTCAAGCGCTCAAATGTCAAACTTTCTTCCAGTAAAGCAATGGCACGATCTGCATTGTCATTGTAATACGCTTCAATTTGTGCTAATTGCATCATTAAAGAAAGCGTACGATTACTTTTTCCTAAACGAGTGAGCGCACTTTCAAACTGGGCAATTGCTAAAGCAATATCTTTTGGAGAAACGCTACGTTTCAAGGTAATTTCTAAAAATTGTGTGTTCAACAATTGGCTTACAGCAGCATAGAAAAGACGGTTGTTTTCACCTAATTCAACAACATACTCAAACGCCTTCTTTGCCGTGGAATAATCTTTATTTTCCAATGCTATTTCTCCAAGATCAAAAACGCGATTACCGTTAAGATTCATACGTTTGTCTAGCGTTTGTTCTTGTAAAAGCGCCATGCTAAAGGCTTTTGACTGAATAAAAAACCACGTTAACATTTCGGTAGACGTCATATCTCCGGGATTCGCTTTTACCTTTTTAAGTAATTCGGACTTCAATAACTCATAAGCTTCATTATCGGTATCTTCAAAATCCACCATACGACTCAAATAGCTTTGTACAGAAGACTTATAACCTGGATTTACCTCTAACAAATCCAAATACTCTTGAATCATTTTACTGTTTTGCCCTGTAGCTCCATAGTAATCCGCGAACTGAAAGTTTAACGGATAGTTATTACCCATCGCTGTTCGCCCTTTTTTAAGAACCAGAAGGGAATAATCGTTTTTATTGTATTTACGAAAAGCGTTATATGCATTGATATATGCTCCTGGTGTTCCATTGGCCATGTCGACCACTCCTTTGTAAACCCGTTCTGCTTTATTTTGTTCATTCCCCTGTTCGTAATACACACCCAATTGGAGATAGTGTTCTGGGTTATTGGTTGCAGATGCATGTCGGCGAAGAAGCTTTTCGATTTCCTTATTCTCCCTCAAGGCATTTAAACAATCGAGATAGCGATTAAACAGATCGTCGGTTGGAGTCATTTTATATGCTTTCTCGTAGTAAGGGGCAGCCTTTTGAAATTCCCCCATATTGTAGTAGTGTTGCGCCAGTTGAAGATCGTCCAGTTCCTGGGCATGTACTTGAATAAAGCATAGCAGAAAGGCTATCAAAAGCCCTAAGGTAGTTTTCCCGTGTCGTAGTGTTTTCATGGTTCTTAAGGAATAGCTTTCGGTTCGTGGCTCTCGATTTTTGCACCAAGACGGTTTGCTGTAGGAACCAATGATTCGCTCAACTGTTTGGCAGCAGTACTCAAGCTAACCAGTTCCTTTACCCTTTTCCGTTCGTCACCAATATAGGCATCATAACTTTGTCGGCTTCCCGCTTGTTCCACCACATCATGTTCCAAATTATGTAACTGTTCTAACAAGGGTAAATGTTGTTCCTCAACAAATGCTTTATTTTTAAGAATAACTTCTACCTGATAAAGCATCCATTTACATGAATCTAGTAAATACGCGTCATCTTTGTGAATTTGCTTGCCTTCGAGTTCACGTGCGGTACGTGTGAGGTAGTTGGAAAAGAAAGCCTGGATGCCTTCCAGATCCTGCAAAGGTAGACCTTGCATTTGAGTGGTACTTGTTTCTACTTCCTTTCGAAGTTGTTGAATCTCTTGCAACTGTCTTTTTTTATGAAAATCAGAGCAAGAAGAAGCCACAAAAAGCAAAGTGGAAAAAAACAGATATGTAAAACCGTTCACTTTCAAGTATTCCTTTTTTGTGGCTTCGAGCCGGTTAAATTATTTGATTTCCGTGAAACTCAAGAATGGGTGTAAGCATTCTGGAACACGGATATGATCTTCCTCTTGGTGATTTTCTAATAATGCTGCTAAAATGCGTGGCAACGCCAAAGCAGAACCATTCAAGGTATGTGCCAACACCGTTTTGTTCTCTGCATTTTTGTAACGCAATTTCAAACGGTTTGATTGGAAAGTATCAAAACGAGAAACAGAAGAAACCTCTAACCAACGTTCTTGTGCAGCAGACCACACTTCGAAATCATAAGTCATGGCTGAAGCAAATCCTGTATCCCCTCCACAAAGGCGTAAAATACGATACTCCAATCCTAATTTCTCCAACAATCCTTTGATGTGCTCTTTCATTTCCTCCAAAGCCGCTGCAGAGTTTTTCGGATTTTCAATGCGCACAATCTCCACTTTATCGAATTGGTGCAAACGGTTCAATCCGCGTACATCCTTTCCGTAAGAACCTGCTTCACGACGGAAACAAGGTGTATATCCTGTTAATTTGATCGAAAAATCGTCTGTAGGAAGAACGACATCTCTATAAATGTTTGTCAACGGCACTTCGGCTGTTGGAATCAAGTACAAATCGTCTTCTTGAATGTAATACATCTGTCCTTCTTTGTCTGGCAACTGTCCCGTACCAAAACCTGATGCTTCATTCACTACGTGTGGTGCAATGAATTCTTCGTAACCTGCCAATTCAGCTTCACGCAAAAAGAAGTTAATCAACGCACGTTGCATCTTCGCTCCCTTACCTCTATAGAATGGGAATCCCGCACCGGTCACTTTTACGCCCAATTCGAAATCTATCAGCTCGTACTTTTTCGCCAAATCCCAATGAGGAAGTGGAGCAAAAGTGTACGCTCTACGTGTTCCGTGTTCGTAAACTGTTTCGTTGTCTTTTTCATCGCGTCCTTGCTTCACCAATTCGTTTGGAACGTTAGGCAATTGGTACATCAATTGTTGAATTTGCTCCTCCAACGTTTGTACTTCCGCTTTAAGATCGGTTTCTTTTTGCTTTAACACCGCAACTTCTGCCTTCATCGACTCTGCTTCCGACTTCTTACCTTCTTTCATAAATGAACCGATGGACTTTGCTGCTGCATTCATTTCAGCTAAAATGCTGTCTAGATCTGCTTTTTGCTTACGCCATGTTTCATCTTTAGCGATGATTTCTGTAAGAATTGGAGCGGCATCAAAGTGACGTTTTTTTAAACCTTCGATAATCGCTTCCTTTTCCGTACGGATTCGAGTGATTTCTAACATTGTATTTTGAATTAATAAAAAGCGAATTTAGATAATAATTACCACATTTTAGTTGATGAACAGCCGATAATCGTGTAAGAAAACGTGCTTTTTAAGATTTTGTAACGTTAGACCGGTTCACTTTTTCAAAAAACCGTCCTGATTTCTTAAAAAGAAGCCATTCATTTACCAACATACTGCAACCGTTTACAACAGCTTAACGAACCTACACAATCCGCATAACAAGAAGAAAATCAAGTAACATAGACAAACATAAGTGCTGTTAATTTTAGGCACATGCTTTCCTTTTTTTGCTTTCTATTTGCATTTTTATTTACATTTGACCTGATAAATAAACTTTTACACATGAAAAAAAGACTACTACTCCTTTCTGGGCTTGTAGCTTTGACCACCAATTATTCACTATTTGCACAAAATTATTTGGGAGTACATTCCAGTAATTACGCTGGGGTGATGGGGTTAAACTTACAACCCGCAAGCTTTGTCGACGGTCGCTTTGTCGTAGATGTAAATCTCGTAAGCGTCAGCGCAAACGTATGGAACAACGCCATGGCTTTTGACACCAAAGGCATGCCTGGATGGTGGGCCTATTCCTTCCAAAAAAATACAGGATGGATGTCACCTGACTCCACGTTTCAAGACAGACATGTAAAAGACCTATACAAAGTAGGCCAAAAGAAAACGCTTGGTGCTTATCAAAACATGCAAATTGATGTTTTGAACTTTGCGTTTCACATTACACCAAAAATCGCATTGGGATTTGGTTTAAAAGGCAGAATGGTCTCTAACGTAGATGACGCTACACCAGAATTGGTAAAGCTAATGTCTCATGGTTTAGATTATTCTTCTTTATGGAACAACAATTTCAATAACCAAAACTTAAACGTTTCTTCGTTGGCGTGGAAGGAGTACTTCTTCAACTACGGACAAGTGGTGATGGACAAAGACAGACATTTCTTGAAAGCTGGAGCGACTTTTAAGCTAACACAAGGAATGGGATCGGCGTACATGTATTCTAAAAACATGTCTTACGGACTTTCTGACAAAGACCATTCTTACCACTTACAAGGTGATTTCAACTATGGTTATTCCGACAACCTGAACGATTTTGAAGGCATGGATTTCAAGAAATTACTTCTTGGCTCCGCTTCAAAAGCAGGATTCGGTTTGGATCTAGGTGTCGTGTACGAATTCCGACCAAAATACCAAGATTACAAATACGAAATGGACGGAAAGAAAAACCTTTGGCGTAAAGATCAAGAAAAATACCTGGCACGCGTAGGTCTTTCGGTATTAGACATCGGGAGCTTACGCTTTACAAAAGGTGGATTGAGCCGCGATTTCTCTGTAAACTCCAATAGTCCATTCGACTTACGTGTATTTAAAGACGTAAAAGGATTCAAAGATTTTGACAACGCCATTGACAGTCTCGTTATGACAAGTCCAGATTGGAACGACAACGAAGACGTGGGACAAACCTACCGTCACACCCTTCCGACAGCCATCAGTATTCAAGGGGATTTCAAAATCTGGAAAGATTTCTACGTGAACGTAACCGGTTTGTTCAACCTTATTTCTAAACGAAACGAAGACCGTGTGCGCGTAGCCAACACCATTTCCATTACACCAAGCTATGACTTTAAATGGTTTGGACTTCACATTCCAATGTCTTACAACGACTTCCAAGGATTCCGTGCGGGATTAGGTGCGCGTTTAGGACCGATTACAGCAGGATTTGTAGATTGGGGATCCATGGTAGCAAAAGGAAAAGTACGCGGAACAGGTTTCTACCTTGGACTACGTGTTCCTGTGTTGTACGGAAGACCAAAAGACAGAGACGGCGACAAAGTTTCCGACAAAATGGACGACTGTCCAGATTCACCAGGTGTATGGGCATTTAGAGGTTGTCCAGACAGAGACGGAGACGGTGTACAAGACAAAGACGACGAATGTCCAGACACACCAGGATTACCTCAATTCAAAGGGTGCCCGGATACAGATGGCGATGGCATTCCAGATAAAGACGACGCATGTCCAAACGAAGCAGGATCAGCAGCACTTAAAGGGTGTCCAGATAGAGATGGCGACGGCATTGCAGACAAAGATGATGCATGTCCAGACGAAGCAGGATTACCAGAATTTAACGGATGTCCAGATACTGACGGAGACGGAATTCCAGATAAAGATGACAAATGCCCTACATTGGCAGGACCAGCTTCTTCAAACGGATGCCCAGACACAGATGGAGACGGTATATTTGATGACGTAGACCAATGTCCAGACGTAGCAGGACCAGCGGAAAACAACGGTTGCCCTTGGCCAGATACAGACGGTGACGGCGTATTGGATAAAGACGACAAATGTCCAAACACACCAGGACCAGCTTCTAACAAAGGTTGTCCTTACGACGACTTAGACGGTGACGGCGTGCCAGATAAAGACGACGATTGTCCAAATACTCCTGGACCTGCATCTAACAGAGGTTGCCCAGAGATTGATCAAGAAGTGAAGGAAATCCTTCAAACTGCATTTGACGATTTAGAATTTGAAACAGGTAAAGACATCATCAAAGACGCGTCAAAACCTTCATTGGATAAATTGGCAGAAGTTATGTTGAAACGTCAAGATTGGAAACTACAAATTGCAGGACACACCGACAACGTTGGGAAACCGCAATCGAACTTGTTGCTTTCTAGAAAACGTGCAGAAGCAGTGAAAAACTACTTGACAGCGAAAGGAATCGACGAGAAACGTTTCAGCGTATTGTACTTTGGACAAACCAAACCGATTGCTCCAAACACAACACCAGAAGGACGTCAGAAAAATAGACGTGTGGAGATGACCGTTATTTTCGAATAACCCCAATCCACCACCCACTCAAAGGGACAGCCATTGCGGTTGTCCCTTTTTTTTCACCCAAAAGCCAAAGAAAAAATTAAAAAACAGGGCGTTACCCCAAAGATAAACTTAGGGGTCGGGCTATCCATTCCAAGTTTGCGAACGAAAACCGTCCGCAAAGCTTTCCATTCGTATCCCTAACGCAAAAAACCACAGCAAGAAATTCATTCTTTTTATTACAGAAGACTGGCTGAAAATCAAAACATTCACTATATTTAAAATATTCGCTTAGAGACCATTAACCTACAAAACCAATGAAAACAATCCACTCAATTGAAAAAATGCATCATATCTATAAAACAAATGGTAGCTCCCCGATATTAATCACTTGCAATGATTTGAATGAGTGGATTTGTAAATATGATAAATTTCCGAAATATTTATTCAACGAGCTTATCGCCTCACAATTTGCAGTAATATTTGGAATTAACATACCTGAAACAGCATTCATCAAAGTGAAACCAGAACATATTGACACCGTTAACCATCCCAATTTACAATTAAATTGGTTTGAAAAAGACTGCTTTGGTTCCAAACACCTTGATAACACAATTGAAATAGGCAATTCAACAATGGCAATGTTTAATGAAGCGTCCTTTAAATCCAATATTGTAAATAAAGATGATTTTTTAAAAATTGCGTTATTCGATATTTGGATGGCAAACGAAGATCGAAACCATAATAATTTCAACATGTTACTCCACACAACTCCTGCAAAGTCCTATTTGTTTTACGTCATCGATCATGTGAATATATTTAATAGCAATTTTTTGGATTACGATATTTCACTTTTAACGGAGGATGATTCCATAATTAAAACAGATTTAGCAAGAATATTGTTTCGTAAAGACAAGAATTTAACATCTATTATCCATAACCTGATAAAAAACTTCTACCTTTATACAAAAGAATGCGAAAACAAATTAGATGAAATATTAAGCCTAGTTCCAACATCTTGGAACATTGACCTTAAACATATTAGAGAACGAATCATTGAAGATCTATTTACAGATAAATGGAAACAGCAATGCGAAACTAATTTTAGAACACTTGTGCAATCTTTTATCATCAATTCATGAAAACATTTTATTCCATATTATACATTAAACTCCATTCGGCTTTGAATGAAAAAGTCAGTATTGGATGTATTATGTCTAATGGACAAAAGCATTTTTATCATTTTTCAAATGAAAAATTATCCATTATCAAAAACTTAATGGATTCCGAAAAATTTCATTTGACTAAAAAATACCTACGTTCTTTAGAAAAAGATTTGGTGTTTGATAGCCAAATAGGAAATCAGCTTTTCGCTAACAATACATTTAAAAACAACTGGGTATCTGAAAACCAACTTGCTTATCTATCCAATTACTCCCATAACCTCATTCAATTTTCTGAACCCAAAACCATTGATATCGAATTCAGCTATGATAACTTTATCCAATTGTTTGAAAAATATATACGTAAAATTGAACCAACAGAAGAAAGTGAACCTAAATCCAATATTCACACCAGAATAAAAGAAGTACTTTATCCAAAAATTGAAACCAAAGTAAATCTCGAAATCCTTTTAAACTTTGAGAACTTCGAAAATCTATTCGCGCCAATTACCATCGACTTTTTAGGGCTAAACGGCACGCCACTTGCTGGACAAACCATTGATTTTGAAAAGAAATACAATAGCTTAGAAAATGAGATAACAAGATTTGTATCCTTAACGAAAGCAATTGAATTAGAAGGAAACCCTAAAGGAAAATATTTCATTCTTGGTAAGGAACCTCAAAAGGAAGATGTGAAAAAACATTTATTATGGGAACACATCAAAGATTCGGATTTCCTTGAATTTGTTGACATTGAGGAGTACGGCATTGTAGAAGACTATATTCTTACCAACGATGTAAGACCTTATTTTTAATTAAAAAACGCTTAGCAATCTAAGCGTTTTTTTTTTGCAGGTTTCCCTCAAAAAACCACAGCAAGAAATTCATTCTTTTTTAAATCTAAATTCCTCGCTTACGATCCATACCAATTGCTCCACCGATAGCTTGTTTCCTGAAAACAAACACATAGGGGAGCAATGCGTTAAGGATAGCAGCGGCATCCCCCTCCCCAAGTTTTGGGGAGGGGATACAGCGAATAGCCTGACCCCTCTCTTCTCCATAAGTTTACTTGGAGAAGAGAGGGGAAACGCCCAAACAAAAAAACACTTAACTTAAAATATCCTACACTTAAATAAAGCAAAACTACTTTTCACACGGAATAAACACAAATTCAAGACCAAATCATAAGTCGAAATCGGGAAACTATCGGTGGAAACCCTCTTTTGTACATTTGCGCACACGGTATTGCGCCGTCGAAAGTACTTTAGAGTTGTGCAAAGCAAGATATGAACTTCCTAACAATTGATTCATAAACGGCAAAACGGCATACCAAACAATACAACAAAACCCTCCCACTCATTTATTGAAAAACAAAAAGTAATTCCTGTTGAATTAAGGAAAAGTAATAAAGCGTTTGTTTCATATACATAAAGGAAAAACGATAAGCAAAACAAGGGAAATGATTGCGCAAAAGAAAGCGCCACAACAAGGCACAAAAAAACGGCTTACAAGTCGCAAGCCGCATAATCAACCTAAGTTTATCTTGTCGATAAGTTTTTCAGGAAAGTGGTACTTTCAACACTTTATGAATACGAACTTAAACGATAACTGATTGAAAAAAAACTAACTGACAACAAATTGTTGTTGTGAACAAAGTTACGCTACTCCATCTAACTACTACTAGCGACATTACGCTAAACCTGTGAACATAACTTCTGCCAAACACGTCAGAGGTTATGTTTTATCCTTCTACACACAAATGAAATTCCGAGCCACAACTTCTTTGAAAAAGAAAATAGTACACACACAAAAACCTGTTTATGAAAAAACTGTACGCTACTATCGCAGGGATTTCATTGCTGTTCTCTTCCTTTGGACAGTATGAAAACGAATTTAGGGCCGCATACCAAGGCGCTTCTTTCCTGCAAAAAGGATTGCTAGAAGCAATTGCTTACACCAACACGCACATCAGAGATGTACAAGCCAATGAAATGGAATCTTGTACGGGAATGCCTTTGCCTTACGGGGTCATGGGGGTCTTTGACGATGGGAAAAATTATTTCCGTGAAAATGGAAAACGAATCGCGGCACTATCCGGAATTCCGGTGCGCAAACAAAAGGGAAATGTCGCTTTACAAGTGCAAGCTTATGCCAAAGCGTACAACAAACTGATGTCGGAAATGACAAGGGGAAATACGCAACTGGCACAAGACCCAAAATACGTTCGTGCAGTGCTGGCAGAACTTTCCGAAATTCCAATGGAAGGAAATGTGAACCAATATGCAATGGATTTACAGGCATTCGAAATCATGCGCAACCTCAATAACGAAGCATTGGCACAGCGGTTCAATTTTACACCCATTGCGGTTTCTTTTGCTACGGCTTTTGGATCGGAAAACCTGCTTTTGTTGCGTGGTGAACGCGTTAACTTAACAGAAACGGGCATTCACTTAGAAAATTCAGCTACCAGTTATCAACCTTTGGCACTGATTTCTGCCGGAGATCTGGTGGATAAATCGGCAAACTACGGCCCTGCAATATGGAACGCTGCTCCTTCGTGCAACTACAGTTCCCGAAACGGAACCGCAATTTCAGCTGTGACCATTCACACCATTCAAGGATCGTATGCTGGCGCCATTTCCTGGTCGCAAAACTGTAGTTCCAACGTTTCTTACCACTACGTTATACGCTCATCAGATGGGCAAATTACGCAAATGGTATTAGAAGCAAACAAAGCGTGGCACGTTGGAAACGAAAATCCATATACGATCGGTTACGAACACGAAGGTTATGTAACGGATGCTTCCTGGTACACCAACAACATGTACACGGCGTCGGCAGCATTGACTCGCGATGTATGTAACAGCGGTTACGGCATCAGTCCTTTGCGTACTTACCACAAAAACGCAACAACAGGAATCAACGTGCAAGGTGCTTGTACCAAAATCAAAGGACATCAACACTTTCCAAATCAGAATCACACCGATCCAGGTATCAACTGGAATTGGGAAAAATACTATCAATTGATTAACCCGCAAACCACCGCTACAACATATACCGCAAGCAGTGGGTCGTTCTACGACACGGGTGGTCCTGACGGAAACTATGGCAACGACGAACGTAAATTCTGGCTCATCAGTCCGGCAAATGCGTCAAGTGTTACCTTGAATTTCTCCGCGTTCAACCTAGAAGCTAACTTTGACTATATGTTGATTTATAACGGAACATCTACCAGCAGTCCTTTGATTGGAAAATACACGGGAACAACCAATCCTGGTGCTATCACTGCAAGCTCGGGAAAAATGTTGATTGAATTCCGTTCGGATTGTGCAACGGTAGCAGCAGGCTGGAGAGCCACTTGGGGTGCCAACACACCCACTGTGCCAAGTACCACGCTATCGACAACAATTCCAGCGGACAACACTTGGAAAACCACAGATTTCAATGTCAACATCACTGATGTAGCTACAGCAGGCATTCAAACCCGTTTCTACTTGGCAGGAATGAAACCCGCAGGCGCAGCAGGTTGGTCGGCACGCACCCCTTTAGGATTTGTGAACGAAGATTTTGAGGACGGCAGAACAAACTGGACCAACCACAGCGATACGTGGACAATCACCAGCGCTGGTGCCATCAAAAATAGCTCAGCAACAAACGACAACACACAACTTTCCTTAAACACAATACAATCGCAATATTCGACGTATTTGTACCAGTGGAAACAAAAGATAAGCTCTACCGGAGCAAACCAACGCGCAGGATTACACTTCTTTGCTTCCTCAACTGGCGTGAACAGAGGAAATTCTTACTTTGTGTTCTTCCGTGAGGCAACCAATAAAGTACAAATCTACAAAGTAACCAACGACGTACACACCTTGGTAAAAGAAGATGCTTGCACCGTAAACGTTGGTACAGAATACGACATAAAAGTCGTTTACAATCCAGCAAACGGAACAATAAAAGTTTTCGTGGACGACGTACTCAAAAGCAGTTGGGTAGACAGCAATCCCATTACAAGTGGTGCTTATCTTTCCCTGCGTACCGGCGAGTGCGTGACCGAATTTGACAATGTACGCATGTACAGATCACGTAGCAACAGCGTTGCGCTGACCGTAGGTCCTGTGGGACATTTCAACCAAAAATCGGTAGGTGGTGTGCACAGTGGATTGTTGCGTTCCCTTCTATTGAGTAGCGATGACAAATGGTCGAATGAAGTGTACCAAAAATACCTTGTTGATTTCTCCACTGCCAGCGCACGTCAATTGACAGCAACGCTGACGCAAGAACACGAACAAATCGTGGTGGACAACCGCTTTGTATTTGAAGACGAAGAATCACAGATTGCCAGCGTTTACCTTGCATTGGGTAGCCAACCGGGCGACAACGACCTGATGGACTGGCAAGAGGTAAGTGAATTGGATCAATTCGAAAAAACCATTTTCCCACGTCAGATGAAAACAGAAGTCTACGCCAACTACCGCGTGACCAACCACGCCGGAATGGAACAATCCTTTATGGTGCGTGCATTACGCAAAGGAGAACAGTCAAACGATTGCTTGCTGTTCCCGAACCCGGCTTCGGCGCACATTCAACTTTCGGCGATTCCTGAACAAACAGAAATCCACCTCTACGATGCCGCAGGTCGTTTGATTCAAAAAGCGTGGATCAATCCTCTAGAGCGCATTGCCATAGAACAACTGGAGCAAGGAACATATTTACTTCATATTGCCTTACCCGAAGGAACTGTGGTGCGTTCCTTTGTGAAACATTAAAAACCAGAAAAGGTCGCTTCTAGCGACCTTTTTTTATGTTATAGTGTTTTGACCAATTCAGCGAGTTTAGCAACCTGCCTGCGTCGTGAAAACTGTTCGATATCGTGTGAGGTACACGCAATGCAACCTTTTACCGCAAATTCCGCGAGCAAATCATAAAGTACCGTCCGCAAGTGCGCCGCATCTTCCACCACCACACCAGATGAAGTGGCTTTAAGAATATCTTCCTGAGGACGAATATCCCCAGCGACATCCATGTTGTAATGCTGTTGCTTCAATTCCAGCGCAGCCGTATCGTTGCGGTAACAAAACAAAATTTGGCGTCGAATGGCTAAATAATCATAGATCTTTGTTCCTGAAATCGCATAATCATTAAACAAAAGCATCACATTTTCCTTTGCTATTTGCTGTAAAAGAGCTTCATTGGGCATTTTGGGAAAAATCCGAATAGCATCTTGCGTTTTCTGTGGTAAACCCGACACAAATTGAGCCACCTCATCGGGAATATTAATCCCATAAAAATGCAAAGCCAAACCCTGTTTCTGCTCTTCGACTACTTGTGAAAACACCTCCAGGAAATTTCGCCACGGATGCCAAGCATATAAAGTACCCACAAAAGAAAGCGTCAAAACGTCCGTCACTTGTTCTTGTTTTTGAGCTATTTCTGCCACCGACGGGTCAAAACCATTCGGTTGTACATGTACCTGTTTCCCAGAAAAGAAAGCTTTGTACATCTCTGCTAAATGATCCGAAACCGTTGTAATAACAGAAATCCTGTTCATTGTTTTTTTTTCAATAAAAGGATGCCACATTCTTAACAATCGATTTTGCTGACGTCCATTATTTTGACTCCAAGGATCCCGATAATCTGCTATCCATGGAATTCGATATTTATGCGATAATTTATCAGCATACGAAAACAAGATAAATGGCTCACCTGTTGCAATAATTACATCAACAACATTATTTTTCAAATATTCATCTGCAACTTTATACAAACCTTTTTTTGCTCCGATAGGCAATAAAAACTGTCCAATTTCTTCAAAAGCAGTAAACAATTTCCTTAATAAAACATACCTATTCTCACCATAATTCAAAATCAACTTATTACTAATAGTTGATTTATATGGCCCCCTTATAATCGTACCATATTCTGTTTTTTCTATAATTACATCTTGAGTTTTACTTGATGTTAAATAATCCATTTTATTACCAAAATCATTACTCCATTGGCGAGTAATCACAATCGGCTCAACCCCGAACTCTCTGAGATAACGAAACCAATTATACGGCCGTAAACCACCCACAGAGACATAAGGCGGAAAGTCATAAGCTAAAATTAGGATTTTCTTCATAAGTTATTATTCAAATTTATAATGAGTTTGGTAATATTTACGAATTGAATAAAAAGTATTATATTTTTAAGATTTTCCATAATACAAGAATTTTCCATTCAGAATTGTATTCATTAGTAATCCACCCCTCAATAACTAAATCCTCTTTAGCTTTTTTTATTAGTGATTGCATACTATCTGTTTTGAGCCATTGAGAATGAGGGGCCTCAAATCCAATCTTATCCTTACGCCAAATAATTTTTTCTGACAATTTATTGTCCATTGCATTTCTTAAAATAGCTTTAGTCCATCCTTTTCTAAAAAAGAAAGAGCTAGGTAATGACAAAACAAAGTCAACTAATTCATGACTTAAAAAAGGCATTCTAGCTTCGACTGAATGTGCCATTGAGTTTCTATCTGAAAACCGTAATAATTTTTCCAATCCCTGAGAAGTCAAATTATACTTTAATGTTTGTTTCAAATTTGGAAAAACTTTAAAAACCAATTCAGAACGATATCTACAATCGAATTCATCATTCACCCCATTATTAGATGAACCTTTAATAAATTTCTTTACGATTCGTAATAAATGATAAATATTTGGACTGATAAACTGTAACCTTTCAATGAACGAAGGCCTTAACCTTACCTCTTGACCTACAAGCATTTGACTAGCAAACCTTCTCCTCTTTACAATTGGTAATTCAAGATAATAAGGTAAAAGATACTTAAAATAACCTCCTAATAACTCATCAGCACCTTGTCCATCTAAAACAACTAGGCGCTTATGCTTCCTAGCTAATTCATATACCTTATATTGAGCAAATACACTACCGCTTTGAAAAGGTTCTTCCTGATAAAATATTAAATCATCAATTTGCTTTTCAAATTCTAATCCATCAACAAAAACCGAGTAAGCACTAGTTTCCAATTGTTCATTTACAAGATCAATAAACTCACCCTCATCCTTACTAAACTCCCTAAATCGTGCTGAAAGCGTAACATTAGATTTTGTAACAGAATTTATTTCATATGCTACAGCACTCGAATCTATCCCACCAGAAAGAGAACTCGCAAATAAAACATCCACACTCAACCTCCTTTTTATCGCTTTCTGAAATAAATTCTCAAAACAAATAACCGCTTCTTCAAAAGTCCCTTTAAAAGTTGTTTCTATTGAAGGTTCATAATAACGAATTAATTGTAATTCTTTTCCTGGTTGGTATAAGAAATAATGACTACTTTGTAGCTTATAAATGTTTTGAAAAAAAGTTCCTGAACCACCGTTCAAATCTTCGACTAAATCATTAACAAGAAACTGATAAACCATATTATCTTTTAACTTCTTAGGAACTCCTGCTTTCCATAGTGCCTTCATTTCTGAAGCGAAGTAAAAAACACCATCTATTTCTGTGTAGTAAAACGGTTTTTCACCAAAACGATCCCTTGCACAAAACAACTGATTTTCTTGTTTATCATAAATTACAAAAGAAAACATTCCGTCAAGCATACTTAGACAATTTACCCCCCAATAATTATATGCAGCGCAAAGAACTTCAGTGTCTGAATTAGTAATAAAACAATAACCAGCAATTAGAAGTTCTTCTTTCAGTTCTAAATAATTATAAATCTCTCCATTAAAGGTTATTACATACCTTTCTATATAGATAAAAGGTTGATTTGATCGAGGTTCTAAGTCAACAATTGACAATCGTCTATGACCTAAAAAAAGTCCATGATTACTACTCCACTGTCCTTCTGCATCTGGTCCACGATGTTCCAAACTATCAGTCATCAAATGAATTTTCTTTTCATCTACTCTAGAATGGTCTTTCCACCAAATCCCTGCTATACCACACATACTTATTACCCCTGATTTTTCTCAAACTCAAAAAGCTGCCAAAAAAAGTCAGCATGTTCTTGTTTCCTATTCAAAGTTAACTCTTCAACTTTCCTATAAAATGGTAAGATCCATTTACTTTTCACTTTTAGTATCTTCAAAAGATTAAATGAATATGATGGACTGCGGAGAACTCTAATCTGATTAACTACTGAAAAATCATTTCTAACAAAAAAGATTTCCATTTCCTCAATAGTCCTGTATAACACAACCTCTTCCTTTTCAATACGATTATTTAACAAAGGTTCAATAAATACAATTCTACCTCCATCTTTCAATACTTTATGAAAACTCGCTATTAGATCACTTAGCATTTCGTCTGTTAGATGAAGAAAAACGCCAAATACATATATCAAATCAAATCGTTCTTCTATCTGTCCTAAAGAATCCCCAACATAATAGGAGATATTTTTATGAGTACTATTTTTCTTTGCGAATTCGATTAATTTATTCGAAATATCTATTCCGACCAGACTAGAAACACTTTTTGCATATCTTTCTGATAATCGTCCTAAACCACAACCAAAATCTAAGACTATATCAGTCTTCTTAAACCTTGCGTACTTATGAATATAGTATGAACTATAATAATCATATAAGTAATTGGTTACTGGTCCAGCAACATCTAAAACGGTATGTATAGAATTCCCTGAAATTCTAATCTTATCTTCGTAGGAAGATATTACTTTTGTCGAATCAATCATTGTAATTATTCATTTTTTACAAAAATTCATACAAGTTGTTGTATACTCTATATGTTCAGGTTTGTAATGAATTGTCCATTTTTCTATCAAATAAAACACTGGAAAACAAAACTTAAAAAAAACAGGTAACCTTGTCCACAAGGAACGGGCATAGGACGGGGTTCTATATAAGTCTTTCGCACTTATAAATTGATAACCGACAGTTTCAAATACCTTTTTATAATCTTCAAGACTACGTCGATAATACACTTCATTCTTTACAGAATATTCCAATGAATGATATATTTGTTCGAAAATAACTATTCTACCATTTAGATTTATCTTGTCTAATAATACCCTAAATTGATTTTGAATCTCTTCGTCACTAACGTGGGCAAGCACCCAATGTGAAAAAATAATATCAAAAGAAACTGTAATTTGGTTTATTGCAGATACATAAGAAATATTATTCCCATTGTTAACCTCATCGGCAACTACAATCATCTTTTCAGAAGCATCATACCCTATTATTTGATCAACCTTTGGAGCTAAATATTTTGTCAATCTGCCGACACCACAGCCAAAATCCAACACTATATCTTTAGATTTAAGTCCTAACGAAGATGAAACGTATTTTTTCGAGAAATAGTCATGGAGTAAATTACTCTTCCTTGCAGTTTTAGTCAAACCTGCATCCAAAACTGAATTAATATTACCTTGCATGGTAACGCGTTCATTAAATAATTCAATTGACTTATCATGATCGATTGACATAATCGAGTAGTTTTTTTAATTGATTAAATATATAAAAGGAAATGGGTTTAAAAATAATTTTTTGAGAAAAACTATTTACACGTTTAGCTCCAAACCTCATTTTAAACTCTGTTATTCCTTTGGAAAATTTTAAATTAAACTCGTCTTGCTCAACGGCAACTTGTCCAAAAGAATAATAATAATAGCCTTTGGCTTTTAAATCTAGAAAAATGTTCCAATGTAAAAAATGTCCTGATGAAAAAGCATTACTTACCCCACCTCCAAATGCATAATCTGCTCGCTTACCAAAACATTGAACCAAAGCTGCCGACAGGTAAACATTTTCTCTTTTTACTGCATAAACTTCACATAAACTTTGATTTACTAATTCTTTATAAAGATGTTCAATATATCCATAATTCGGCTGACTAACTGATTGATAGCGATATGTCTCTCGCATCAAATCAATTAAAACATTTAATGGTACTCCAGTTTCAAATATCAATCCAATTTTCTCTCCTTTATCAACACCACGTCGATGGTTTTTCATCATATTCATATATAATTCCTCTTCTGGAATTCTTAAATCAATTAGTGCAACATCGAAAAAACATTTTTCTTTCTGCCACCCAGCTACAAGTAATTTCTCATCTCCCCAATAACCA
Source organism: Taishania sp. (assembly GCA_030150045.1). Lineage (GTDB taxonomy): Bacteria > Bacteroidota > Bacteroidia > Flavobacteriales_D > Crocinitomicaceae > Taishania. The sequence goes on from JASLGM010000036.1 coordinate 27,903, forward strand.
CTTTGGTTAAAATAAACAGGGCTCATTTGATGGATAAAACCCAAAACCTTATCTTCAATAATTCTTTGGATTAACTCATCACCAAGAAATTGAGGATGAATAATATTTTCACCAATCTGTTGAATATTTCGCGAAATAGATTTAATAAAAAATGGAAGCCTTTTACTCTCCCATAAATAGAGTTTAACCCCTGCTATTAATTTATCATCCTTAATAAAATGTAAGTAAAAAGGTTCTAATGTGTAAAAATTTTGAATTGGGTCATATTTTGTAGAAGCCAATAAATTACCATTCAATTCAGCTAATTTATCCCACTCTAATATATTATCAGGACTACTAGTTGTAATTTTAAATTCCATATTCTTTTGGATTAACAGAAAATAAATAATCTATAACACTTAATCCAGAAATAAATCCACCATGTAACTGAGAATATTCTTTTGGTGTGTAGGTCAAATACTTTATTACTATTTCATTTTTATCAAACATCGCTTCATCATTATAACTTTGCCCTCCTTTACCAGATAAATAAACATTTCCAGGAATTTTTTTTATCAATTCTATTAAACGCTCATTTTTATCAATCGTTGTTACATTTAACTCAGATGCAAAAAAAATGGTCGTTTTAATTTTTAACCTTTCAGCCACCATTTTTATGATTCTAGTATTATAAACTGAAAGATTAGATATATTAATTTGAACACATTCCTCAATGAATGGGAATACCTCATTAAAAAAAGGTGAATGATGATAGTTTTTCTTTATTTTAGAAAGCAATTCATTTCTCCAATCTGTTTCCTCTCTAAACTGTAACTCCTTTATTATTTTCGTCCCTTCTTTTTTTAATGGCAAACTTAACCAACTTTCCCCTTGAATCGTTTTGATTTTTGTACGATGTGTAATTGCTTTAGAACTACCTAAAACAATGTCAACTGTATCTAAAATTATAAAGACATCAGACTCTTTCATTTTATGAAAAAAACCTAACCAGGGAAAAAAATTAGGTTGATGAATGCCAACACTAACAACTTTAGTTTTGTCCATACTTCTCAAAAAACCTTTGATAAAACTGAACTAATACTTTTTCTTCTTGTTCCCAGTTTAGTTTTGACTTAGCACTCATTGTAGCATTCTTATAAAAATCATACTTAGCCAATATCGAATTAAACCCCTTCAAATAGGCTCCTTGCTCATCTGGATCAACACAAACACCACAATTACTACCTTCGATAACCAGCTGATATTCGGGTTGTTTCGTAGCCAAAACAGGTAACTCAGCATTTATATATTCAAATAGTTTATTATCTAGAGCATACCAGTAAGACAATTTTTTTTTATTCCATGTGGAGACAAGCCCAACATCAGCTGACGATAAAAAAAGCGGTATTTTATCAGGTTCTATTAAATCATGAAAAAATACGTTTGCATATCCATTATTCCTAACCATTTCTTGAATTGGTAAAGCATTCGTATTAAGACTAGTTATAAATATTAAGGACGTTTTTTCAATATTTCCGAATTCATTTAATACCTGTTCTAAATTCAAAGTTCTCGCATAAATATTAGCACCGATAAATACTAAAATTTTATTTTCTTTAGGAATGTTAAAAATATCTCTCAAAATTGTTCCATCTCTTTCTTGCCCATTTGAAACCTCTGGCATATTCCTAATAACTATGCATTTATCACCCAACTTAAAATAACTTGTCAAATAATCAGAAAGAGATTTATTTACAGTTATTAAAAAATCAATATACTTTGAATTCCTTTTTTCTCGTTTTATTTGAATTTGTCTAACAATATAGGATTTAATAAAAATTGAAATTGAAGAATAAGAGCTTAAATTCAAAGGCCAACTAGAAAACAACTCATGAGAATCATAAATTAATTTTCTTTTTTTGTTATTCTTTTTCAATTCAACACCTAATGCTAACATCGTTTGGTCATGCGCATGAATAACTTCGAAATCAAGTTTTAAACTCTCAATCACTTTTCCAAATTGAGATAGAATCCCTCTTTTTTTCATATCAAAAATTCTATTATCTAGTAATCTTATTATACGAACTCCATCAATTAATTCTTCTTTCGCCACTCCTTCTTTTCCTGTGGCAATTACTACAACATTGTATCCATATTTAACTAAAGAAGTAGCCTCACGCTGAACTCTTCTATCGTTACAATAAGGATTATCTAATAAAAATAGAATCGTCTTATCTCTCATTTCTATTAAAGAATTAAACGCATAACCTCAAAAGCTTCTGCATATTGATTTCTTGACTGAACCCCTCTAGTTATTGCATGACCAAAGACAAATTCCTTTTTCATATAATCCCGAAAACCTTGCGATTTATACTCTTGTAAAGCATTGAATTTAGCATTTACATTTTCTTCTGTCAACGAAATAAAACAAGTCGTATCAAATGATAAGTTATTCCATAACAATTCATACCCAAACAAACTTGTATCCTTAAAAGCTCGTAACCCTTCTTGTGCAATAGTTGAATGATCTTGATGTATATCATGCAATGAAGGCATTAATACCAAGTCAGGTTTTATTTTATTTTTTAATTGAATAATGTTTTCCAAAATTTCTTGCCTAACATAATTTAGTTTACGTACTTGATAATTAAAAATGTGTAAATTTTCAGGTTGTATTCCTAAAACTAGCGTTGCTTTTATTACTTCTTTAGAAAGGATATCAGTAGGATACCCTTCCGGCACTGATTCTTCAGCAGTGCTAAACGCTACATAATGAACGATTTTACCTTCATTAATAAATCGGTGTATTGTGCCACCTGCACCTAACTCCCCATCATCTGTGTGAGGTGCCAAAACCAGAACAACTTTAAAATCTCTCATTAATAAGGTGTTTTAGATATTTTTCTTTATTGCTTGCAAAAGTATATTGGGTTTCAATCGTCTTCCTTGCATTTAATCCAATTTCTGTAAACTTACAATCTGAATTAATCACTTTTGTTAAAACGTTTAACCAATCATTTCCTGTTACAAGAAAACCGTTTTTTCCATTTTCAACTAAATCTTTATTGATTGTAATAGCAGAAGCTACACTTACTATTCCAAGCCCCATGTATTGAATTAGTTTGAACCCTCCTTTACCTTTTGATGTTGCATTATCTGACAAAGGCATTAAACCGATGTCAATTTTCAGTAAATCTATAGTTTCAGACTCTAAAGACCATTTTTTATTTACAATTGGAAAACTCGTCTCCATATAAAACCGCCCATCAGCAATTACATGAAGTTCAATGTCATATTTTTTAAACACTTCTTCAAGGACAGGTATTATACTCTCTAAAAGTTCATAATTATGAGTTCCACCAATCCATCCAAAGACATATTTTGACAATGACTTTTGATAGCTTTTCAAACAATTGTTATTATAATCAATACATGTCGGTACAACTAAAATATTTTTTGAATTATCTACATTAGTATACTTAATTACATAGTCTTTCAAATAATTAGAGGCTACAAAAAAGGAATCATAATACGAAAACGAATTTCTAAATGAATTACCATCTTCCAAAGCCATCTTCCCATAAATAGAAGTGATATATTTAGGTTCTTGCTTCGAAGCTGATAGATCATCATCAAAATCCAATATCAAGCGATTTGTTAATTTACGTAACAACTTTTCTAAAAAATGGTTACCATAAGGATTAAAAAGTAATAACTCCCTTCTAACGATAACCGTTTCATAGTGCCTCGCTTTAACTACTTGCCTAAACCTCCTATTTAAATTTTTTATCAAAAACTTAGATAGGTTTTCTTCACATCTATTTATTTCATGAGCATTTGTCACATGTAAAACATCTACTTTCATTCCCATATTAACGAGTTCTTCCTGCCACTTTTTCACTCGCCAATGATAGCCAGCGTTTCCTGGATAAAAAGCAGCTAAATACAGTACATTTTTACGCTTCTTTTTAATTAAGAAAAATGGCATAACCTTACTCAATAAGATATAAAACCAAGTTACTATTAATAATAATAAGGAGCCTAATTTATTATGCATAAGCAACACTTCATTTCTTTCATAATTACTAATCAATCTACTAAAAACCTAATTTATTTATTACTTATAACAATCTTTATTTATTCTTCAAACAAATAAGTGTATCACAAGAAATGCTGTTAAAATCTGTAACAGTACAAGTTACAGGAATATAATAAATCTTATCAAAATGTTTTGACATACTTTCAATCTCTTTGTCAAGAGTTGTTTCATATGGAAAAACAGAAGAGAAAAAAACTATTGTTTCATCGTTTTTCATATACTTGTTTTCGTCTAATAAATAATAATAAATTTCCAAAATACATTCTTAGTGTTGTAAATTCATTAACCTGAAAAACATACAAGAAAGGATTGCACTTTAAAAGGCGAATAAAAGAATTATTTGATTCACTTAAAAGGTTCTTCATTAATTTCAGCCTAATTTCCACTATCCCTCTCCTCCATCCTACGTACTGTTCTTTCAAACATAAATTTCTATTATAACTTTTCCGAACAATATACATTAAGAACTCTATTCCTTTTATCTCTTTTTGAACTCCACCTACTCCAACATTTTGTCCGGCATGTATCCTATAAAAAATCAGTTCTTCATCTAAGAACTTAACACTATTATGCACTGCTGCCACAGCTCCTAACCAACCGTCATGGATAAAAACATTTTCAAAACGAGAGAAATCAGGAAAAGGTAGCGCCTGACAAACCAAGTCTTTCCTAAAAGAGACCGTTGCTCCAGTTACTACTGAATTCATTAGAATTTCGTTATTTATACTTCTTAACAAATCTTGTACTTTATCTGGCTTTATCAACCTTTCTCTATCCACCAAAGGTTCCATTTGTAGCAACTTTGCATTTGAAAACAACAAGGCAACTTTTTTATTGTTTTTATATTCTTCTAAATGCCTTTCTGCTTTAATTGGCATCCAAATATCGTCTTGGTCACAAAGGAAAATGATTTCTTGTTGACAAAGCCCTATCGCTTTCTCAAAATTTTTGACGTATCCTAGATTTTGTTCGTTACTAATGATTACCCAACTTACCTGGTCGTTTTCCTTTGCAAAGGCGCGTACAAGCTCTAGTGTATTATCTGACGAGACGTCGTCACACACTACCATTTCAGTTGGCAATACCGTTTGGTTAAAAATACTTTGCAATTGTTCTTCAATAAACAACGCACCATTATATGTACATAAAGCAACAGAATAACTCATATCAATCGAATAAGGCTACAAACTGTTCAAAACTCATTAAATTCAATGCATCCATACGGTTACTTTCGAACACTGAAAACTCATAAAACGGATTCTTATGTTTCGGCAATTCACATGATATTTTCCGTTTACTTAAGATTCCTACTCCCCAGTCCGTATCGACACAACAAGAAAAAAGTTCCTCTCGTTGGCGAGCCTTAAAAAAGGCTTTCCAAGTTGTACCATTCCAAGCTCCTCTTGCAGGAGAGAGTTCATAAGTAAACGCTTCACGCGCATGCCATTCTGTTGGCGGATTGCAATCGTGTAAAACAATAAAACCGTCTTCTTTAATAAATTCAATTGCATTTTCGATGTCTCTATCCACTTGTTCCGCCAAATGTAAACCATCAATAAAAATCACATCAAACTTTTGATCAGGCGACAAAAAATTGCCTTCTCGTACACCTGAAAAAAATGCATCACTTGTAACCGGGAAATCAACAGGATTAGATGCATATTCAATACCTGGATCAACACTGTATTTTTTTGTCGCATTAATTTTATTGAAATTATCCTCTGGATTACGCACTCCTATTTCTAAATAAGACGTTTCTCTATTTAAATGATATAATAAATAATTGATAATGTCATATCGTAAAGGCCTCTTTTCATCTTCGTTAATAGTCAAATCATTAACCTTCTTATGAAATGAATTTGTATAAAATTCTTTTCCTTTTTGGTAACATTTCTTTATGCTTTCTAATTTATTCATCTTAAGATAAAGTCTTTTAATTCACTTGATTGCAGAAAGTGTATATTTTCATTTACTTTTTCAGGCGTCCAACTCCACCATTTGAGCTTTAACAACGCAATGATTTCTTCATCCTTAAATCGTTTTTTCAATAATTTAGCGGGATTTCCGGCCCAAACTTCATAAGGTCCAATATTTTTTGTAATTACAGCACCAGCGGCAACTACCGCTCCATCTGCAATCGTAACACCTGACATTATTGTAGCTCCTCTACCCAACCAAACATCATTACCAATAACCACATTTCCTTTAGTAGCAGGATGTCCTTCTATTCCAATCGCTCCTGGATAAATATTTTGCAATGCATTAAACGGATAAGTACTTACCCAATCTATTCGGTGATTACCTCCTAGAAAAATTGTAACATTTTCAGCTATTGAACAATATTTTCCAATAAATAAATTTGAGGTTTCGTTTTCAAACAACACATTTGGTATCCCATAAGTGAACTCTCCAATTTCGAATTTTTTGTTTTTGAAAAAATCCTTTGTGTAAAAAACACATGGTTTAGGATCTTCTATCCCCAACCAACGCATCAATCGTTTACGTATATACTTTTTTAACCCCATGTATTTGGTAAATAAACATTTCCAATATTAAACGTTTCAAGATGTGCAAGTTGCTCATTATTATCAGTAATTTCAAAAGTCAAACATGTTTCCACAACATCAAATTGAATAACAGCGGGTTGATACAAAACAACATTTAAACTATATCTTCCTTTAGTGAGCAAATTTGCAGGTAAAGTATATGAATATCGTTTTTCATGACTTTTTATTTTCACTTCAGTTGCTCCAACAACTTGTTCTTCTTTATCAAAAATTCGAAGTAACATTGCTGTTCCACTATGGTACACATCATTAAAAGTGATATCAAAATTAAATCTCAATTCTTCTTGTGAAGAAAAAACGGTTTTATCTTCCTGAAACTTAGCTTCTGAAACATAAACAGGCTTAACCGTTGATGTCTGTTTAAAAATAAAATTGTCATTTCCTGTTTCTTGATAAGCAGTAATCACATCTTCAATCAACCCCATTTTTTTCATCTCTCCTTTCTCCAACAAAACTCCTTTATTACACAATTGCCTTATTGAGCCTAAATGATGACTCACAAAAATGACTGTTCTTCCTTCACCAGCGACATCTTTCATTTTTCCGAGGCATTTTTTTTGAAACTCGGCATCGCCAACGGCAAGTACCTCATCAATGATAAGGATTTCGGGTTCCAAATGGGCAGCCACTGCAAATGCAAGACGCACATACATTCCCGATGAATAGTGTTTTACAGGGGTGTCAATGAATTTTTCTACGCCCGAAAAGGCCACAATCTCGTCGAACTTGGCACTCACTTCTTTGCGTGTCATACCGAGAATGGTCCCGTTGAGGAACACATTTTCGCGTCCCGTCAATTCGGGATGAAAACCCGTTCCAACTTCGAGCAAGGAAGCCACGCGTCCCGTGAGGGCAATGCGTCCGTCGGTGGGCTTGGTAATCTGTGAAAGGATTTTGAGCAAGGTCGATTTTCCAGCACCGTTTTTCCCAATAATGCCCACCACATCCCCTTTCTGAATGTCGAAGGACACGTCTTTGAGCGCCCAAAATTCTTCCTGTTGATTCTTTTTGGGAACAAACAATCCGGCCAAGGTTCCGCGCAGACTTCCGTCTTTTTGTGAACCGATGACGTATTTTTTAGACACATGTTGTATACTGATGACCACTTGACTCATAGGTACAAATATAATTAGAAAGCGAGTAGGAAAATCAAATGGTTGTATTAAGAATCAGTGGTTTTTGCATTATTTTTAATCGTTTCCATAGGTTGGGCACAGAGAGTTCTATCCCTTTACGGCGCTTCTTGTCTTTCCCTTTCTTTTCCAAATGAAAAATGTGTTATTTCCTTTATTTCATTCGCAGGATCATCAGCCAGGGCGGAGGACGATAGCTAAACCTCAGGCAATGGGTGTGAACGCTAGCGGGAAATTGCGACCAAAGGAAGCACATTTGCCGCAGCAGGTGAACCCCTTTGACCAGGTTTACTAAAGGCTGTAGACCGTTAAGGCTGCCTTCTTATTTTTCTATTTTTCTTTGGGCGTTTCCTCCTTCTCCTCCCCAAGCTAGTTGAGGGGAAAAGGAGGTCGGGCTATTCGTTCCAAGTTTTTTGCTGCTCAAAAAAGCTTTCCTCTATTATCCCTAACGCGGGGTGCATTTGCATGCTGTTCTCACGGAAAATCGGGCATAAAAAAAGCCACCCTTTCGGATGGCTTTCTTCGGAAATGGATTCCTTATTTTTTTCGAAGCAACAAATAAATTTCCATGCCAGTATTTGTTTTTCGCATTATCTTTTGAGCTAAACCATTAACGGAAGCATGTAACATCGGGTCACAAATTCCATATCTAAAATTGACAATTTCATAATTATTTTTGACTGCATTTTTTTCAAAGGACTGTTTTGTAAACTCAAACAAATGAAAAGGTGTATGCATAGGACTCAAATGCGTTACAAAAGGTTTGAACGTACATTTATAATATGCATTAAATAATTTTGCAGTTAACCAATTTGCGGATGGAACAGCAACCTCAACAATCCCCCCAGGTTTTGTCCAATACATCGCTTTTTCTAACGCCAATCCTGGCTCATACAAATGTTCTAGCACGGCTCCAAATGTGATAAAATCAAAACTATTTTCGGGAAACACAGCGTCTTCTATCGCTACACATTGTAAATTTTCAGGCGTAAATGTTTTGTCTTGAATAGCTCGCTCATAAAATGGTAAAGAAGGTTCAATACCAAACACCTCAAACCCTTCCTTTTTCCATGCACGCATAGCCTTTCCAATTCCACAACCGATATCTAACATTTTAGGTTTTTTATCAAAAGTGATAAATGGACGAACTAAAGAGGGTAAATCACCTAAAGAAGTAATCGAGTCATTTGTATAAGCTTCCACCCAATACTCTTCTGGAGGAACACCATAATGATCCTGAATATCATTAGGGACAGGTTGTGGATTACTATAAATTAGTCCACAGTTACCACATTTATATATACTAGTAGTTATTCCTTTTTTCTTATACGGCCGCAATCCTTGACTTTGATTCAATCGAATACCGAGCTTCTTATCCTGAGAAGTTGAGCTCCCACACATTTGACATGCATCAATGGATTTGAATGTATATATCATAATTACTTTGTATTCGTAAATAGTGCTGTAAAGAAAATAAAAACAAATGAGACGACCATTCTATAAATCATAAAAAAAGCCACCCTTTCGGATGGCTTTCTTCGGAAATGGATTCCTTATTTTTTGGTAATTTTTCGAATTACGCTTGCTCCTTCACTTTCGATCGCTAGGAAGTACATGCCTTCGCTTAGGTTCTCGAGTGTGATTTCTGCTGTGGAATCGTTACATGTATAACTTTGTAACGTTTGTCCTTTTTGATCTAGCACGGTAATACGGGTGATTATCGCGCCATTGGTTTGTACGGTTGCTTTCCCTAATGTTGGGTTCGGGAACACATTAAACGTGGTACTAGACACTTGGTCTACGGCTACGTCACCTACGGTCAAACAGATAGATTCTTTCTGACACAAATCGATGTTTAACACCAATTTGTAATTTCCGTTTGCAGTTGGTTTATAGTTTTGATTGGCACTCATGACTACGTCTGTGTCACAATTTACCCAAGTATAGTACGCTCCTGCAACCGGAGTCGCTTTCAACATACCGTCCACGTATTGTCCTTCTGGGGTTCCATCATAGGTCACCAAATTGGTAATCACCATGCTGTCACATCCATCTACTGCTGGGAAAGCGTTGTAATAACGTCCCGCTGTTGTATACGCTGAGGCACCTACTTGGTAGCTTTCGCCCAAACAAATGGTTACGTTTTGCTCTGCCAAGCTGCTTGGTGTGTACACGAAGTTGGCTGTTCCTGTCGCTACACCTGTACAAACAAGGTCGGACATTTCAATCAATTCGTAGGTTCCACCTTCTTGAGGCAAGAAGCTATAAGGCGAAGAAGCAATGTTTAATTCTTCTACGTTTGTTCCTTTACGTACTTTTACTTTCCACGGTCCAACACCTGTCAAGGTAATGGTTGCCGGTTGGAAGTCTGCTACACGACACGCACCCGTTCCTCCTGTAAGTGTTGCCGTTGGATCCATACACGGTGTTATCATCAACGAAGCATCGTCGATCATCATATACATAGGTGAAGAACCTGAACTTACGTTCATTCCTAGGTTGTACACGCCATCAGCAGGTACTTGGAAGTCTACAATGTATTCTGCATACGTCGTATTGCGAATGTTACGCAACACAGTTCCGATGCGTCCGCCTGCCATGCCTGCTGGTGTTTGTCCTTGTCCGATGAAGACACGTAAGGAGTCAAACGCCGTTGTGCTGTAGTTTCTGTAGAAGAAAGAGTAACGGTAATTTACACCTGCTTCTAATGCAAATTCTGGTGTATAAGCCCAAGTGTTTGTTCCTGTTGACCATTGAATTCCGAACGCTTTGTCACCGCTGCGTGGAGTAATGTAGGAGTTTCCTTGTGTCATCACGCTGAATTTACCTGTCGCTTTCCAACATGTTGGTGCTACGCCTGATGTAAAAGTAGCGGTTGCTCCAGTTGTTTGATCAAAGTTTTCTGTCCAAGGCAAAGTGGTAATTACGGCACAAAGTGTGGTAAATGTTCCTCTTGTTGACCAGTTGCTTTCATCTGTATCCGAACAAATGGATTTCACCCAGAAATAGTAGGTTACGGCAGGATCTAATCCCGTGATGTCCACCGTTGTTCCTGTGCTTATTCCTGTTGGTACAGTTGCCGCTGTTGGCGCTACGTTACTTGTGCTTACATAATATGCATATCCGTTAGCCGGTGCATTACCAGGTGCTGTCCACGTTGCTGTTGCTCCAGTTGTAGTCACATTTGTAAAGGCAAGAGCCGTACCCGGGAAACAGTAAATCATTTCAATGTTTACGTTATCTACAGCGATTGGCGGGTTGTCTCCTCCTCCGTTGTCGTTGTACCATTCGAAGATCAAACGCGCAGTTTGTCCAGCACGGTTGGTTAAATCTACGTTGTCATTGAAATAGGTTTGCCATGTACTTTGTAAATTATACACGCCACCAATTTGCATTCCGTTTGTTGACGTGATTGCTGTTCCTACTGTTGGTTCAAAGCTTGCTGGTGTGATCCACACTTTCATGTAATCGTACGAAGCGCTTTCTCCAACACCTTTCCAATCGAAGCCTAATTTAGCCATCGTTGTTCCTGCTGGAATTGCTAAATCACGGTAAGCGAATACGCGCGTTGGCTGTCCAGACATGGTATAGGCATTTGTTGTTCCACCGTCATTCGAAATGTAAATGGAAGACCCTGTATTTCCTGTTGCGTTTCCGTGCGCCCAGTTGTTCACTTCTCCATTCATGAAACGGAAATCGTTTCCAGCTTCGAAGTCTTGCGTATAAGGTAAAACAGCAGGCGTTTGTGGTGTGTAGAACGCTACTACGCTTGTCCACTCACTTGCGTCGATTGCCGAACAGTTTGCTTTTACCCAAATGTAGTACTGCGTTCCTTCTTGTAAGTTTGACAACAGCAAAGGTGAGCTTGCGGTTACACCTGTTGGAACTGTTGTTGCATCTGGAGCTGTTGGGCTTGTAGATAAATAGTAGGCATATCCATCTGTTGGCACCACAACTGGGTTATTCCATGTTGCTGTTGCGTCTGTGCTTGTCACCGTACTTACGGCTAAATCTAAAGGCGTTAAACATGTTGGTGCATAGTCGATTTTCACGTCATCTACCATCAGGTACAAAGGTGCACTTGGTGCTTTTGCATAAATCCCGAAATTGAAAACGCCATTTGCTGGCACAACGAAGTCAGCTGAATAAGTAGCGTACGTGGTGTTCGTAATGTTACGCAAAACCCTTCCGATTTGAGTGGTCATTGCTGCGGCATTTTGTCCACTTCCGAAAGCTACTTTTAAAGAATCATACGCACTTGTATTTGCGTTTCTATAGTTGAAAGTAATACGGTATGCTCTTCCTGCTTCCAATTGTAAATCGGGAGAGAAGGCCCATGTATTTAATCCCGTTGAATATTGGAAAGCCAATGCTTTATCGCCACTTGTTGTGGTAATGTTACTGTTGGCGCTTGTCATTACTCCCGCTTTTCCAGTTCCGATCCAACAATTGGCCATCACTCCTGCCACAAAAGAACTTGTAGCTTGGTGAGCACCTTCAAAAGTTTCTAACCAAGGGAAGCTCGTAATGGTTGCACACGTAGTCACCATCATTCCACGTATTGACCAATCACTTTTTGAAGTGGCGTCACACACAGAGCGCACCCACGCATAATACGTTGTTCCGCTGTTTAAGTTGATGATGTTCGCAAAGGTATCCACTGCAGTTCCCGTTGGCACTGTTGCTGCTGTTGGTGCAGTATTACTTGTCGAAAGGTAGTACTCGTAACCTCCATCTGGAGCAGGTACCGGTGCTTTCCAAGCCAATGTTCCGCTAGTTGTTGTCATTTGTGTTGCTGCTAACGCTGTAGCAGGAAGACAAGATGGTAAAGAGAAATCAATGTTATCGATTGCTGCTGGAGGGTTGTCTCCATCTGAACCATCATTTTGCCATTCAAACACCAAACGCAAAGTCGATCCTGCGAAGCTTCTCACGTTAATGGCATTCAACGTGTAAGTTGTCCACGTAGTTCTATTGTTGAAATTTCCACCAATTTGTTGTCCGTTTGTTTGCGAAATACTCGATCCTGATACCGGCACGGTTGTCGTAGGTAAAAGATAAACACGCATGTTGTCAAAAATACCTTCACCGTTTGCTTTCCAATCGAATTTCAAACTTGCTAACTGTGCGTTGGCAGGCACTTCAAAATCACGGTAAGCGAATACACGTGTAGACACCGTATTTCTATAGGCATTTGTTGCTCCTCCGTCGTTAGAAATATAAAGCAAATTCCCTGTATTTCCTGTTGGACTTCCGTAGCTCCATTTGTTCACGCCACTTCCATTCACGATTTCAAAATCATTTGCCGTTTCAAAATCTTGAGTATATGGGAACGTAGCTAAGATTTGTGTTGTTTTGAAGCTTACACTTGTTGGCGTCCACTGACTTTTGTTGTTGGCACCACAAATAGAACGTACCCAAACATAGTGCGTTCGCAAAGGCGTTAATCCTGTTACCGTTGCTGTAGTTGTTGCAGCCGTTCCAGTCGCCGTAGTAGTATCTACAGGAGCTGTTGAGCTGGTGCTTACATAGTATTCGTAACCGTCAGCTGGCGCTGGGTTTGGTGCAGTCCACGAAATGGTTGCTCCATCTCCACGAGCGTTTGTAGCTGTCAATGCCGTTGGCACCACACAATCAGGCATAAAGAACTGAATGTTATCTACGATAGCTGGAGGCGTTGCTCCCAATGTTGCGTTGTTGTACCATTCAAACACCAAACGTACGTTTGCACCTGCATAGCTGCTCACGTTGATCACGGTATTTCTATAGTTTTGCCATGTATCTTTTAAGTTCAATCCACTTGCTATGGCTGTTCCTATAGATGTTGAAATGGCAGCTCCTGGTACAGGAATGTACGTTGTAGGTACCAACCAAACACGCAAAAAGTCATTGGATTCCGCTTTGGCTTTCCAATCAAAAGCTAAAGTTGCCAAATAAGCATTTGCAGGAATAGCAAGGTCACGGTACGCATAAACGCGAGAAGTGGAAGTGTTGGTGTAAGCATTGCTCACCCCGTTGTCATTAGAGATATACATTGCCGCACCTGGATTTCCATCTGCTGTTCCTGTTACCCATTTATTGACTTGCGTTCCGTTCGAAATGAATATGTCATTTGCTGTTTCAAAATCTTGGCTGTATGGTAGAACAGCTGGAATTTGTGTGGTCGTAAACGAAGTTACATTTGACCAATCACTGAATGTTGTTGCGTCACATGCGGACCGCACCCAAACATAATACACCGTTGAAGGTGTAAGCCCTTCGATCAAAGTGGTCAATCCTGTTGGAACAGAAACACCAGTTGCGTTTTCATCTGGAGCCGTATTGCTCGTGCTCAAAGAGTAGATATATCCATCTGCTGGCGCATTGGTTTGACTGATCCATGAAATCGTTGCCGAAGTAGCTCCCACATTTGAATGCGTTAAATTCAAAGGCTTAGAACACGCAGGGAAAAACAAACGAATGTTGTCTACAGCCGCTGGTTCATTGGTTCCGTTAGAAGAATCGTTGTACCATTCAAAGATTAAACGCATGGTATCTCCTGCAAACCCTGATAGGTTAACATTTGCATTCAAATAATTTGTCCATGTTGTTTGTTGGTTGAAAGTCCCTCCAATTTGCGTTGCGCCCGTTAACGATCCTCCTGCAACAGGATTTACGGTTTTTGGTGCAATATACACGCGTAAATAATCAGCTGTAGCGGATTCTCCACGTCCTTTCCAATCGAAAGAAAGTGTCGCCAATTCTGGATTTGCAGGCACAACTAAATCATGGTAAGCAAACACACGCGAAGCAGTGGTAAACGTATAAGCGTTTGTAACCCCGAAATCATTAGAAATGTACATTGCCTTACCTGGATTAGCCGAGGCCGTTCCAACATTCCATGTATTTACTTGATATCCATTTACGAAAGTAAGGTCGTGTGTTCCTTCGAAATCTTGAACGTAAGGAAGCGCTGTTGCGACCCTTTTTGTCGTAAAAACAGCAACAGAAGACCAAAAACTATTTTCTGTGCTTGAACACACACTTCTTACCCAAAGGTAATAAGATGTTCCTGCTTGCAAGTTCGTCAAATCGATCGTTGAAGTAGCAGAAGTTCCTGTTGCAACAGTAGTTTCTGTTGGCACATTGTAATTTGTTGTCAACACATATTCATATCCAGATGCTGGTAAAACAATAGGTGTGGCCCATGAAATACGAGCAGTTGTTGTTGTCAACAACGAAGCCGAAGGTGATGCTGGACGCACACAACTTGGTGGCGTGTAGGTAAATGTTGTTCCTGAAAGCGGGCGAGATGTTGGTGTAGACGAATTGAAAAAACACGTTTCCGAAGCGTTTGCTCCTGCTACAGAGTTTACCCATGCACCCGTTGCTGTTGCCACTTTTCGAGTTTGATAATCAATCCCTAAAGGACCACGAATTCCAACGACAGGGTAACTGGTACTACTTCCTGGTTTACAAAATCCATAAACAATCTTTACAACACCGTTTGTGGTATTCAAACGCACTTGCATGTTAATCGTATCCGTTGAAGTAGAGAAACGTTGGAAATTTGCCCATTGGATTACGAATTCATCGCCATCCATTGCGTGACTCATCTGTCCACCTGCACGCGATTTTAGGTCCATTGCAAAAGATGCAATTGCACCACCAGAAGCGGATAAAGAGGCGGATATCACATTTTGTGTACTCGTAGTTACACTGTTTAATCCTGCTGCATTCGGAAAAGAAATGTGTCCGTTTGAGCTGACAGTCAATGCCGTTTGCATGCGTCCCAAAAATGGGAAAGCTACGCCATTTGGCAAGTTAACGGGAAAGATCTCATCATCTACCGTTCCTGTGTTTAAAATTGTGGGTGAAAGTAAGGGCGTGTACGTTTCCATACTTTGGGAGAAGAGATAATCCCGTGCGTCTTGCGCGACCGACGAGAAAACCGTTCCCAATAGAAACATACTGCCCAGCAAAATGCTAATTAATCTGCTGGTAGTTTTCATTCATAAAGTGTTAAATAAAAAACAAAAATAATTATTAATGATGCTTTTTTAACTTATCCTTATTTTTTTTACTGTTTTACCACAGAATAAAAAGAAATATCACCTTAGTAAATACAAAACCGATTAAGTAGAATTAAAAAATTGAAGAATAAAGGCAATAATATTTCCTTTTTCATTGTATTCCCTTTGTGATAAGAGTTACAGAAGTTTTATAAACTCCATTTATTGCTTGAATTCCGTCCGAAACTCATGTTGTTTTTTTTGGAGAGCGTTATCCTAGATTTTTGTGATCCGTTTGAAGAAAAATTTCTCACTATAGAGAAGAATGAAGGGTAAAATATTTCCATTCCGAAAAAAGTGTGATTATAAAACATCACAGGTCTGAAAACCGATCTTGCGCTAGGGATAGGAGCGGCATCCTCCCCAAGAACCTTGGTGGAGATACAGCGGATAGCCCGACCTCACATCACCTCCAAAATTTTTGGAGGTGATGTGAGGAAGCGCCCAAATAAAAAAAAGGGAAATAAAAAAAGGGCCTTTCTTTTCAGAAAAGCCCTTTTGTATGGGTTTGAAAATCGTTTTAAGAAACTTATTTTCTAGTCACTTTTTTCACTGCTTTCGCGCCGTTAGCCTCGATGTGTAGGAAGTACA
>JASLGM010000032.1 GCA_030150045.1 Taishania sp.
GGCGGAGGGTGATAGCTGTTTGCGGTGTTGCCTTCAGTTGCCATTTTTGTGGTTGCGACCTTGGGAGCACACCAGAAAAAGGAAAGCAAGGTAAGGAAAACACAAAAACACTAAAACCTGTAGACGGAAATGCTGGCAAAATTAATTTTCATCCTTTCATTGGTTCAATTTTCCGACTCGCATAAGGTTATTGAAACGGCCCTAACATTGTGAATAACATGCGATTTGTGTTCATAACTTTTTCTAAATAGAGGCTCATGGTCATAAAAATAGTATGATTAATTCAGTTTAAGAAAAGTTGAAAATGTTAGAAATCAGCTTATTTAGGGGAGTTGATGAATTAAGCATAGGATTTCCCTTTTGTTATTTAGATTGAGTATAAATTAGGTCAACTACCTCCATTTATTGTCATCAAACTGTCATTAAATAGTATTAAACAGCTAAATTTGTTACCGTCGAGAATTATAGATTCGCGATATAGTAGGCAATTTTGAATTGAAAATATCTAATTATCAGATGTTTAGAAAGATTAACAATTGGTGTATTGGTATACTAACCGCAGTGTTGGTATCTGGTACGTTTGGTGCACAAGCGCAACCAGACGGGGCTACACTGTTCAAGAAATGTGCGACATGTCACAGTGCATTTAAAGATGGAACAGGGCCAAAGCTTTATGGAGTAAGAGCTAAGTGGGAAGAAGGCGGCGCGAAAGCGGGTTCTCTTCATCAGTGGGTTCGAAACTGGGAGGCGGCTGCTGCGGCAGATCCTTTTGCTGCGGGTGTAGCAAAAATGAAACCAACAAACATGGACAAGTTCCCATCATTGACAGATGAGGAGATTGAGGCAATTTTCAGCTATGTTGATTCTCAAGAAGAGCCAACTGCTGGTCCAGCTGCAGGTGCTGCTGTTGGAGCAAGTGCAACTGTTCAAGACGAAGCTAGTTTTGGATGGTTATGGTTGGTTTTAGGTGTTATTTTCGCGGTGATTATTCTTTCAGTTGGAGGGGTTCGTCGTCAGTTAAAGATTACCACAATTGAGAAAGATGGTGATACTTACGATGAAGGTTCTTCATATGCAGATGAGTTTAAAGCATGGGCTTGGAAATACAAAAAACATGTAGGAGTTGTAGGATTGGTAGTAGTTATTTCACTTATCGTTTCTTTATTTTTGGCATTGTATAGTATTGATATTAAAGAGGGTTACCAGCCATCACAGCCGATTGACTTCCCTCACTCTGTACACGCAGGGATAAATGGTATTGATTGTAAGTATTGTCACAATTCTGTTACAGAATCAAGAACAGCTGGTTTACCATCTGTGAATGTTTGTATGAACTGTCACAAGCAAGTTACTGGTACTACACCTGAGCAACAAGAGAAGATTAAAGCAATTTATGAGGCTGCTGGTTGGGACGGAAATGAGTTTACAGGTGAGCACAAAGAGATCGTTTGGAATAAAGTTCACGTTTTACCTGATCACGTGTTTTTCTCTCATCAACAACACGTTGTAGCTGGAGGAGTTGATTGTATTCAGTGTCACGGTGATATGAAAACGATGGATAAAACGGCTAAAGTTCAGCCTGTTTCTGAATTGAACAAGTTAGAAGGGAATATTAAGTTGACGAAACCTACATTGACAATGGGTTGGTGTATTGAGTGTCACGACGCAAAAGGTATTTCTGACGGACCACTTGATACAAAAGGAGATGGTTACTATGCTGAAATCCACAAGCGATTATTGAACAACGATATGAAGTTGTATGACCAATACTTGAAGGATGGTAAAGTATCCGTGAAAGAATTAGGTGGTTGGGAATGTGCAAAATGTCACTATTAATTAACGAATTGTAGAAGTCGAAATAACCATGGGAATGACAAGAAAATATTGGAAGGGTCTTGAGGAATTACATGAGACACCTGAATTCCTTAAATCACAAGAGCAGGAGTTTCCACAACAGCAATCTGTTGAGGAGTTCTTGGCTGACGAAAAACTAGGTGAAGGTCAAACTGGGCGTAGAGATTTCCTAAAATTCTTAGGATTTAGCGTTGCTGCTGCTACTGTTGCAGCATGTGAAGCACCAGTGACTAAAGCTATTCCTTATGTTGTGAAACCTGAGGATGTAACTCCGGGGATGCCTACTTGGTATGCATCTACGTATTATGATGGTAACGCTTATGCGTCTATCCTTGTAAAAACGCGTGAAGGTAGACCAATCTTCATCAAAGGAAATAAAGATTACGGATTCACTAAAGGTGTAGTTAATGCACAAATTATTGCTTCTGTTTTAAGTTTATATGAAGGAGCTCGTTTGCAAGATGCGATGGTTAGCGGACAAAAGAAAGGGATTTCTGCTGTTGACAGTCAAATCGTTGAGGAATTGAAAGGGGCTAGCAAAGTTACTTTGGTTTCAAACACAGTAATTAGTCCTTCTTTATTAAGTGCAATTGGAGAATACAAATCGACATTAGGAGATGGAAAATTTGATCATATCCAATACGATGCTGTTTCTTATGCTGGAATGCGTTTAGCAAACCAAGCTTCTTTTGGAGATGCAATCATTCCAGATTATGATTTTTCAAAAGCGAAAACTATAGTGTCTATTGCTGCTGATTTCTTAAACTCATGGTTGTTACCAACACAGTTTTCTCATCAATTTGGTGAAACAAGAAATCCAGATGGAGAATGGATGTCTAAATTTTTCATGTTTGAATCGAACATGTCAATTTCAGGATCTAACGCGGATTTCCGTGGAATGATTAAACCATCTGAGCAAGCTAATGTTTTAGCTTACATTGCTAAAGGACTTGGTATTTCTACTGATGTGAGTTCTGAATTATTAACTCCAGTTAAGAAAGTTGCTGATAAGGCAGTAGTGGAGTTGAAAAAATCAGGAAGTAATTCATTAGTAGTTGCTGGATCTAATAATAAAGCCATTCAAGTATTAGTAAATGCAATTAACCACAAGTTAGGAGCATATACAACTACAATCAACTTGAACAATCCAATTAACCTTTTCCAATCAGAAGATTCGAAAATGGATCAATTGGTTCAAGATGTTATTGGTGGTAAGAAATCTACAGAGGCTATTATCTTTTTAGATACTAACCCTGTTTATAGTTTATCCAATGGAGCTGCTTTTAAAGCTGCTTTGACTAAAGTAAAAACGACAGTTGCTATTTCTCAGTTTGCTGATGAAACTGCTACTAACTGTAAATACATTTTACCTTCTCTTCATTCTTTAGAATCTTGGAATGACTTCCAACCGAAGAAAAATGCTTGGGCAGTTGCACAACCTGCTATTCGTCCATTGTTCGCTAATTCTGTTTCACCAATAGAGACCTTCTTAGTTTGGTCAGGTAAGGCATATAGAGGAGGGAAAGATTCAAAAGTTGTTTACGATTATATCCGTAGCAAATTTGAATCTACAGATAAATGGAACATGGCTGTTCACAATTCAGTGATTGAAACAGCAATTGAAGCAGGTACATCTCCAGCTTTTAATACTTCATTAAATTTAGCTTCTCAATTACCAAAAGTTTCTGGATTAGAAGTAATGGTTTATCAAAAAGCATCTTTAGGAATTGGTCTTCAAGCGAACAACCCTTGGTTGCAAGAGATGCCAGATCCATTAACGAAAGTTACTTGGGATAACTATTTCACGATGAGTCCTATCGAGATGAAAGATAAGAAATTCAAACTTACTTTCGATGAGAAACATGGTTTGTCATTAGCTACTTTTACAGTAAATGGTGTTAAACTGACGTTACCAGTTTATCCAATGCCAGGACAAGCGAAAGGTACTGTTGGTGTTGCATTAGGATACGGTAGAGGAGCAAATGGTGAGTCTATCGGACAAGCTGCTTTCCAGACTGCTGAATACGGAGGGCACATCAAAAATGAAAATGGTACGCCAAAAGCTATTGGAGCGAACGCATTCTTGTTAACTTCAGTTGTTAACGGTACGTATTCATACGAATCTGCAGGTTCTCTTTCCAATGAAGAAGGTGTTTACCCAATTGCAGTTACGCAATTAGCATCTACTGTAATGGCACGTCATTCAATTGTTCGTGAAACTACATTTGATACTTATAAGAAAGGTAATAAAGAGGAATATAATCCTGCACATACTTTACAAAAAATCAATGAAAAAGGAGAGCATGTAGCTTTACCTATTTCAGAATTTAATCTTTGGGATGAGCATCCTGTAGAACATATTGGACATCGTTGGGTAATGTCAATTGACTTGAACCAATGTTTTGGTTGTGGTGCATGTTTGATTGCTTGTCAAGCGGAGAACAACGTACCAGTAGTTGGTAAAGATGAAGTTAGAAAAGGACGTGAAATGCACTGGTTGCGATTAGACCGTTATTTCTCATCTGCTGAGGAGGCGACTGTAGGTACACGTTTGGATGGAGATACTTTCAATTACGACAAAGCGGAGATTGCTGAGGAGAATCCGAAAGTAGTTCATATGCCGATGATGTGTCACCACTGTAATCACGCACCATGTGAGACTGTTTGTCCAGTTGCAGCAACAACTCACTCCAATGAAGGTTTAAACCAAATGACTTATAACCGTTGTATTGGTACACGTTACTGTGCGAACAACTGTCCGTATAAAGTACGTCGATTCAACTGGTTCAACTATCCTTCATACAAGAAGTTTAATGAAATTAACCCAGCACAAGACGATTTAGGACGTATGGTATTAAATCCAGATGTTACAGTTCGTACACGTGGGGTAATGGAAAAATGTTCTTTCTGTGTTCAAAACATTCAAGCAGGTAAACTTCATGCGAAAGTAGAAGGACGTCCTGTAGTTGATGGAGATGTAACTGCAGCATGTGGAGATGCGTGTCCAGCAGGAGCAATTTCATTTGGTGACTGGAATGACATTACATCAGCCGTTCGTAAGGCAGCGGATGATAGTCGTTCTTACCAAGCTTTAGAAGAAATCGGAGTTCGTCCAAACGTTTACTACCAAGTAAAAGTTAGAAATGACGAGAATACGACTTTGGATAAGTTGCAAGCTAAGGATGTAGCTCATACAGAAGCTCATTAGAATCATTAAGAATTAATTAAGAATTAAATACAATTGTAATGCATAAGGAAGCAGCAATTAGACAACCCCTCATCTTAGGTCATAAGACCTACCATGACATCACAGAAGATGTATGTAAGCCAATTGAGGACAAGGCACCAAGAATGTGGTACATTTTGTTTGGTATCGCGTTGATCATTGGTTTATATGGAGTCGGATGTATTCTTTACCTACTAGGAACAGGTATTGGAGTTTGGGGACTTAATAAAACTATCGGTTGGGCATGGGATATTACTAACTTCGTTTGGTGGGTTGGTATTGGACATGCCGGAACCTTAATTTCAGCCGTATTATTATTGTTCCGTCAAAAATGGAGAATGGCTATTAACCGTTCTGCAGAGGCGATGACAATCTTTGCGGTATTCATGGCGGGTACTTATCCGTTAATTCACATGGGACGATTATGGTTAGGGTATTTCGTAATGCCTATTCCAAATCAATTCGGTTCATTATGGGTTAACTTTAACTCACCGTTATTGTGGGACGTTTTCGCTATTTCAACTTACTTATCGGTTTCTTTGGTATTCTGGTACATTGGTTTGATTCCTGACTTTGCTACTATCCGTGATAGAGCTAAAAAGCCAGTAGCAAAGAAAATGTATTCTATTTTATCATTTGGTTGGTCAGGTCGTGCTAAACAATGGAATCGATTTGAATTAGTTTCATTGGTATTGGCAGGTTTAGCAACTCCTTTGGTATTCTCGGTTCACTCGATTGTATCTTTTGACTTTGCTACATCTGTTATTCCAGGATGGCATACAACGATTTTCCCTCCTTACTTCGTTGCCGGAGCGGTATTCTCTGGTTTTGCGATGGTACAAACGTTAATGCTAGTTATGCGTAAAGCAATGCGTTTAGAGAATTATATTCATACTAAGCACATTGAGTATATGAACATAGTAATTATGACTACAGGTTCAATTGTTGGTACTGCTTATATTACTGAGTTATTCATCTCTTGGTATTCAGGAGTTGAGTATGAAGGGTATGCATTCTATAATCGTGCTGTTGGACCTTACTGGTGGGCTTATTGGTCTATGATGACGTGTAACGTTATTTCTCCACAGTTAATGTGGTTCAAGAAATTAAGAACTTCTATGGTGTTTACTTTTATTATTTCAATTATTGTAAATATTGGTATGTGGTTTGAACGTTATGTAATTATCGTTACCTCTTTACATCGTGACTACTTACCATCTTCTTGGAGTATGCATTACCCAAGCCATATTGATATTGGTATCTATGTAGGAACAATCGGTTTATTCTTCGTTTTCTTCTTATTGTTTGCTCGTTATTTCCCTGTTTTGGCATTGAACGAGGTTAAGACAATATTGAAATCATCTGGTGAGTATTATAAAAACTTACCTGATGCTCCACACGGAGAACATCATGCAGCAAATAATAATCATTAATTAGGAGAGAGATGGCAGAAAAAGTTATATATGCAATGTACGACGACGACGATGTACTAAAAGATGGTGCTAAGAAGTTGGTTGCAAAAGGAATTAAAGTTGCGGAAGTATTTTCTCCTTTTCCGATTCACGGAATTGATCCAATCATTGGAGTAAAAAACACACGATTAGGAATTATGGCATTTATCTATGGTTTGACTGGTTTAACACTGGCGACTATCGGTATGCGTTTTTTTATGATTGTAGACTGGCCAATGAATATTGGTGGTAAACCAAACTTCTCCTATTTAGAGAATCTATTGGCTTTCGTTCCAATTACGTTTGAGTTTACGGTTTTGTGTGCAGCACATGGTATGGCAATTACTTATTTCTTACGTAATAAAACATTACCTGGTATGCCAGCTTCTAATCCTGATCCACGTACAACGGATGATCGTTTTGTTATGGAGATTAGAACAGTTGATAACGCTTCATTCACAGCCGAGGAGCTTGAGTCTTTGATTAAAGAAACAGGAATTGTAGAACTTGATCAAAAGGAATTAAAATAATTTGCCCTGAGTCCCAGGGAAACTTGGGACTTATTTTAAAGTCAATAAAAATGAAAATGAATTTTAAGGCAATAGCAAGTTTAACATTATCAGCAACAGCATTGTTGTTAGCATCATGTTCTACTAATGCAGATAGTTCAGGGATAGAGTATATGCCAGACATGTATCGTTCCGCAGCAATCGAACCATATGTTGATTATGGGCAAGTTAAAGAGCTCATTAATCCTGATCTAGCATCTAGAAGATCAGCGTTGATTCCAGCGTTTGGTACGATTCCATTCCACGGAACGGATAGTGCAGAGGTTGCTCTCTACTTACCATTCCCTTTCTTACCTAATGAAGCGTTTAAAAAGACGCATGATTTGATAGGTTTTGATTATTCTTCTGAAGACACTTATGCAGCTTCTGCGGCATACACAACTAATCCTTATAAAATTACGCCATCTAATTCAGATGCTATTTTTGCTGAGGGTAAAAAATTGTATGTTGCAAATTGTGTACATTGTCACGGTGAAAAAGGTGACGGTAAAGGCCCGATGTCTGTAAACGGTATTTTCTCAGGTGTTCCTGATTATGCTGATAAGAAAGAGTTAAGTAACGGTCAGATGTTCTATTCTATTTATTATGGAAAAGGAGCAATGGGTGCACATTCATCTATTGTTAACAAAAAAGAGATCTGGACTTTAGTTCACTATATTCGTAAATTCCAAGATGCTGACTATGGTAAAGTAGCTAGTGTTGCGGTTGCAGTTACGGATTCAACTTCTATTAAAAAATAATTGAAAAAAGGAGAAAATGGAATTTAAAATTTCAAATAAAGCGAAATGGGTAACCCTACTTTTAATTGGAGTAGGTGCTTTATTCACGCTGATTGGGGTATTTACAATTGGCGAAAATTTTGGAAAACGTTTCTTAGCAAACAGTTTGGTGAATAGTTTCTTCTTCTTTTCAATTGGATTAGGAGCATTATTCTTCCTTGCATTACAATATGCTACAGAAACAGGATGGTATGCATCTGTAAAACGTGTAATTGAGGCTGTATCTGGATTCTTACCTGTAGGTATTTTAATGTTAATCGTTACTTTAGGGTTGATTACATTAAACCATGGTGCACATATTTATTCATGGATGGATCCAGAAACATATACAAAAGGTTCTCATCATTATGATCCTATCATTGAAGGAAAACGTCCTTATTTAAATGAGGTTTTCTTTTGGATTAGAACATTAGTATACTTAGCTACATATTATATTTTCTACCGTGGTTTCCGTAAGAGATCATTAGAAGAAGATAAAGTAGGAGGAGTTGATATTCACATCACAAACTATAAAAAAGGAGCATTATTTTTAGTATTCTTTGCAGTATTCTCTTCAATGCAAACTTGGGATTGGATTATGTCTATTGATGTACACTGGTTCTCTACATTGTTTGGTTGGTATGTTTTTGCAGGTATGTGGTGTTCTACTATGGTGGTATTAGTATTAACTACTTTATATCTAAAGAAATTAGGTTATTTACCAAAGGTTAATGATTCTCACATACATGATTTAGGGAAATGGACATTTGCAACATCATTCTTATGGTCTTATATGTTCTTCTCTCAATACATGTTGTACTGGTATGCCAACTTACCTGAAGAGGTAACTTACTACATTACGCGTATTGAAGAATTTAAAGTTCCTTATTTTGGAATGTTCTTCATCAACTTTGTATTCCCGATGTTAATTTTAATGTCGCGTGATGCAAAACGTAATGCAGGTATTCTTACTTTTGTAGGGTTGATTATTCTTGCTGGTCACTGGATGGATGTTTATTTGATGGTAATTGCTGGAGCTTTTGGGCCAACAGCTAAATTTGGAATTTTTGAATTAGGATTTGTTATATTAATTTTAGGTGTTTTCATCTTTTCAGTTTTAACAAATTTAAGTAAGGCTCCATTAACACCAGTTAATCACCCATTTTTAGATGAGAGTATTCATCACGAAATTTAATTGAATTATTCATCACAGAACAATAAAAAATGAGTAAATTATTTGCATTAATCGTCATTGTTTTAGGCGTAATTGCTATAGCGCAATTGGTACGCTTGTATGAGGAGGCTTCTAAGCTTAGAAATAGAGGAGAGCATGAAATATCAGCAAGAGACAACCGTTTAAATGCCAAGTTAATGATGGTGTTTATGATAGCTTTCTTTGCTTTCTGTATCTATCTGTTTATGCACTACGGTTGGACTGGTCGTGGAGGTGCTGCTACAGAGCATGGTAAACGTTTAGACTGGTTGTTGAACTTAAACTTATGGATTATCTGTACAGTTTTCTTTGCAACCAATTTCTTGTTATTCTTATTTGCTTATAAGTATGTTAAGAAGCCAGGGGTGCCAGCATTATATTTTCCACACAACAATAAATTAGAGTTGATTTGGACAGTTGTTCCAGCTATGTCACTATTGGTTATTATTGTTTTAGGATTGATTGAATGGAATAAAGCAACTTCAAAATCAGGAGATGATGCTATTGTCGTAGAGTTGTTCTCTAAACAATTTGACTGGACAGCAAGATACGCTGGTAAAGACAATAAATTAGGGAAGCATGATTATAAGTTGACTACAGATAAAAATATGTTAGCAATTGCTAATACTGAAACAATGGATTATGCAATCGATAAAATGATGAATGACTCATTATTAGGTATGAAGGCTTTAGAAAGAAAACTTAATGATAAAACAATCATGATGGTTCCTTCTGATCGTGTTGCAATGCAAAACACATTGAAACGTAATGAAGAATTGTATCGTTTATTGGTTCAGATGAGAAATCGTCATGATGCTTCTTTAGATGCTCAATCTTGGGATGATGTTATTTTAGCTGGTCCGGCTGAAAGACTGTATTTAGCAAAGGGACAAGAATTTGAATTGTTGTTCCGTTCTAAAGATGTAATCCACTCTGCATTATTCCCTCACTTCCGTATTCAAATGAATACTGTACCAGGATCGACTACTCGTTTCAAATTGACTCCAGACAAAACTACTGCAGAAATGCGTAAGGAGAAAAATGATGCGAAATTTGATTACGTTCTTATGTGTAATAAGATTTGTGGTGGATCACACTACAAAATGTACATGATTGTTGAAGTTTTAGAAAAAGACGAATACAATGCAGTTATGAAGGCTTTTGATTTGGGTGGAGATAACGCTGCGCGTCCTGCTAATGATCAATTGACTGATAAAGAATTAAAACTAGTTCAAAAAGTATTGGGTGAAACTTTACCAGGAGCACACCGCTTTGAAACCAGTTTTAAAGGGGCGCCAAAAGCACCAGCTTCAGAAGAAGTAACTGAGGTATCTACTGAAGAGGCACCAGCTGCATAATTTGTTACGTAAAATATTAAAATTAAAGTAAAATGTCGGTATTAGAACACGAAGTAAATGGTCACCACGAGCATGATCACCACGAAGAGCACTTTGTATCGAAATACATTTTTAGCTACGACCATAAAATGATTGCTAAGCAGTATTTAATTACTGCGGTTTTCATGGGAGTAGTTGCGATGTTGTTATCGATCTTGTTCCGTATCCAATTGGCTTGGCCAGGTGAAAGTTCAGATTTCTTATCTTTTTTCTTAGGAGAGAAATGGGCTCCAGGAGGCGTATTAAGTGAAGATATGTATTTAGGATTGGTTACGATTCATGGTACAATCATGGTATTCTTCTTATTAACAGGTGGTTTATCAGGAACATTCTCAAACTTACTTATTCCATTGCAAATTGGAGCAAGAGATATGGCTTCAGGTTTCATGAATATGTTATCTTTTTGGTTATTCTTTATCTCTTCATTGATAATGTTCGCTTCTTTGTTTGTTGAAACAGGGCCAGCAATGTCTGGATGGACGGTATACCCTCCATTATCTGCTTTACCTCAAACAGTTTCAGGATCTGGTTTAGGAATGGATTTATGGTTAATCTCAATGGTTTTCTTTATTGCTTCTCAGCTTTTAGGAGGTATCAATTACATTGTTTCTGTTATGAACCTTCGTACACAAGGCATGGCGATGACAAGATTACCTTTAACGGTATGGGCTTTCTTAGTAACAGCAATTTTAGGATTATTATCTTTCCCTGTATTATTGTCAGCAGCCTTATTATTAGTAATGGATAGAACTTTAGGTACATCTTTTTACTTATCTGATATCATTGCTGGTTCTGAAATGTTAACCAATCATGGTGGTTCACCATTATTATACCAACACTTATTCTGGTTCTTAGGACACCCTGAAGTGTACATCGTATTATTGCCAGCTTTAGGTATATCTTCTGAAGTTATTTCAACGAATGCGAGAAAACCAATTTTTGGTTACCGTGCGATGATTGGATCTATTTTAGCAATTGGTTTCTTATCTTTTATTGTGTGGGGTCACCACATGTTTGTTACAGGTATGAATCCATTCTTAGGATCTGTTTTTGTATTTACAACCTTATTAATTGCAATTCCATCAGCAGTTAAAGTATTTAACTACTTAACCACATTATGGAAAGGTTCTATCATCTATACACCAGCTATGTTGTTTTCTGTTGGATTGGTTTCAGCGTTTATTACTGGTGGTGTAACTGGTATTATCTTAGCGGATTCAGCTCTAGATATCATGGTTCACGACACGTATTTTGTTATTGCTCACTTCCATATTGTAATGGGTATTACTGCTGTATTCGGTATGTTCGCCGGTGTTTATCACTGGTTCCCTAAATTGTTTGGACGTATGATGAATACACGTTTGGGATATGCTCACTTCTGGATTACTTTGGTAGGTGCTTATGGAGTATTTTTCCCAATGCACTTCGTAGGAATTGCAGGTGCACCTCGTCGTTATTATGATTATTCAGTATATGAAATCTTCGACGGTGCTGCATTTAAAATGGTAATGGACTTAAATGTAATTATTACTATTTTTGCAATCATTGCTGCTGCTGGACAGTTGATTTTCTTATTTAACTTCTTCTACAGTATTTATAGAGGACCAAAGGCAGTACAAAATCCTTGGAGAGGAAATACGCTAGAGTGGACTACACCAGTAGAACACGTACACGGAAACTGGCCTGGAGAACTCCCGGTAGTTCACCGTTGGGCATATGACTATTCTAAGCCAGGAGCGGATGATGATTTCATTCCTCAAACAACACCTTTGAAAGAAGGAGAAGAAGAACATTAATATTCTTTATAATATTTAGCTAAAGCCTTTCCAATCGGAGAGGCTTTTGTTTTTATTACTCAATCGGCTTTTGTACCTTTGAAAACTTGATAAAACAACGTGGAAGAATCATTTGACTACAGATCTGAAGCATTACATAATGATGCTGATTACGATAAGGTATTACGTCCAAAATCTTTGGAAGACTTTGCTGGACAACCTAAAGTTGTCGCTAACCTTTCTATTTTCGTTAAAGCTGCTAAATTAAGAGATGAACCTTTAGATCATGTGTTATTACATGGTCCACCAGGATTAGGTAAAACTACCCTTTCTCATATTATCGCTAATGAATTAGATGTCAATTGTAAGATTACTTCAGGTCCAGTATTAGATAAACCTGGGGATTTAGCAGGATTACTAACTAATCTTGAAAAAGGTGATATCCTTTTTATCGATGAAATACATAGATTAAGTCCTGTTGTCGAAGAGTACCTTTATTCTGCCATGGAGGATTATGTAATCGATATTATGTTAGATTCTGGTGCTAACGCTAGGTCAATTCAAATTGCTTTAAATCCTTTTACCTTAATTGGTGCAACTACACGCTCTGGGTTATTAACATCACCTTTACGAGCGCGGTTTGGAATTAATCTTCGACTAGAATATTACGATTCTAAAACTTTAACTCTCATTGTTCAAAGATCCGCTCATTTGTTACAAATAGGGATTACGGATGAAGCGGCTTATCAAATTGCAAGTCGATCTCGAGGGACTCCTCGTATAGCTAATGCACTGCTTAGACGTGTACGTGATTTTGCACAGATTAAAGGTAATGGATCTATCGATTCGGAAATTACTTTATTTGCGCTTGATGCGCTAAATGTTGATCAACATGGTTTGGATGAAATGGATAATAAGATCTTGACAACAATGATTGATAAATTTAAAGGTGGACCTGTTGGCTTAACCACGATTGCGACTGCGATTGGTGAAAACGCAGGTACAATTGAAGAAGTATATGAGCCTTTTCTCATTCAAGAAGGGTTTTTAATTCGTACACCAAGAGGACGTCAAGTAACTGATTTGGCTTATTCTCATCTAGGAAGAACAAAACAGTCTAAGCAAGGTGGTTTATTTGATTAGAAATGGATGCTAAACAACGTTCTATTTTTGTTAAGAACCTTGCGGCCAATCATGGCTTCGACTTCTGTGGTGTTTCAGTAGCAGGTTTTCTTGAAGAGGAAGCTAGGCGTTTTGAAGAATGGCTAAATCAAGGTAAACATGGAAAAATGGTTTATATGGAAAATCATTTTGACAAACGCTTAGATCCTCGTTTACTTGTCGAAAATTGCAAATCTGTCATTTCCTTGCTCTATAATTATTATCCGAGTCAAGACATCAATGCAGGTAATACTTTAAAATTGTCTAAATATGCTTTTGGCAACGATTATCACGATGTGATTAAAGACAAAATTAAATATTTTTATGAAGATCTTGAAAGAACGTTTGGTTCAATTGGAGGGCGTGTTTTCGTTGATTCTGCTCCCGTTATGGACAAAGCCTGGGCAAAACGTGCTGGACTCGGTTGGATGGGAAAAAATACAAATCTTATTCATCCTAAAGCGGGTTCATTCTTCTTTATTGCTGAATTACTCCTTGATTTTGAATTGGAACCTGATGGTCCTATAAAGGATTATTGTGGTCGATGTACGCGTTGCATTGACGCCTGCCCAACAGGGGCTATTGTCGAACCTTATGTTGTGGATGGTTCCAAATGTATTTCTTATTTAACGATTGAACTAAAAGATGCTGTTCTACCTTCTTATTTTGCTGATAAGATGGATGATTGGTTTTTCGGATGTGATGTTTGTCAAGATGTTTGTCCTTGGAATCGATTTTCAAAACCAAGTCAAGAACCCCGATTTATTCCCAATGAGGAACTTAAAGCTATGACGGACTCCGATTGGCTAGAATTAGAAGAAGATGCGTTTAAAACGCTGTTTAAGGGTTCAGCCGTTAAACGTACTAAATATTCAGGTTTAACTCGAAACATCAAATATTTAAAACAAAAAAGGGGAGAATGATTACATTCTCCCCTTTTTAGTATTTTCCGATTGGGATTACATACCACCCATTTCTTCTAATTCATCCATTGTCATTACCTCGTATCCTTCTGGAATTGCAGTAGAGAACAATGTTGCTTTATTTTCTTTCTTTAAACTTTTAGCCACTGCTTTCGCTACAATTGTTATAGTTAAGCCATTTGTCTCCATTTCTAATTCTAAAGGTGTACCTCCAAGACCAGCAACGATAAATTTGTTTTCTGGCATTGAAGTCACCTCGATCTCAGAAGTAACCCAGTAAACAGCAATACCAACTTCAGGACCTAAATCTGCAATGTACTTCGTACATTTGTAGCCAGCAATTGTTTTTGTTTCAGAAGTTTTTTCAATCATTGGCGCGTCATCCGCTTCTAATGGTTCTGTGTCTTTTAAGATGGCTTTATTCCCCATCATTCCCCCCATAAGGATAAGCGTCTTCTTGTCTTTTATGTTTGAAATAGTTTTGGTTGTAGAGAACATTCCGAATGCCATTTCAAAAATAGAACCTTCATTTGCAAACGTCAAGTTCATTGTAGAACCACTTAACATGCTTAATTGTGCTTGAACGCTTGGGTCAGAAGTAGAGAAGGTTACCGAGTAGTCAATTTTTCCTTCTTTTAATTGTCCGAATGTAAAAGCGGAAACAAATAATAAGGAAAGAGTTAAAAAAATTGTTTTCATAGTTGAATCGATTATTTAGTTAAAAATTTGAATAAATCATTCCCATTTGCATAAAGCATCAATGCGATTAGAATGAAAAATCCAATATATTGTGCTACTTCAAGCACTTTTGGTGAAGGCTGTTTCCCTGAAATGATTTCATAAAGTAAGAAAACAACATGACCACCATCAAGAGCAGGAATAGGTAAAATATTCATAAAAGCTAATATCAAAGACAAGAGCGCTGTTGCGTTCCAGAAAACAAACCAGTCCCAATGGGGCTCAAAGATTTTTGACATAGAACCAAATCCACCAACACTTTTAGCACCTTCCTTCGTAAAGACAAGGCTTAGTGATTTTGCATAGTTAGAGATAACATCTACTCCATGTTCAATTCCTGCTGGAAATGATTCAAAAAAGCCATACTCTTGTGTTGCAAAATCCATGTTGTAGTATTTGTATCCATAAGGTGCAATACCAACTACCCCTGTCGAATCTACTTTTGCGTCTGTGGTTAGCTCTTCTCCATTTCGGTAGTAAGAAAGGGATACCGTTTTTCCTTTATTCTCTCTAATTGTACGTTGGAAATCATTGAAATATAATGCATCATTTCCATTTATTTTCACAATGCTATCGCCTTCTTTTAATCCAGCAAGAGAAGCACCAGAATTTGCTGAAACTTCATTGATAACAGTAGGCATACGTAATACGAACAATTGGCCAAATTCTTTTTTCAAAGCAATTTGATCAAAATTCTTTGGAAGCATAACGTCTACTTTTTCATTTTCTCTAAGAACGGTAACAGTTCTTTCACCATCAATAATAATATGAGAGAATACTTTCGCAAGGTTATCAATTTCAAATTTTCCAACTTTTACAGGAACATCACCATCTTTGAAACCATATTCTTCCAATTCAGGGTAAGCTAAATACATCCCAAATTTTTCCGCGGTTTTTGGAGTTGAATAGCTCTTTCCCCATGTGAAAAGAATCATGGCATAAATGAAAAGACCAAAAATAAAGTTCACTATTACCCCACCTAACATGATGATTAAGCGCTGCCAAGCTGGTTTTGCTCTAAATTCCCAGGATTCAGCTGGTTTTGCCAATTGTTCTGTGTCCGTTGAATCGTCAATCATTCCTGAGATCTTTACATATCCACCTAAGGGTAGCCAACCAATTCCCCATTCTGTATCTCCAATCTTTTTCTTAAATAAGGCAAAACCCGGATCAAAAAAAAGATAAAATTTTTCTACACGTGTTTTAAATAATTTTGCGGGAATGTAGTGCCCAAATTCATGTAACACAACTAATAAGGCTAATGAGCAAATCAATTGTGCTGCTATGATTAAATATTCCATGTACCGTTTTTTATTTTGTTTTCAAATATAGCGATTAAGCCATTAATTGTTCTTCTTTAAAGTACTCATTTGCGATAAAGTATTCAATCAATGCTTCTTTAAGAAGATGTTGCTGTTCTTTTCCATCTAATTGTGGTAATTTGTTCAATAGTTCAAAATGAGGCCAATTATCTTCGTCTCGTCCTTTGAATTCATAATAACCATAAGGCATTAGAATGGTACAAATTGCAACATGAAGTAAGTCTGTTTTTTCATGTTTTTTAAATTTTTGGTAACCCATTCCAAGTTCATTTACACCAACTAAAAACAAGATGGCCTGCATATCCATTCCACCATCAAATTTTTCTTCTAAAAGTTTGACCAATTTTTGATATTGTAACTCTGTTTGATAATCCATGTTGGTAAATTTAAGTAAAAGTAAAGTACGAAGCTGTATAGTAATTTGTAACTTTAGTAAAAATTAAAAAAATGAAAGTAAAGTATATCTTGGCATTCGTTCTTTCAGGGATTCTGATGAGCGCATGTACGTCTTCGAAAACAAATAATGAGCCAGAAAACTGTTCGTATAATTACAGTGATAAGCAAACAACATTAGAATGGACTGCGTATAAATTCACGAACAATACACCTGTAAAAGGTACGTTTAACAACATTACTATTTCTGCCATAAATGATGCCACATCATTAGAGGAATTAGTGGGATCAATTGGATTTACAATTCCTGTTGCATCACTTGAGACGCAAGATGAATTAAAAAACAACAATATTATTCAGGGATTCTTCGAAACTGTAAAAACAGACGTGTTAAAAGGAAATGTGATTGATGTAAAAGATCACACCTTAGTTTTTGAGGTTGAGTTGAATGGTGTGAAAGAAAAAGTTAGTGGAGTATTTGAATTGAATGGTGAATTCTTCACTTTTATGGGAACCATGCATTTAAATGCATTTAATGCTGCAAATGGTATCAAAGCATTAAACGATAAATGTGGAGATAATCATAAAGGGGAAGATGGTGTTGTTACTGTTTCTGAAAAAGTTGATATCCATTTCACAACACGTATTACAAAATCATGTAAATAATATTATCGTTGAATCTACTTGATCTCGTCTTAATTGTTCCCATTATCTATGCATTGTATAGAGGTTTTATGGTGGGGTTTATTATGGAGGTTTGTACATTCTTAGCGGTCTTAGTTGGAATTTATGCGGGTATCCATTTTTCTGATGGAACCGCAAAATTCCTAAAAGAATATTGGGATTGGGACTCTCATTATATGCCCATTATTTCGTTTGTTATCACTTTTCTAGCTGTAGGTGCTTTGATTTTTTTTGGTGGTAGGGCCTTGCAAAGAGTCGTAAGTATGGTAAAACTTTCCCCACTAAATAAAATGTTAGGTATGGTTATTTCAGCGTTGAAAATGTCCTATATATTGAGTGTTATTTGTGTATTCGTAGAATCCATGAACGAAAAAACAACACTTATACCACACCAAGTTATTCAGGAAAGCCTGCTGTATGAACCTGTGAAAGAATTAACAGGTAAAACCATTCCTGCATTTAAAGAAAGCTTGATTTATTGGGATTATTGGTACCAAAATGAAAGAGACAGTACAGGATTAACAACAGAAGAAATTGTGAGAACCAAAAGAGTAGCGGACAGTCTTCAGGTAGATATTGAATCTTCCGTACAATTGCTTGACGTCTATGAACGCTACGTCAAAGAAAATTAAAGACAGATCGTTTTATAACTATCCTCACGCTCTTTTTTCCTTACATTCGTGTCAAACATATAGATTGACACACATGAAATTTAGACCTTTCAAAGAAACAAAATACATTTGGGCATTTCTTTTTCTGCTTTCAGGATTAGCAATTATTTTTAAATCCAGTTACAGAACATATATCTACGCTCATCAAATAAACGATTTTGGAATAGCAGATGCTTCTCCCAATTTCTTTGCAGGGTTAATCATTACGCTTCTATTTTTTATTCAATTTCAGTCAATGACGTTTCAAAAGCACGCCATTTATGCCGCAATTGGACTTATAGCTTACGAAGTGATACAAGGAAACATATTTCAATCTAATTACTTTGATGCAAAAGATATAGTGGCTACTGTTTTAGGTGTTGCTGTTGGGTATGCCATTGGTTTACAATGGAAAACACAACTTGATCTTGTAAGGCAAAAACCAGTGAGCAAGAAGTAATGTATGACATTGCATAGAAACAAAAAATGCGGTCAAATTTTGACCGCATTTTTTTATGTGTTTTAAACGAATTAATCGTTCAGTTTTAATACTGCTAAGAAAGCTTCTTGAGGAACTTCTACACGACCAACTTGGCGCATACGCTTCTTTCCTTCTTTTTGCTTTTCAAGTAATTTACGTTTACGAGAAATATCCCCACCATAACATTTTGCGGTTACGTCTTTACGTAAAGCTTTAATGGTTTCACGAGCTACAACTTTCGCTCCAATAGCTGCTTGAATTGGAATCTCGAACTGTTGACGAGGGATAAGCTCTTTCAGCTTGATACAAATGCGTTTCCCTAAATCAAATGCATTTGAGCGGTGAACCAATGCTGACAAAGCATCTACTTGTTCTGCGTTCAATAACAAATCCAATTTAATTAAATCAGAAGATTTGTATCCAATTGGGTGGTAGTCAAAAGAAGCATAACCTCTAGAAACTGTTTTTAAACGATCGTAAAAGTCAAATACAATCTCCGCCAAAGGCATCTCAAACGAAAGCTCAACACGATCTTGCGTCAAATAGATTTGATTCTTTAATTCTCCACGTTTTTCAATACACAAAGTCATGATTTGTCCAACATATTCAGATTTTGTAATGACTTGCGCACTAATATATGGCTCTTCGATACGGTCCATTCCTGAAGGGTCTGGCAATTCCGAAGGGTTATTGACAATAATAACTTCGTCCGGATCTTTTTTAGAATAAGCTCGGTAAGAAACGTTTGGTACAGTTGTAATAACGGTCATATTGAACTCTCTTTCCAAACGCTCTTGGATAATTTCCATGTGTAACATCCCTAAGAATCCACAACGGAAACCAAAACCTAAAGCTTGCGAAGATTCCGGTTCAAAAACTAATGAAGAGTCATTCAATTGGAGTTTTTCCATAGAGTAACGCAATTCTTCATAATCATCCGTTTCTACAGGGTAAATACCAGCAAATACCATTGGCTTCACATCCTCAAAGCCTTTAATCGCTTCGGCACAAGGATTATCTTTAGTGGTAATGGTATCTCCAACCTTCACTTCGTTGGCTTGTTTAATACCGGAAATAATGTAACCAACATCTCCTGCACGCACTTCTTTTCTTGGCTCCATATCCATACGTAAGATACCAATCTCGTCTGCGTTATATTCGCGACCAGTATTAAAGAACTTCACGCGATCTCCTTTACGGATAACACCGTTCTTAACTCGGAAGTATGCTATAATCCCTCTAAAAGAGTTAAATACAGAGTCAAAGATCATCGCTTCTAAAGGTGCATTTTCTTCTCCTACTGGCGATGGAATACGACGAATAATCGCCTCCAAAATCTGATCAACTCCCAATCCTGTTTTTCCTGATGCAGGAATAACATCGTCCGGAGAACAGCCAATAAGTTCAACAATTTGGTCCGTAACTTCTTCAGGCATTGCTCCTGGAAGGTCCATTTTATTTAAAATTGGAATAATCTCCAAGTTGTTTTCTAATGCTAAATATAGATTGGAAATGGTTTGCGCCTCGATTCCTTGCGATGCATCTACAATCAATAAAGCCCCTTCACATGCTGCGATAGAACGTGAAACCTCGTATGAAAAATCAACGTGTCCCGGTGTGTCAATAAGGTTTAATACGTATTTCTGACCTTCAAAAGTGTAATCCATTTGAATGGCGTGAGACTTAATTGTAATTCCTCTCTCTCTCTCTAAATCCATGCTATCAAGCGCCTGAGCTTGCATATCACGGTCAGCAATTGTACCCGTTGTTTGTAGCAAGCGGTCAGCCAAGGTACTTTTACCATGGTCAATATGTGCAATAATGCAGAAATTACGAATGTGTTTCATAGCTTAATATAGCCTAATTACGTTCTAAAAAATGGATTTGAGTAACAAAAATAACGCAAAAAAATGGAATTAATACCGTTTATTATTTCATGCGCTTTATATAATGCAAAAGAGAGAAACAAATGCCTCTCTCTTTTACTAACCTAAAACTACTACTACTACTACTTATGAAAACTAACTCTTACTCATTCAACCTACTCCATTGAAACCAATTTTTCGGATTATTCACATTGCAAATATAGTATGCAAGCATTCAATTTTCCAAATCTATAACATTGTTTAACAGTTTGTTGTGATTTAAAACTATTTAATTTGGCAATTGTATTTTCCTTTATTTACGGAGGTTAATTACCTGTAATAACGGTTAGATTCCGCTCTATTTCTATAAACGCAAAAGATTTAGCTTTCGTATTTATAAACTGAAAAAAAATGAAATAGGGTTTAAGTGTACTTGTTTTAAAAGTGTTTAAGAATAATTGTTTCTTCTTCTTTATGGAATGTTGGGCGTTACCCCAAGGGGTCGGGCTATTCGCTACAAGTTTTTTTTCAAAAAAGCTTTTCACTGCAATCCCTAACGCGGAAATCTGTTTTTATACTATGATCTTTCTGCTAGGGCGGAGCGCGGTAGCTCCTTGATGTGGAAAGGGGATGAACGCTGGCTTGCCGACGCAACCAAAGGAAGCGCTCGGCAAGCCATGCAGTGAAGCACTTTCCACAAATGGACTAAAGCGCAAAGACCGTAAAGGCAGCCAGCAGATAAATAAGCTGTTTCTCCTTTTACTGATTTGGTAAACAGGTGATTGAAAGCACAAGAAAAGGTTCGGTTTTCTTCAAAAATGCTTTATATAGAAATGATTGATTTGTACTTAAACGAAAAACTTCGAATGAGAGTTGGCCTAAATATAAAAGAGAGAAACTAGCGCTCCTCTCTTTTACATAACCTAAACTACTACTACTTATGAAAACTAACTCTTACTACTCATTATTATCAAATGGTAAACCATATAATAACAACTTTATTTAAGTGGGACAAAGATATGTTTTTTCTCTTGTTTAGACGTTATAAAAATGAAAATTTTACTAAAATATAACATAAGAAAGCGTGATTAGTCCTGATTTTGAGTTGATAAATGCATTTTTTTATTCAAGTTAGATTCCGCAAACATTTTATTGTTTGTATCTTGTTGCCTGTTTTGGACAGAAAGCGAAATAATGCGCTTATCTTTATACTAAGATTAGAAGCAAATGAAAAAATTCAATAAAAGAGGAATTCGCACAGGATATATAGCAACGATTATTGGGATTGCATTGGTGTTATTCATCATCAATGTGCTTTTAGGTGGAACCATCGCTCTCGATTATGTTCAAAAACAAGCCAAGGAATCTTTTCAAGCTGATATTTTCTTTCAAGCTGACGTCACAGATGAAGACATTAAGGCCATAGAAATGGAAATGCGAAATTGGGACGAGATTCACAGTGTACGTTTTGTGAATTCGGAACAAGCGATTAATGAAATCTCTGGCTTGGATGCAAAAGGACAAGAAATTATTGATTTGTTAGATGGTGCCATTGTGATTCCTAGTAACATTACTTTTTCACCCAAAGCAGGGTTTGCAGATGTAGAGGGAATGAAACGCATTGAGCAAAAATTGACAACGCAATTTGGAGACGAAATAGATACGATTGATTACAATCAAGAAAGCCTTGAAAAAGTGAATTTGGGTTTTAAAAAGTTTGTTTTTCTTTTTGGAATTATCGCTTTTGTACTGGTTATTGTTGCTCTTTCTCTTATAAATAACACCATTCGCTTAGCCTTGTTCTCTGAACGTTTCAATATAAAAACGATGCAACTCGTGGGTGCAACAAATAAATTTATTCGTAAACCTTATCTTAGAAAAGCTTTTTGGAACGGAATTGTTGCGGCTATTCTTGGGTTTGCCTTGTTTTTGGCCTTGATTCAAATCATTGAAAGCAACTATAATTTCATCGATATTCAATTGAATTATCAGTTAATTGGGATGCTTTTGGGAACGGTGCTCGTTATTGGGGTGTGCATTAGCTACATTGCAACTTGGTTTGCCTTGAATAAATATTTACGTTCACAACTCGATGATTTATATTAATTTTGAACTATGAGTAATACTAACAATCACTTTGGATTTCGTAAAGAAAACACCAAAATCTTATTAATCGGTCTAGCGATCAATGTTATAGGTTATTTACTTATGATTGGTGGTGGCTCTGATGACCCTAATGTATTTAAAGAAGCAGAGTTGTTTAGCCCAATGCGTATGACTGTTTCTCCTTTCTTAATCTTATTGGGATTTGGTGTCATGATTTATGCCATTATGCGTAAACCTAAAAAAGGTAAAGCGGAATAAGAATGAGCATATTACAAGCAATTATCCTTGCTGTCATTGAAGGGTTAACAGAATTTCTTCCTGTTTCTTCAACGGGACACATGATCATTACTTCTTCCTTAATGGGAATTGCGGAAGAAGATTTTACCAAACTTTTTACAATTGTCATTCAGTTAGGAGCCATCCTCTCGGTAGTGGTATTGTACTTCAAAAAGTTCTTTCAATCCATCAATTTTTACGTTAAATTGTTTGTCGCCTTTTTGCCTGCTGCTTTTTTCGGCGTGTTATTAAGCGACAAAATTGACAACCTTTTGGAAAGTCCCCTTACGGTGGCTATATCACTGGTTATTGGTGGTGTATTTTTATTGTTTGTGGACAAATGGTTCAACAACCCAACGGTTCATGACGAGAAAGATATCGACTTTAAAACAGCATTAAAAATTGGTTTCTTCCAATGTATTGCTATGATACCTGGAGTTTCCCGTTCAGCTGCAACCATTGTTGGTGGAATGAGCCAAAAACTATCGCGCAAAGCGGCGGCTGAATTCTCCTTTTTTCTAGCAGTACCAACAATGTTCGGAGCAACAGCGAAAAAAGTATATGATTTCATGAAGGACGGACAGTCTTTTTCTGGAGAACAAATAAATTTGCTCCTAATTGGAAATATAGTAGCCTTTATTGTTGGTTTGTTAGCCATCAAAACCTTTATTGGATATTTGAATAAAAACGGATTCAAAATTTTCGGTTATTACCGTATCGTTGTTGGAATCTGCATCCTTATCTTACTACTTTCTGGGGTGGATTTAAAAATCGTATAATGTTAAGAGATTTTGCACAAGCACAAACAATCTTAGTGGACAAACCATTAGGATGGACTTCCTTTGATGTAGTAAATAAATTGCGTTGGAATTTAAAACAACGATTAAAGGTAAAAAATATTAAAGTAGGCCATGCAGGAACATTAGATCCTTTGGCGACTGGATTATTGGTTATTTGTATTGGGAAAGACACCAAGAAAATTGACCAAATTATGCCCGGTGAAAAAGAATATACAGGTACTATTTTAGTTGGCAAAACGACACCTTCGTATGATCTAGAATCGGAATTCAACCAAGAATTCCCTGTAGATCACATCGATGCACCATTAATGGAGCAGGTTCGACTAACGTTTATAGGAGAACAACAACAGGTTCCACCCATTTTTTCTGCCAAACAAGTAGACGGAAAGCGCGCTTACGATTTGGCAAGAGCCGGAAAAGAAGTGGAGCTAAAAGCCAACACCATCCATATTTCAAATTTCGAAATCGATGCAGCAACTTTCCCTGAAGTTACCTTTCGAGTGAATTGTTCCAAAGGAACTTACATCCGATCCATCGCCAATGATTTTGGACAAAGATTACAGTCGGGAGGTACACTTATCGCTCTTCGCCGCACACGTTCTGGAGATTTCCATATTGACAATGCAAAAAGTGTAGACGAATGGATAGACTTCATTCAAAATGCCCCACTCGAAGGCGAGTAAAAGCATTACAATTAATGTATTGTAATAAATCATTCATTTGACGGCAATTTTTTGTAACTTTGCCGCCTTATTTAGTACTAAAGTCATTTCATCATGAGTAAAATGAAACTTTCAGAATTCAGCTTTGACTTACCTCAAGAGTTGGTTTCGGAATACCCATCAGAAAATAGAGACGAAGCAAGATTAATGGTAGTGCACCGCGATACTGGAAAAATCGAGCATAAATTATTCAAAGATATCGTTAATTATTTTTCTGAAGGAGACGTTATGATTCGTAACAATACGCGCGTTTTTCCAGCTCGTATGTACGGAAATAAAGAAAAAACAGGTGCTAAAATCGAAGTTTTTCTTTTAAGAGAACTTAACCGCGAAAGCCTTTTATGGGATGTACTTGTTGATCCAGCACGTAAAATCCGTATCGGAAATAAATTGTACTTCGGTGAAGATGACTCCTTAGTTGCTGAGGTAATCGACAACACCACTTCTAGAGGACGTACTTTACGCTTCTTATTTGACGGCTCTTACGAAGAATTTAAAGCGAAAATCACAGAACTAGGAGAAACGCCACTTCCTAAATACATCAAAAGAGAAGTTGAAGCTTCAGACGAAGAACGCTACCAAACCATCTTTGCATCCGTTGAAGGAGCAGTTGCTGCACCAACAGCTGGATTACATTTCTCAAGAGAATTGTTAAAGCGATTGGAATTAAAAGGCGTAAACTTTGCTGACGTAACCTTGCACATCGGTCTAGGAACATTCAGACCTGTTGAAGTCGAAGATCTGACCAAACATAAAATGGATTCTGAGCAAGCTATCATCGATCAAAAAGCGGTAGATATCGTTAACACAGGAATCAGAAATAAAAAACGTATCTGTGCAATCGGTACAACTTCCATGCGTTCAATCGAGAGCTCAGTGTCAACGGACGGAATGCTTAAACCATTTGACGGATGGACAAATAAATTCATTTTCCCTCCATACGATTTCTCAATCGCAAATTGTATGGTAACCAATTTCCACACGCCGTTATCCACGTTATTAATGATGATCTCTGCATTCTGCGGACATGAATTAATGATGGAAGCTTACGATACAGCCGTGAAAGAAAAATACAAATTCTATTCATACGGAGACGCAATGTTGATCCTTTAAATATTTAGCCCTCTAGTTTAGAGGGCTTTTTTTTTGCTCTTTTTCTTTGGTATTGGCAGCTTTTACGGTCTACACGCTTTAGTAAAGAAGGTAAAAAGGGTGAGCTAACCACTTGCCACGTGCTTCCTTTGGTCGCAGTGGCAAATGAAAGCCCGCACCTTTTTCTTCTTCTTTAGCTATCGCGCTCCGCCCTAGCTGAAGATCGCTTTTCTATCGATTGTCCTCCATTAAAAGTGTACAACAAGACCTCAAAATGCCCAAACGGACATAAATCTTGCGCAAGCACATCGCTATTTAGAAAACAGAGGATAAAGAGTCAAACAATATTTCGTATTTTTGCGCGCAAATGATTCAGTCAACATGAAAAACAATAAATTAAAATCGTATTTAGTATTCACAAAATTTAGATTGGCTTTTACAGTAGTTATTTCCGCTGTTTTGGGTTATATTTTCAACGAAGGATCATCATGGATCGATGGTTTTTTGGTTTTTCTAGGAGGAACATTAGTGACTGCTGCAGCAAACGGATCTAACCAAATTTGGGAACGCGACGTTGATGCATTAATGAACAGAACCAACAAACGCCCACTCGTAACAGGTGAGATGACCGTAAAAGAAGCATACATTGTTGTTATATTCAGTCTTATCGTTGGAACCATCCTTCTCGGAATGATTAATATGCTTTCTGCTATTTTAGGAGTGATCTCTTATATTTCATACGTTTTCATTTATACACCTATGAAGTTAAAAACACCATGGGCAGTTTTCGTAGGCGCTTTCCCAGGTGCACTTCCTCCAATGATTGGAGCAGTTGCTGCAAGCGGTCATTTCGGACTCGTGCCAGGCGTTTTATTCTTTGTGCAATTTGTTTGGCAATTCCCACATTTCTGGTCGATAGCTTGGATTACTTTCGACGATTACAAAAAAGGAGGATTCTCTCTTTTGCCTTCACAATTCGGTAAATCAAAAAATTCCGCCTTCCAAATTGTATTGTATTCCGCCTTCCTAATCCCTTTTAGCTTAATCCCTTGGTTGCTAGGGTGGACAAACAATGTGTCGTTGGTTCTGGTTTCTATCTTAGGGCTGTTGTTCTATTTACAAGCAGATCGATTGTTGCGCACATGCGAGGATAAAGAAGCAAAAAGATTAATGTTTGCATCTATCATTTACTTGCCACTTATCCAAATTATATACTGTTTAACACGTACAGATTTGCCACTTTCAGACGTGGTTTTTGTAGGACTATAAATAAATAAAAATGAAAAAATCATTTGAATCAGAGTTAAAGCCTGAGGTGAGAGAGAACATGAGGAAAAACCTTGTGTATGTGGCGATTTTCTCGATAGTAATGTTGTTCGCTGGATTGACTTCTGCCTACGTAGTGTCAATGGGAGATTCTTTTTGGGTGAAAACAACTTTGCCAACTGCTTTTTATATCAGTACCCTATTGATTATTATCAGTAGTGCAACATTTGTTTTAGCAATCAAAAAAGCTACAAAAAAAGATAAAAAAGGTTTGAGCTTATGGATCTCAATAACGTTTTTGTTAGGCGTTGGATTTGCCGTTTTTCAATTCAAAGGTTACAAAGAATTAACACAACGAGGAGTTCATTTTAGTTTCAATTCTATCTTAGTGAATGAAGGACGATATGGAGATTATTACACATTAAAATACAAAGGTGAACACCTTTTAGTTGATGGGAATGATTACATCTTGAATGGAAAAAAACTAACCAAAGAACAAAAAACTCCCTTGCAAGAAATCGGTAAAATGTTTGATCACGCTGATGGAACAAAAGGATTAGGAGAAGTTCAAGCTTATGGAATAAACTACGAATTGTACTACGAAGGATTGCCATTAAAATTTGAAAATGGAAACCTGGTTAAACCAGATGGTGAAATTTTAGGAAATCACGATTTATATCGTTTGCGCCGTTGGGCTGAACATATCCGTGACGGACGTGGAGACTTCTTTATTGCAGGAGAATTGAATAAGGATTTCGATATTTATTACAAAAAAGAAAAACTAGAATATCATGACCGTGCCATTTATTATGAAGGTAAAAAATTAAAACCTTACCTTTTGAACAAAGCAATGGACTCTTCTGATACGGCTTCGTCTTATTTGTACATAATTACCTTCCTACATTTGTTACA
The DNA here is from genome assembly GCA_030150045.1 of Taishania sp. Lineage (GTDB taxonomy): Bacteria > Bacteroidota > Bacteroidia > Flavobacteriales_D > Crocinitomicaceae > Taishania. The sequence goes on from JASLGM010000032.1 coordinate 27,635, forward strand.
TATTCTAGGAACATTATTATTCATGGTTAAGACCTTAATCTACTCATATAGTGGTAGATACACCAGTGGTGATCCGCTTGGCTTGAGAGTCACAGGAATTTTCTGGCACTTTTTAGGCTTATTATGGTTGTATTTATTACTTTTTTTACTTTTTATTCATTAAACTTGCAGAAAAATATTTTGTAATGGCTGGACACGCTGATTTCGAACAATTAGAATCACTTCCTACTTGGGGAGGAAAAATTTCTCCATTTAAAACGAGTTATGGAAAGTTAATGATGTGGTTCTTCCTTGTATCTGATGCCTTGACTTTCGGAGGTTTCCTTGTAGGATACGGGTTTTCTAGACATGCTTACCAAGGGTCTTGGCCTATTGGTGAGGAGACATTTAACTCATTGCCATTCTTAGAAGGGAATTACCCTTTGATGTATGTGGCATTTATGACGTTCTTGTTGATTATCTCTTCTGTAACTATGGTATTGGCTGTTGAAGCTGGACACCGCATGGATAAAAGAGGAGTTATCAAATGGATGATCGCTACTGTTTTAGGAGGTTTGATCTTCGTTGGATCACAAGCTTGGGAGTGGTCTCACTTTATTCACGGATCAAAATTCGGTAAAGTTGAGTTAGCAGACGGATCAAAAGCAATTGTACACGCAGAAGAATTTGGAGCAATTAAAAACTTCCAAGTTGTAGAAGCTGGAAAAACGTACAAAGTAAACCAAACGTTAACGGATAAGGATCTAAACTTATTGCATGAATTCCAACATGCAGCAGAGGCAGGACATATCCACGACAATAAAATTACCTTACATGATGGTTCGGTTGCAAAAATTGCAAAAGAAGCAGACAAAGGCATGGTATTAACGATTAAAGAAAAAGGAGCTAAATACAAAAGTGAGCAAAAAATCACAGGTGAAGAAGCTTCAAAATTGTATTATGAAGTAATTAATGCTGGAGAGGCTCAACGAGTTATCTACGGAGCAAACTTGCAAAGAAACGAGTATGGACCAAAAATCTATGCTAACTATTTCTTCTTTATCACAGGTTTCCACGGTTTCCACGTTTCTATCGGTATCTTGATTAACATCATCGTATTGATCGGATGTATCAGAGGAGTATACCACGCTCGTGGACACTACGAAATGGTAGAGAAAGCTGGACTTTACTGGCACTTTGTAGACTTAGTTTGGGTATTTGTATTTACATTCTTCTACTTAGTTTAATCGAAAGACATTCTAAAATCTAATAAAAATGGAAAGAGACGACGTTATCGAGTATTCTTTATACACACATCACTCAGAAGAAGAAGGTGTAAAGAAACGTAAGCAAATTTGGAAAGTAACACTTTATTTATCTGTTATTACAGCTTTAGAAGTATTCGTAGGAGTATTCTGGGGACGTGGAACAGTTGCACCACTAGTTTGGGAAGCAATTAAATGGGGGTACATCATCCTAACAATTATTAAAGCTGCATACATCGTTATGGTATTTATGCACTTAGGAGAAGAGAAAAAAGTATTAAGATACTTTATCCTTGTACCTTACTTAATTTTTATTTCGTACCTATTGTTCCAAGTACTTTATGAAGGAACAGCTTTAGGAGGCGTTTGGGCTAAATACGGAATGTAATTTAAATCTTTTAGTCGTATGGCTAGTAAAAATACTGCCGGAGTAATGAAATTTGTGAAATTAGCACTGATTTTATTTGCTCCGGCAATTTTATTGATAGTATTGTCATCTAGAAGTTGTAACCATAGGTTCGTTACACTAGATGATTACGGAAAGGTGCCAACCTTCCAGTTTCAAACATTAGATGGAAAGCTGAAAACAAACGAAGACCTGAAAGGGAAAATCGTTCTGCTCGTTAATATCCAAGAAAACTGTATCGATTCATGTGGGATCAATCTCTTTTCTTTTGAAAAGACGCTTTATCAAGAAATTCAATCTCATAAGAAATCGTATAAAGATGTTGAAATCGTTTCTTTCGTACAAGATGCCTTCAGAAATCCAGTGGAAGATTTATCAAGAACGGAAGATTTTATGAAAGATAAAATTCACCGTTATGATCCAAATAAATGGATTCTAGCAAAAGGAGATTCTAAACCGATTTACAACATTCAACACAATGGGACCAATTTGTTAGCGGAAAGTGAGAAAGAATATGGTAAAAATGCCTATCAATCACTTGTTCTATTAATGGATAAAGAAGGACATTTGAGAATGGTGTTAGACGGTAAGGAAGAAGGGATGATCCGTAAAATGAAAGAACATCTTGCACTTTTGATGAAACAATATGATAAAGATGAGAAACATTAGTTTAGTACTTCTGTTAGGATTGTTCTTCGTAGCTTGTTCAGAAAAACAAGAGGAACGTCTTCCAATCGCTGGTGAAATCGAGTACTTAGAATCGGTTGTTAATGGAAAAACGGTTGTTGATACGATTTATCATACAATTCCTCCTTTTAGTTATTTGGATCAGGATTCTATCTACGTATCGAATGAGACGTATAAGGAGAAAGTTTGGGTAACCGATTTTATGTTCACAAATTGTCCAAGTATCTGTCCACCGATGACAACAAACATGAAACGTTTGAACATTATGACTAAAGATTTAGCTAATGATGTTCATTTTCTTTCTTTTTCAATTGATCCGTACAGGGATCAACCTAGTCGCTTACGTGAATATATTAAGGAACATGGGATTGATGCAAGTAATTGGTCTTTTCTGACAAACAATGACGAAAAAGCTACTCATGAATTGGCAGGGTTTTTCTTTAATTTTGCAGAAAAAGCAGATGAAATCCCAGGTGGATATGGACATACATCCTATTTTTCAATCATCGATCATAGAGGACGTGTGAGAGGGGTTTACGATGGATTGGACAACAAGGCTATCGATTCACTAGAAAACGATTTAAGAAGATTATTAAGAACAGAATATGGAGTCAAATAAAAATAAAACAGCACGAAAGTGGATTATTGCAGCTTCTGTTGCTATTCCTGCCGTTGTAGCTTTGTTGTTTGGTGTAAAAATACCAGGTGTTGACCTGTCATTTTTACCTAAAATCTATGCCTCAATAAATGGATTGACAGCAGTGTTATTGATTTTCGCACTTATAGCAATTAAGAGAGGAAATAAAATATTACATGAGAACATCATTAAAACTTGTATGGGGTTATCCATAGCGTTTTTAGGATTGTATGTTGCTTATCATATGACGTCAGACTCAACAGTTTATGGAGACGTTAATAAAGATGGGGTGCGATCAGTTGAGGAAGCTGCTTTAGTAGCGCGTACACTTACGATCTATACTTTTATCTTATTGACTCACATCCTTCTTTCTGTCATCATTATTCCATTTGTTTTATTTACTTATTTACACGCTTGGGAAGGAAACTTTATAAAACATAAAAAGCTTGCGCGTATAGCTTGGCCAATGTGGTTTTATGTTGCAATAACAGGAGTTGTTGTCTATCTGATGATATCACCGTATTATGCTTAAGGGTTATTAGAATTATAAAAAAAGGGAACTTATTTAAGTTCCCTTTTTTTATAATTCTAATAATTTACCTATTTCTTGTGCAGCTTTGTCCCAAGAAAATAATTTTGCGCGTTCAAGTCCTTTTTCAGTTAATTGTTTTCGCAACATTACATCTTGATCCATTTGAAGTAAGCCTGCTTTTATTGATTCTACTTCAAAAGGATTTACATATAAAGCTGCTTCTCCCGCTACTTCAGGCATGCATGTCGTATTCGCTGTTAAAATGGGAGTGCCGGATTTCATGGCTTCTACTAATGGAATTCCAAACCCTTCGAAGTAAGGAACAAAAGTGAGTGCCTTTGCACTTGCCATTACTTTTGTTAACTCCATTAAATCTAGGCGACCAGTGAATACAATATCTTTTTTGAAGGTCTCAGGAACTGGCGGAAGTTGGTCCCACATTGGTGTTCCAACTATCATTAATTTAGTTCTAGACTTACTTTCTATCTTGAATGAAATGAAAGCATCTAACAAGCGGTTGACGTTTTTTCTAGGATGAATAGATCCTACAAAGATAAAGTAAGATTCACCGTTTGTATACTGCTCTCTAATTTTCATACATTCCTCTTTTGCTAAAGGTTGAAACTGCTCACTGGCCCCATTCCATACTGCATGTACTTTCGAAGATTCAATACCATAAGTCTTAATAATGTCTTGACGTGAAAATTCAGAAACAGTTATTATTTTTCTTGCTTTTGCTGCAAAACGAGGGAAATATTTCTTGTAATATTTTAAGTGTTTTTTGGGTAGATCATTCGGGTAATGTTCAAAATTCAAATCATGAATCACACCAATTTGTGGAATGGATGAAATTTGAGACAAATAACCATCAGGAGAGAAGAATAAATCGATGTTATACCTTTTTAAAGCACGTGTCACACTGATGTCGAACCAAATTTTAAATAGGATTGGGTGCCTCGCTTGAGGATAAAGTATAATAGGAATACAGTTTTCAGAGAAAACAAATTTTTTATCATATGCACGGTCAAAAAACAAATAAAAGGTGTGTTGGGGATACAGTTCTGTTAGACGTTTACATATTTCGTATGAGTACCAACCAAATCCTTCCATCTTTCCGTCCAGAAGAAAACGTGTGTTTAATGCTATGCGCATAAATTAGTATTGGTGTATGTAATTTGTTTGTTTCTCTTTGCCTATTGTTGTCTCAGGTCCATGACCACAATATACAATAGTTGATTCAGGTAATTCAAACATTTTTTCAAAAATACTTTTCTTTAGTGTTTCTAAATTACCTCCAGGTAAATCAACACGACCAAAGCTACCAGCAAAAAGTACATCGCCATTGATTACGAACCCATTTTCAGAATTGTAAAAAACAACATGACCAGGAGCATGACCAGGCGTATGCATGACTGTGAAAGTTAAATCACCAAATTGAAGTGTCTGCGCATCTTCTAATAAATGAGTTGGAGCAGGACTCGCTTCGGCAGCATCAAAACCATACATTTGTGCCGTTCTATCCATCATGTCTAATGTTACTAAATCATCTTTATGTAAGTAGTAGGGAACCTTGTATTTTTTTGTGACTGATGCGTTTCCTAGCACGTGATCAATGTGAGCATGTGTCCCGAGGATAGCCAATAAATTTAAACCGTTTTCTTTTATGAAAGTTTCTATTTCTGCTAGTTCATGAGGGAAATAACATCCCGGATCTATAATAACTGCATCCTTGGTTTCACTATAAACGATATACGTGTTTTCCTGAAAAGGATTGAATGTGAATTTTGCTACGTTTAATTTCATATTTTTAAAGATAAAAATTATAAGGACAGTGACCAAAAAAGTAGCTGGTACAAATTTTGATTTTATATTTGTCTAAATAAAAAAATATGCGCTGGATTCATTTAATTCTATTGTTTGTATTGGCTACAAGTTGTAGTCAGAAAATTCCTTTCACAACTTCAATGATTGAAGAATATAATCTGTATTCGGACAAGCAATTGGCTAAAGTACAGTTTTATACTTCACAAACGATAACTCTAAATCGGGTAAAAAAGTCAGCATCTGAAAATAAAACGTCAAATGGTGTTTTAGTGGAGAATAATTCAAACTTTAAAGATCGCATTACCATTCAGGCCAACACACCAGGGATTGTTGAGAAAGTTGGAAAAGATGGAGAAATTTACATTCGATTTGAACAAGGTGCTGGTAACTTCTTAAGTTTTAAAATGCGACCAAACGCAAATAATGATCGCTTTTATTTAGAAGCAGATTTCCGAATGAACGATGGTGGCGAATTGGTTTATGGAAACGAGAAATTTACTGTTAGCTCTGCTGCTGGGAATGCTTATTTATTGGTTATTGTCAAAAAAATACAAAAATCTTCAAGTAGCGATAGAGTCGTGAAAGGAATGAAAGTATAAATTTTTTATCGCCGCCATTTTATGGAACTGATTAATCGCGAATTAAGTTGGTTGTCTTTCAACGAACGCGTACTACAAGAATCATTAGACCCTAGGAATCCGCTGATTGAACGCATGCGTTTTCTAGGGATATTCTCTAATAATCAAGATGAATTTTTCAGGGTAAGGGTTGCAAATCTTAGACGACTTATTCATGTAAAAGGCACTTCTGTAGCAGGATACAAGGGGACTCCTAGAGAGTTGTATACGGAAATTCGACTAACTGTACTACGTCAACAAAGACAATTTGAATTTGCTTACCAAAATATACTCGCAGGTTTAGCAGAACATCAGATTTATCACATTCAAGAACAAGATTTATTGCCGAATCAAGTAGAAGAATTAAAAGCTTTCTTTCACCTGAAATTGAAGCATGCGATTGTTCCAATCATGCTAAATGCAAAAACTCCGTTTCCTAGGTTAAAAGACTCAGGCGTTTATTTGGCTGTAAAAATGTCAAATCTTAGGTCTTACAAGTATCATTATGCGCTGATTAAAATTCCAACATCAAAGTTCAGCCGTTTCTATTTAATTAATGAAGGTGAAAAGCAAAAAGTAATACTATTAGATGATATCATTCGTCTGAATTTAGATGCCATTTTTTCTATTTTCACCTACCACAAAATCGAAGCTTACACCTTCAAGTTTACCCGTGATGCGGAATTAAATCTGGAAGAAGAATTTGATGGAAGTCTAAAAGAAAAGATAGAAAGAAGTATAAAGCAAAGAAAAAAAGGGGTTCCTGTTCGTTTCGTTTACGACAAAGAAATGCCGAATGATCTATTAGAATATTTAATTCATCAATTAAACATGGTGTTTGGGGTAAATACCATTGCTGGAGGAAGGTATCATAATTTCAAAGATTTCATGAATTTTCCGGATTTTAATAATCCAGCCTTTTCCTTTGAACCACTGCCTCCATTGAATCATCCCGTTTTAGATGGAAAGAAGAGTTTGATAAGAACGATTCTGAAACAAGATGTTTTAATGCATTATCCCTACCAACGATTTGATTACGTTGTAGATATTCTGAGAGAAGCTGCAATCGACCCCAAAGTAAGAACAATAAAGATAAATGTATATAGAGTTACAAGGGATTCACAAATCTTGAATGCCCTTATAAATGCTGTTAGTAACGGTAAAAAAGTAACCGTTTTCCTTGAATTACAAGCTCGATTTGACGAAGAGAATAATCTATATTGGTCGAATCGACTTAAAGAGTATGGTGCAACGGTACTACATGGTGATGAAGACACAAAAGTACACTCTAAATTGATTCAAATCACCCGAATGAATGGGTTGAAAAAACAACTTATAACTCACATTGGAACAGGAAACTTTCATGAAAAAACCGCGCGTATCTATGGTGATTTAAGTGTCATCACTGCAGATAAAGCAATAGGATTAGAAGTAGAGAAAGTGTTTAGAATGCTAGAGAAGAATGTGTATAATGTTCGTTTTAAAGAACTTTTAGTTTCTCCCATAAATACACGTAGACGGATCATTCTCATGATTCAAAATGAAATCACTAACGTAAAAAAAGGACAAAAGGCAGGAATTTGGATCAAACTGAATAATTTGACTGATGCGACGCTTATTGATTGGCTATATAAAGCAAGTAATGCAGGAGTGAAGGTGAATATGATTATTCGAGGAATTTGTTGTTTAGTCCCTGGAATAATGGGGCAATCAGAGAACATTACCGTATATTCAATTGTTGACCGCTTTTTAGAACATGCAAGGGTGCTAAAATTTCATAATGGTGGACAACCTCTTTATTATATCGGTAGTGCAGATTGGATGGAGAGAAATCTCGATAATAGAGTCGAAGTTATGGTGCCTGTTAAAGTGCCTGAAATACAAAAAGACATTGATATACTTATGGATTACCAGTTCCGAGGAAACGTTAAAACAAGGATAATTGGTAAATCTCAGAAAAACAAATACAGAAGGGTGGAAAAAAATATCTTCCACACTCAATTAGAATTATATAATTACTACAAAAATCAATGGGAAATTTCCAGATCATCGATCAGCAGTTCTGATGGAGAAACAGATTGAGTAGAAATCGTTTTAGGACGACTTAGAGCATAAAATAAATACCCCACAAAGATAACAACAGCAATAAGATAAATAATCAAGCGGAGCGATGTTCCGCTTGATGCCTTTCTTGGCAAATGACCTTTCAAAATAATTTTTTTCCTCTTCATAATTGCTATACAAAGTAAAGCGAAAAAAATTACCTTTATACAGTCATGAAAGAAAAACAAAAGGTTTTAGTTACTGGAGGTGCAGGATACATTGGATCTCATACAGTTGTAGAATTAGTTGCTGCTGGTTTTGAACCGGTTATCATTGATGATTTTAGAAATAGCGAAGAAAGGACCATCGAGCGAATAGAAGCCATCGTAAATAAGAAAATAATTTCTTACGCTGTTGACATGAATGAATATGATAAAATTGTCGCAATTGGACGAGAACATAAAGTGATCGGAATCATTCACTTTGCAGCCTTTAAAGCTGTTGGTGAATCCGTCGCTTTGCCCTTAAAATATTATTCTAACAATATTCAATCGATGGTAAACGTCTTGCAATTGATGTTGGAACTGAAGATCAAACACTTTATTTTTTCTTCATCTTGCACCGTTTATGGTGACCCCAAAGACAATTTCTTGGTTAGGGAAGATGACGATGTTACTCATGCGTATTCACCTTACGGATTTACAAAAGTGATTGGAGAACGCATGCTTAAAGATTTGTCCATTTCAAATCCAGAGTTAAAAATACTTTCCTTAAGATACTTTAATCCAATTGGCGCACATCCTTCAGCAAAGTTAGGTGAGTTGCCAATCGGAAGCCCAAACAACTTGGTTCCTTTCATTACGCAAACTGCAATTGGAAAAAGACCCTTGTTGACGGTAAATGGAAATGATTATCCCACAAAAGATGGAACTTGTGTTAGGGATTACATACATGTTGTGGATTTAGCAAAGGCCCACGTTTCAGGATTACAACATTTATTACAAAAGCAAACAGTTGTATTGGATCACTTAAACATAGGAACTGGGAAAGGAACGTCTATTTTAGAAATGATTCGTAAATTTGAAGCGGTAACCCAACAAACTTTGAACTACAACGTAGGACCTAAAAGAGCCGGAGATGTAAGTGAGATTTATGCCAACACCGATAAAGTCAAAGATGTGTTGGATTGGGAACCTCAATTTTCAATTACAGATGCTTTGTTGCATGCGTGGAATTGGGAAAAATCATTAAAGGATGAAGCATAGTTTAATTTTACTTTTCATAGGATGGACAACCTTGATTCTTGCTCAGAAGAATCAGGAAAATGAAGTACACCTAAAATCACGCTTTAGACCAGGGTTGTTCTGGAATTTCACCGGATTCACGCCCGCAAAGGAAGGTAAAGGACAAAAATACGATCGCCTTATTTTTGATTTGACCTACAACGATTGGATAGGAGAAAGAGGACCGTTTAAAGTAAAAGGACCATCAATGGGAATGAATGTGGCATTTATGTTTGATATTCCTATGAATAAAAAAGGTACAGCATCATTTGGAATCGGACCTCAATATGGTTTTTTCAATATTCGCCACGACTTAGCATACGCTTTTGATTTTGATCAAAAAACAACTCTATTTGACGAACAAATACACGCCGGAGAAACAGGATTTACAAAAGTCGTAGGGAATTATTTCCAAATGCCAGTTGAATTTAGATTCAGAACAAAAGGGTGGAAACACTTTAAAGTACATATTGGTGGTAAGGTAGGCTATTTGTTTGCTTTTAATCACAAAACAAAATGGACAGACAATGGGGGAGATTACATACAACGTGATTACTCTACACCCGATTTAAATCGATTACTTTATTCTGCACATATCAGATTAGGAATGAGGAACTGGGCAGTTTATGCCTCTTACCAAATCAATCCAATGTTTAAAGGAGCTCAAAGCACCAAGTTGAATCCTTTTCAACTGGGGCTTTCCATTTCACTATTTTAATATGATAATCGATACCCACACTCATTTATATTCCGAACAATTTGATACGGATCGAGACACTATGATCCAAAGAGCCATTGATGCTGGTGTCACTAAAATGCTTCTACCAAATATAGATGTGACTTCCATACAAGGAATGCATGATTTGACGCTACGTTACCCGCAAAACTGTTTCCCAATGTATGGCCTTCATCCTGGTTATGTAGCAAAGGACTGGCAACAACAATTGGATGTTTTACATGAGGAATTAAAAGCGAATCTCCATAATGCAGTAGCGATTGGTGAAATTGGAATGGATTTGTATTGGGATAAAACATGTGTTGAAGAACAAAAATTAGCTTTCCGTCAACAAATCAATTGGGCAAAAGAATATCAATTACCTATCGTTATTCATGCCCGAGATGCATTTGACGAAATCTTTGAAATCCTAGATGAAGTAAACGATGATACGCTCACAGGGGTATTTCACTGTTTCACAGGAACACTCGAGCAAGCTCAAAAAATTATGCAATATGGTGGATTTATGATGGGATTTGGTGGCGTTCTGACCTATAAAAAATCAGAATTACCAGCTGTTTTGGCTCAAATTCCATTAAACTATGTTCTTGTTGAAACTGACGCACCTTATTTGCCTCCAACTCCCTATAGAGGAAAAAGAAATGAAAGTGCGTATGTGGTACATGTATTGGAAAAGATGGTCGATATATTTTCAGTATCTTACCCTGAATTAGCAGAAATTACGACAAGAAACGCCGAAGTAATGTTTCCTAAAATTATCAAATAATAGCGCATTAGTATGTTACAACCCGAAGTACTCGTTATTTATACGGGTGGGACCATAGGTATGGTTCACGATCATCAGACCGGAGAATTGAAAGCGTTTGATTTCAAACATATTTACAGTCATGTGCCTGAATTACAAAGATTAAATGTAAAATTAGACACTATTTCTCTCCAAAAACCCATAGATTCTTCGGAAATTGAACCAGAACAATGGTTATATATAGCGCGACTGGTAGAAAAAAATTATCAGAATTACGATGGTTTTGTAATTTTACATGGTTCAGATACGATGGCTTACACTGCTTCTGCATTAAGTTTTGTACTCCAAGGGTTACAAAAACCAGTGATATTAACGGGATCTCAATTACCCATCGGAACCATCCGAACAGACGGAAAAGAAAACCTCATTACTGCCATCGAAATCGCTTCGGCTAAAGGAACAGACGGAAAATCCCTTATACAAGAAGTAGCCGTGTATTTCGAATATTCACTCTATCGTGGTAACAGAAGTTCAAAAGTTTCCGCCAATCAATTTGAAGCATTTACCTCACCAAATTACCCAACATTAGCTGTGGCAGGTGTGAACATTGACTATTCCAAAAGCTTGTTTTTTCGAACAACAAAAGAAGAGGTAACCGTTGCCGAATCGCTTTCTGAGCGCGTTGCTTTGTTGAAATTATTCCCTGGCATACCATTCGATTTGTACACCGGATTATTCGATCGTACCAAAGTTGATGCAGTAGTTATCGAAACGTATGGATCTGGAAACGCTCCTTCACATCCAATTTTTCAACAAGCCATTCGATCTTTTATTGATGCAGGTGGAATTGTGGTAAACATCACACAATGCAGTTCTGGAGCCGTGGTACAAGGTAAATACGAAACCAGCGGATTCTTCCAGCGCGTGGGGGTAACCTCTGGTCGTGACTTAACAACTGAAGCTGCAATGACCAAATTAATGTACTGTTTAGGACTAAATCTACCACGCCAGCAAACCATTGCCTTATTACAAAGTGACTTGGTGGGTGAAATATCCCTTTAATGATTGGAAATTAAAAAATAATCAGTATTTTCGCACCCCGCAATTGTGCAGGACAACTTTGGAGAGGTGTCCGAGTGGTTGAAGGAGCTACCCTGGAAAGGTAGTATACGGGTAACTGTATCGAGGGTTCGAATCCCTCTCTCTCCGCTTGTTAAAAGCGTAACCGCCTGTAAATAGAGCGGTTACGCTTTTTTTATTTTCTATTTGTACGGTTTTTGTATTGTTGTTTACTTAATTAGAGAATAAAGCATCTCTTTTAGGCTAAGCTTTTTAGCTAAATGTAATTGTGCTTGTATCTTTTTAAATCGTTTTGTTTCTTTTCCAGCATAGTAACGTTTGAAATGTTTTACATCTAATTCGTTAGATAGCTTTTTTTCTTCAAATTTTGGAGTCATCAACCTTACTAAATCCCTGTCTTTTTTACTGAATGTTTGAAGTTCGTACATACAATTTGTATGAGCTTCACGATGGGCAAACTTATCATCTTTGAAATAAAGTTTTCTACACCTCTTACCAGTATAGGGACAAAGAAAATACCAAATTTTACCAGTCTTCAAATTAGATTCTTTTGTGGTTAGATTGACCGTAATTGAATAGCTCATATTATTGACTTTATAGTTTAGTTCCATGTTGGGAATGTCTGTAATTGTATCGATTGTGAAACTTATACTACCAGTCTTTTCACCTCTTACACTCCATGTTAAAACACCCGAACTTTTTTTCTTGTTGTTTAGGTAGTTCCATCGTTTTAAATCGCTAATACTGATTTGTAATAATTCATCAAAATAGCAAGGGAATGAATATTGTCTAGGCATAGTAATTTCTTATAGGTGAAACCTAAATAATTAGAAAACATTATAAGTAAAAAGGGGACTATTTCACTCTTTATCTAAATGGTGAAATAGTCCCCATCTAATTTATTTTAAGTTCATCAATTTTTGAAAGCATTTTACTAGAAATTTCCTGTTGCACATTTTTTGAATGATTTAAAACTATTTTCTTGTATCGCTCTTTCATTTTGTTGCGTTGGTTTTTATTTAATTCCAACCAGTATTTTTTATTTTGAACTTGGTAATAAAAAATTTTATCACTTTCTTTTAACCTTTCTAGGTCAATTGTCCAATCAAAAAGCAAAACATTGTCCCAACGATTAATAAGAATCTTTGCTAACTGTACTAATTTGCTTTGATTCCTTAAATCGTCCAACGTTTTTATGTTAGTTGATTGTATCTGACGCATTTTTGTAATATGTACCTCAAATCGCATTAATGGACTATCTAAACCATACTGTAAAGCCTTATCATAAGCCTTTAATCTGTATTCGTGTAAATCAACACTTCTAAAATCTCCGTTCTTAATAGCTCCTTTACAAATTGGATTACCTTGATAAATTAAAAGGTTGTTTAGTACTGTATTAGTCTTAAAAGGCAATTGTACATTTATTCCAAATTCAAGTTGCTGTAATATAAAATCTTTCGCATCTAGCTGTAGTTTAGAACAAATCTTATCGATGGATTCTAGCAAATCGCTGTAAGTGAAATCACTATAATTATGCTTACCTAAATTGGAGTATTTATGTAAACTGCCTTCAATTATCAAATTTTTACCTTTTATGGTCAATTTCAAATTATGAACTGTAGCTAAACAAGTAGGATAAAGCTCTGATGTTGCACGATTATAAGTACTGACAAACTGCAAATCTCTGTTGTGTAGTAAGGATTCAGCACAAACATTGTGGTGAACAGCCTTAAAGAAATCGATAAGCATCTCATCTTAATAATCAAAAAGTGAAAGTTGAGATTTGAAAGGTGCTAAAGCTGGATTAGTAGTTAAAAAACAAGCATCACAACCAGTATCTTCACATTTACCAATCTTTACAACCCAAAGTTTATCTATTCGCTCCAAATCTCTTTTATACCTACAAATATTCTTTTGTGGTATTCCTGTTGCTTTAGAAACCATTGAGGCTGTACTTGTATGCTCCTTTAGAAAGTTGAAAAAGATTTCCTTCTGACTACGGAAATGGCTATCTTTACCTAAACAGATTTTAGTAGAACTGTTAAGGCTATGTTTATTGATGGTACTCATAGCCTTATTTAATTAACGGTTTTAGAGATTCTAATAACTCACTTCTTTTGTAATAACGTCTATTACCGATTCCATAAGCTTTAACCTTCCCTTTGTTTGTCCAATGCCATAAGGTTGAACTGTCAATCTGTAAGAACTCACACGTTTGTTCACGAGTGAGTAATTTATCTAAGTGTTGCCTTGTATTTAGACTTTCTGAAAAATCATTTAATTGATTTTTTACACCCTCATTAATTAGCTCCAGTAATTGGTCTGGAGTGATTCCTTGAAATAAAATTGAATTTACCATAGTTTTAATTTTATTCAAAACTACTAGGTGATTCAATGTGTTGAAAATTAATGCAATAGTATTGTTTAGTATACTAATAAATACTATTTGCTACTATTTAATAGCAATGTGATGACGTGTAATAATAGGAGTTAATTGCTTTGTTACGGAATCTTTCAATTCATTACTAAGGGATTCAATTTTTGTATCATTTATACTTGAATAATTACCGATATTTCTATCAAATTCTTTAATAAGTAATTTATAAAATTTATTAAACTTACCAAGTGGAATTTCTAAAATCCCTTCCTTTTTTAAGTTGTCTATGATAACTGTAAATGTTCGACCTTTTTCTACCTTAAATTCGTTTTTTAAATCATAAATGAAGGATGTGTAATTACCGTTTAATCTAAAGAAATCATCTAATTTCACTTCTTTATCTTTCACTTCTTTATCTTTCACTTCTTTATCTTTCACTTCTTTACTTTCAATTTGTTCTAAGTAGTTTTCTAACTTGGCAATCTCTGAGTTATTTTTTCTTTGAAAGCTTTTTATTAAAAAAGATGGGGCATTTTCATAATGACGTTGTGATGTAAAAAAAATAGCAGGATTCTCTTTCGAGCTCACACATTCTCTAATTTTATCTTTAGTTTCCTGTATTTCAAATAATCTAAATTCATTTTCTGTTGCTCCCTTATGCTTTGTTAGATATTCCTTTAATCGACCATCATATTGATTTTTTTCTAGTTTCATTTCTTTTTCAATTTTAGAAATGTCTAAAAAATTGTCTTCAGAAGAAAAAACTCTATCTTCAAAATCATTATAAGCTTTCATTACGTTATTTTTCTCGGAGTCAAAATAAATAAATAAACTTTTTGTTATCCTGTCTAACATATTAAAGAAATTGGAAAAGCAGTTACAATATTCTTTACACTCATTCCTAAATTCAATGTATTTCTTAGCATAAGACTGAATAAGCAATACATCTTCATGCGTATGATTACCATTCAATCGCAGAATGTCAACTTCAATATCATAGTAATGATACTCAAAACTTACTTCATTATACTGGCATAATTTTAGCTCATTTGATTTAATAATAATAACAGTGTTGTGTATGTCGCTAATGGTATTTTTTAACTTATCTAACTCCTCTTTTAATTTTGATCTTCTCTCGTCTTGAATGTAGTTTATACCACCTTTAATTCGGTGATATTCCTCTCTTTTTTGACAATATTTTGGATAGATTTCACCAGTAGTTTTTAAAACATTTTTATTACCATTTAAGTGGTCAATAAACCTAAACAGATTCTTTATTTTATCGCTTATCATAATAGTTGTTGAATTATAAATAGTTTGCAAATTCCTTAGCAAAATCTTTGTTGCTTTTACCGATGTATGCTAAGAACATAACTTCACTACAATGTCCAGTTACATAAATTAGAAAGCTTGTAGGAGCTTTTCCGTAGTAATTGGTAGCAAACGACCTTCTGCCTATGTGAGAACTAACTAATTCCCATTTAGGGTAATGACCCATCACTTTCCGTGTACCATCTTTAGTAACTAACTGTTTTCCTCCGTATGTAGATTCTTTTATTCCAGCAATTTGACAAACCTCTTTGATGTATTCATTGTAACGCTGGTCTGATATTTGTCTTGGAAATTCACCGTTTCGTTTTTTAAGTAGGTTTAAGACTTTTTCTGCTAAAGGAATTGTCATTATCTTATTGGTTTTCTTTTGTGTAAACTCCAGTAGAAAAACACCATCTTCTTTACGTATCATCTCTTTATTGAATTTTAAAAAGTCTGATATTCTTTGTCCTGTATAACAACTAATAATTAACCAATCTCTAGCATTGTCTAAATAGTCATGTTCCAACTCAAGATTTTGTATTAGTTCCAGTTCAGCAGTGTTAAGGAAAATCTTTTCCGCTTTTTCTTTTTCAACTCTTAGTGAATCCAATTGAATGTTTACATCAATACCGTTATACCTAGCATGATAACAAATCGTTTTTATGAAGGACAATTCCCTTTGAATAGTGTTTTTTGCATAGTTCCTTATGTTATAGTATTCAACAAACTCATTTTTAAAGCTTTCATTAATCTCATTGAAATAAATTACTTGTTTTCTGTCTATTTCAAAAGCTTTCAACTTTCCTTGTATCGTTCTCATTTTACCGATAGAAGTAGGTTTTAAATCGTGCTTTCTAGCATTAAGATAATAGTCAATGTAGCTTGTTAAATCCGTTGGGATAATGATTTCTTTCTTTGGGTTGTAATATTGGTTGATGAGGTCTTTAAACCATTCGTTTGAAACCGAGTTTAAATTAACGGAATTAGTATTAGAAAGAATGTAGGTTGTTAGCTTAGTGCATTCATTCTTTATTTGTTGCTGTTGCGTTATTAAATCAATGTCTTTTAGTCTTGGATTTTCTTTGATGTATTTTTTCCAAAAATCCATCGATACAAAGATTTCCGTTTTAGCACCAAAGGTTAAATCTTTCTTATCTTCTCTATGTAGTAACCGTACAGTTAAATAAGCTTTTTCTTTATTGGAGCGATACATGAAATTTACAGTTGCCATCATTCGAGATTTTACAATACAAAAATGTGTTTTTTTGTACGGCAATTTACAAACTGTTTAAATATTAATCAATCTATTGCAAAACTTTATTTTATAACAACTAGCTGTTATTATTGCAATTAACCATCTTTTTACCTGAAATCTAATCAAATGAGAGTATGTATTTTTGTGTTGTAGCGCTCCCTCTCTCTCCGCAAGACTTGGTTTAACGACTGAGTCTTTTTTTTGCCCAAAATTCAGCAATACATTTTCTATAAAAACCAGAATGAGGTTTTCTTTAATCCTATATTTTGGCAGCTTTAACGGTCTATGCGCTTTAGTAAATTCCGGAAAACAGGTTCACCAGCTCTTTGCCACGTGCTTCCGGTGGTCGCAGTAGCAAACAAGCGTTCACACTCTTTTCCGATCATTTAGCTACCGCGCTCCGCCCTAGCTGATGATCTGTTTTCAATTATTCAATGGTTCTCTTTTGCAAAACGAATTTCTCTTTTTCATCAGCTATTCCCATCTATTAGAAAAGATTAATCACTTTCTCATTTCGATTTTCTGTGAGCAAAAAACACATTCTTTTCAACGGAATCTTCCGCTAAGGATAGTAGCGGCATCCTTTTGTCCTCAAGGCAAGTTGAGGCAAAAGATAAAGCGGATAGCCTGACCTTTTCCCTTCCTAAAAATCTTAGGTAGGGGAAAGGAAGCGGCCAAAAATGCATTTAAAAAGTTTTATTTTATTGTATAAATCAACGTTTCAAGGAAATCGATTCGGTACTTTTCACCTAAGGGATTCCAAATATAAACCTCAATCTCGTCGCCTTTTTCGGCTTCCGGAAGGAAGAAACGTTGTGAAACTGTCTGGGGATCTTTGTGAATAAAAATAGGATTGTAATAATACCCATTTTCCTTGCGACGCACAGAAATGACGATGCGCAAGTCCTTCACATTAGCCACGTGTTTCATGTATAATTCCAAAATTGGCGCACCATTTTCAGGAACAACAATTTTTTCAATTGGGAAGAATTCGACATCAGTTTGAACGGTTTCACGGTTTACTTTATAGCTGATTTGTTTCCCTTTTTTCTGTTCTAAATACAGAGGTATCGGCAGTAAATTTTGATTGGTGGTCGTGAACATACTCATCCACTGGAAGGTATTCAGCCTCGACTCCATTTCTTTTTGCTTTTTGGGATGTAATACAGGTTGAATCTGTAATTTATCGTCGATTTTGTACAATTGATTTTTGGAAAGGAAGTAGCCGTCGTGGTAAATATCTTCAACAAAGCGATGTCCACTCATATAGACCAATGTTCTGTTCTTATTTGCTCCTTCAACTTTCAGGTTTTGACCTAAAGCGGTACTTACCTTTGGTACGGTAACTCCATATTTTCGCAAAATGGCGTAGATGGAAGGTAAGACGTCTAAGTGCGTCACCACATTTTTACTAATCGCTGGTGTTTTTAACTTTGGACTGAAAATCATCAACGGAACATGGTATCTTTTTAAAGAGTTCTTGATCGGCGCATCTGTCATTGGGTGATCTCCCGAAAGGATGAAAATGGTGTTTTTATAGTTGGGTTTCTTTTCATATTCAGTAAAGAATTCACGCAGGGCGTCGTCTGTAAATAAGGTGGTGATATAGGCTTTGTTGTACTTCGTGAAACGCTCTATGGCATCGGGTGAAGTTACTTTATCCTGCACCATTTTCTTTAACTTATTAAGATAAGCATTCGTCTCGGGTAAATAGTAGGGTGAATGCATGGAACCTGAAAAGAAGACTTCCAAATAGTTTCTGTCCGCGTATTCGGCTTGGTTTTTCATTGATTCTCTAAAGAGCGACTTGTCATCATAACCCCAGAAATATCCATCGTTGGCAATGATAGGGCGGTAGTGTTTCGGGAAATTTGACTTGTCATAAATAGTATCTATTCCTTCGGAATGAAAGAAATTGTCTTTGGAATGGAACCATGCACCAAGACCGTAGTTGAAACGTGTGTAATAGTCATTAGATTTTAATACTGATACCAAACTCAAAAATCGTGGATATCCTTGTAATTGCATAAACCCAACAGGACCGTAAGGTAAAGAGCCAATTAGGGATGGAACAGCTGCAAAAGAACGCTCTCCCAAAGTAAAAGCGTTTTCCCAATACAAAGATCTGTTTTTCAAACTATCCAAATAAGGCATGAGGTGTAAACCATTGTCCGGATGGATATAATCATCGTTTAGCCCTTCCATGATTAAGTATACGACATTTGGTTTTTCTTCAAACGCTTCGAAGTAATTCGCTAAATAGTCAGTCGTATCTAAGGTGTGAAGTAAAGGGAAGCTGTCCTGTAAATAAGTATTGGGAAAATAAGTATGATACGCATCGATTTTGTCTTGGTCGTAAGTATAGTATTTAGGGTGACTTTTTTCCCAATAATAAAGGGAGATTTCTTTGTAAAAGAAAAGAGATTTATTGACAAAATAGTTGTTGCTCGTTAAAGGAGTAAGGACAATAATTAAACTCCAAAAGAAGGAGAATAATAAGTATTTCTTTACTTTTTTGATTGGGATCGTTATTTCTTTATGTCGCATTACTTTGCGGATAAAGAAGAACAAGAGAATTAAGAAGAGAATTACAGCTATCAAAAGACCTATTAATGTCGATTCCGGATATCCTGAGTTTAAAGCTGTCAACATGATCTCGTCATAGGTGTGCATGATTAAGATGCGACCTAGCGGTATGCGTTGACTGAAAAAATAAGCAAGGAAAATAAGATGATTAAAAAACAATACATGAAAGATGAGCATCCCCGTGTAATGTAAAAGTGTTGGAATACCTTTTTTACGGAATAAGAATTGCATACCTAGCAGAAGCATAAAAAAAAGTGCAAAGTCGCTAAGTACACCTAAACCTTCTAACAACCAAAGTCCTTTTCGTTCTATTGATGGCGTCAGAAAAAATGAACCAACTACTTCAACTATTCGAAGGAACAGAATAAGGCTAAAGACGTAAATAAAACTGTTCTTTCTTTTTATGGTAATCATGTATGTTATTTGTAAGTTGAATGGAATTAATAAAAGTAACTAATTCTTTATTGTTTTAAGGGATTTTATCGAATTAAGGAGTTGCTTAAATAGGTTTTTTTTATTTCTAAAAGGATTCTTAGGTCGCTATTTTATATCTTTGAAAGATGAACAATTTTGATATTTACAACCCCACACATATTGCTTTTGGTAAGGAGCAAATCGAAAGATTACCGCAATTATTAAGTAAAAACGGCGTAAAAAAAGTGCTTTTAGCTTATGGCGGTGGATCAATTAAAACAAATGGTGTTTATGATCGTGTGATAAAATCATTGGTTGATTTTGATGTTTTTGAATTTTCTGGTATAGAAGCTAATCCACAATATGCAACTTTAATGCAAGCGGTAGAAATCGTGAAAACGGAAAATATCGATTTTATACTTGCTGTTGGTGGCGGATCGGTTATTGATGGAATCAAATTTGTCTCCGGCGCTTCTTGTTATGAAGGGGATCCATGGGACGTACTACAACGTAAAGAAGGATGTGTTTTTAAAGAGGCTGTTCCTTTTGGAACGGTGCTTACTTTGCCAGCAACCGGTTCTGAAGCAAATTCAGGTGCAGTTATTTCTCGAAAGGAAACCAAGGAGAAATTAGCAATGGGTGGTCCAAAATTTTTCCCTGTATTTTCAATTTGTGAACCTGGTGTTGTCGCTTCTCTTCCGAAAAGACAATTGGCGAATGGAATTGTTGATGCGTATATGCATACCTTAGAGCAGTATTTAACCTTGCCAATGGGAAATCGTTTGCAGGAAAGACATGCAGAAGGTATTTTACTTACTTTGCGTGAAATAGCTCATGATCTATTAGCAGACCCATCTAATCATGAGTTGGCCGCAAATTTCATGTATTCAGCAACACAAGCTTTGAATGGAAATCTTAGAGCTGGTGTTGCGTATGATTGGTGTACACACATGATCGGACATGAATTGACTGCGTTTTATGGGATTGACCACGCACGAACTTTAGCGATTATTGTCCCTCGTTTGCTAGAGAATCAGTACGAAAATAAAAAAGAAATGTTAGCTCAATATGGAGAACGCGTTCTTGGCTTAGAAGGTCCGCGTGAGTTCATCGCAAAGTCTGCAATCGTAGAAACAGAAATTTTCTTTCAATCACTTGGCATAGATACTCGTTTACATCAGTATACGGAAGATACTTCTTTTATCGCAAATGAGATAAAAGAAAGGTTCATTGCTCGTGGCTGGACTAAAATGGGAGAGCGTGGAGCTATCACGCCAGATGATGTGGCTGAAATAGTGACGCGTTCAATATAATACGATGGAAAGTCGTCTTTTTCAAATCAGTGAACAAGTACTGCCCGAAGTGGTGGATCTTCTAACGGAAGTGACTTTAGGAACAACCGGGGTGCGATACAAACATTTGGATACGCATCAACGGGTTCTCGAGGTTGATACCCCTCTATTTCTTTATCTAAAAAGACGAGAACAAGTGTTAGGTAACATTACATTCTGTAGAAGGGGAAAGGATTGGTATATCCGTTATTTCGCTTTTAGAAGTAAGTTGCAACGCACCACAGAAACGAAAACAGAAGACCGGAGTTCAAGTGTGTTAAAGAAAGAGATAAGTTCCTTCTTTAAAGCTGCCTTTTCTGGGGAGGTGGACGGTACCACAGTAGAACAATTTTATGCATACATCGATCCAAAAAACGATAGGAGCAAGTGGATGAGCACCAATTTTGGTTTTCAAAAAATGGCAACGTTGAGTACGCAAACGTTTAGTCGTTTATTTCCAAAAAAATCGAATCGTTTTCAGCTCGTCGCACCAAATGACGAATTGAAGGCTGCAGTTATACATCATTTTGGAAACCATGCCTTCTTTTTTGATGCTTTTCTGGACAAGAATAAATATGGGATACTGAGAGACGAAGAAGGGGCGCTTTTGGGATTTTGTCGGGTAACAATGGCGCATTGGAAGATAGAAAGTTTGGGAGGGAAAAATGGTGAATGGAAAGCAAAGGTATTGACTAAAACCCCTCTTATCAATCGTTTGATTTATCCGCCGAGGCACACTTTTGTTGTTCCTGATTCCGTTTGGGTTAACGATGGTAATCCGCAATTATTAACAGAATTATACGAAAGTTTAATTCAAGAGACCCAAGCGCACATGCTTATTTGGTGGACAGACGTAAACGAACCTCTTTATTTATCAGCGAAAAATAAAGTCAATTGGGGACCAATGCACAAAGTGTTAGGTACATCTCCAGTTGATGTGGTTGGTAAACGTAAGGAGGATGAAGTAGAAAAATTAACACAACCTATGTATGTTGTAGCGATTGATGCTATTTAACTCAATACTTTTTTAAATCTTTGTATACACAAAATAAAAACTATGAAAACAACTTTTTTTTCTTTCTTGGTAGTAAGCTGTTTATTATTCGCATGTTCGTCTTCAGAAGAAGACACAACAAAAAAAGCAGATACTAAAATCACCTATGTGGATGATGATGAAAAAGATGTTTATGTCGCTACGATAGAAGCAGAGAAAGAAGATTATACTCTTGTGAAAAGTTTGATGTATCTGCGTGAAGACGGATCGACGGCCAGTACCTACGCATATCTTGATAAGGAAGACCAGATAAAGAAGATTGAAGAAGTGCATTTTGATGAGAAAACGAATTCATTCATTTACCAAGATTTTTATCTTAAAGACGGTGTTCTTTTTGTTTCAAAGCATAGAGCACAAAGAAGCTTTGGGGACCAAAATGTATTTGGGGAACAAGTGAGTTATTACAAAGCGGATGGAGCAGTTCTCAACTCAAAAGATCGCGTTGCCCAGTTTGAAGAATATTTAGGTGAGCAATCATTTAGAAAGATAGATCCCGTTTCGCATTCGATGGATGTGGCATACAGGATGTTACGCCAAGAAGCAGAATTCCAAACTACTTTTCAAGGATTTGTAAATGCAGGTGCTTATGATTTCTTAATTGTTGGAGGAGCAAATGCAACGGATTACACGAGTTCACTTGCATTACAAGAAGATAATGCAACGCTACGTTATTTACGCAAAGAGGGTAAGAAAGCGTTAGGACAATTGTTGCGCGTGAATTTTGAACGTTTTACTGATGTACAAGGCTATGAAATGCAGATATTGACGGATTTAGCCCTGATCAAAGAACAGTAAATTTCCGTTTATCGCTTTTTCTAACCGAATATATAATTAGCATCCGTACATACCTTTTATCTTGTATTTTTGTGCGACTTATTTTATTTGAATAATGGTTAGAATTATCAACGTTTTTATTTTTGTACTACTCACGACACTTGGTTTTTCACAAGAAATGAAAATTCAGGGAAATGTTGTAGACACGACAAACAACAGAGGAGCTCTTAAAAATGCGGTTGCCATGCTTGTACGCATGCGAGACAATAAAATGATCGATTTCCGACGTACGGATGAAAACGGTTATTTTATTTTCGATAAGGTTCCCATGGACACCGTTACATTAACCATCGCCCATCCTGGATATGAAGATCGTGAAATCTATATCGTAGGAACACCAGAAAATCTTGACATAAACATTCCTGAATTAAGAATGTATAAACCAGCGCAACAGATCGATGAAGTCATGATTTTCGCCTACAAAACACCTATCTATTACAAAGGTGATACCTTGGTTTATGTAGCTGATTCTTTCAAAGTACATGAAAATGCAACGGTAGAAGAACTACTTAAAAAGCTCCCTGGAATTGAAGTAGATGAAAGAGGGAACATCAAATCGCAAGGGCAAGAAATTGCTAAAGTGTTAGTAGATGGAGATGAATTCTTTGGTTCGGACCCAACCATAGCGACTAAGAACTTAGGAGCCAAGGCTGTAGAGTCTGTACAAGTATATGAAAAAACACAAGATGGTGTTTTTGGATCTGATGAAAAAATCAAAGTCCTTGACTTAAAATTAAAAGAAGAATATAAATCGGGTTACTTTGGTCGTGTTTCTGGAGCAAGCGATTTTGCGCTCATGCGAAAAAATAATCCCTTCTACGAAGGAGAAGTACTCTTCAACTATTTCAAAGGATCAACAAAGATATCTGTGTTCGGATTAGCAACAAACACACCAAGAAATAGTTTCGGATGGACAGACGTTAGCCGATTTGGATTAGAAAATGAAGCGTCGGGAGATCCATGGAATTCTACAACGACAACAAACAATGGTATTCCACGCACCTTAAAAACAGGATTCTATTATGCAGATAAGTATGGGAAAAAGAAAAATACCGCGTTGCAGTTGAACTATACCTATTACAACAATGAAATGGATTCCAGAAGTGCTAGTAGAACGCAGTTCTTCTTAACTGATACTACTTATTTTACGGATGATTCTATTCGTAATTTGAATAAAACAGAAAGTCATCGATTGAATTTAACCATTGAGACAAAGTTGGATTCATTGACAAAGTTGAAAATTAAGCCTACCTTAAGTATTGATCAGGCACAAACGAAATACTACAGTTTTACAGAATACCGAACTCCACAAGATTTAGCTACACTCGGAACGGATATTAATAATACCTCTAAATCTGACGGGTTAAATGTAAGTACATTGGTGAATTTCGAACGTAAGTTTAAAAAACCTAGACGTGTCTTCACTTTTGACTACTATTTTAATCATATCGACAACAAAACAAAAAACAATTTGTTGACCAACTCTCGTATCTATGCCATAGATTTCAATACCTTGGTGAATCAAGATAAGAACAACATCAACAAACAAACCTTGAATAACTTTTATGTAGATTATACCGAACCGTTGAATAAAGTATTCCGTTTAACAGCTGGTTATAACTTCATGATTGAGAAGATGAACCTGAACAAAAAGACCTATGATTTCGATTCGTTAACAGGTGTTTATTCTTCGGTGAATCTAGGACTTTCAAACGAATTTGTTACCAACAGAATGGAACACAAAGGTGGATTAAAACTCTCTTTGGATAAAGGTAAACATAATGCCTTCGCTCGTGTAGATGTGAGAAACGTTTCCATAGAAAACTTCAACATCCTGACAAGTAATACCATCAATCAAAACGTGACAAATCTTTTACCAAGTGCACGTTACGAATACAAACCAAGTATGGGAATGCGTTTGCGAATGGATTACACCACTTCCGCAGCACAGCCCTCTATTTCAAACTTGGCACCAGTTCCAGACAATACCAACCCAAATAGAATTGTCATTGGAAACATGGATTTGAAACCATCGTACACCCACAACTTCTCGTTTAACTTTAACAAGTTTAATCCAATGAACAGCAGCTTCGTTTGGTTAGGAGGTTTTGGATCACTTACACAAAATGCTTTCTCAACAGCTACGAATTTTGATCAAATGGGGCGTATGGTTTCACAAACCATTAACGTAAACGGAGTCGCTTACACAGGAGTGTATGCAGGTGGAGGAGTGCCAATCAAAGGAAGGGAAATCTCTTTCAGACCAATGGTGATGGCTAACTACAACCGCATGGTGAATCAGGTAAACTTAGAAGAAAACGTCACCAACTATTTATCCTTACTAGCAAAAGGTGAATTCGTTTTCCAATGGGATTCTCTCGAGTTTAACCTCAGCGGACAGGTAGAATACATTAACCCTAAGTCAACCATTAGTTCCGTTTCTTCAACGCCGTATTACAAACAAACATATACTGCGCGTGTTATGTGGAGAATTGGAAAAGGATTTGAATTAAGAACTGACGCACGTTACGTGTTGAATAGTCGTCTGGCTGATGGGTACAACTTGAACTACCTTTTGTGGAACGCAGAAATCAGTAAAAATTTCTTGAAAACAGAGAATTTAATTCTATCTGTTTTGGCTAACGACATCCTAAATCAAAACACCAACGCTGCAAGAACCGTAACCAACAACATGGTAGTAGATAATAGAACGGAATTGATCTCACGCTATTTCCTACTAAAATTGACCTATAGATTTAACAGTAATAAAACGAAAGATGAAGACCCTAAATCACATTATTAAGCTATTTATTTGTGTGGTTCTTTGGACGAATCAGGCAAATGCACAATTATTTGTTGAACAAGGACGTATCGTCTTTGAGCGAAAAACAAACTTGCTAAAAATTAAAAACCTTCCGCCGTTTATGCAAAAACATGCGGACGAAGCAAAAACGAAAGTCGATAACTTCGAATTATTGTTTGACGGGAAACAAAGCGCTTTTTTACCCATCGATCAACCCAATGTGACGCCATCACCCATCGATTTCTTAACTGTGAAAAACAAAGTGTATACCACAGCAACGACAGGCGAACGCATTACTGGAATGGATCTTATGGGAACAAAAGTATTCTTGAAAGATACCGCAAAAACACGCGGTTGGATCATGACCGAAAACACCCGTGATATCGCCGGATACCACTGTCGAATGGCTATTAACCCTGTAAATGATTCTACGCGATTATATGCGTGGTACGCCTTGGAATTGGTGCCTTCTGTCGGTCCAGAGACTTTTTTCGGACTGCCTGGAGCCATTTTAGGATTGGCAACGGAAGATGGCGGAATCGTTTATTTTGCTAAATCTGTAGAAATAATTACCCCAGATCCAAAGAAATTTGATCCCGCAATTGGTAAAACAGAAGTCTACAGCATTCCTAAATTTCAGGAAGAAATGGCCAAACGTATTGGAAACAATCCTATGGTCAAAGACATGATGAAAGGCTTCTTTATGTGGTATTAAACCTTACGTTTTAGTAAGTAAAAATATTTTTTCTATTCTATTTTTTTGGCAGCCTTTATCGGTCTGCGTGCTTTAGTGAACGCTACAAAATGGGTTCACTAGCTGGTTTGCCACGTGCTTCCTCTGGTCGCAGTGGCAAACTTGCGTTCACACCTTTTTGTCATTGTTCAGCTATCGCGCCTCCGCCCTGGCTGGAGATCTGTTTTCATTACGATTTTCATCTTTTAAGAAAAATATTCTCCTCAACGGAATCTTCCGCTAAGGATAGTAGCGGCATCCCCCTCCCCAAAACTTTAGAGAGGGGATACAGCGGAAAGCCTGACCCTTTCCCTTCCAAAATACTTGGGAAAGGGAAAGGGTAGCGGCCAAAATAGACATAAAATTAAACACAAAAAAAACGGATGAACCCGTGATTCACCCGTTTAAAATCTATATAAAGGAAACTATCCGTTGATAGCAACCACCTCTTTTACTTCTGGAATGTGTTGCATCAAAAGGCGCTCAATTCCTCCTTTCAACGTTGCTGTAGAAGACGGACAACCTGAACACGAACCTTTCAGAATAACTTTAACCGTTCCGTTGTCATATCCTAAATAATCAATTGCACCACCGTCGTTTTCTACCGCTGGACGAACGTATTCATCAAGAATATTGGCAATGGCATCGTCGAATTCAGATGGCTCTAATTTAGACAATTCCACTTTTTGTATGTTGTTGTCTTCCGCTTGATCAATAGAATGTGTTTTGGAAGGCATGGCAATTAATACTTCGCCTCCGTTTTCAATAAATTCTTTGATAAAAGAACGGACCTCCATAGTGATGAAATCCCAACTTACGTTGTCTGTTTTGGTAACGGTAACAAAGTTTGCCGCCATGAAAACGCCGTCAACAAAAGGGAATTGTAACAATGCTTCTGCTAATGGAGAATATCCTTTTGCCTCAGCTGCTGTTTTAAATTCTACGGAATCACCTGTGCCTAACAAGTATTTGTTGGCAACGAACTTCATCGTAGAAGGATTGGGAGTCATCTCCGCATATACTGTAACTGGAACTTTCATTTTTCTGTGTTTTATACAAAAGTAGCTAAATATTGCCTTTTTTCATGCTGAAAACATTTTGTTAACAAGTGATTTTGTATTTTAGCCGAGGTGAGTAAAAAAATTAAAATATTTGCATTGTTTCAACTGACGTTAATGTTGTTCATTAACCTTGGAATCAGTTTCTATGCACATACGTGTTTGTCTTCTGGGCAAACCTCTTTTTTATTCTCTGTAACTGACGATCCATGTGTGGATGAGGTGAAAAAAGAAGCGGAAAATGATGCTTGTTGTTCTATTGCACCAGAAATAGATTCGCACTTTGAAGACAATTGTTGTTCCACCGATCAGGTGATTATACAAATTCAAGATCATTACGCAGGTTCCAGCTCCAATTCGCTTATTCAACTTGTAGGTGACTACCTACTTCCTAGTACCACTATTTTCGGCATTTCTAAAATGTCATTTATTCCCCAAGAAAAGATTACTTCTTGGTACCTCGCTCACGCGCCACCTATATTGCAGGGGCGTCAAATCCATTTGGTGAACGAGGTCTTTAGAAATTAGAGAGAGCAATACACATTGATGTAATTGTTCAATCTAATATTTTATTCATGAAACATATATTATGGGTACTGACGGTTTTGCTGTCGGGTACGAGTATGGCACAGCTTAAAGGTGTCGTTATTGGGTCTACCAATGGGGAAATAGAACCTATTTGGGGCGCAAAAGTTTATTTTTTAAAAGATAAATCTGTTGTTGAAACACACGACAACGGAGAGTTTGAGGTCATCTTACCAAAAGACCTTCCAGATACACTGGTGTTTAAAGCTGCAGGTTTTATTTCAGATACGCTTGTGGTTACAAAAGAAGATCGTTTTGCTAATTATAAAATCGTGCTTTATTCAGAGAAAATGCTCGACGAAGTATTGATCACAGCACGAACTCAATCAAAATCTATTTCCAAGATGAAGGTGTTGCATGTCGAAGAACTTTCGTTGAAAGAATTACGGAAGGCGGCTTGCTGTAATCTTGCTGAGTCTTTTGAAACGAATGTTTCTGTTGACGTGAATTATACAGACGCCGTTTCAGGTGCGCGTACAATCCAAATGATGGGATTGGAAGGGACGTATACTCAAATTCAATTTGAGAACATTCCTTACATGCGTGGATTGGAACAGCCGTTTGGGATGAATACTTTCCCGGGAACATGGATCAGCTCTATTCAAATCACCAAAGGTACAGGAACGGTTGTAAATGGATATGAATCAATGGCTGGATTGGTGAACATTGAAATGTTTAAGCCGCAGAAAATGGATCATTTGTTTGTCAATTATTATACAAATATTTATTCTCGAAATGAATTCAATATACATGGTTCTATGCATGTTGGGAAGAAATGGAATACGGCCATTTTCGGCCATCTTTCAGGAGCATTTGCACCAATGGATTTCAATCGTGATGGATTTATGGATATGCCAATTGGTGGTATCGCTTCTGTTAATAATAGATGGTCCTACAACGGAGAGAAAATGGAAGCTCAATTTGGTATCAATGCTTATTATGACAATCGTTTTGGTGGACAAACGGCTTTCCGACCATGGAAAAAAGATTCCACCGTTTATGGTTTGCAAACGATAAGTCAACATATTGATGCTTATGGGAAAACGGGTTTCTTTTTAAAAAAACCATGGAATTCCATCGGTGTGGTGTATAATGTCAAATATCAAAACGTATTTGCACAATATGGCAATCGTGTTTTTAAAGGCGAAGAAAAGAGAGGTTATATCAACGGAATTTTCGAAAGCCAAATCGGTTCGCCATTGCATAAATATAAAGCTGGAGTAAGCGCCGTTTTTGTAGATATGAAGCAAAGTATGGATCAATTGACCGATGACCGTATGGAAATTGTACCTGGCGTTTTTGGAGAGTACACCTATGGTGGAAATCGTTTCACTGGTGTTGGTGGTGTTCGTCTTGATTATCACAATTTGTATGGACTTATTTTTACGCCACGTATTTATGGTAAATACGCCATCACGGAGCGTATCGATTTTCGCTTTACTGGAGGGAAAGGATGGCGCGTTCCGAATTATATGGTAGACAATATCTCTCTTTTGGCAACAGGTAGACAATGGATTGCTCCAAATTCTATCTCTCCAGAAGTTTCTTGGAATTTTGGTGGGTCTTATGTTCAATCTTTTAAAATGTTTAACCGCAACGCATCCGTGGTGGTAGATTATTACCACACCTTGTTTGAAAATCAGTTGATAGTGGATCGCGATGAGGATGTAAACAGCATTGTTTTTAAGAACTATGACGGTAAATCATTTTCCAACAGTTTACAAGTGGAATTTAGTTTTGAACCGATTAAACGATTGGAGGCACGATTGGCCTACAAGTTCTTAGATGTGAGAGCGGAATACGGTGGATCTTTGCAACAAAAAGTAATGGTTCCTAAACACAGAGGGTTTATCAACTTGGCGTATACAACAAGAAACAACAAATGGGTGTTCGATTGGACAACAAGTGTTTATGGTAAATCCAGATTACCGGTTAACCTTTTGGCAGATGGCTCATATACAACGGACAATAACAGTAAAGTGTATGCTATGATGTCTGCACAGGTAACGTATAAATTGAAACGTTGGGAAATTTATGTGGGTGGAGAGAATTTAACGAATTATAGACAAGTAAACCCTATTTTAGATGTGCAGAATCCTTTTGGTTCAACTTTTGATGCAACAAGAGTTTGGGGTCCAGTAATGGGAACAAACGTTTATGTAGGATTTCGATTTAATATTTTAGACGATCATGATTAAGCAATTATTTTTGGTAACGATTACCGTATTTTTAGCAAGTTTTAGCCTTTTGGCTCAAAAAACAGAAGTTGTACAAATAAAAACTTCCGCAGAATGTGGTACATGTAAAAAGGCTATAGAGTCAAAAATGAACTATCACAAAGGCGTGACGTATGCAGAACTAAATGTCGATACAAAGGTGCTTGAAATCAAGTATAACCCTAAGAAAACCGATTTACAGACTTTGAAAACGGCTATTTCGCACTTAGGATATGATGCTGATGAGGTGGAGGCACACCCTGAATCACAAGCACAACTGCCTACTTGCTGCAAACCAGGGGGAATGAAATAAAAAATTATTTTTTGATTAACTTCATAATGCTGTGAAGTCTATTGAGAAATATTAAATTTGTACCTTTGTCAACTGTTTATAAATTAATATTAACGAGATGTCTTATTTGTTTACATCGGAGTCCGTTTCTGAAGGACATCCAGACAAAGTTTCAGATCAAATATCAGACGCTTTGATTGATTATTTCATGGCGTTAGATCCACAGTCAAAAGTGGCTTGTGAAACTTTGGTTACAACTGGTCAAGTGGTATTGGCTGGTGAGGTAAAGACAAACGCATATTTGGATGTCCAAAAAATTGCACGTGAAACGATTGCAAAAATTGGTTATACAAAGTCAGAATATATGTTTGACGCTAATTCATGTGGTATTCTTTCTGCAATTCATGAGCAATCCGCAGACATTAACCAAGGTGTAGAACGCGCTAATCCAGAGGAGCAAGGTGCGGGTGACCAAGGTATGATGTTCGGTTATGCTACAAAAGAAACTGAAAACTACATGCCATTGGCATTGGATTTAGCACATAAAATCTTACAAGAGCTTTCTTATATCCGTCGCAATGAGCCAGGATTAATCAGTTACTTAAGACCAGATGCTAAGTCGCAAGTTACCATCGAATATTCAGATGATAACGTGCCACAAAGAATTGATTCTATCGTTGTTTCTACACAACATGATGTTTTTGGTTCAGAAGCAGAAATGTTGGAGAAAATCAAGAAAGACATCATTGAAATCGTAATTCCTCGCGTAAAAGCTAAATTGCCAGCTCACATTGGTGATTTGTTTACAAACGATATCTTGTACCACATCAACCCAACAGGAATCTTCGTTATCGGAGGACCTCACGGAGATACTGGACTAACAGGACGTAAAATTATCGTTGATACTTACGGTGGTAAAGGAGCGCACGGTGGTGGAGCATTCTCTGGGAAAGATCCATCAAAAGTGGACCGTTCAGCAGCTTATGCAACACGTCATATCGCTAAAAATATGGTGGCAGCTGGGTTGTGTGACGAAGTACTTGTACAAGTATCTTACGCAATCGGTGTAGCAGAACCATGTGGTGTTTATGTGAATACATACGGTACTGCAAAAGTAGACTTGACGGACGGTGAAATTGCTAAGAAAATCAGCAAGATCTTTGACCTTCGACCTTACTTTATCGAGCAACGATTAAAATTGCGTAACCCGATTTACTCTGAAACAGCCGCTTATGGCCACATGGGACGTAAAAATGAGGTGGTTACCAAAACATTCTTCGATTCTCACGGTAAGCCTTTTACCAAAGAAGTAGAATTATTTACTTGGGAGAAATTAGACTACGTTGACGCTGTAAAAGCAGAATTCGGAATCTAATCCAACAATACAACAAAAGCCCGTTCTGTATAGAATGGGCTTTTTTTATGCCTTAATGTTTCTTTTTTTCTTCTTTTGGGCGTTTCCCCTTCCTTTCCTCAAGTATCTTGAGAAAAGGAAGGGGTCGGGCTATTCGCTCTATCTTTTGTCCTGCTGTGCAAAACAAAAGGATGCCGCTGCTATCCCTAACGCGAAGTTACGCCTTCGGTCAAATGTTAAATCGATGAAAACATAAGAATATCTTCAAACCAAAAAGGAATGTTTTTTTTTATTTATTAATCGAATGGACTACTTTTTAATAAAAATATTAACGTATTTCATTTCAATTAGGTGTTTTTCATTTGTTTGGCATAACTTTTGTTATTATGTATGCATAAGAGTTAGTTTTCATAAGTAGTAGTAGTTTAGGTTTTACAAAAGAGAGAAGCACACGATTCTCTCTTTTGTTGTTTATAGTGTTTTGTTGAACTACCTACTAAATTTGTGACATTTTTTTCAAGCCACTTTGTTAATTTTCCTTCTTATTCTCACTTCCATTTCTAAGGGTGTTAAATATCCTAATGAAGAGTGTATTCTTTTTGTGTTATACCAGTTTATATATTCA
>JASLGM010000049.1 GCA_030150045.1 Taishania sp.
AGCTGAAAGAAAAAAAGTTGTAAATTAGCTGTCAATGGGTTGTCTAAAACTTACATATTACAAATCTGACTCTTTTCAAAAGGTTGTGCCTAGTGATTTGAAAATCAGTGTAAAAGGTTGTGCAGGCGATTACCGTTATGGATTTAACGGTATGGAGAAAGACGATGAAGTCAAAGGACGTGGAAACTCTTATGATTTTGGAGCAAGGATGTATGATTCAAGGCTTGGAAGATGGTTGACGATTGATCTTTTGGCAAGTAAATACCCTAGTTTAAGTTCTTATAATTTTGTTGGAAACTCTCCAGTTGTATTCGTTGATCCTGACGGAAATGATATTATTCCATACGGCGAGGGACATAATATTATAAGTTATTTGTCTCAACTTCGTGCATCAACTTCTCTTACAATTGAATATGATGTAAAAGCAAATAGAATAAAGGTTTTTGGAACTCCGACAAATGATGCTGATAAAAAGTTATTGGAAGCAAGTATGTCAGATATAGTAGATGTAAACATTTACTTGACCGATAAAAGCTATTTCACTTCTAGATCTGGAATAGACATACCGCTTCTTGGTGGATCGTTCGAAGGTAGTCAAACAGAAGGAAATTGCACTATTACTACTCAATGGGTTAACCCAAATCATATGAAGGCAATATCCGAAGCCGATATAAGTAAAAATGGAGTTTTACATGAAACATTGGAGTCTTATATAGGTGCAATAGATAACCCTGGTTATATTCCTACACCTAAAAAAATTGGCGATCCAGAAAATCCAGCTTATACTAATGCGCATGGAAAATCAAACAGCTTAGTACCGTTCAATGCTGATGCTGGTGCTGTTGTAAATAAAAATGGTGGAGTTGATTTTTTCTTTGCTAATCCTGAGTATTTTAATTTCGAGGAGAAACACGGTTACCCTCCGACAACAGGTTATCAAGCAACTAGTAGTTTCAATATGGATAAGTCATCTGTTACTAATACTTCGACGCTTAAAAAAAGCACTGAGAGTTTTCAAAAAGTAATAGAAATGGTGAGTAAAGTAAAATGGTAATATATTATTTATGAAGATGATTTTATTTATAATGATATTTATTACTCTCATAGGTTGTGGAACTTTTACAAAAGTAGAGTCTGGTGAATATTATAAGTTAAAAAAGATTGAGACAAATGCATATGAAGATTATGTGTACTTTGAATTTGTCTTCAAAAATCAAACTTATAAATTACTTGCTTCAAAATCAGAGGAAGTTGAATTTGATATATCGATGTGCAAGTTGAGAAAAAACCACTACTATAAGATTCATCCAGAAAGAATTTATGGGCTAGCATTGAAAAATAAATCTATTGACACTCTCAATCTACAAAAAATTCGTTTTTATGGAAAAAAAAGAATTTTTGTTGGTGGATCTAATCATCCTGTTTATCAGTCTAAAGAATTAATAGGGATATACATATTTTGTGATAACAGACGGTGATTGGAGGTTACTGGTAATGTGTCAAATGGCGCTTTTGATTGTTTTGCTTAGATGTAAATCTGTAAGCAAATAAAATATATTTGTAATGAGTAATATCAATCCCAAGTAACTTTATTAGTACTTGGGATTTTTCATTTTCACAGCGTTGCAATATTCTTCTGAAAGAAGTCTTTAAACTTCTTTTTGGTAAGCATGGTATCAATTATTTTGAAAACGGTTTGTTTATCGTCGTCATCTAATTGGTTAATGAGATTTAATTTTTCAAAATCTGGTTTATCTTCAAGAGTCACTTCTTCAGGGATAATGTTGTCGTAATTTAAAATTTGATCTGTTGTGAAGTTGAATAATTTGGCAAGTTTTTGTAGTTCTTCTACTGATAAATCCCTGTGTCCATTTTCTAATTTGTTGTAATTACTATTTCCAATGGCAAGGTAAGAAGAAACTTCTTTTTGCATTAAACCTTTGTCCTCACGTATTTTTTTAATTAATCGCCCGATATTCATAATGGAAAATTTTATGGAGCAAAAATAGATAAAAATGCGTTAATAGAAAATATTTGCGAAAATCAAAAAGTAATACATTCGATAATAGAAAATTAATTTTACTTTTGTAATCGAATAAATCGCACAAAATATTTTACCATGGAAATATCAACGCTCAAAAGCCAGTTAAACCTCTTGGAAGTTGCAGAGCACTTGGGAATTACAATCGATAAAAAAACACTTCGGGCTTGTTGTCCTTTTCATCAGGACAAAACGCCCAGTTTACAATTTTCCAAAGAAAAGCAAATTGCCACTTGTTTTAGTTCCAACTGCACAGCTGGAACGATGGATGTAATTGAACTGGTGAAAAGAAAAAACAACTGGACACATGCCGAAACCTTGAAATATTTAACTCGGGAAGTTGAAGGATCAACAACTACAACTAATCTGCAATCTGCTACTTTGGAATCTGCAATTTCTACCGATGAACGAATCTTGATACTCACACGACTTTTCGAAACCTTTGAACGCGCTTTTTTATCATCAAAGCCTGCCAAAGACTACGCAGAAAGTCGAGGTTTAATCCATAAAAACACTCAAATCGGTTACAACACCGGAACTTTTCAGCACACGGTAAACCTTCCAAAAGGCAAGGAGCAAGAACTTTTGGCAAAATATGAAGCGCTGGGATTGATAAAAAAAAGCGCAACAGGATACAGCGTTTTTGGAAAAATGTGTTTGGTTTTTCCCCTCCGAGACGCGCAAAATAAAATCGTTTCATTGTATTTTAGATCCATTGTTGAAAACAACGTTTTGAAACATTTTTACCTTAAAAACCGTCAAGGCCTTTATCCTGCTTATCCACCTGCAGAAACACAAAAAATAATCATTTGTGAATCCATCATTGATGCTGTTAGTTTGAAACAGGTTTTAGGTGAGAGTTATTTTATTTTAGCAAATTACGGAACAGAAGGCGGAAAAGAACAGACTGAGGCCGTTAACAGACTTGAAAACGTGCAAGAAATAAGCATTTTTTTTGATGGCGACCAGGCAGGAAAAAAAGGAGCAGAAAAATTGGCCACAGAATTACAAAAACAAGCAGCAATTGCTGATCTTCAATTTGCAATCAAAATAGTTTCAACTCCCCAAAACGAAGATGTAAATTCACTTTTAACGAGTCATGAGCCAGCGGTTTTGAAGCATTTACTCAACTCAGCAAGTTCTTTTTTTCTTTCAGCTGAAAAGAAAAAAGATGTTTCAGAAGTAAAACTTCCAGTTCCAGCAAAAACTTCCAGCTTTCCATCTCAAATTTCTAACCTTCAAATCCAACTCAAAGGCGGATTACTTCGCAACGAAGAATCGCTAAAAGTAACGCTCGAAATAACCCATAACGAAACCCATAAAAAAATCCGTGACCGTGTAGAACTCTATGAATACAAACAAGTAGAACGTTTGATAAAACTGATTTCCGATAAATTACAGGTTGCAGAAAACGAAGCAGAAGATAGCGTTTACAGTTTTATTACAGAACTTGAAATGAAACGAGACGAGCAGAAAGCCAAGAAGCAACAAGAACAGGAAATCAACACCATTTTAACAAGTCATGAATTACAGGAATGTATAAAATTTGGCAAGCAGGCCAATTTACTTCAAAAACTCAATGATTTAATTGGGAAATCGGGCATTGTTGGCGAGGAGAAAAATCGCTTGTTTTTGTTTGCCATTGCCTCCAGTTTTCAGATGAGCAAAACGCTGCATGTTGTTGTTCAAGGAAGTTCAGGAAGTGGAAAAACACATTTAATCAAGAAGATTGCTGATTTGATGCCACAAGAACGGGTGAAGCGGTTTACACGCATCACAGAGAAGAGTTTTTACAATTATGGCGAATACGATTTAAAAAATACGCTCATTGTTCTGGAGGATTACGACGGCATGAAAGAAGAAGCCGAATTTGCACTTAGAGAACTTCAAAGCAACGAAATATTGATTTCATCGACCTCTAGAAAAGATGAAACAACGGGCGAGATTAAAAGCGGAGAAAATAAAGTTCGTGGTCCGATTGCTTCGATGGTTGCCACCACAAACGGAGAATTGTATCACGATAATTCAACTCGCGTATTTTTTATTACAATTGATGAGACCAGAAAGCAAACCCAACAAATCATTGATTTTAAAAACAAACTTGCAGCTGGAGAAATTGATTGTGAGGCGCAAAGCCAAATCATTAAAAACATTCAAAATTTCATGCGGAGCTTGGAGCGTTTGCCCGTCAAAAACACGTGGATAAAACACATTGATTTACCTGTAAATTTGGAACAAAAACGAAGGTTGCACGGACTTTTTGAAGCCTTTTGTGAGCAAATTACGCTCATCAACCAGCACCAACGCAAGAGAGACGAAAAAAACCGTGTAATCACCGAAAAACAAGACATTGAACAAGCAATTGATTTGATGTTTGAAAGCATTGTGCTGAAGGTCGATGAACTCAATGGAAGATTGAGAGATTTTTACGAAAAAGTAAAAGAATTTGTATTGAAACAGGGAAAAGATTATGAGTTTGAACAAAGAGAAATCAGACAATATTTGAACCTGAGTAAAACGCATACTTTTAGAAATTTGACTGAACTGATCGAACTCGAATACATTCACAAAACCTATTCGAGTCAGCGAAACACGCATCATTATAAAATTTCTTATTGGGATGATTTGAGTTTATTACGAAGTAAGATTAAACAAAACATTGAAAATCAAATCAATAACATTTAACTGTTCCTTTAGTATGGAACGCTAAAAGGAACGGTCAAAAATCGCATAATCAACACGTTACAAGTAGTGTTCCGCATTCCGTAAAAGATGTGAAAGGAGCATTTTTAAATCACCACAATCTTTCGTCTTTATTTCTTTTAATCCACTAATTTATGAATCCACTTATCAAACACTTCAAAAGCTATTTGGAGCAAATTGGGTATAAAAAAGGAACTCAAAAAATGCTTCCCTTGTGTTTAAACGAGTTCTTAGAGTTTACACCAAAAAAGTTGCAAGAAATCAATAAAACAGACATTTTAAACTATTACCAGTACATCAAAAACCGACCAAATAAACGGAAGCCCGGAGCGTTGAGTGAAAGCATGGTAAATCATCATGTTTTTAGTTTGAAAGTCTTTTTTTCTTTTCAAATGGAAATTGGAAAAATTACCCTAAATCCAATGGATAACTTAAGTTTTCCAAGACCAAAAAGCAAGGCGAGAGAAATTTTAACACCAAGGGAAATTACTGCATTGTTTGAAGCTTGCGAAACCCATAAGGAAAAAGCTGTTTTAAGTATTTTTTATGGTTTGGGATTGAGAAGATCGGAAGCTGAAAGTTTAGTGATGGCGGACGTTAATTTCAAAACTTCTTTTCTAGTAGTTCGTGAGGGCAAAGGCAAAAAAAGACGTGTTCTGCCGATGAACCAAACAATAAGTAAAAATCTAAAAAATTACGTTTTAAAAGAGCGAACAGTAACGGGCGACACCAATTCCTTCTTTAGTTCAAGAATCGGCTTAAAACTAAGCGGAAACACAATGAATAAGATTTTGAAACAACTTTTAGAACGTGCAGGAATTGAAAAAGAAATTTCTTTGCATTGCTTGAGACATTCGATTGCTACACATTTACTAGAAAACGGTTTATCTCTAGAGTATGTACGAGATTTTTTAGGACATCAACATTTAGAAACAACTCAAATTTACACACGAGTAAAAAACAAGCAATTGTGGGAGCTTCGCGGACACATTGATGAAGACCTTTAAAAAGTAATTTAAAACTGAATAATTATGGAACTTAAAGACTACTTAAACAAACACGTATCTCCATCAACAGCCAATCGTTACGAGTATGAAATCAATCATTTTATATTTTCAAAAGATAGAAAAAACGCTTCTTATTCTGAAATCATGGAATACATTGGATCCAGAAGAAAACTGTATCAAAACAGTTCGTCCATTGGCTGTATTTTACACGCCTTGAAGCATTATTTTTCTTATTTAGTTGAAGTTGGTTTTAGAGAAGATAATCCAGCAAAATCCATCCGATTAAGAGACAAACAAAGCCGGGATATTCAGTTACAGGATTTATTTACAACTGCAGAACTTATGTTATTACTCAACAGAAAGGAGCGTTATATTTTACTTAAAAACAGGAATTTAGTAACAGTTAGTTTATTGATTTATCAAGGTTTAAAGAGTTCAGAAATACTAAATTTAGAACTAAAAGACATTGATTTAAAAGAGGCTACGATTTTCATTAAATCCAGTTTAAAAAGCAACTCCAGAACTTTAAAATTAACAGCAAAACAAATCATTTATTTCATGGAATATCTCAATGAAGACAGGCCAAAATTGATGAGAGAATTTACCGAAAAACTAATCATTTCTAAACTCGGAAAAGTAGAAACAAGCTCAGGAATTGGCTATATTGTAGAACATTCAAAGCATTTATTCCCAGGAAAAAATCTAAATCCCAATACGATCCGGCAAAGTGTGATTTGTAATTTGCTCAAGGCAAAAAATGACCTTAGAATCGTCCAAGTTTTCGCCGGACACAAATATCCATCCACAACAGAAAGATACAAGCAAACACACTTGGAGGAGTTGAAAAATGAATTGATTAAATTTCATCCGTTGAAGTGAGAATAAATTCTTCTGGAGAATGATAATCTGTAATTTTTACGAATCCTTTTCGCTTCAATTCACATTCAATTTGGAATTTACATTGACGCTCAGCAAATGGAAAATTTTCAACGAATTCATCTAAAGAACTGTAGAATGTTGTTGTGTTTTTTGAATAAACTTTAATCATAATATATGTTTTTCTATTTTTTATTAAACCACTTAAAAATTTGTAGTACTGTTATATATATTGCAGCACATCATTCTTGTTTGACTTTTATTCTGTTTTAATAAATAGTTTCATTTTTTGAAAAATCAATAGTTGGAAAAATAAAAATTTAAAAAGGGGGGAAATATGGTATTCCTCGCGTACTCGCTTTATTCATAAAACACAAAAACAAGGGTGATACAAAGCAAGAGTCATCCCGGCACTAACGTTTGGTCTTCAAAAGCTACGCTTTTTCTTGCCCTTGTTTTTGACGTTGCTCTGCACACCGCTTGAAAAAAGCCGTGTTACGCTTCACTTGTTTTATTCATTACGCTCCGTGCGCTTGTCATTCGTGGCTACTTTGTCTGCAAGCCGTCCCGAAATTGGGACCGCTTACAACCACCGCCACTTCTTGTTTGGCTCACCGCTAGGTCGCTTCGGGCTTCGGCTGTGTCATGTTTTTTGTAAAGCTGCTTATTTTTTCTTTCAGCGGAATACAAAAAATCACGCCACAGCCTTGTGTTGACTACAAAAAAATGC
>JASLGM010000045.1 GCA_030150045.1 Taishania sp.
TTCCAAACGCAATGTATCACGTGCAGCTAAACCTATTGGTTTAATCCCAAAAGATGCACCTGCAGCAAATACCTTATCCCAAATTGCACTTATTTGTTCGTTTTTCGCATAAATCTCAAAACCTCCTGAACCAGTATAACCAGTCGCTGAAATAATCACATCATCAAAACCAGCAAATTCACCTACAACAAAAGAATAATTTTTTACTTCGTTTAATGAAATGGCCGTTAATGCTTGCATCGATTCAATAGCTTTAGGGCCTTGTATTGCAAGTAAAGAATAAGCGTCAGATGCATTTTCCATATCAACACCTAGATCGTTGTGTTTTACAAACCAATCCCAGTCTTTATCAATATTTGATGCGTTAACAACTAATAAATATTTTTCCTCCGCCATGCGGTAAATGATTAAATCGTCAACAATTCCACCTTTTCCATTTGGAATACAATTGTATTGAGCCTTACCAATTTCAACTACGCTTACATCGTTTGTTGTCATCTTTTGGATAAAAGCCAATGCATTTGGACCACTAAAAAAGAATTCACCCATGTGAGATACATCAAATACACCAACACTGTTGCGTACCGTTTCATGTTCGATGTTTACCCCTTCATATTGAACAGGCATGTTAAAACCTGCATAAGGAACCATTTTTGCACCCAAAGAAATATGCAAATCATTAAGCGTTATTTGTTTCATATCTGTATTTTGTTTCCACAAAAGTAATGTTTTTCACATTCGAGTGACCGTACACTTCCATTTTGATAGGTTTATTACATGCTTTTGAGAAAAACAACAAAAAAAAGACACATGATAGCCTTTGTAAAACCGTTAATTGATGGAAATTGCGATATTTGTTCTGTACAATTTTTATCTGCAATTGAACGTTTTAATTTGTAAGTTGTACAGCTTTTTGGATATTAAGAATACTATGCGCAAAATATTTATCATTCTAGCTCTATACGTAGTGCCTTTTTTCTCTTTGGGACAAAAGCTGCCTGTTCGATTTGAAGGTGTTGTAAATAATCAAGATCTAGCTAAAAAAGAAGCTGGAGTTACTATCGAAATCAAACAAGGAGGAAAAACGATTGTCTCTGCTTCTACAGCTTCAAATGGAACGTATGTGCTAAAAGGTGAGGTGGAAAGAAGCCAACCCTTCGAAGTGTACTATCGCAAACAAGGAATGGTATCAAAAAAGATCTCTTTCGACTTTAAAAATCTTAATGTAGAAGATACTCCCCCAGGAGATTTCTCTCCTATTAAAACACTTGATATGGATTTATTTAGTGATAGACCTGGAATAGATTTTGGATTCTTAAATTCTGAACCAGTTGCTAAATTCGAAATAAAACCAGGAGGAATAAGTTTGGCTTTTGATCAGCAGGCTTCAGCAAATGTAAAGAAAAAGGTTGATGATTTATTGAAAAAAGCTGCAGATAAGGCAAAAACGGATGCCGCCAATTTTCAAAGAATTGTTGGAGAAGCTAATAAATTATATGATACGAAGAATTATGATGCAGCACTAGCTAAATATGAAGAAGCAAGTAATATCGATCCGAAGGATAAACACGTTATCAATAGAATAAATGAGATATATGATCTTGTGCATGCTAAAAAAGAAGCAGCACTTGCAGACAAACAAAAAAATCAAGAATACAATAATCTAATTCAAGCGGGGGATGCACTATACAAACAAGGTGATTTAGAAAAAGCAAAAGCAAGATATAAAGAAGCATCTGAAGCAAATGCTGAAGAAGATTATCCATTAGATCAAATAAAAAAGATAAATGCAGATATTAAAAAGAAAGAAAATGAGCTGAAATACAAACAGATGATTGAAGCTGCAGATATTATGATGAAGCAAAAAAGTTATAAATCTGCAAGAGATAATTATGATACTGCTTCTAAATTAAGTCCTGCTGAACAATATCCAAAAGATCAGATTAAAAAAATTGATGAACTATTAAAAGCGGAAGAAGAGATTTCAAATAAGAAAAAAGCTTACGAAGATGCATTAGCAGCAGCGGATGCTTTTTATTCTAGTGAAAAATGGAATGAAGCTTTAACTAAGTATTCTGAAGCGATTGGCTTAGAATCGGCATCTAGTTACGCAATAGGAAGAAAAAAAGATGTTGAAGGGAAAATAGCTGCAATTGCAAACGAAAAGAAGAAACAAGATGATATTGCTAAGTTATTGAAAGAAGGAGATGCGCTCGTAACCAAGAATACCTATGCAGATGCTTTGGTAAAGTTTAAAGAGGCTTTATTACTAGACGATAAAAATCAAGCAACAAAAGATAAAATTGAGAATGTAAACAAACTAATTCTTGATGAAAAAAGTGCTAAAGACATCTTAGTGAAGTATGATGCAACAATTAAAGAAGCAGACCTACTTCGAGATCAAAAGAAGCATAAAGAAGCAATTGAAAAATATACAATTGCTCAAGGATTATTAGATAAGCCTTATCCTACAGAACAGATAAAAAAAATAAATGAAGCAATAGATAAAGCTGCCGCTGACAAAGCAGAACAAGAACGATTGGCTAAAGAAGCTGCGGATAAAGCTGCCGCTGATAAAGCAGAACAAGAACGATTGGCTAAAGAAGCTGCGGATAAAGCTGCCGCAGACAAAGCAGAGCAAGAACGATTGGCTAAAGAAGCTGCTGCTAAAGCTGCCGCTGACAAAGCAGAACAAGAACGATTGGCTAAAGAAGCTGCGGATAAGGCTGCCGCTGACAAAGCAGAACAAGAACGATTGGCTAAAGAAGCTGCGGATAAGGCTGCCGCTGACAAAGCAGAGCAAGAACGATTGGCTAAAGAAGCTGGAGATAAAGCTGCCGCTGACAAAGCAGAACAAGAACGATTGGCTAAAGAAGCTGGAGATAAAGCTGCCGCTGACAAAGCAGAACAAGAACGTTTGGCTAAAGAAGCTGCAGATAAGGCTGCCGCTGACAAAGCAGAACAAGAACGTTTGGCTAAAGAAGCTGCAGATAAGGCTGCCGCTGACAAAGCAGAGCAAGAACGATTGGCTA
Source organism: Taishania sp. (assembly GCA_030150045.1). Classification (GTDB taxonomy): domain Bacteria; phylum Bacteroidota; class Bacteroidia; order Flavobacteriales_D; family Crocinitomicaceae; genus Taishania. The sequence continues at coordinate 3,033 of JASLGM010000045.1, forward strand.
AAGCTGCTGCGGATAAAGCTGCCGCTGACAAAGCAGAGCAAGAACGTTTGGCTAAAGAAGCTGGAGATAAAGCTGCTGCTGACAAAGCAGAGCAAGAACGATTGGCTAAAGCTGCTGCGGATAAAGCTGCCGCTGACAAAGCGGAACAAGAACGTTTGGCTAAAGAAGCTGCAGATAAAGTTGCTGCTGAAAAAGCAGAACAAGAACGTTTGGCTAAAGAAGCTGGAGATAAGGCTGCCGCTGACAAAGCAGAGCAAGAACGATTGGCTAAAGCTGCTGCGGATAAAGCTGCCGCTGACAAAGCAGAACAAGAACGTTTGGCTAAAGAAGCTGCAGATAAAGTTGCTGCTGAAAAAGCTGAACTTGAAAGATTAGCTAGAATAGCAGATGAACAAAAGAAGGCAACAAAATCAACTGTAGATATTGAATATGAAAATTTTCTTTTAAAAGGGGATGAGTTAGTTGAAAAACAAGAATATGCTGCTGCAATTGAGGCGTATAATAAAGCATTAGATTTAAAACCAGAACAGCAATTACCCGTTGCGAAAGCAAAGAAAGCACAAGAATTAGCTAATCATAATCAAAATGAAGCGAATCAAGCGTTTGAAAAGTTGATTACTGCAATTGAAAACAAAATTGAAGAAGAGGATTTTGTAAAAGCAAGAGATTATATAAATCGTGCAAAAAATATTAGGTCGAACGATCCGCGACCCAATGCACTGTTACTACAAATTGAGAATATTGAGAAAGAAAATCAATTGTATGCCAAACTTATGGCGGAAGCTGAAGGAAAAGCTCAAAATCAATTGTATAACGAAGCAATAGTACTTTTTAATCAGGCAAAAACAGTTAAAGTAAAGAAAATTGAGCCGCAACAAAGAATAGATGAAATAAATCAATTATTAAAGGATAAGGAAAAAAATCAATCAAATGATGCTCAGTTTAATGCATTTATGTTGAGCGCAAAGACAGCAGAGGATGCGAAAGATTATGATGCTGCTTTATCTTTTTTAAGAAAAGCGGAAGTTGTTCGTCGTGATGATAGTAAAGTGAAAACGAAAATTATTGAAATTGAAAATAAAATAAATCAACGCCAAGAAAACCTGCAAAACCAAAAAATAGCAGAGGAACACTTTAATCAAGTGATGAAAACTGCAGATGACGCAATGTCGAATAAAGAATATCAAAAAGCTGTTTCTTATTATGGAGAAGCAAGACAATTGCAAGGACAAAATAAGACCGTTAAATTAAAGTATGATGAGGCGGTAAGATTGAATTTATTAGAATCTGAAAAAGCAATGGAAGAGCAATATAAAAAAATTATTGCTCTAGCAGATAATTACTTTAATACCAAAAATTTCCCAAAGGCGATTGAATATTACAAAAGAGCTTCTGCGCTGAAAAAAAATAATGATTATCCCAAACGTAAATTAGAGGAGATTAATCATATCCTTAATCCTCCTGTTGTTAATAGTGGAGAATTAGGAAGTTTAGGTGATCCATTTGACCCCTCTATTTTAGATGGAGAAGTAGCTTTGAAGCAAGCTGATGCGAAAAGGAAGGATATGAAAATGCAGAAAACCATCAAACTAAGAAATGAGGTAGATGCATCAACTTCTGAGGCAGAAAGAATAAAAAGAAACAGTCAACAAGAAATGTTTAATACCGTTTATGCTTTCTATGCAGATGTTATGAAAGGGGAAATAAATGAAAAGGACAAGAAAGCAATTGATCTAGAAATCTTGCGTCAAAAAGAAATTCAGTTAGCAGATAGAAATAAGGCAGAACATGAGTTTAAAGGAAACGAAAACATCAGAGTACAAGATTATTTGACACAAGAACAATCGAAATTGAGTCTCGAATTTGAAGGATATAATTCCGAAAAGCAAAGTGAATTGGAGGAAGTCAAACGTATCCGAATGGAGGTAGAGAATAAAGATGTCGTAGATAAAAATACTTTAAAACAAACGAATATTAACAACAAAGCAAAGGTAGACGATATTGGACGTAAAATTGACGTTCGTCAAATAGAAGATATCGATGCCAAAAGAGAAGGACATGTATTCGTAAGCGATAAGACAAACACCATTTCTGATAAATGGAATCAAGATGCCGATCAGAAAAAAGGGAGTAATTTATCGTCTAAAGAACACTTGCTTGAGATTGAAAAAAGTAAAGCAGGAAAGGAAACAAAAGCTCAAGGAGAGTTGATTCAAAATGAAGGATTGATAACTGATATTCATATTAAAAACGAACAGTATAATCAATCTCAAAAAGCAAGTGAGAATCAAAAGTATTTGGAACAAAAGGAATCCATTGAGCAAATTGAAAGATCAAAGCTTAATCAAGTAAATGAAGCTGAGCAAGGATTGAAGGATAAGAATTTGCAAGTTAAACTTGTTGCTAAAAATGTACAAAATGCAATCGATAGCCAGGAAGCATCTGATCAACAGGAACGTATGAACGCACAAACGAACATTGATAATAAAAAATATGAATCATCTATTTCAACAACTAACAATGTCGATAAACAAAGATCTAGTCAAAATAGTTTAACTGACTTGTCTAAAGATTTGTCTTTGTCGCAGTCGTCTTTGACAAAAGAAAAGTCAAATGAAGGATATGCTATCAAACAACAAATTGATAATATGCATACTTCGAAAAGTGAAACGGTAATTGTGAAAAATACGCTTGGAGAAAAATATCCAGAAGGTGTGTCTCAAGAAATGTTTCAACGAAAAGATGCTGATGGTTTACCTATAGCTATTATAACACGTAGAGTAGTTGTGATTGAAGGAAAAGGAGTAGAATATATAAAAACACAATCATTAAATGCCATTACATACACAAAGTCAGGAACAGCAATTACAGAATATGTTTGGCAAAAAGAAACAAATAATGCATCGCTTAAACGTCATTTTTAAATTATTTATTGTTTTTGTTCTATGTGCTTGTTCTCAAAGTAAAAAAGGAATTACCTTTCATGGAGAAGCACAAGGGACTACCTATACCATTATTGTTGCTGATCAAAATGTAAAGATTGAAAAAAAAGACATCGATCATTTATTAGATGATTTTGATCGATACTTATCTTTATATAAAAAAGATTCTTACCTCTCTAAAATCAATGAAAGTCAATCTTTTCAATTTGAAGATTCATTTGGATATTTTTCTCAATGTTACTTCTTAACAGAATTACTATTTGAACAAACGAATCAAATGATTGACCCCACGTTGTATCCAATTTTAAACGCTTGGAAATTGTATACTCCTAAAGGAATGATGCAACCATTAGACGAAGAGGTGATTGCTGATTTAATGCAATGGGTTGGTTTTGATAATGATGAAAATTATCAAATAAAATTCAATAATAATCAAGTGGTGGTTTCTAAAAAATCACCAGAAGTTAAATTCGATTTTAACGCAATTGCTCAAGGGTTTTCAGCTGATGTAATTGCAGAGTTTATTGAAAGCAAGGGGGCACAAAACTATTATGTTGAAATAGGGGGAGAAATCCTTGTAAAAGGGAAAAACCCAGAGGGAAAAAAATGGAAAATAGGCATCGACAGACCTGAAGATAGCACCGAAGAGTATAGGGAAATTCAGATGGTTGTATCGACAACAAATACAGGAATTGCTACAAGTGGTACTTACAGAAATTTTGTAGAAGTGGATGGCCAAACATTTAGTCATATTTTTAATCCTAAAACTGGAAGACCTGTACGTTCTGATGTGTTAAGCGTTACAGTATTTGCTCCTTCAGCTGGATTAGCAGATGGCTATGCAACTTATTTTATGCTAATTGGAAAAGAAGAAATCACAAAGTTTTGTAAAGAAAATAGTGATGTATCTGCTATTGTAATGTATGATGATGGGAAAAAGATTGTACATGAGGTTATTGGAAATACTAATTTCGTAATAAACGAATAACTGTTAGCAACTGATTTCATTATTTGAAAATCTTATTTGAATCTAAGCTACTTTAGTAATTCGGGTACAATTAATAAATCCCGTTTATTTGTAGCAAATCATGAATGTACATTTTATTGCAATTGGAGGAAGTGCGATGCACAATTTGGCTATCGCATTAAGTAGAAAAGGAGTTAACGTTTCTGGATCTGACGACGAAATTTTCGAACCATCAAAATCAAGATTATCTAGAGAAGGTATTCTTCCTGAAAAAATGGGATGGGACTCTAGTTCTATTACTAATGATATTGATGCTGTAATTGTTGGAATGCATGCACGTATTGATAATCCTGAATTACTAAAAGCGCAGTCTTTAGGATTGAGAATATTTTCGTATCCAGAATATCTATATGAACAATCAAAGGAAAAAAAACGAGTTGTAATAGGTGGAAGTCACGGGAAAACCACAATTACTTCCATGCTTTTACATGCCGCAAAAGTGAATAATGTAAATGTTGATTACATGGTTGGAGCACAACTTGATGGCTATGATTGTATGGTGAAATTGACTGAAGATGCTCCTTTTATGATTTTAGAGGGGGACGAATACCTCAGCTCACCAACGGATCGTAGACCTAAATTTCATCTCTATCAACCTGATATAGCTCTTCTTTCTGGTATTGCATGGGATCATATCAATGTATTCCCAACGTTTGATAATTATGTAGAACAATTTGATGTTTTTTGTGATAAAATAGAAGCTGAAGGGAAACTAATCTATAATAAAGAAGATGAAGAGGTAGCTAAACTAGGACATAAATACAAATCTAAATCTAAATTAGAAACAGTTCCTTATGGTACTCCTGTCTATGAAAATACTTTAGACGGCTTTGTTATTACTTGGGAAGGAGAAAAATATCCGCTTCAAATTTTCGGGAAACATAATATGCAAAACCTAATTGGAGCAATGTTTTTAGCTCAAGAAATCGGCATTTCTAATCAGGATTACTTAAATGCAATGTCAACGTTTACTGGAGCAGGAAAAAGACTACAAATTGTCGACGAAAGGGAAAGGTTTACTTGTTATAAAGATTTTGCTCATTCTCCTTCAAAGCTAAAGGCAACTTTAAATGCAGTAAGAGAACGCTACCCAGACCGACAAATAATTGCCTGTATGGAATTACATACTTTTTCATCATTACAAAAAGAATTTATTCCACATTATAAAGATTCTATGAAAGGCGCAGATGTATGTGTTGTTTATTATAGTCCGGAGGTAGTGGCCCATAAAAAGCTGCCAGAAGTAAGTTCAGAAGAAATTTTTAATGGATTTGGTGGTGATGTAATCGTACTTCAACGCACAGAAGATGTCGTTAAATTATTGAAAACACATTCTTATGATAATACAACTCTTTTGATGATGTCGTCTGGAAATTTTGATGGAATTGACTACAATCAATTAGTAGATGAACTTTTAAACAAATAATTCAAAAATGAATTTTACTTGTTTGAATAATAAAAACTTCTCAAATTGTTTACCTATCGTTATAGGTATTGCGATAGGTATTACCTATGCTTGTTCTAGCCTTACTTCAGTAGATACAGTTGAAAACAAAACGCTAAGGGAAGAGGTAGTTCCATTTGATATAAAGAAGGAGGAGGTCATATCGGTTCTTAATCAGTTCCAGGATAGTTTAAGAAAAAGGAATATTGCAATTGAAAACACTTTTTTACCTGATATCCATTATATAGGGTGGGTGATATTTAGTCATGGGTATGGTAATAATAAAGGGGATACTTATCTCAAGTATAGTTACATTACACATGGTTTGGCAAAAAGAGGTTATTTTGTCACAAGTATTCAGCATGAAATGGAAAACGATCCTATTCTACCTATGAAAGGGGATATGCAACTTTTGAGAGCTCCATTTTGGATAAGGGGTTCTGATAATATTCATTTTGTAAAAGAGCAATTGCTTAAAAAAGATTATTTTTTAAATAGTATACCCATTATCTTGATTGGACATTCAAATGGAGGAGATATTTCAGCTCGTTATTCCTTAAGAAATACAAATGAAATTGACAAGTTAGTGACATTAGATAATTTACGTCATTCATTAACGAACGTAGCTTGTAAAGGGATTCTAACACTTCGTTCTCAAGATAGAGAAACAGACAAGGAGGTATTTGAAAATTGGGAAAACAGAAAAACGCAGTATGCACAGATTGTGAAACTTCCAGTTAATCATTCGGACATGAGTGACCGAGGAACAGAAGAACAAAAAATGCAAATACTGCGTTCAATATTAGATTTCTTACAAGCGAATTAACGATTCTTGTAGAACAGTTTTCTAAAAATGATAGTAATAATAATACTATAAATCATAGATAAAAACAACATTCCAAGCACTGACAAAGTTGTGATGAATTTAGGAGAGAAAAACAATTTAGGATTTTCCATTTGTTTCTCATAGATTTCATCTGATGTCATCACCTCAAAACTTTGATTTGACTGTTTTAGTTGACGTAATTGTTCAGGATCAGAAATAACTTCCTTTAATTGCATCTCTACCTCTTGAATTTTATAATCAAAGAAACTTTGATCAATCCATGTGTAGTATATGTACATAAAAAGTGCAACGACCATTGAGTAGATTACAGCACTGGTCATTGCATTTTTAATATCACGTAAGGCGTTACTCTCTGTTTCTGTATCTGTATCGATGAATTTCTTTAATCCAAATACAATGGCAAGCAATAACCCTAAAATGTTAAGGCAAGCAGAAATAAAATAATGTTTTTCCGAATTCCAACCTACTTGTAAAAAGGTTAGTTTCAGAATTACCCAACAAAGGGCAAATATCAATCCGTATTTTATTGTAGGCTTCATGTTTAACTGTTCATTGATACCAAGAATTCTTCATTTGAACGTGTATGTTCGATTCTATCCTTTAAAAATTCCATCGCTTCTACAGGATTCATATCAGCAATAAACTTACGCATCAACCAAACGCGCTGTAATACATCTTTAGAAACCAAAAGATCCTCTCGACGTGTTCCTGAAGCGGTAATGTCAATAGCGGGATAGATACGTCTATTTGCAATTTTTCTATCTAATTGTAACTCCATGTTCCCTGTTCCTTTAAATTCCTCAAAGATAACTTCGTCCATTTTTGAACCAGTATCTGTTAGAGCTGTTGCTAAGATAGATAGAGATCCTCCGTTTTCAATTTTTCTAGCTGAACCAAAGAAACGTTTTGGTTTATGTAGTGCATTCGCATCAACTCCTCCAGAAAGCACTTTTCCAGATGCTGGTGAAACGGTGTTGTATGCACGCGCTAAACGTGTAATAGAGTCTAATAGAATACAAACATCATGACCACATTCCACCATTCGTTTCGCTTTTTCAAGTACCATGTTAGCTACTTTTACGTGGCGTTCAGCTGGTTCATCAAATGTTGAAGCAATTACTTCCGCTTTTACACTTCTAGCCATGTCAGTAACCTCCTCTGGACGTTCATCAATGAGTAAAACAATAAGGTAGACTTCTGGATGGTTCGAAGCAATGGCATTCGCTACATCTTTTAATAACATCGTTTTACCTGTTTTAGGCTGCGCAACGATCATACCTCTTTGTCCTTTCCCAATCGGAGCAAATAAGTCCATGATTCGGGTAGATAATGTTTCTTGAGCATGACCTGTTAACTTAAACTTCTCATCAGGGAAGAGAGGAGTAAGGTATTGGAATGGTACACGGTCACGGATGTAAGATGGATCGCGACCATTTATTGATTCAACTTTGACTAAAGGGAAGAATTTTTCACCTTCTTTCGGTGGACGAATGGTTCCTTTGATAGTATCTCCTGTTTTAAGACCAAATAATTTGATTTGACTTTGACTCACATAAATATCATCGGGAGATGGAAGGTAGTTATAGTCTGAAGATCGAATAAATCCATAACCTCCATCTGGAATAATTTCTAAAACACCTTCTGAAGTTACAATCCCAACTAAATCGTAAGCATCTGACTTATTCGTGTCTTGCTTATCGTTACCTGAAGAAGGTTTGTTTTGGTGGTTTTGGTGCTGAGGACGATCTTGTCTTTCTTGACGATCAGATCTGTCATGACGATCGTTACGTTCTCTACCTTGTTGATTGTGATCTCTTGAAGGACGTTCGATTTGTGGAGCGTTTTCTGCTAAAGGCACTTCTTTTTCCTCTTCTCCTTCTGTTGGTTTATTTTGAGGAACGGCTTTTGCAGTGGCATCACCTTTTCTTGCTAAATCAAGTAGATTACGGCCTTTATTCTCCTTTTTTTGAGGCTCTTCAGCTGACTCAGTCGTTTCTTCCGCTTGGGTAACTGATTCACTTTGTGTTTCCATTTCTGGCTGAATCACTCTTTTACGAGTACGTTTCTTGCTTTCAGATGAATGGTCAACTTCTTGTGTTGATTCGGCTTGGTGTGGTAGTGCTTCGCTTTGAGCGGTAGAAGAGGATAAAATCATTTTGATGATATCTGCTTTTTTTAGACCGGATACATTTAAATCCAATGCTGTAGCAATTTCTTTTAAGTCTGGAAGCTTTTTGCTTTCCAATATCTCTTTATCCATATAATTGATAAGCGAATAAATTAAAAATAAAAACTGGATTGTTTTTTATAGAAAGGGCGAAACCCTTGTTTTGAACACCGCAATAATACAACTATTTTTTTTATTGAAAGTGTTTTTTTTTGAAAAAAGGTGTCTTAAAAAAGAATTATTTACGCAAACAAGACCTTTACAGCGATTGAGTGTACAATTTTATACCTGCAAATTATTGAAAAGAGCTGGGATAAAGGTCTTGATACCCTACTTTTCAAAGCTTTAACAACCTGAATTTCCTGCAAATTCTGACGAACTTTTGTAACTTTGTAAGTATGAAAAGTTTCGATATTCCAAATCATTATCGTTCGCAATTTATTGCTAAAGTTAAGGCGGTACGTAAATCTAAAGATCCGAGAAAGAAGGACTTTGTTCCTACTATACTAGATTTTGGAAAGATACAATTCAAAATTGCTCGACATTTTGGGTTTTGTTTTGGTGTTGAAAATGCGATAGAGAAAGCATATAAAGCAATTCAAGAGAATCCAAATAATAACGTCTATCTGTTGAGTCAAATGATTCATAATCCTGGTGTAAATGAAGATTTATTAGCTAATGGTGTTCAATTCCTACAAGACACAAATGGTCAACAATTAATTCCATTTAACAATTTATCTAAAGATGATATTGTTATTATTCCTGCTTTTGGTACAACAATTGAAATACAAAACAGATTAAATGATATAGGGGTAATAACGGAGAAATACAATACAACTTGCCCGTTCGTTGAAAAGGTCTGGAACCGTTCTGAAAAACTTGGACAAGATAATCATACAATAATTATCCATGGTAAATTTGATCACGAAGAAACAAGAGCAACTTTTTCACATGCTCGTCAAAATGCAGCTTCATTAGTGATTAAAGATATGAAAGAAGCAGTCGTTCTTGGTGATTTTATCAAAGGTAATGCAACTCTTGAGCAGTTTGAAGAAGTGTTTAATGGGAAGTATTCAGCTTCTTTTCATCATGAAAAAAGTTTGTGCAAAATTGGTGTGGTCAACCAAACGACAATGCTCGCTTCTGAAACACAAGTGATTACTGATTATTTGAGGCAGGTGATGATAGATAAATATGGAGAGCAACATATAAAAGAACACATAGCAGATACTAGAGATACATTGTGTTATGCAACTAATGATAATCAAAATGCTACTTTAGCATTAGTGAAAGAAAAAGCTGATTTTGCTATCGTGGTGGGAGGTTACAATTCTTCTAATACAACTCATCTGGTGGAAGTACTCGAGAAAAAGTTTAATACCTACTTTATAAAAGATCAATTTGAAATACTAGATATAAATCAAATTCAGTCCTTTAATATTCATGATAAATCAATTGAAAGTAAATCAGTTGATTGGAATGATGGAAAAACAATAATCGCATTAACTTCTGGCGCATCATGTCCTGATGCTGTAATGGACGGTGTGATCCAAAAAATACTTAATCTTTTAGAAATTGATAAATCAATAGAAGATATTATTATTGAATAAAAAATAAATAGCGTATGAAAACTAATATATTCATTTTATTATTAAGCCTACCATTGGGAGTTTTTGCTCAAGGTAAAGTGAAATTGAAAAAAGACGTAGTCACACTAAATGGAGAAAAAGTATTTACTTTTAATAAAATTAATATGCACTTATTTAGTGTGAATGCACTTGATGGTACACAGTTATTAGTGGCTCATCGATTTTATTTGCCAACGGGAACCAATCTTTACGGTTCATCCAATAGAAATTCTTCCAGCTCTAATAATTCAACAAATAATAGTTATTTCGACCTCACCTTTATTAATACAGAAATGTTGAAGTGTGAAATACCAAATAAAGGAAAAAAGGCGTTGATAAAAGAGTTATTGTATTTTAACTTAATAAAGGGAAATGCCTTAAACGAAAAAGAAGTCCTGAAATTTACACGTGTATATGACACAAAGTATTCAAATCTTAAGCAAGGTAGCCAAACAGTGATTATTAACCATTAAGCATTTAATTCTATCTGTACTTTCTTAGGAAGTTTACTTTTTATCAAGTCATAAGAAGAAAGTAAAAGGCCTTGAATGGCTTCGATACTTAAATATGCAGAGTGATCGATTCTTACCCATTGGCTTCTACCTAGATACGGAGCAGGGACAATACCGTCAAGTTGAGTGAGTTCTTCAAAGTGGTGAGGACTTAATTTCACACAAAATGTCAAAGGATTTTCATCTAAATTGACCATGCAAAAAATCTTACCCTTCACACAAAAGCATAAATTGTGTTCCCACTTGATGTCTTCAGACACTCCTTTGAGTTGTAAACAAAAGGATTGAAAATCTTCTATCTCCATATTAAGCAATTGATTTATTTCTATTTAATGAGCTGCTTTTGCAGGATCAAAGTTGTCAATTCAGACAAGTAAATGTACAAAAATGGTTGAAAAGATTACAAAAAGTCCTGATTGTTGTAAAAAAGGAAAAACGATTTAGTAATCTTGAAGGTTTTTGTATTAATTAGTTGGTAAACAAAGTGTTGAGTATGTGTTTATCTCGATGAGATTAGTTTGGTGTTAAAAATCAATATGTTATATTTCTTTAAAATTTTATGATTACTGAAGAAAATTGCCAAAATTAGATGTTTCAAAATTTGTTTATGAGGAAATATCTTTTCGGAATATCTACACTTTTTATCTTAAGCTTTACTTATAACACTGTGAGTGTAGAAGCTGGAAAAGCAACTTATTACGCCGATAAGTTTCATGGTAGAAAGACTTCTTCAGGAGAAGTGTTTGATCAAAAAATGATGACTGCTGCACACAAAACCTTGCCATTCGGAACTTTAGTATCGGTACGTAATACAACAAACGATTCTATAGTGGTGGTAAAAATTAATGATAGATTACCTAAAAATTCTGCTTTTGTTATCGACCTGAGTCTTTCAGCTGCCAAACAATTGAATTTTATTCGACAAGGGATTGCTAAAGTGGAGGTGTCGGCCGTTACCAATTTCACAGAATAAGATTGAGATTACTTTTCACGTCGATTCTGAACAAAAAGTCCTAATTTATAAAAGTCGAAAAGGGCCAAATGAACATACCCTTTCTCAAGAATTTTCCGAATTAATGTACCAAAAAGTAAAAAAAGAAAAGCAATAAATCCATCAAAAGATTTTACCTTTTGATGAAAACGTAAAAGTGTAATGTCTTCTACCAAAGCTTCTGGATCTTCAACAAAATTCAGAATTTTCACCAAGTTTATTACGCCTTCGTCTGTTTTTTGAAGAAAGAGGGAGTTTGTTTCTACATCGCCGTTTACAACTGGATTTTCAATGTGTTCAATTACGATTTCTCGTTTCTTTAATTCAAATCCAAATAAAGTATCTTCATGTCCGTATTTCCCAATACGTTCATCAAATTTAATGGTTTCCAACAATGATTTTCGAATCACAAAGTTGTTCGTCATAAACGATTTGTTTGGGAGTTGTTGACGCTGTAACGCAGATTGACTTTCTTTTTCAATACCATACTTCCAACGTAAACGATGCGCACGATCTGCTTTTTCACTCTCATATATTCTTCCTCCACAAATTACATTGGGTTGCCTACGTATCGCTTTTGTATAGGACGAAATAAACGAATCATTAGCAATAATTGCATCGCAATCTAGAAAAAGAAGATACTCAAATTTTGCATATCCTAAAAAGAGATTTCGGATTTTTGATCGACCAATATTTTCTTTTAACGGAATGTAATGAAACGAAGTACAAAAAGCTTCATTTGTCGATTTGTAAGTCGTGGAAGCGTCGTCGATTAAAATGATTTCATAATCTATTCCTTCTGCTTCACATTGTTCATGGAGCACGCGAACAAGTGGAACTACATTGAAATTGTAAATTGGAATACAGATTGAAAGCATAATTAAAACGCCTTTAAGTAAAGCTTAAAGCTATGGTTTATTATTGGATAAGTGAAATTTGTGTTTCGCCTAATGGTAATTTTACCTGATCACCGATTGCTTTTCCGAGTAATAACTGACCAACAGGTGACGATGCTGAAATTCCAAACACTTCCTGCTCTTCAAGTACTATTTTCCCAACGGGAATCCCTAATAAGAAAACCCCTTTAGATGTGAAAATTAAAGCGCCAACATTTGCTATGTCAAGTGGAGGTAAAGCGGAAAGTTGTTTAACCAATTCGTATTTTTTTTGCGTTTCGATATACTGTTTCCCTAATTTTTCCATCTCCAATTGCGCCATGGCTCTAGAAGTTTCATGTTTATCGCCAGCTGTAGACTTGGTATTGTCACTCAATTCTTCACGTAAACCTTCTAAATCCTGTTGAATTGTCTGTAATTTATCACCGAAATCTGCAGAAAGTAGCGCTAAGATTTGTGCCTTTAAAGTCATTATACCAATAATTTGCTATAAATAGAAAGCAAAGCGTCAACCGCAAAATCAATCTCTTCTTTTGTTGTGTATCTAGAAAACGAAAAACGTACATTGGGACGTGACATATCTGCTTGAATACCATCTAAAACGTGTGAACCCATTGCTGCACCTGAGGTACATGCTGAACCACCTGAAGCTGCTACACCTTGCAAATCCAATGTGAACAATAACATTCCAGCCTTTGATGTCGCAGGAAGTTGCACATTTAGAACAGTGTATAATGATTTGTCTGCCTGTGTTTCACCATGGTAATTCACATCTTTCAATTCATTTTGTAAGCGATCCATCATATATGATTTCAGCGCTTGAATTTCTTTTTGATGGCCTTCAATATCTTCATAAGCAAGATCCATTGCCTTTGCTAAACCAACAATTCCATATAAATTTTCTGTTCCTCCGCGGTGGCCTCTTTCTTGGCTTCCTCCTTGAATTAGATTATCAATTTTAATATTTTGCTTCACATACAAAAATCCAACTCCTTTAGGGCCGTGAAATTTATGAGCTGCACACGTTATAAAATCGATATCCAAAACCTCCAAGTCAAAAGTGTAATGCCCCATTGTCTGTACGGTATCTGAATGAAATAGCGCATTATGACGACGGCAAATTTGGCTCACTTGCGCCAACGGAAGTAAAGTTGCAATCTCATTATTGGCATGCATTAATGAAACCAATGTTTTTTTATCCGATGTACTTAGCAATGTTTCAAGGTGTGTTAAATCCACATTTCCTTTACAATCGGTATCAACAAATACCACTTCAACACCGTTATTCGCTTCTTGTGCACTGCACGTATGACCAACCGCATGATGCTCCAAAGGCGTAGTGATGATGCGGGTTACACCCATTTTTGAAACACAAGAATTGATAGCCATATTATCGGCTTCTGTACCTCCGGAAGTGAAAATAATTTCAGAAGGTTTACAGTTCAAGTGTTTAGCGATGGAACGGCGTGAATTTTCTAACAATGCTTTTGATTGGCGACCAAAAGTGTGTGTTGAAGAAGGATTTCCGAAGTTTTCTTGCATTACGGGAATCATTGCCTCAATTACTTCTTGTGCAATCGGAGTGGTTGCTGCATTGTCTAAATATACGCGTTTCATCTTCTTTTTTTTTGACAAATTTAAACAATAAAAGGATTAACTACAACGGTTCAATGGCGGAGTTATATTCTTTTTTTGCAGCCATTTCGGCCTACTCGTTTTAGTAAATTCCAGCAAAACGGTTCACTTGCTTTTTCCCACGTGCTTCCTTTGGTCGCAGTGGCAAATACGCGTTCACACCTTTTGCTGTTCATTTAGCTATCACGTTTCGTCCGGGCTGGGAATTAAGTTTTCACACTGTAAAATAGGCGTTCAACGACAAATCTTGCGTTAGGGATACTAGTGGATAGCCCACAGTCCCCAAGTCAACTTGGGGACGAGGACTAGGAACGGATAGCCCGACTCCTTTCCTCCAAGTCATCTTGGAGGAAAGGAGAACGCCCTTCAAAAAAAAAGAGCATAAAAAAAGGAGACACTAAGGTCTCCTTCTTAAGTATTATTTTTAGCTTATTTTTGAGTTTCGTCGAAACGTTTTTTGTATTCCATTGCTTTCTCTGTTTCCCCAATATTTTGGTTCAACTGGAATAAAACCATCAATACGTTTGCATTTTTCGGTTCAGAAGCCAAGTATTTTTCCAAGGGCTGAATCGCTCTTTTGAAAGATTGCTCCGCTTTGTCAATAGTTACATCATATCTCCAATCGTTCAGGTTCATCATAGATGCTTCTTTGTTCAATTCTTGTGCTTGCGTAACCAACATTGCACCTAAATTATACAGGGCATCTTTGTAGTTTGGATCAATTGCCAACGCTGCATTGAACGCTTTTTCTGACTTGTCATAATCCTTAAGATCCGTGTAAATAGTACCAATTACGTAGTGTAATTGCTTATTTGATGGATCCGCAGCAATTGCGTCTGTCAATGATTTTTCAGCTTCAACGTTATTTCCTTGTGCCAAGTTTACACGAACGGTTTCTAACAAAATTTCTTTGTTCATTCCCAACTTCGCTTTTCCTTCATTTAAGATTTCCAACGCTTTGTCATATTGTTTAGCGCGAGTGTAAGCATCCCCTGCAAGTGCAAATTTTTCTCCTGCCTCAGTTGGTTTAGACAAACGAGCTAATTCAGTATATGCTTCAGCTGTTTCAGTGTATTTACCAGCATTAGAATACGAAATTGCTGCATTAGATAGATACCCTAATTCGTCAACATTTTTGGCTTGTAATAGTTTGAAAACACCGTAGAATGCTTGTGCTGCTTCTTCGTATCTTTTTTCGTCAAACGCTTTATTTGCTAAAGGTTCAATCATTCCAATTTTCATTCCGATAGATTGGTCGATATCGCCTTGGTATTTTTTTGACGTTTTATAAGATTCACGGTATGCATCAACAGAAACTTGAAGAAAATCGCGTCCAAAAGTTTGAAAAACAAATGTTGTATCTTCTTGTTTTTGCATCAAGAAAGCTGCTGAACCGTAGATTTCACCTTTGTAAAAAAGCATTCTAGGATCTTTAGCTGTTTCTGAGTTAGCTGCAGCTTTATCAATAGATTCTTTAGCACTAATAAGTGATTTCTTTGCTTCATCTGTTTTTCCAGACATAACAGCAGGGTAGAAAACGTTTTTAAATTCTACAGCCGCATCTGTTACGACATTTTTTTGTGCGAAGGATGATGTTACCGCTATTCCAGAGAAAACCAATCCTAGTACTAGTTTACTTTTGTTCATTTTGTTTCTTTTTGGATCAAAAAATTATTCCGTTACTTCTGCATCTTCAATTGTCGTGCCATTTTCCCCTTCTTCGAAGTTTTCGTTTAAGATTTCATCATCTTCATCTTCGCTTCTTGGAACACGTGCAACCGCAGCAATTTCAGCATTTCCACGTAAGTTAATCAGTTTCACGCCTTGCGCCGCTCTACCCATTGTACGAATGGTATCCATGTGCATGCGGATGGTTACTCCTGACTTGGTAATGATCATTAAATCTTGTTCATCTGATACATTTCCAATAGCTAAAAGTGGACCTGTTTTATCTGTGATAGAAAGCGTTTTCACTCCTTTACCACCTCGGTTTGTAACACGGTAAACCGCTTCGTTATCTGCTGGGTCATTTAAGAATGTACGTTTTCCGTATCCTTTTTCTGTCACAACAAGAATGGTAGAGTGGATGTCTTCTACGCAAACCATTCCAATTACTTCGTCTGTTTCTGAAGTCAAAGTTACAGCTCTAACTCCTGATGCGTTACGACCCATTGGACGAACGGTTGATTCGTTAAAGCGTATTGCTCTACCGTTTTTCGTTCCGATCAATATTTCGTTTGAACCATTTGTTAATTTCGCTTCTAACAACTCGTCACCTTCACGAACAGTAATGGCGTTGATACCATTAGTTCTTGGTCTTGAGTACGCTTCTAAAGATGTTTTCTTAATCACCCCGTTTTTCGTACACATGATAATGAAGTTGTTTTCTACGTATTCTTTGTCTGTTAAATCTTGAACTTTTACGTAGGCTTTAATCTTATCGTCTTGTTCGATATTGATTAAGTTTTGTATTGCTCTTCCTTTAGAAGTTTTGTTTCCTTCGGGAATTTCATACACACGCATCCAGAAACATTTTCCTTTTTCAGTAAAGATCAATAGGTAGTTGTGGTTGGTTGCCACAAACAATGTTTCTAAAAAGTCTTTATCGCGTGTTGCGGAACCTTTAGATCCCATTCCACCACGGTTTTGAACTTTGTATTCCGTCAAGCTCGTACGTTTTACATATCCAGCATGAGAAATAGTTACCACCACCTCTTCATCCGGAATAAGGTCTTCAATACGCATTTCAGTTGCAGAATACTCAATTTCTGAACGACGTTTGTCTCCGTATTTGTCTTTAATATATGCCAATTCGTCTTTGATGATTTGCATACGACGTTCTTTTTTCGCAAGAATGTCTTTTAAATCTTCAATTAAAGCCATTAAATCTGCGTATTCTAAACGCAATTTATCTTGCTCAAGACCTGTTAATTGACGTAAACGCATTTCAACGATCGCGCGAGATTGAATTTCAGATAGGCTGAAACGTGTCATTAGGCGTTCGCGTGCTTCTTCAGGGCTTTTTGAGCTACGAATGATTTGGATTACTTCATCAATGTTGTCTGAAGCAATGATTAAACCTTCTAAAATGTGCGCTCTGTCTTCTGCTTTTTTCAGTTCGAATTGTGTACGACGAACAACTACTTCATGTCTAAACTCCACAAAATAGTGGATCATTTGACGCATGTTTAATAATTGTGGACGTCCATCAACCAAACAAATGTTGTTGATAGAGAATGACGTTTGTAACTGCGTGTATTTGTATAATTTGTTTAATACAACGTTTGGAATTGCATCGCGTTTTAATTCATAAACGATACGCATTCCTGTACGGTCAGACTCATCACGGATATCGGATATTCCTTCGATTTTTTTGTCGTTTACCAATTCAGCAGTTTTCTTAATCATTTCTGCTTTGTTGACTTGGTAAGGAATTTCAGAGACAATGATTTGCTCTCTACCTTGGTATTCTTCAATTTCAGCCTTTGCACGCATTACTACGCGACCACGACCTGTCTTCATGGCTTCTCTAACCCCTTCATAACCGTAGATAATCCCTCCAGTCGGAAAGTCAGGAGCTACAATATGACTGAATAACTCGTCATCTGAAATTTCTTCATTTTCTATAGTAGCAACGATACCGTTGATGACTTCTGTCAAGTTGTGAGGTGCCATGTTGGTAGCCATTCCTACCGCAATACCTGAAGAACCATTGATGATTAGGTTCGGGAATTTTGAAGGAAGAACAGTTGGTTCATTTAAACTTTCGTCAAAGTTCGGGCGGAAATCCACGGTGTCTTTGTCTAAGTCATCCAGCATTTCTTCTGCTACTTTACGTAAACGCGCTTCGGTATAACGCATCGCTGCAGGGCTGTCACCATCTACTGAACCGTAGTTACCTTGACCATCAACTAGTGGGTAGCGTAAAGACCAGTCTTGTGCCATACGCACCATGGTGTCGTATACTGATGAATCTCCGTGAGGGTGGTATTTACCCATTACCTCACCCACGATTCTCGCTGATTTCTTATGAGGTCGGTTTGAGAATACACCGAGTTCCTGCATTCCAAAAAGTACACGTCTGTGTACAGGTTTGAATCCGTCACGAACATCTGGAAGTGCCCTTGAAACAATCACAGACATCGAATAGTCGATGTATGCCGATTTCATCTCTTGCTCGATGTTCACTTGTATTATTCTTTCTCCGTCTGCCATCTTGTCATTTTTTTTGAATTTGCTTGCGTAAAATAGTAGACAAGCAATTGCCGAAATTAGTCATTTCGACTTAAAAAACAACATTTTCAAGCGTAAACTTTTATTGGTATGGTTATTGAAAATCTTTTGCTGTATGTTTAATTCGCTTTTTAAACAATAACGTGTGTAAAAGCCGTGTTTATAAACTATTGAACGCACGTACATTTTTATAAATTTGTAAGAATACCGTGGAATACCAAAACCACTTTTATTATAGTTTGATATGGAAGCAAAATTTTCTCCTCGTGTAAAAGATGTCATCGGATACAGCCGTGAAGAAGCATTACGTTTGGGTAATGACTACATTGGTGTTGAGCATCTTTTACTTGGAATCATCAGAGAAGGTGACGGAACGGCCATTCGCTTGTTGAAGGAATTCAACATCGACTTAAGAGCACTTAGACAAGAAATGGAGTCAAATCTGATTAAAAACGGAAATACTTCTGTGTCTGAGGTGAATAAAATAAATATTCCACTCGTAAAGCAAGCGGAAAGGGTGTTGAAAATGACTTATTTAGAGTCAAAAGTATACAAAAGCCCAATGATTGGTACAGAACATTTGCTACTGTCCATGCTTAGAGATGAAAACAGCTACGCCTGCCGAGTGTTGAATAAATACGGAATCATATATGATAACGTGAAAGAAGAACTTGAAAATATTATGAACGACGAGCCAAATGCTGCTCCAAATATTCAATTCCCGAAAGCAGAAATTCCGGGAGCAGGAGACGACGATGGAGAAGGAATCTCTGGTGGTGGATTACGAAAATCTGCAGATCCTAAATCAAAAACACCAGTTTTAGATAATTTTGGACGTGACCTTACCAAAATGGCCGAAATAGGAAAGTTAGATCCTATTGTTGGACGTGAAAAGGAAATTGAACGTGTCTCACAAATCCTTTCGCGAAGAAAGAAAAACAATCCGATACTTATTGGTGAACCAGGCGTTGGAAAATCGGCTATTGCTGAAGGATTGGCTTTGAGAATTGTGCAACGAAAAGTGTCACGGGTATTGTTCAATAAACGTATTATCTCTTTAGATCTAGCTTCTTTAGTCGCAGGAACTAAATACAGAGGACAGTTTGAAGAACGCATGAAGGCAGTAATGCAAGAAGTGGAAAAGAATCCAGATATCATCTTGTTTATTGATGAAATCCACACCATAATTGGAGCAGGTGGAGCTTCTGGATCATTAGACGCCTCAAACATGTTTAAGCCAGCTTTAGCGCGCGGAGAACTACAAGCAATCGGAGCGACAACTTTGGACGAGTACCGTCAATATATTGAAAAAGACGGTGCCTTAGAAAGACGTTTCCAAAAAGTAATCGTAGAGCCAACCACCATCGACGAAACGATTCAAATTTTGAATAACATCAAAGAAAGATACGAAGACCACCATTTGGTTACCTATACAGACGAAGCTTTAATCGCTTGTGTTAAATTGACGGAACGCTACATTACCGACCGACATTTACCGGATAAAGCCATTGACGCATTGGACGAAGTGGGCTCAAGAGTGCACCTGACAAATATTAATGTTCCTCAATCTATTATTGATCTTGAAGAAGAAATCGAAGAGTTGAAAATCAAAAAGAACGACGCTGTTTCTAAGCAAAATTTTGAATTGGCGAAGAACATTTTCGATTCAGAAGGATTGTTGACAAAACAGTTGGATGCAGAGAAGAAAAAATGGGAGGAAGAATCGGAAAATAACCGTGTAACGGTAACAGAACAACACGTAGCAGAAGTCGTTTCTATGATGTCCGGAGTGCCTGTAACTCGCATCTCTCAGTCTGAGACAGGTAAGTTGATTGACATGGCGGAGAACATGAAAGGGAAAGTGATTGGTCAAGACGAAGCCGTAGCAAAGGTGGTGAAAGCTATTCAGCGTAACAGAGCAGGATTAAAGGACCCAAACAAGCCAATCGGTTCTTTCTTTTTCCTCGGACCAACTGGTGTTGGGAAAACGCAATTAGCAAAGGTTTTAGCGAAGAATTTATTCGATTCCGAAGAAGCGCTAATTCGTATTGATATGTCTGAATACATGGAGAAATTCTCGATTTCTCGTTTGGTGGGAGCGCCTCCAGGATATGTAGGATACGAAGAAGGTGGGCAGCTGACCGAAAAAGTACGTAGAAAACCGTATTCCATCGTGTTGTTGGACGAAATCGAAAAAGCGCACCCAGATGTGTTTAACTTGTTACTTCAAGTACTCGACGATGGACACATGACAGATGGTTTAGGACGTAAAATCGACTTTAAAAACACCATTTTGATCATGACTTCCAATATCGGAGCACGACAATTGGCGGATTTTGGATCAGGTGTTGGTTTTGGTACAAAAGCGAAGGAAGAACAAAAAACAGAACACGCAAGATCTGTTGTGCAAGCCGCATTAAGAAAGGCTTTCTCACCGGAATTCTTGAATAGAGTAGACGATATGATCATGTTTAATTCTCTGAAAAGAGAAGATATTCACAAGATCATTGACATTGAGTTGTCGAAGTTGTATAGTCGCATAAACGACCTTGGTTTCACTATCGAATTGACGGATAAAGCCAAAGATTTTATCGTGGAAAAAGGGTATGATGAAAAATTTGGTGCAAGACCCTTGAAACGTGCGATTCAGAAGTTTATTGAAGATCCTTTGGCAGAAGAAATCATCAAGGGAACACTCGTAGAAGGCGACAAAATTGTCATGGATTTAAACGAGGCAGGAACCGAATTGGAGACAAAATCTACCAAAAGGAAAGCGAAAAAAGTGACAAAGAAAGAAGATTAATTTTCTAACTTAAATAAAAGGAAGCCGGTGAATGTCTGTTCATCGGCTTTTTTTGTGTGAAAAAGGGAAGGAGGTAATTCCTATTTGGCTGCCAATTCGTCCTGCGAGCTTTAGTGCTTAGGTTGAATCATTACCTTGCTAATTTCTCTGAGCAGCTTCTAAAGTCGCTTCTCCTCCAAAAGCAAGTGTGTGTTCAACCTAGCGCAGCTATCGCTCTACGTTCGGGCAGAAGGACTGTGTTTCAAGTGTGGTTTCTCGAAAAGTGATATGTGTTATTTTGAAACGAGATTTCGCGTTAGGGATAGCAGTGGCATCCCCCTCTCCAAGACTTTGGTGAGGGGATATAACGGATAGCCCGCCCTCTCCCCAAAAGCTTTTGGGGAGAGGGAACGCCCAGAAAAAAATTGATTTTTAAAAAAGTATTCTTCCTTACTTGGAATAATATAAAACTTAATAGGTCGTTTTTCGATGTAAAGCAATGTGCTTCGGCGGTTTGACAACAATAGGCGTTTGCTCGACCAATACATCGCTTTTTTCTAAACCAAAAGCCTGTTCATCGCGCATAGCAAAACGTTTCAGGAAGAAGAAGCTTTTTAACACCAATCCTTCACGGAAAGCAAATTCGTTCTCAATAGAAAGGTATTTTTCAATCACTACAAATTTGAAATCCACAGATGGGTTGTACTTAGTCGATCCGTTGTATTTAAGATGTAAGTCAAGCTCTTTGTTTTCAACTAATTCTTGCACAATTTTCAAGAAATAAAGTTCTGTTTTGGGTTGAATACGGAACCCCACGTTGATCACGATTTTCATGATTTTATCTTCTACCAATTCATGCACTTCGTAATCCAATGTGTAAGGGTGATTGGAACGGTTAATGTGTAAAAACCAATACACATCTGCACGTTTTGGTTTTTTTGCTAAAATAGATTGGATGATTCGCTCCTCAATTTCGAATAGATTATTGGATTTTGTCAGGTAAATTAAGTGCGTTGTAAATTTAGGAATACTGATGTCTGCGCTTAACTCAGTCAATAAAGGAATTTGACTTTTTAAGGGGATGAACTTCGTATATTTTGTATTCACTTTTCCACCGTAAAAAGAAGCGTACATTACAAAGAAGAAGAGAATTCCGACCAAAATGGTAACATAACCACCGTCTCTGAATTTTACTAAATTGGCTATAAAGAACGAGATTTCGATGGATAAAAATACAAGCATAAGTGCGTAAACGGCTAATTTGTTCCATCTCAATTTGTAACGTAGGAAAATAAACAAAAGCGTGGTGGTAGTCAACATCGCAATGGTGATGGCCAAACCGTAAGCGGCTTCCATGTTTGTGGAATTTTGGAAGTATAAAACGGTAAACATACAACCGATCCATAAGATGAAGTTAAGGCTAGGAATATAGATTTGTCCTTTTAGATCAGAGGGTTGTTTGACCAATATTTTTGGCCAGAAGTTTAAGTTAATGGCTTCGTTAATTAGGGTGAATGAACCGCTTATTAAGGCTTGAGATGCAACAATTGCGGCTAGAGTTGAAAGGATGATACTTGGTAATATCAATGCAGTGGGTATCATTTCAAAGAAGGGATTTCTTTCATGTAAGAACAAATCGCCTTGGTGCATAAGCCATGCAGCTTGACCTAAATAGTTAATGACCAAGCTTGTTTTTACAAATCCCCAAGTGATTCGAATGTTCTTTTTTCCACAGTGTCCCAAATCCGAATAAAGCGCTTCGGCACCTGTTGTACATAGAAATACAGCACCAAGGATCCAGAAACCATGAGGGTATTTTACCAATAAATCAAAGGCGTACATTGGGTTTAAGCTTTTGATGACCTCTGGGTTTTTTAGGATACCAATCATTCCAAAACTAAGGATGACTGTAAACCAAAGAAGCATAATTGGTCCAAAGGCTTTTCCGATTTTATCGCTTCCAAAACGTTGTAAGAAAAAGACGATAGATAGGATGAATAAGATGATGGGAACGACGTGAATGTCTTCCATGTGTGGAATGATTTTTAGACCTTCAATGGCAGATGTTACCGAAACTGCAGGTGTAATAATTCCGTCGGCGAGAAGAGCGCAGGCACCAATCATGGTCGGAATGATTATTTTCTTTCCATAGCGTTTAATTAAACCGTAGAGCGCAAAAATACCACCTTCTCCGTCGTTGTCTGCACGCAAAGTAATCCAAACATACTTAATGGTTGTTTGAAATACGAGTGTCCAAAAGATACATGATACACCTCCGTAAACAAGTTCTTGAGTGATGGGTCTATTTCCAATTATTGCTTTAAATGAATAGAGGGGACTCGTTCCAATATCTCCATAGATTATGCCTAAAGCGACAATTAAAGAAACGGCTGTAACCGTGTTTTTTAGATTAGAATGACTTGTTTCCATCTCTACTGGAGAATTAATATTTGAAGCGTCGAAATTAATGTATCTTCAGCTAGCTTGGTTGAAAAAAAACAATTATTTCACACTTTTGTTTCAGTTTTACTAAACAATTTAGTAAAACGATTTTAGAAAGGAAAGAATAATGAATATTTAGGTATTTCCGTTGCAAATAAACTTGTAAAAAGCGAATGTCTTTTTATTTTTGTTGTTATGGAGATACAGTCATTTTTAAACCAATTTGGTTTAAGTGAAGAAGAGACACAATTAATGATGGGATTGCTAACACCTGTTAGCTTCACGCAAGGAGAACGTGTGGGAAAAGTTAATGCGGTTGCTGATACTATTTATTATGTAGAGTCGGGTATGATTCGTGCATATCGCATCATTGACGGTGATGATTTTACATATGCTTTCTTTCCATCTGGAGAGTTATGTGTGGATTATCAATCTTTAATTCTTCAATCCCCAAGTCAATTGTATTTAGAATGTTTGTCGCCTACGAAAGCATACGCGTTAAGTTATACTAAGATCCAACAACATTTTGCTGCGCATCCGCGTATTGAACGTATTGGTTTCCGTTTATCTCAATCAGCTTACCTACGATTAGCCGATCGGGTAAATGAATTTCAAACAGATTCATTGGAACAACGCTATTTAAATCTTATTGAGCACCACGAAGACCTTTTTCAAATGGCGCCATTACAGCATTTAGCTTCTTATTTAGGGGTTAAACCACAAAGTTTAAGTAGAATCCGTGCTAAAATTGTTAAAAAATGAAAAAATATTGTTTTTTAACATAGGTGAATTTTAGAGGTAAATCAATTCTCTACCTTTGTCCTATAAAATCGAAAAACAATGAATATTTTTAGATGTACACTTGGAGGTGCGTTATTTTTTAGTGTGTTTTTGCCCACTAAATCTATCGCTCAAACGGCGCCTTCACTACGTGAAATTCTCGACAGTGCAATTGTACATGACTACAATTATGCAAACAAACAATTGTCATTAGAATCTATTGAGTTGGATCAAGAGCGATTGAAGGATGTTTACATGCCTCGTTTGGATATCAATGCAAAAGGAGCCTATATGTTTTCTGTAACGGATTTAACTACGCCAGAATTTATAGTGCCTCAATTACAAATGGCCATTCCAGAACATACCAATACATATAAAGTTCAGAACTTTTTAACGACTGCTGATTTACAAGCTTCATTTGTGATTTTTGCAGGTGGAAAAGTAGGTTATCTTAAGAAAGCAAACCTTGAAAGGTATAATGCCGAGCAAGCTTTGTTGACCTCAGACCGCACAGAAATCATCCAGAATGTAACTGCTGTTTACGATCAATTGGCGATGTTAAAAGAGATGAAGAAAATGTTGGATGACAGTGATAAACGTTTAGAAGAGAACTTGAAAACAGCTGGGAAAGCATTGGAATATGGTTTAATCACTCAATTTGAATACAATAAAGTAGTTTTAGCGCAAACGCAATTGCAATCTAAGTTTAAAGAATATGAAGGAAAGCGTAAACTGGTTCTTTTGAGCTTGAACATGATTACAAAAATTGACATGCAGCGTTTGGCGTTGATCGACAATGACATAGACGTTATGACTGTTGGGTATGTGAATGAAGCACAAAATCGTCCAGAGCTTATCGCCTTGGCAGCAGCTGTAAAAGCGAATGAATACAAAGTAAAAGCTGCAAAAACATGGTGGATTCCTAAAATTGGAGCATCAGCTTCTTTTGGTTACGCGGGTTTATTGGGAACAACAATACGATCAACTGATCCAATGTTGTTTTCTCAACAACCGATGGATATGAGGTTGCAAAATGTGAATGTTTTTCCAATGACTACTGTTGGAGTAGGTGTGAAATGGAGCATTTTTGACGGTAGAGAAGGAATCACAGATACCAAGAAAGCAAGATTGGACCTTAAGATTGCAGAAAATAAACAAAAAGATGCAGGTGAGAAAATCACGTTGCAATTGGAGAAAAATAAAATTGAGTTAGAAGTAGCAACAGATCAATTAACTGTGAAAGAAACAGCATTGTCAATTGCAGAGAATTCAATGGAACAAGCAACAAAAGAGTTTAAAGTTGGATTGATTAAATCGACTCAATTGTTAGAAGCAGAGGGAGATTTACAAAAAGCAAAATTGGATCATGCTCAAGCAATTTTCCAACAAAGAAGAGCAGCAATTGAATACTTACGAGCTGCAGGGACATTAGAAACAACAACATTAAAATAATTGAAAGTAATCATGAAAACATATAAAGTATTATCCGCATTAACATTAACAGGAGCTTTACTTACAGCTTGTTCAACTCCAAATGAAAAACCTGTACAAGGAAAAATAAAAAAAGAAACCATTTCTTTTACACCGAAAGTTACAGGACGTATCATGAAGATATATGTTCAAGAAGGTGATATCGTTCAACCTGGAGATACATTAGCTATGTTAGATGTTCCAGAAGTTGACGCAAAATTAGCACAAGCAACTGGAGTCGTAAAAGCAGCATCTGCACAAAGTACTATGGCTCAAAATGGTGCGACTGAAAATCAACGTAAACAGTTAAAAGCAAAGTTAGCAGCAACAAAAGAGCAATATGCTTATGCTGAGAAATCGTTCAATAGATCTAAAGCTATGTTTGATGATGGAATGATGGCGCCTCAACAATTTGATGAAGTGTATGCGAAATACAACGCAGCAAAAGCACAGTTAGACGCTGTAAACGCAGAGTGGGCCGAAGTGGAAAGAGGAGTGAGATTTGAAACGCAAGATGCTGCAATGGGGCAAAAACAACAAGCTTTAGGTGTTTTGAAAGAAGTAGAAATTGCTTATTCTGAAAAATATATTATTGCTACAAATACCATGCAAGTAGAGACGATCACTTTACATGAAGGAGAATTAGCTACAGCTGGATTCGCTTTGTTTAATGGTTATGTTCCTCAATCTACGTATTTCAGATTAACTGTTGGTGAGAAAAACATTGGAAACTTTGAAGTAGGTAAAGAATTGATTTTAGACATTCCTTACTTAAAGAAAGAAGTAAAAGTTAAGGTGCAAAGTGTTAAACAAATGGCAAGATATGCTGATGTAACCAGCCCTTATCCAGATTTACAAA
The DNA here is from genome assembly GCA_030150045.1 of Taishania sp. Taxonomy (GTDB): domain Bacteria; phylum Bacteroidota; class Bacteroidia; order Flavobacteriales_D; family Crocinitomicaceae; genus Taishania. The sequence continues at coordinate 29,688 of JASLGM010000045.1, forward strand.
TGGATGAAGCATTTTATGAATTGAAACTTAAACCAGTTGGAAACGAAGACCTCAGTAAACTTTTGGTTAACGCCTCTGTGATCTTAAAAAAATAAGACGTGAAAAACTTTTTTATATTACTCAAAAGAGAGTTTAAAATGTTCCTTACAAACACCACTCTTTTGATGGTGTTTGTATTAGGACCAATTATTTATGCTCTCCTACTTAATTCCGTATATAAAAGCGGGAAAGTGGTAGAACTACCTATCGTAATTGTAGATAGAGATAATTCACCAACTTCTTTGCAAGTAGTTGAAATGTTAAACGATAATGAAGCCATGAATGTGGTACGTGTCGTTAATGAAACTACGGATGCAAAAACAGAAATGGTGGATTACCGCGCAGCAGCATTGATCGTAATTCCTGACCGTTTTGAAGCAGATGTTTTGACAGGAAGATATCCTGAAGTAATGATCTATTGCAATACGGTGAACTTGTTAACAGCAAACTATGTGAGTAAGGGAATCCAACAAACACTAGGAACATTTGCAGCAGGTGCAGAGATGAAAGGGTTGCAAAGAAGAGGAATGTCAGGTGCGCAAGCATTTACAAAATACGAACCCTTTAAACAGAACTACGTCAAGGTATTTAATGAAACAGGGAACTACTTTACTTTCATGTGGCCTGCAATGTTGACTGTTGTTTTGCAACAAGTTATTTTGTTAGCAATGGCTGTTTCAATTGCTTTTGAAGTGGAAAAAGGGACTTTTGGTGTTGGGATTGTAGCAAATACAAAATCTGCTTTTGTTACATTATTAGTAAAAGTAGCGCCTATTTGGGTGATTTCTATTCCAATCATATTGATATTCTATTGTTTCCACGTTGTTTATGATGCACCATTACCGACTTCACCAATGAACTTTGCAATTATTTCAGCTTTGTTTGTCATGGGGGCTTCTTTGTTCGGAGCAGCAGTAAGTGCAATCATTCCTAACGCATTAAAAGCAACTCAAATCTTAATGTTGTTGTCTGCTCCAGGTTTTATCATCGGAGGCTATACCTGGCCAATGGAATCGATGTCACCTATTGTTCGCTTTATTGCTGACATGTTGCCATTGACACCATTCTTGACGGCTTTTAAAATGTTGTTGTTTGAAAACGCAACGATGCAGCAAGTTCGACCAGAAATTATACACTTGTTATTACAAGTAATTATCTATTTTGTGATTGGTTTCATCTTTGTGAAATGGAGAATTATTAAAGAAGGAAAAAAAATAAAAGCGATTACTATTGAAGAGTAAATCTAGAAGATATCCTCATGTTGTTATTCAATTTGTGAATCAATAAAACCTATTCATTGTTAGGTCGATCGCGAAGGAAGGCGTGACTTTGTTTCCTTTGTTGATATTTTAAAGTCAAAAAAAATCCCCGAATAGTTTCTATTCGGGGATTTTTCTTTTGTAGCAAGCATTGCATTAATCCTTGATCAATTTCATTACATGGATTTTATTTTCGCGAACCACATTAACCATGTATGTTCCTTTTGCGAAGTCAGATATATTGATTTGCATGGTTTCATTTGTTGGTTGAACAGAACGAATCAATTCGCCAGTAACAGCATAGAAATTGATAAGTAGAACTCCATCCAATTTATCCAAAGAAATGATATCATTTGCAGGGTTTGGAAACAAAGTAGCTACTTCTAGAGAAAGATTATTTACAGATAATCTAGGGTTAATTACAAGTTTGTATCCTTCAAATGTGTATGGAACATCACTACTACCAATGAATGGAATACTGATATTCGCTGAAATTATAATACTAACATCATAACCAGTTGTATTGATTTGGCTTTCTAAAATTTCAGAAGTATTATATAGCCTAGCACATCCCCAAGTACCACCTGAAAAGCGACAGTTTGTTGGTGCTGTAATATTGCAACTGTAAGTAAAATTAGCAGGAATTCCTTCTACAGCAGTTACAGTAAAATGGTTGATTGTCGCCCCGTTAAATGATGGGTTGATGTCTCCAGCGCTTGTAGGCACCTTGAAGTGAAGCATTTGTTCGTAAGGTAAACCAACAGTTGCAGGACCTAAATTGTCTTGTGTCGAGGGCCAAGCACCAAATGGTGTCGAAGCGTTGTTCGACATTAAGTCTGTGTCACAAACAACGGGACTTTGTGCTTTCACGATCAAAGAAGTAGAAATTAAAAGCGCGGATAGTAATAGTCTTTTCATAAAATAAGTATGTATTTGTTTTATTCTAATTACCAATAGCAAAAACTTGACATTTTGAACGGATTAAGTTCATTTGTCCTTCTGCTAAATTGATAGAATCTTTTGTCGTAATTCGATAACGAAAACTTTCTGAAACAGTTTCTCCCATTTCTTTTCCATAATTGATTACGTCTATATCATTACATTTTGGGGCAACACTTAATACATTGTCCGTACTTTGTTTTCCAATAACCACATCATTCACCATGACCAAAACTGTATCTTGACCGTATGCATTTTGATTGGCAGTAGGAACGTAAAACATTACTTTACCTTCGTATTTACACGAAGCATCTCCTTTTTCAGCAGTTTCGTCATAGTTTATTGCAGTTTGATCATTGCACCCTGCTTTTTTACAACTCATAATTAATAAAGGAAAGGCAAATAAAAGTAGTGTTAGCTTTTTCATATCGTAAATTTTGAATAAATATAATAGAAGCCAATTGAATTCTGCAAATAAAAAGTAATTATATACGAATTAGTTAAGGGATTGTCATGTGATTTCTGATAGTTGCTTCGTGGGAATCTATTATATTTACAGCAAAAAAGTTTAAATGAGTCCAGTTTTGATCATTACCCTTTTGGTAGCCTATTTTGCCGTATTGATGCTGATTTCCTATGTTACATCAAAAAATGCGGATACGGAGACATTTTTCACAGGGAATAGACAAAGCCCATGGTACTTAGTTGCTTTTGGGATGATTGGAGCCTCTCTTTCTGGTGTAACTTTTGTTTCAGTTCCAGGAACAGTAGTTAATGATGGATTCGGTTATTATCAAGTGGTACTTGGATATATTATTGGATACATCGTCATAGCAAAGATACTTATGCCGTTGTATTATCGGCTAAATGTGGTTTCTATTTATCAATATTTAGAACAACGATTTGGAACTATATCCTATAAAACGGGAGCTTCCTTTTTTATCCTTTCGCGCACTTTAGGAAGCGCTGTTCGTTTGTACCTTGCAACGATGGTACTACATTATTTCTTACTTGCAGACTTTGGATTACCGTATTGGGGAACAGCTGTTATTACTATCGTACTTATTTGGATTTACACCTTTAAAGGGGGAATAAAAACCATAGTATACACCGATACTTTTCAAACTTTTTTCTTGGTGAGTAGTGTCATTATCTGTACACTGATTATTTGTAAACTTTTGGGGTATAATCTGTTTGAATTATTTCATTCAATTGGAGAGTTAACCACAAAGCATAACACCTCCATGACAAAGTTGTTTTACTTAGACGATTATAAATCTCATTTATTTTTTCCTAAACAATTTTTTGGTGGAATGTTCATTGCTATTGCTATGACTGGATTGGATCAAGACATGATGCAGAAGAATTTAACGTGTAAAACCTTGAAGGATGCGCAAAAAAATATGTACTCATTCACCACGGTTTTGGTAATAACAAATTTTTTGTTTTTATTATTGGGAGGTGCATTGTATGTATACAGTTTGAAGATGAATGTTGATTTACCAATGAAAGATGGTAAAATTATTACCGATCATGTTTTCCCATATTTAGCATTGAATGAATTTCCTAATTTTGGATGGATGGGGACTTTAGCAGGTGCATTTTTTTTACTTGGAATAATAGCATCAAGTTATGCTTCAGCCGATAGTGCATTAGCGGCTTTGACAACTGGGTTTTGTGTTGATTTCTTAAATGTAGAAAAGAAAGAAGAGAAGAGAAGAGCTAGATTGAAACTGTATGTACACATAGGATTCTCACTCCTTTTTTTACTTATTATTCTAGGCACTAAGTGGTTTGTAACAAACAATCCAGGGATGGATTTGATAGGAATCATCTTAAAAGTGGCTGGATATACGTATGGACCTCTCTTGGGATTGTTTGCTTTTGGATTGTTGACAAAGCGTATGTTAAATGAAAAACTTGTTCCACTGATTTGTTGTTTGATGCCAATCATTTGTTATATTTTAGATAGAAATTCACAAACTTGGTTTGACGGCTATAAATTTAGCTATGAAATTTTGATTGTAAACGGATTGTTTACTTTCATGGGACTGTGGATGATTTCCAATAAAAAGATAGAAATAGCATGAAAATAATTCTAGATGATCAAGGGCAAACCTTGCATTTTGCACCACTTACATTAACTAGACCAATTGGAGATTTGAGATGTGGTATGTTTACCAATACAGAGAGATGGGAATATTTTGACGAAAGTATAGAAGTGTATTTCCGTTCAATGGAACACTTGCAAACCAAGTTTCCAGATGAAAATGGAGATCTTATTGTAAATGCAGCTTGGATCCCTAGCGAAAGTATGATGGCAGCAGCTGTTGCTTTGACAGATGATACGACGCTATGCTGGAAGGAAATCATATTGGCTGTAAAAGGAAACGGTTCCAATAAAATTCAATGGAAAGGTGAAGCACCAATTGTATTGTTGAACAGATGGGAATTATTCTCTAAAAATGATAAAGCAATAGCGCAAGATTTTGCATGGTTTACGGAGGGACGAGAAAGTCAACCTTTGTCAGAAAGTAACCGTTTGATAGGAGATGTAGCACAGTTGTTTATAGAAGAAGGCGCAAGTATAGAAGGTGCAATTTTAAATGTAAAAGATGGACCGATATATATAGGATGTAATGCAGAAGTGATGGAAGGTGCACTTATTAGAGGTGCTTTAGCTTTAATGGATAACGCTGTGGTAAAGATGGGAGCTAAATTATACGGAGCGAATACTATTGGACCACATTGTAAAGTTGGGGGAGAAATAGGTAATTCCGTTTTTTATGCCTTTTCTAATAAAGGACATGATGGATATGTAGGTAATTCACTAATCGGTGAATGGTGTAATCTAGGAGCAGATACAAATACATCTAACCTTAAAAATAATTATGGTAAAGTGGACACTTTCTCTTATGTATCAAGAAGAATGGAGAAAACGAATCAACAGTTCATGGGATTAACAATGGGAGACCATGCCAAGTGCGGTATCAATACAATGTTTAATACAGCCACTGTTATTGGTGTTTCTTGTAACATTTATGGAAGCGATTTCCCTGCTAAATTCATACCTTCATTCTCTTGGGGAAGCGCAGTAGAAATGATGCCGTTTAGATTTGATAAAGCCATTATCTATGCAAATAATATGATGGAAAGAAGAGCGCTAAAGCTGACGCAAGAAGAAATAGAAATCATGGAATACATACAAAAAATGGAAAGCGACAATTTTTCTGCTTTGTAATTATTGGCATGTGCCTTGAGCCTTATAGTAAAGCATAAGAAATAACAACAAAAGTATTTTGTAAGACCCAGTGGTCTGCCAAAATGACACAATAATAGACACAATGAGTGATTTTTCAGAAGAAGATATCCTAAAAATAACAGAAGAATTGGAGAAATCCCCAGATCAAGGATTTATTCCACTTATTTCCGCGGAAGAAGAAGAAGAAATGAATAAAGAAGAATTTGCAGAAATATTGCCGATTCTACCTTTGAGAAACAATGTATTGTTTCCAGGAACTATTATTCCTATTACTGTCGGACGTGAGAAATCCGTTAAGCTGATAAAGGCAGTAAACAAAGGAAATAAAACAATGGGAGTGGTATCGCAAATCAATCAGGAGGATGAAGATCCGAACAGACAAGAACTGCATACCATCGGTACCATTGCACAAATTGTACGCATTATTAAAATGCCCGATGGAAATTCTACAGTAATCATTCAAGGACGAAGAAAATTTGAACTTGTTGAGGTTGTAGAAAATCAACCATATTTAAAAGGAAGCATTCGTTTAATGGAGGAAAAATCCGTAGAAATGGATGCCAATTTGAAGGTGTTAATGAGTACGGTCAAAGAATTGGCAAATCGAATAATCAAGGAAAATCCAAATATTCCTTCAGAAGCGACTTTGGCCATAAACAACATCGATTCTCCAAAATTCCTTTTGAACTTCATTGCTTCAAATCTTAACGTGAACGTTGATGAAAAGCAAGAGTTACTTGAAATACATGATTTTGAAGCAAGAATCATGAAAGTTTTAGAGCATCTTTCCACAGAATTACAAACCTTAGAACTTCAAAATGAAATTCAGAATAAGGTTAGAAAGGAAATGGATCGTCAGCAAAAAGAGTACTATTTGCAACAACAAATCCGTACCATTCAAGATGAATTAGGAGGAGGACCGCAAGATCAAGATGTCAAAGACCTTACAGAAAGAGCTACCCAAAAGAAATGGAGTGAAAATGTCGAGAAAATCTTTAACAAAGAGTTAGAGAAATTACAACGCATGAATCCACAAGGTGCGGAATATACCGTACAGTTGAACTATTTGGATTTATTACTTGACTTGCCATGGGGAGAATTGACCAAAGATAATTTAGACCTTAAACGTGCTGAAAAAGTTCTGGAACGCGATCATTACGGACTGGAAAAAGTGAAAACCAGAATCTTGGAATACCTGGCTGTTTTAAAGTTGAAAGGAGATATGAAATCACCGATTTTATGTTTCTACGGCCCTCCAGGTGTTGGAAAAACATCCCTTGGGAAATCTATTGCGGAAGCACTTGGTCGTAAATACGTTCGTATGTCACTTGGTGGTGTACACGACGAATCAGAAATAAGAGGACACCGTAAAACATACATAGGAGCAATGCCCGGACGTGTGATGCAAAACTTGAAAAAGGCAGAAACGTCAAACCCTGTTTTTATCCTTGATGAGATTGATAAATTAGGAAGAAGTAACCATGGTGATCCTTCTTCGGCGCTTCTCGAAGTGTTAGATCCAGAACAAAATGCTAATTTCTACGACAATTATGTAGAAACAGAATACGATCTTTCGAAAGTGATGTTCATCGCTACAGCAAATAACTTGAGTGATATCCAAGGACCTTTGCGCGACCGAATGGAGTTGATCGAAGTGAACGGATATACGGTTGAAGAAAAAGTTGAAATTGCTAAACGACATTTAATCCCAAAGCAATTGAAAGAACACGGAATTGATGCCAGCGTTTTCGCAATCGATAAAAAGCAAATTGAATTAGTCGTGGAAGAGTACACAGGTGAATCTGGAGTGCGCGGACTTGATAAAATGATGGCAAAGTTAGTGCGTAACCGTGCACGACAAATCGCAATGGAGGAAACTTACGAAGTGAAGTTGACAGCAGAAGATGTGAGTACTATTTTAGGGCCAGGACATGGAAAAACCAAGTATGACAACAACGACATTGCAGGTGTGGTAACCGGATTAGCATGGACATCCATCGGAGGAGATATCTTGTTTATCGAATCCTCATTGACACCAGGAAAAGGGAAACTTACCTTGACCGGAAACCTAGGCGACGTCATGAAAGAATCTGCAATTTTAGCTCTGGAATACCTTAAAGCACACGCCAAAGATTTCGATTTAGATTTGGAGCAAATGGAAAATACAAACGTGCATATTCACGTGCCAGAAGGGGCAACACCAAAAGACGGACCTAGCGCCGGAATTACGATGTTGACCTCGTTGGCTTCCTCGTTCAAGAAGGTTAAAGTGAAGAAAAACTTAGCGATGACAGGCGAAATTACCTTGCGCGGAGATGTGTTGCCGGTTGGTGGAATCAAAGAAAAAATCTTGGCAGCCAAACGAGCGAAAATCAAAGAAATTATTCTTTGTGACAAAAACCGAAAAGACATTGAAGACATCAAAGCTGATTATTTAAAAGGTCTGACATTTCATTATGTTACCCGCATGAGTGAGGTTTTAGAAATCGCATTGACAAAGGAGAAAGCGAAGTAAATTATAGATAAACAAAGGAAAGGTTGGAAGTGATTTCAACCTTTTTTTGTGCTTGGATTTTTTAATAGAGGCATTAATTTGGCAGCCAATTTCGGTCTACGTGTTTTAGTAAACATAAAAAAAAGGCTTCACCCGCTGGTTGCCACGAGCTTCCGCTGGTCGCTGTGGCAACCTAGCGTTCAGTCTTTTTTTTTACGTTTAGCTGGCACACTCCGCCCGGGCTGGAGATCCTAGTAAATATGGAGTAGCATTAAAAGAAATGGTCGTGATTTTACGATTTCTGCGTTAGGGATTGCAGTGGATAGCTCTTTGTTTCTTTCCAATTTATTGGATGAGAAACAAAGACTATGAACGAAAAGCCCGCCTTCTGTCCAAATTTACTTGGGCAGAAGGAACGCCCAAAGGGAAAGAGTAGAAATTTAGGGCATAAAAAAAGGCTATCATAAAGATAGCCTTAACAGATAAATAGTCTGGATTATTTTCTTGACACGTTAACCGCGTTCAAACCTTTTCTTCCTTCCTCAAGTTCGAAAACTACTTCGTCCTTTTCTGTTACTTGTTCTTTTAATCCAGAAATGTGTACAAAGTACTCTTTTCCTGAATCTGTGTCTACGATAAAACCAAATCCTTTGGTCTCATTGAAGAATTTTACGATTCCTGTATGCATTGATATTACTAAATTATGGGCGAAAGATACGCTTAATAATCGTCTTAGCAAGTAATTTAACGATTTATTTGTGAAATAAAAAACCGTCAAAACATTCGTCTACACTCCAGGCTTCAGCTCTAGCACCGAACCACGGTTTTATTGTACTCCAAATTTCTTTGAATTCGGGAGCGTTTCTGTATGCTTCTAAATCGGATTCTTGACCCCATTTGGAGTAGGTGAAGCAAATGTTCTGATTGTGAATATCCTGCAACATTTTCATGCCTTGACAACCTGGAAATTGGTTCACGATATTTTTTACGTTTTCAAAATGTGCTTTGAAAAGAGGTAAAGTCTCTGGGGTGAAAGTAAGTTTAACGATACGTATCATTTTATTGACTAAAAATTTGTGATCTCTTGAAAGTTATCATGCGAACCGCGGTAGGTGAACAAGATGCGGATGTTATCCATTTTTTTAAGACCAAAAAGTTTTTCGGCACCACCACCATTTTGATTGGCTCCTCTGTTAATGGCGATTTCTAAATATCCGGATTCGCCGAAAAGGGCTAATTTTTCCCCTTCATTTACTTCATTATAGGTTGTGCTTATCTTACTGATTTCATAGCCACTTCCTTCTCGAATCTTAATGGTGAAATCTGAACCGTTTCCGATTTTGTCGAATAGATTACGGTCAATATTTGTGATGGCGTTTCCAAAGCTGTCAAAATGAATGATGTGCCCTTTAATAAAATTAGGTTCTATTATTGGGTTGGCATTGAACGCATTTCGGAATCGAGTAGAAGGGGATGCAAAGTCTTCAAAGGGAATGTTATTAAATACTTTAGCAGCAATCGGTATGAAAATGTTTTTTGTCGGAAAACGTAACGCTTTCGGAGAAGAAAGTACATCTTCAATTCTGAAAAGCTTTTCAGGGCGTTCTCCTTTTAATAGAGCTCCAAAAAAACCATTGTCATTTGCGAGAAAAAACTGGCCGTCTTTTTCCAATACATGAGGGAAAGCGCCATCCGAAGATCCGAAATTAATGATAGGTTCTGTATCTACACCTATAATATGTATCGTTCCTTTTGGAAAACTTAGACTAGCCTGACCAACTTGAAATGCAGCCTCAACAACATCAAATGGTTTTATATCATGAGAGATATCAATGATGATTGCATCGGGACATTGCATGTGAATTTGCGCTTTTGCAACGGCCACATAATAATCTCTGGTCCCCCAGTCTGTTGTTAATGTAATAAATCGCATTTGGTTTTCTGTAAATAGTGCTTAATGTGAACTATTTTTTTCTACTTTTGGTCAAAATTAACTTTATTCGAGCGAATAGCAGTACTCATTTATATAATTTGTTGTTTTGTTGGAAAGAAAAATTGAAATTGAAGGCATCAATCCTGTAGAAATACTAGGGATAAATAATGCGAAACTCAAGCACATAAAATCGTTTTTCCCAAAATTAAAAATTGTCGCAAGAGGCAATGAGATTTTACTCAACGGAGAGGAGGAATCCTTAGATGAATTTGAACGAAAGTTTGATTTACTTTTGCGCCACTATCGAAAATTCACAACACTTACAGAAAACAACATTGACAACCTCATGTTGGCAGATGGACATACAATGCTTCATGTCGATGATGGCTCCGAAACCTTAGTACATGGAAATGGAGGTGTCAAAATTCAAGCCCGAACATTAAATCAAAAACGACTCGTAAAAGCGGTTAATAAAAGAGATATGGTTTTTGCCATTGGACCAGCTGGAACGGGGAAGACATATACGGCCGTAGCGCTTGCTGTACGTGCTTTAAAAGCCAAAGAAGTTAAACGTATCATTCTTACGCGGCCAGCAGTGGAGGCAGGAGAAAACCTAGGGTTCTTACCAGGTGATATGAAAGAAAAACTGGATCCTTACATGATGCCACTTTATGATGCACTTCGAGATATGATACCAGGTGAAAAATTGGCTGATATGCTCGAATATGGTGTGATCGAAATTGCTCCTTTAGCTTTTATGCGTGGACGTACGTTAGATAATGCTTTTGTTATTTTAGACGAAGCACAAAATGCGACGACTATGCAAATGAAAATGTTCCTGACTCGAATGGGGATGACAGCAAAATTTGTTATTACAGGAGATATGTCGCAGGTCGATTTACCAAGAAGACAACGTTCAGGATTAGCTTACGCTTTGGATATTCTTAAAGAAGTTAAAGAAATTGAAATCATCCGTTTGCAACAAAGCGATGTAATTCGACACAGTTTAGTGAAGAAAATCATTGATGCTTTTGAAAAAGCGGAAGACGAAGAAAAAAGAGTAAGGGAAGAAGAAATAGAAAATAAGAAACAAGAATATAATAATTTGCAAAACAATGGATAAGGCAATTGTAAAATCAGATTTTAACTTTTCAGGACAGACAAAAGTATACAAAGGAAAAGTAAGGGATGTATACACTTTAGAAAATGATATTCTTGTGATGGTAGCATCTGATCGTATCTCTGCTTTTGATCACGTTCTTCCTAAAGGGATTCCGCACAAAGGACAGGTTTTGAATCAAGTAGCAACCATGTTCTTAGATGCAACAAAAGATATCGTTCCGAATTGGTTGATTGGTACGCCAGACCCATCTGTTGCAGTAGGTTATGCATGTGAGCCTATTCGCGTAGAAATGGTTATTCGTGGTTACTTAGCAGGACATGCTGCTCGTGAATATAAAGCAGGAAAACGTGAGCTGTGTGGTGTTGCATTGCCAGAGGGAATGAAGGAAAACGATAAGTTTCCAACGCCGATCATCACACCCGCTACAAAAGCAGATGAAGGACATGATGAAGACATTTCAAGAGAAGACATCATTGCTAAAGGGATTTTGACGGAAGAAGTATATAGCCAATTGGAGAAATATACACATGCTTTATTTCAAAGAGGTACAGAAATCGCTGCTACACAAGGTTTGATTTTGGTGGATACGAAGTATGAATTTGGAATTAGAAATGGCGAAGTAATTTTAATTGATGAAATTCATACACCAGATTCTTCGCGTTATTTCTATGCTGAAGGTTATCAAGAAAGACAAGATAAAGGCGAGGTGCAAAAGCAATTGTCAAAAGAATTTGTTCGTCAATGGTTGATAGAAAACGATTTCCAAGGTTTGGAAGGTCAATCGATTCCAGAGATGCCTGATGAATTTGTGAATACAATTACTGAACGTTATATCGAGTTGTACGAAAAGATTACTGGAAAAGCGTTTGAGAAGGCAGATACTTCAAATATTGAAGCACGTATTCAAACGAACGTAGAAGCGTTCCTAAAGACTCTATAGTAAAAGGATTTATCCTTCTTGGGAAAAGGCTGTTTTTTTAACAGCCTTTTTTTTGTGCCCAATATGAAGATTTTTATCTTTATTTTCTGTTCACAACAAGAAAATAAAGTTGATTTTTTTCGGAATAATTTCAATTGACAGAAATATTTCACCTTAAATCAAGCTAAATGTTCTTGTGTAAACGCTAGGTCTGTCATGAGATTGTCACATTTCAGGGAAAGCGTAAAAAAAACGATGATAATGCGTTAAAAAGTGCATTTTAGTCAAGTTCAGATGTGAATAGTCAGCCTTTAATGCCTATTTTTGCAACGCACATAAAAGGGTATTATGAATAGAATATTAAGCGAGTTTTTCTCGATGCGAATGATGTCTTTAGGACTAATCGTTTTCCTTTTTGGAATCGGAACAGCCACTTTTCTTGAATCCATTTACGACATTCAAACGGCTAAATTAATGATATACAACGCGATGTGGTTCGAATTGTTGTTGGCTTATCTGTGTATTTGCTTGGTAGTCAATGTATTCAGGTATAGAATGTGGCAAAGAGAGAAAATTGCTATGCTTATGTTCCACCTTTCTTTTATTGTGATAATCATAGGAGCTGGAGTGACAAGATATATGAGTTTTGAAGGTGTTATGCAACTTCCTGAGCCAGATCCTGAAACGGGAATTCTTAGACCTGTAGATTATATCCATTCTGCAGATCCTCGTGTGAAAATATTTATCGATAATAAATATGTAGAGGAAACAGTTTACTTGTCAGAACAAGTGAAGCCAAATTTTAAAGTTAATTTCTCTTTCCCTGAGAAAAAGAGAAATATCAAGGTAGAATTAATCAAGTTTCAAAAGAGACATGTGGATAGTTTAATCATCAACGATACCATTCCAGATTATGTATTGGATATTGTTACGGGTGGTAAACAATCCAATTATTTAGCGCCAGGAGGATTTATGATGATCGGGGATATTCCAATGTCTTTTGAGAAAAAAGATTTGATGCCTGGTGGAATTGAAGTGTACAAAGTGAACGGAAAGATGATGATTAAATCTGGTATTCCAATTTCTTACTTACCAATGGCGCAAATGCAAAAAGTGCGTCAATCAGGAATGGAAGCTCCCGATTCTTTGTATCAACAAATTCCTGTAGATTCACTTGTGCCTTTTAATACCCTTAACTTGTTCCAAGTAGGAGAACAATCTTTTGTTTTCAAAGAAGTAATCAATCATGCGAAAATGATGCGTGTGCCTTCAGGACGTAAAGACCTTGGTAACGATTTCATTACATTGCGCTTCACAAATGGAAGTGAAGTAAGAGAAGTAACCGTTGAAGGCGGAATGGGAATTACTGCAAAAGAAGAACGTTTTACATGGAATGATCAATTGTTTAGTATCCAATATGGATCTGTTCCAGTACGACTGCCTTTCCAATTGGCTTGTAACGACTTTACGCTTTACCGTTACCCTGGGTCAGAATCTCCTTCTTCTTTCGAAAGTGTTGTAACCATTATGGATGTGAAAAAGAACGTGAACAAAACGCAAAAGATTTTCATGAATAATGTAATGGATTACGATGGATATAGATTTTTCCAATCTTCTTATTTCCCAGATGAAACAGGAACTGTTTTGTCAGTAAACCATGACTGGTGGGGAACGAACATTTCATATTTAGGCTATTTATTAATGACAATCGGAATGGTTATGTCTCTTTTCGCACCTGTAGGACGATTCAAAGAATTGAATGAATTACTGAAAAAGATTGCTGATAAACGCAAACAAGCAGGAACGACAATAATCGCAATCCTTCTTTCTTTTGGATTACAAGCGCAAGCAAATGAAGATTATCACATTCATGAAGATGGGACTGTACATTACGGATCTCATGACGAAGTGGATCATAGCGCTCATGTGCATGAGCAAGAAGTGCACACACACGAACATGACCATAACCATAACCATGAACAAAAAACTGCAACGCAAACATTTTCGAAAGCATTGTTTATGTCAAAAAAACATGCTGATAACCTAGCGACTTTAATGGTGCAGGATTTTGATGGTAGAATTGTTCCTTTGCATACGGTTTGTGATGAAATCATGCGAAAAGTATCTCGTGCTTCTAACTTTGAATACGAAGGCGTGAAATACGATGCGGTTCAAACCGTGATGAGTATGCATATTACACCTGATGCGTGGTTGAAAATACCTGTGATTTTCGTTCCAAGGGCTTTGCGTGAACGTTTGAAGCTTGATGAATATGCGAGCTATGAACAAATGATAAACAAAGAAACTGATCAATTCTATTGGGCTGATGAATACAAAAAAGCACATCAGAAATTAGATAAAAACAAAGATGAGTTCGATAAGCAATTAATTAAATTGGTGGAGAAATTCGAAGTATTTAATTCTACCTTGATGTGGAGCTACTTGCGTATCATGCCAATTCGTGGACACGAAAATGATCAATGGTTCAATCCAATTTCAATGGATGTTGCACAAAGCGAAGTTAAGTTATACAATGCAGCTGGAGAATACTTCAATGCATTGTTCAAAGCTATGAACGATGGTAAATCTTACGGAGAAGCAGATGATAAATTAGATTTCTTAAAAGGACAACAACGTGAAAGTGCAGGTAAATTAGCCGTTTCAAAAACAAAATTGAAAATGGAAGTTTCTTACAACAGAATGACTATTTTCAAAAATGCACAATACATGTACTTGTTGACATCCTTGTTCTTGTTGTTCTTCTATGTGGGACGTATTGTAAGCAACAAAAAGGGAGGACCTTCAAAAATATCAACCATTATTGAAAAAGGTCTGATTGCAATTATTGCTATTGTGTTTGTTTATCACGGAGCTGGATTGGGAATGCGTTGGAGTATTTCAGGTCACGCCCCATGGTCAAATGGTTATGAAGCGGTGGTTTTTATCGGGTGGGTAACGGTTTTAGTTGGGTTCTTGTTTAACCGTAAAAACGTGATCATTCTTCCAGCAGCAGCATTGCTAGGATTCTTTATGATTTTCGTAACGGAAATGAATATCCTTGATCCACAGATTACGCCTTTAGTTCCTGTGTTGCAATCGTATTGGTTAATGATCCACGTAGCGATTATTGCAGCAAGTTATGGATTCTTAGGTTTAGGATGTATTCTTGCCATTGTGAATCTCTTCTTATACATTTTCCGAACAAAAGAAAACGGGAAGGAAGTAACTTGGAACATCAATGAATTGACATACGTGTCGGAAATGACGCAAACCATTGGTTTATTTATGCTTACGATTGGTACCTTCTTAGGAGGAATCTGGGCAAATGAATCTTGGGGACGTTATTGGGGATGGGATCCAAAAGAAACTTGGGCATTAGTATCTGTATTGGTTTACGCGGTATTGTTGCACTTACGTTTTATTCCAAGCCTAAAATCTAAATTTACATTTAACGTAGCTTCGATGTGGGCATACGCAGCAATTATCTTTACGTTCTTTGGAGTAAACTTCTACCTAGTAGGATTACACTCTTATGCACAAGGAGAAGGATTGGGAACTTTCCCGTTTGGTGTAATCGTTGCGGTTGTTGCTTTCTACATCTTTACTGAAATAGCTACTTGGATGAATAAACGTTTCCTTTCTGAAAACGGGGCAGACATTCCTTTGGCGTATTTCATGCGTAAAGCAGGAATCCTTACGGGAACACTTATCTTTATTTATTTGTTGTTTGTTCTAACACAAGTGATCAATTGGACAGAAATGGCAAATACAGCTATAAACACAATTATCATTATTTTTGGAACGAATTTGCTGCTTTTTGGACTTCAAAAAATGTTTTCTAAAAGCAAGAAATAGCAGATAAACCCCAATAAGAAACAGTAGTTATTATCGAAAATATATGGAAAGTAAGATAAAATTTATTATCAACAAATCCGAAATTACAGCAGGAACAAGAGGAGCATCCCTTGGACCTGAAGCCGTGAAAGTGGCTGCGAGAAGTCAAGGGAAAACCCTGTTTGGAGATTACCCAAGCTACGAACTAGAAGACAGCAATGCGCTTTTAGATCAAGCTCCAAATCTTCCTTTCGCAAAATACATTGAAGGAACTATTCAAGTGTATAAAAACTTAGAAAAAGCCTTGGTACATTGTGCCGAAGAAAATCAATTGCCAATTGTTTTGGCAGGAGATCACGGCTCAGCAGGTGGGACCATTGCTGGATTAAAAGCTGCTTATCCTAACAAAAGAATAGGTGTTCTTTGGATCGATGCTCACGGTGACATTCACACACCTTACACCACTCCTTCTGGAAATATTCACGGAATGCCCGTGGCTGCAGCTCTTAATATCGATAATTTGGATTGCCAACGCAACCAACTAGATGAAGTAACTAAGGAACGGTGGGAAGAACTGAAAGCAATAGGAGGGAAAGGCGCGAAAATGGCTACTGATGATTTAATCTATGTAGCGGTTAGAGATACCGAACCAGAAGAAGATCATGCTATTGAAGCGTTGAATATTCGCTCCATTAAAGTAGCAGAAATCCGAGAGAAAGGAATAGAAGCAATTTGCAAAGAAGTTGTGGAGAAATTAGCGGCATGCGATTTGATTTACATATCCTTTGACGTAGATTCTATGGATCCGAAGGAAACTAGTTACGGAACAGGAACGCCGGTAGAAAATGGTTTATTCATTGACGAGGCAAAAGCACTGATTCAATGCGTAGTGAAGCTACCTAATTTTGGATGTTTTGAAATGGTAGAAATAAATCCGTGTTTGGACGAAAAAAAGAATAAAATGGCAGAGGTAAGTTTGTCCGTATTGGAAGACGTTATCGAATCCTTAAAAAAATAATAAGCAGACAATATATAACAAATGGAAAATAAAATAAAACAATTAATCCTAGATCATTCCGAAAATTTATTCGGACAGGCGATAGACGAATCTCTTATTCAATTCCAAAAAACAAGGAAAGAAGTAGAAGGAGATTTGACTTTAGTTGTGTTCCCATTTGTGAAAATATTGCGCTGTAGCCCGGTAGAAGCAGGAAACAAATTAGGTGCTTTCTTGGTGGAAAACTGTTCCGATATTTCCAAATTTGAAGTGATAAACGGGTTTTTAAATCTGTCTATTGCAAATGATTTTTGGAAAGCACAGTTGAAGCACATTACGCAAACGAAAGCTTACGGTTTTGCTCCCGAAAACTCTAAACCTGCGGTGATGGTGGAATACTCTTCCCCAAATACCAATAAACCTTTGCACCTTGGACACTTAAGAAACAACTTCTTGGGATATTCCGTAGCAGAGATTTTAAAAGCAAACGGGCACAAAGTCGTGAAAACCCAAATCATTAACGACCGCGGAATTCATATTTGTAAATCCATGTTGGCGTGGGAAAGATTTTCTCCGTTGAATGAGCAAGGTGAAAGAGAAACTCCACAAAATACAAACCTTAAAGGCGATAAATTGGTCGGACGTTACTATGTCGCTTTTGACCGTGAAAATAATGCCGAAGCAAGAGCCATCTTGACGGATTGGGAAAACGGAAATATTTCTGATTACGCTCCGAAAGTAGTGGCGGAATACCAAAAGTTACAAGCTTCAAAAGAAGGAAAAGACGAAAATGGTGTTGACGCTGTTGATTTTTTAATCAAAGATTTAGCAAAGAACAGCACGTCTTTGATGAGAGATGCAAAAGAAATGTTGGTGAAATGGGAAGCCAGAGATCCACAAACCTATTTGCTTTGGACAACTATGAACGGTTGGGTGTACCAAGGATTTGAGAAAACATACGCACGAATGGGCGTTGATTTTGATAAATTATATTACGAATCCGACACCTTCCTTTTGGGGAAAGACATCGTGATGGAAGGACTTAGTAAAGGCGTTTTCTACCAAAAAGAAGATAAATCCATTTGGATTGATTTGACCGAAGACGGATTGGACGAGAAATTGGTGCTGAGAAGCGACGGAACTTCTGTTTACATTACGCAAGACATCGGAACGGCTGTTGATCGTTTCAAAGATTATCCTGACCTTTCCGGAATCGTATACACCGTGGGGAATGAGCAAGATTATCATTTCAAAGTGCTTTTCCTGATTTTGAAAAAAATGGGATATGCATGGGCTGAAAACTGCTTCCACCTTTCATACGGAATGGTCGATTTACCACATGGTAAAATGAAATCGCGTGAAGGAACGGTAGTAGATGCAGACGACTTGATGGAAGAGGTAATCCGTGATGCGGAGGCAATGACACGTCAGCGTGGGCACTTGGAAGGGATGTCTGAGAATGAGATTCAACAATTGTTTGAAATGATTGGTTTAGGCGGATTGAAGTACTTCTTATTGAAGGTGGATCCGAAAAAACGCATGAAATTTAATCCCGCAGAATCCATTGAATTAAACGGACATACAGCGCCATTTATTCAATATACGCACGCTCGTATCCAATCGCTTTTGTCTAAATACGAAGGTGAAATTACGCTCTCTACGGACGTGGAATTGAACGATTTGGAAAAGGAATTGGTGAAAACTTTGACTGAATTTCCAGCGGCGATTCAAGATGCGGCAACTAATTATGCGCCTTCTGTCATTGCAAATTACATCTACGAATTGGTGAAACAGTACAACACTTACTACCAATCGGTTTACATTCTTTCCGAAGAGGTGGAGTCGATCAAACAGATGCGTTTGGCGCTTTCTAAGGCTATCGGAGAGGTGATAAAATCGGCAATGAAGGTGCTTGGAATCAACGTTCCGAATAAAATGTAATTCCAGATTTAGGATCTATTTATTTCCCTTAATATTGAAGTGTTTCTCCGTTTGGAGGGACATTTTTTTTTATAAAAAAGATTTGGGCGTTTTCCTCCCTCTCCCAAATTCTTTGGGGAGGGAGGAACCGGGCTTTTCGTTCATAGTCTTTGTTTCTTCCCATTACATTGGGAGAAACAAAGAGCTATCCACTGCAATCCCTAACGCGGGGTTTACGGGATAACAAGGTGTATAGAAAACACTTTTATTCAAACGTGAAACCCACACCCCGGCGAAAGGCGATAGCTGACGGAAGTGGCACACCCACTTGCACGGCGCTGCGCGCGACCTTGGGAGCGACGCAGCGCCGTTTTTGGCAAGGTGGTGATGCCACAAAAGGCACTAAAGCCTGTAGACGGATAAGGTGCTAAATGAGTAAACAAGCTATCTGTATAAGAAAATAGAGAAAAGTTTTGAACCTTACATTTCAGAAAATAGCGCACAAAAAAAACGCCTTGACAAATTGCCAAGGCGTTTTCCATATCAATAAGATGAAATTATTTCACCATTTTCACTGTGTGTTTTTCACCATTTGCACCTGCAAATTCGATGAAGTAAACACCTTGCGTCCAATCCGCTGTGTTGATGGTTGTCGTGTTATTCAATGCTGAAGTAGACACGATTGTTTTTCCTTGAATGTCAATTACGTTATAAGCAACCGCTTTTTCGCTAACGATTGTCAATGAAGTATTGAACGGGTTAGGGTAAACTTTAGTTGCGTTAGCCAATACATTTGATGTAGAAAGGAAAACTACTTCTAAACATTCAGCTACTACAGGAGCACATCCTTCTCTGATTAGTTTAACTGTGTAAACACCTTCTTCCGATACGTTGAATACTCTGTTTGTAGAACCAGCACCCATGAAATCAACTATTCCTAGATCTGGAACACATTGTCCCCAAATGTAAGTAATATCTGGATCAGCTGCTTCAAATGGAGTTAACGTAAGATTTGATTGGTTAAAGATGATTGAATCAGAAAGAGGATCACAAGCTGGAACAAGTGAAATACCATCTGAACCACAAGGTAAAATTTGGAAACCTGAATTGAAAGGAGCACTAGTTTTATAGATTGTTCCTATTCCTTCTACGTTAAATGGACCTTCTGGAATTGCTGCTCCTGATAAATCTGAAGCTGGTGTAATACGGATTGAGTATGTTTTTGTACCTGCTGTTGCATTGATATTTCCGTTTGTTGGCCAGTTCGTTATTCCTGAAGGTAGTGTTAAACCTTCGATACGGATCAATTTGTTTACGGTATTGTCGTAATTCATGTCCGTTGTTAAAAGTGTAGGGCTTAATGTTGCCTCACCTGTAGAAAGAACGATGATTGTATCTGCTGCAATTTGGATCAAACCGTTGAACTGGTCAATTTTTCCGTAAACTTTGATTTTCTCTCCAGCAACTGGATTAGCATACCCAACGATGTCTCTATTTTTGAAAACATAGATTCCATTTCCTAATGGGTCTAAGATCGTCATGTTGTATCCTGCACCTGCTTTAAAGTCCATACAATGTATAACTCCTTCTACAATTGCCAATTGGCCTTTTTTAGAGGATAGGTTGTCTTGGTTTTTTTCTGTTGCTACAGGAATAGTCATTACTGTATATCCAGTAACTGTTGCAGAAACTGCTACTTCTACTGTTGTTGCACCTGTTGTAGCAAGTGTAATGTTTCCTGTAAATGTTCCTGTTGACGTTGCTGCCGGACGAACGTAAACAATTGAATCTACCATAGCTGTTTGGCTACCCAATACGTATGTTAATGTACCTTCGAATGTTACATTGTCTTTTGAAATTTCAAATTCAGCTGGAGCAGTAACTGTTACATCACTATTTAAAGCATTACCATTGAATGTAAAGTTAGCTACGGTAGGCGTTGTTCCTAATAAGTAAGACCAAGCTGTAATTGTTGCTACTGAAGAGGCTAATGTTGGTGTAGCATTTGAACAAATTCCTGGATCAGCTACTGTAACATCTAATGTACAATCTGTATCTGTAGCATCTGTTAATGTAACAAGAACGTCTCCGCTTCCTGCTGCACCGTTTGCGTGTGTCAAAGTAAATTCTGTTGCTGCACCGTAGTTTGCAGATGTAGGTGTTACTGTATATCCAGTTGGAACAGTAACGTTATAAGTAGTTGCGTGAACAGAAGCTAAAGGATTTAACGTGAATTTGATGTTGTCATCGTTTTCTACGATTGGTGTTCCGTTGTTATCACAAGTTATTCCTGATAATTGTGCATTGTTGATGGTACATACTGTCGCCACTGAACAAATTCCTGGATCTGTAACGGTAACGTCTAACGTACACGTTGCTGTTGTAGCGTCAGTTAATGTAACAATAACGTCTCCATTACCTGCTGCACCGTTTGCGTGTGTCAAAGTAAATTCTGTCGCCGCACCAAAGTTTGCTGTTGTTGGTGTTACGGTATATCCCACAGGAACGGTAACGTTATATGCTGTTGCGTTGTTTGTTGCTGTTGGGTTTAAAGAAAATTTGATTTTATCGTCATTTTCTACTGTTGGCGTTCCATTGTCATCACACGTAATCGCCGTTAAACCTGCAAGAGCAAACGAACATGCTGGTGCAGGTTCAACATATTCAGTCCATGTGAAATCATCAATCATGGCTCTTTCGTTAGATGTTACTCCATCTTTTTCAAGCTTAATAATAATGTTGTTATTATCTGAGTTGATTTCTCCAGTATAAACTTTCCATTCATTCGATCCACCTAAAAAAGCATTGTTTATTGGTGTTAAAGGAACAAATGTTGTACCATCAATTGAATAAGATACTTTGACTTTTGGATTCGGTAGTGCCCAACCACGCACTTTAAAACTAAATGTAGAAACACCATTAGAAGTAATTGTGATATTCACACTTGATTCTTGATTGTGTCTCAAGCGAATTGCAGAAGTACCAAAATAAGCAGGATAGCCTCCTGTTGGCGCATTATTTTCTTTAAAAATATTAACAGAAGTCATTCTAAATAAACCATCATTGTAAGAGTGGTTTCCATACCCTGTTCCTGATGTCGTCCACTTAGAGTTTGTGTCAAAATCAATGGTAGTCGTTACTTGCCCAAACGTGAATAGAGGAAGAGCAAATAATGCGAGTAATAATTTTTTCATCTTAAATATTAAATTGATATTTATTTTGCAAATGTACAACCATTTTAATATTTAGATGTTAAGTAATTGCAAAGGAATTATCAACAAAAAAGGCACTTTATTCAAGTGCCTTGTTAATAACTTCAAAAAAGGAAAGTTTATTTCATATGTTGGTCGTCTTCGTCTTCGTGTGGAAACAATTTTGGAGCGTTTGCTTTGTCTTGTAATTTGTCTAAAATGTCCTCTAATTGAGAAACAGAAATGCGTTTAGCTACCATTTTTTTGTCTTTGTCTAACAAGAAAATTTGAGGAGAAGAATAGATGTCATACGTAATGTGATAATTCAAGGATTCACCATTTGTATATTTAGGAACAACTTCCCATACTTCTGACTTTGCTTTCTTTAAAAGGGTTTCTGTTACCGCAACGTTTTTAAATTGTGACATTTCATAGCGTTTAATGGCGTCTTTCCATTTTTTATATTCGTCACCACTTCCTTTTCCAATAGCGTACACTTGTACGTTTCTGCTTGACAGTTTTTGGTTGTACAATTGAGCCAATTTTGGAGAAATCTTTTTACAGTGTCCGCATTCTGGATCCCAGAAATAGAGAATGGTGTAGTCCGCATTTAGCTTATACATATCGATGTAATTCAATTTATTCCATGCTACATCTGTAGTGTCTGGTAAAATTAAGTTCGGTGCTTTGGCTCCGATGACTAAATTCTTTTGTACGTTTATTTTCTCACACAATTCATCTAGTTTTTCTTTGGTCATCCAGTGTGCTAAAGAATTTCCGTTGGCGTCTTTTGTGCAATAGTATTTATCGGCCATCATGGTGTATACTTTGTCCATTCCCATGATTTGGCTTTTTCCAAAAGTGCTGGTTACATATTGTACTGTAAATTCCCATGCTTTGCTTTTTGGATCCATGCGGTCGATCAATTTGTAGGCTTGGTACAAAATAGTATCCCAGTGTTGAATCAACATTTTGTTGGAAAAGAAGGTTTCCATGCGTGTTCCAAAAATAGGGGTGTGTACCAATGCGTTGTTAGAGAAATCAAACTTATCAAAATAATGATCTCGGTAATGTAAATAACGGAACTGTTGTTTTTGTTCTTCTGTCATGTTTGCAGGTGGCTCCGGAATTTCATTATCCATGGTCAAATTGATCATTTTTCCTACCAATAGGTTTTTATGATCTTCTGCAAATTGTTTTTGGTAAACCATTGTTTCGGTATTAACCGCATCCACTTGTTTTTGAACTTCTGCATATTCTTTGCTGTCTTTTGCTAAGGCATCGCGTTTTTCAATCAATGCGGTTTGCTTTACACGTTGCTCGTTCAGTTTTGCCGAATAGCTTTTTAAAAACTTGTTGTCCTCCGATTTTAACACTTTCATGTTTTCACCATATTTAGGACCAAACGTTTCGATGCTAACTTCTTCGTTGTTGTACAAGAATTCGAAATATTTCTGACCTGGCATAAGAAGGGCAAACATTCCAGGAGTGTGTTTAGCACCATTGAATTCTACAACTCCTTTTTTCATTTCTGCTGTGTCGGTGTAGAACAATTTTGTGCCGGTATATTTAACCAAGAATACGGTAGTATCTTTAGCGTCGGTTACTTTTAGACGCATTTTTTGTGCCCACCCCAATTGCGTGAAGGCAAGTAAAACAATAAGGCTTACTATTTTTTTCATAGTGTTTATCTATAGTTCATTATAAAGGACGTTTTCTTTCCTTTTGCGGTTACTAAATTAACAATTGTTTAACGTACAATCCTTAATATTCTTTAAAAATCTGCTTTTTTGCATTCCAATAACTGAGGAATGAAAACAACACAAAGGTTAAGATAATAAGTAAAGGTGCTAATACGGTGTGACTGGTGTTTAAGACCAAACCTGAGTCACTCAATGTTTGATCGATGAACCATTTTACAAGGGTGAAAAGAGCATAAGCTAAAAGGGTGGTCACGCCGAATAAGCGAATGAAATAGCGTTGAAATTGTTTGATAACGGTTGCAGGAGTATAGCCCATTCGCAAAAGTGTACGGATGGCATAAGCATTTCTTGAAATCAGTAATTGTGCATATTGCAGCAGCACCAAGCACGAAGACAATACGGCAATGGAAGAAATGGTTAAAATGATACTTAATAAGATATTTACTATACTTTTCAATCGCCCGATAATCAATTGCGAATTTTTAGATTCCCAACCGTGTTCGTCCATGAATTTTTCTAATTCACCAAAAGCACCTTCTTTACTGCGAATGGCCAATTGCGTGATTTCCATTTTCTCTGCTTTTTGATACTGGATATTTCCGTAATCCATAAATTCTTTAGGTACTAAAACAGAACCTATTTCGTTGGTGAAACCCACTACTTTTGAATCAAAGTATTCTTTTTTATCTCCTTTTTTCAGCATAAATTGGAAATTGACTTCCATAGCCAATTGTTCTGAAATGGGTGGGATTTTTAATGAAGCCATATAGGTATTCATCATCATCAAGAAATCGCGCGGAAGTATAATTGGGACAAAATTGTCTCCTTCTTTCCATTTCCAACGATCAGACTTAACATCTAAAAATTCAGGATTTATGGTTTGTACAAAAATATCTGTACGGAAGTAAGGCACTTGTTTATCATTTGTCTGAAAGGAAACATCAAAGTTGTTGGACAAAATAGGGTCCACATCATCAATAAATGATTCCTTCTTTAAATTTTCAATTTCCGAAGCACTGAAATCTGTTTTTCCTAAACCGATGAGAATGCCTGCGTCTACTTTTTTCTGTGCAATGATGGTGTTAGCTCCTAACATATCGGATTCTTTTCCATAATCATTGACTTTGACCAAATAGTGTACAGATGCAATTAAGAATGTGAATCCTAGAAGTGCACCAAAAAGCGCAATGTACAGTTGCTTTTTATCTTGTTGTTGGAACAATATTTTACGTAACATGGCTATAAGAATAA
Source organism: Taishania sp. (assembly GCA_030150045.1). GTDB lineage: Bacteria > Bacteroidota > Bacteroidia > Flavobacteriales_D > Crocinitomicaceae > Taishania. The sequence continues at coordinate 54,552 of JASLGM010000045.1, forward strand.
AGTGGTGTCATATTGAAATTGATGATTTTCCCCAAGCGATGTAAGGATAAAACCAGCACCGATTTTTTGACAACGTTCGTCAATGAGTGCTAAGCACAATTGTGCATTCTCTTTGTCTAAATGAGAAAAAGGTTCATCCATCAGCAATAGGGAAAACGGTTGACATAACGCTCGAACAATTGCGACACGTTGTTGTTGCCCCATAGACAAAGTTGCCATTTGATCTTTCCATTTATTTCCAATTCCAAGTTGTTCCAACATACTTTGCATTTGTACGTTTGTAAACGTATTTGTGAGCTGGTTTTTAACTTGAAGGTTTTCTTCTACGCTCAAATTCGGAAATAACTGTAAGTCTTGAAAAACCACGCTCATTTCCTTTTGACGAAAAAGTGCCCAATCGTTTGGTGAAAAAGAAGTTTGGTCTTTTCCATTTAACATTAATGTTCCGCTATAGTCTTGGCGCAAGCCATACAACAAATGCGTAAACGTTGTTTTTCCTTTTCCACTTGAGGCGTTTAGCATTACTTTTTGCCCATTTTCTATAACGATATGATTTCCCCAAATACTATTTTCCGCATGCGGATAGTCTTTTAAAGGATCGGGTAAAATATTTTGAAATTCGATTTTCATAAACAAAAGTTTAAATGCACTAGAGCAATGGCAATTACTGTTCCAAATTTTAAAAAAGGGAAAGTGTTTTTATTAAGTGGTTTGAAATGAGTGGTATTTTGAACTGGTTTAATCTTCGATTTGCAAGAAATATTTTTGCAATAAGCCTGCCAACTCACTGCGTGAAAATCGAGCTTTTCTGATTTTATTCTTTTCTGGATCGATACGGAAGTTACGTGCCGTTCTAAAATCGGCTTTCTCAAGGTTGGAACGATCAAAAGTGGTGTCTGGCAGTTGACAATGTTGAAAGAGCGCCTCGGAAAGGTTGCAGCCAGCAAAGTCACATTCTATGATTTCACAATTAATAAAACGTGTTTTGGGCAAATGTAATCCTGTAAACGTTGAATTGTTGACCCTGCAATCGGTAAACGTAAGCCCCATTCCAAATGGATTGCATTCATCAAAAAGAATCCCTTGGATTTTGCATTCTGAAAAAGAAACATTTCGTAGGGCAGTTTGCTGCATTTTCACGTTAGAGAAGTTACAACTGTTAAATTCACAATCGTTGAAAATATATTGACTAATATCTAAACCACTAAAGTTAAGACCTGAAAAAGTGCAGTTATCGTATTCTCCAAATGGAAGTTCTTTCGTGTTTTTTACGGTGTATGTTTGGTCCTGAATATAAGCGTTTGCCATTTCTTTTTTTTTGTTTTAAAGGTACAAAATCAACGTTGATTTACGAAAGAAATTGAAGTGAAAAAAAGGATTTTTACCATCTTAAACGATAAGGATTCTTAATATTTATTGTCGTATTTCATTTGTAAAGTATGTGTTTACCATTGGAAAAAGGTTTGTTGATTTCATTTTTCAATCCAATAGTTTCAAGATTCACGCTTTTATTTGTTTGCCCTAAATGTACCGACGATTTTTGTAGAAAAAACGATGAGAAAAATTACTATTGTCTTGGTTTTGTTGCTTTCCAATTTGGGTTTCTCCCAAATCGATTTGGATTTCAATACAGATCCGTTTCCAAATGATTGGATTTTTGACGGAGATTTTGAAATGTCAGATGCGCAGATTCATCCCCATTGTCAAGAAAAGGCGCTTAATTGTCCTATTATTTTGGAGGAACATGCATATTCACTGACTTTACCAGCGCAAAACTATCAAGGAGGAAACTTAAACATTCGTATGCAATACGGAATTAAGGATTTGTACCACGCTTTAGGTGTTAATTCTACCTTTCAGAAACCTCGATTATTCATGGAATATGCGGAAGGAAATGCGAGTACATGGCAACGACATCAAGAAATTGACTTACAAAACTTAATTGCTTCACAAACTTGCCTCACTTTTGAAACTGAAATTTCGCCAGATTTATTGATTGGCTTTTCAACTGTGAAAATTCGATTTGTTTATGTTTCCCCTTTAAAAACGGGAACCATCTACTTGTTGTATTGGGGGATAGACAAAATGAAAGTAGTAGAAACACCTGCTGTACCAACGGATTGTACAGCTAATTTAGGAGGGGATGGAAGTCCTTTCATGGAATATGTAGCCATTTCTTCTAGTCCTTTTTTACATGAGGAAGAAACAACACCTCTTGATTTTTACCGCTCTTTTCCAGAGGAAGTGGGTAAAACAGCTACTTTAGTAAAAGGAGAGGAGTATGATCTTCGTGTTCTATTAAATACAACTGGTTTCTATAAAGTTTGGATAGATTGGAATGGAAATGGCATTTTCGAAGTTTCGGAATCCATTCCCTTAGTTGAGAGTGTTCATACGGCGGGGAGTTATACCATTCATATTCCAGAAGAGGCCGTTACAGGACCTGTTAGCTTGCGTATTCGTACACATCAATTATCGACAGAAATGTATGCTTCTAATGCATGTTCGTATTTTTCCGAAGGAGAAATACGCGATTATATTTTGCGATTGAAAGAAGAAGGCTGTTTAACACCTGCACCTTCAGGTGAAAGACATCAAACCTTGACAGAGGGATCAACATTAGGAGATATAGAAATTGTTGGGGAGAATATCTTGTGGTATTCTGATCAAGCTAAAACAACACTGTTGGATGCACAAACTGTATTGATCAATGGACAAGTTTATTTTGCGACACAAACTTTAGACGGTTGTGAAAGTGAAACCTTTTTACCTGTTATGATTCATTTGTATTTAGGCGTGGAACAACTAGATAAAGAAAAAGTGCATTTTTATCCCAATCCGTTTAATACGATGATACATGTGCAAACAGCAGAACCATTTGAACGCTTGATAATTATTGATGCGTTAGGAAATAAGATGAAAGAATTAGAAGGTAAGGTAACCGAATTTGACCTTAGGGACTTAGCTACGGGTGTTTACTTTTTTAATTTTCAATTTTCAAATGGAGAGCAAATACTTCGTGGAATAAAAAGATAGTAGAAAAGGGATATTATAAAGAAGGAGCATTGACAATGCTCCTTCTTTATAATCATTAGTAATAGTTTTCTTTACTTAATTCTTCTTCGTTCGCCTCAACCTCTTCCAGATAGCGTTCTAAGCTATCGTCTAGTTCTTCCATCCAAGGAGTGTGATGAGTTTCTGCTTTTGTATTATTCATGACAGAAGTATAAACTTTATCTCTATAATTCAGAATGTTTTCTTCTTTGTCTTTCAACCAGCTTTTAAACATATCTGCCACATGATCTAGATTGAAGGAAGGGTAATCTGTTTGGTGAATTAAATCTTTTATATAATTCGTTTGGAAATCAACATGATCTTCACCCGTTTTTGTTTCTTTCTCTAGTTTCACCCAATGATTGATGTCTGCAGTTCTTTCTTCTTTTCCAGGTAAAGCAATACGTCCTAGCATATAGTCACGTGCGAACCATGCTTGTGTATCGAACATATTGAATGTGTAATACTGATCTTGCATTCCTAAGAAGATTAACTTTTCGTTTTCATTGAACACCACACCTTTATATAAGTTATCAGGATACAAGCAATTTTTTGTTTTTAACCGCAAATTATCAGGCAAGAAAGGGAATTTGTGTTGATATCCTGTACATAAGATTACTGCATCAAAATCTTCTGTCGTTCCGTCTTTGAAGAATGCAGTATTTCCCTCGAAGTGAGTTACCAATGGTTTTTCTTTAATACCTTCTGGCCATTTTGAACCAATTGGATTGGATCGGTAGGAAATAACTACATCTTTACTGCCATGTTTGTAACATTGTACACCGATGTCTTCTGCGGAATAACTACTTCCGATTAACAATACTTTTTGATTAATGAATTGATCGGCTCCTCTAAAATCATGCGCATGCATAACTGCTCCGGGGAAATCATCAATTCCTTTAAAATAAGGTAAGTTTGGAGTAGAGAAGTGTCCAGTTCCTACAACCAGATAATCAAAAAATTCTTCAAAGGTTTCATTTTTCACCAAATCGTCAAAAACCACACGGAACTGTTGTTTGTCTTCTAAAAAGTCAACCCAACGCGCTACCGTATTAAATTGAATGAACTTTCTGGCATTACTTTGTTTAATTCGCCCTTGGATATAGTCGAATAGAACTTCGCGCGGAGGGTAAGATGAAATAGGTTGACCAAAATGTTCCATAAAGGTATAGTCAGAAAATTCCAAACATTCCTTTGGACCATTAGACCACAAATATTTGTACATACTTCCGTGCAGAGGTTCACCATATTTACCCACACCAGTGCGCCAGGTGTAGTTCCACATACCGCCCCAATTATCTTGTTTTTCGTAACATTTGATTTCTGGAATGGGATTACCTTTTTTCTGTTCAGATTCAAATGCTCTTAACATAGCCAAACCACTTGGGCCCGCACCAATAATACCCACTTTAAAATTATTCATTTTAATACGTTTTTTTTCCTCATCTATTCAAAGATGAAGAGGTTTATATTTCAATAAAATCGAATCGCTAGATTCAGAGATTCTCTAAAAATTGAGAATCAAATAATATGTGACACGAAACACAAATTGCATGCTCCGCTGGAGGGAAACCAGAAACTGAAATGTATTTCTGAATTACTGTAAATTGATAAGGCGTTAAACCTTGATATTTCCCTCGTGATTTTTACAAATATAGCGAATTTATATTGATTTTCAAATAGATAGTTTTTGTCCGATAGGTTGAGCCTGTTCTAAGACATTGAGCATCAGGTAGTAGTTTGCCTTATTTTTTTTATAAAAAAGCGTTCATTCTTAATCTATTTCTAGTAAAAAAAGGAGAAATAAAAGTGTTAAAAAATATTTTCAAGGAAGTGAAATAGATACTTTTTTTTTACGTATTTTCATAAGGTTAAATCGTGTCTTATGAAAGAGAAATTGTTATTTGTTGGTTTTGGATTTTTGTTGTTGGTTGGTTGTAATTCTACCGTACCAAATGAGCTGGAGGAAGAGCAAACGCCAGAGATGGTGGGAGATGATTTATCAGAAAACGGATGTAAAGCATCGGCTGGAGAATCATGGAGTGAATTGCGTCAGGATTGTGTGCGTTTGTTTGAAGTAGCGACACGTTTAAATCCACTTTATTTAGAAGAGGAACAACCCGTTATTAGTGCTTTCGTGCTGTTAAATCAAACAAAAACGAAGGCTGAATTGTTTATTCCTAATCATGCTGAAAAAACGTTGATTTTATCTAAAAATACAGAAGGGAATTTTGCATTTGAAAATTATGTTTTTAAACCTAAGGATTCTTCTTTGTGGTTTGAAGGTAAAGAGATATATGTGTTGGACAGTGAAGAATAGAGAAGAGGCGAAAGCCTCTTTTTCCGTTAGGGATAGGAGCAAACTACCATGTAGTGCGGATAGCCCGGCGGTGTGTTGATTTGTGTGCGGTGACGCAACGGCCAAAAAAACGCATTAATAATTTCCTTTATTTCACTAAAAAGCCTGGTCAATTAAATCATTTAAAGTACGATTTTCCATGATTTTTAAAACTGCATCACGTGTTTCTGTAACCAATTTTCGCAAGCCACAAGTACCTTCGTGACAGTCGTCGCACGAACGGTAAAAGTTAATGCTAGCACAGGGTAGAAGGGCTATCGGGCCACTAACCACACGCAAAATCTGAGCTGCTGTAATCTCGTTGGCGGGCTTAGCAAGCGCGTATCCACCTTGACGACCTCGGTAAGAAATTAAATATCCCTCTTTTTTTAATTCGTGAAAGATGTTCTCCAAAAAACGAATGGGAATATTTTTTTCAGTCGAAATTATTGACATCAACACTGGACCATTCTGACCATTTTGAGCCAAGTATGCGAGGGCTTTAAGTGCGTATTTTGCTTTTTGAGACAACATAAAATTCGAGTTCGAAAACAAATGTAGAAAGTTTTTAGGAAATAAAAGTCCACTTAAATTGTGAAGTATAATTAATCTTCATTAAATTTGTGAGGTATTAATTTAAAAAGCAGATTATGAGTTTACGTATTGGCGATATAGCACCTAATTTTACAGCAGATTCTAGTGTAGGAACAATTGATTTTCATTCCTATTTAGGAGACAGTTGGGGCGTTTTGTTTAGTCATCCAGCGGATTTTACGCCCGTTTGTACAACAGAATTAGGACGTACAGCGAAGTTGAAGGGAGAGTTTGAAAAGAGAAATGTGAAAGCGTTGGCGGTATCGGTTGATGATGCAGATAGCCATAGATCTTGGATTAAAGATATTGAAGAAACACAGGCGTGCACAGTAGATTTTCCAATTTTAGCGGATGAAAACCGTAATATTTCTACACTTTATGACATGATTCACCCAAATGCAAATGCAACGTTGACAGTACGAAGTTTGTTCGTGATAGATCCCGATAAAAAAGTGAAATTAATGATTACTTATCCTTCTTCAACAGGACGTAATTTTGATGAAGTGCTACGTGTAATCGACAGTTTACAGTTGACATCAGAGTACAAATTGGCGACGCCGGCAGATTGGAAAGTTGGTGAAAAAGCGATTGTTGTACCGACATTAACAGACGAAGAAGCAACCGCATTATTTGGAGAATTTGAAACCGTAAAACCGTATTTGAGGTATACTTCGGTTCCTAAATAGTTTCCCTCATTCAACAATATTTTTCTAAACCAAAAGGAAAGTCTCGAGCTGCAGTGTTCGGGGCTTTTTTTTGCTAAAAACTGCTAAAATTTGGGCATTTCGTATTGCTTAATGTTTCCTTAACATGAAGGTAACATGCTAAAATGACCTTTGCAAAAAAAGAAACAAAATGGAAATTTTTATCAGTGTTTTTGCCGCACTTTTTTCGGTAATAAACCCCTTGGGAACGGTTCCTGTTTTTGTTGGATTAACCGCCAATGATAGTCCTCAGAGCCGAAATCGGACAAGTTTAATGACCTCAATCAACGTGTTTATTATTCTGATTATTTCCTTTTTCGCAGGTAGTTATGTGTTGGCATTTTTCAACATTTCCCTTGATTCCCTTCGAATTGCGGGTGGATTGATCATTACTTCCTCAGGATTTGCCTTGTTGACCGGTTCTTTTACCAAGCACAAAGGAATGAAAAAACAGAGTGTTCAAGCGGATTTGCAACAGCGAAATGCCATTTCCTTGACCCCTTTGGCGATTCCCATGTTAGCTGGTCCGGGTTCGATTTCCTTGTTGATTACCTTGCGAAAAACCTATGTTGGTTGGGAAGAAATTACCATGATTTTGGCAGCCGTTTTAGCCTTGAGTTTGAGCGTTTTCTTTATTCTTCGTTCGGCGCCATTTATCGTTAAAGGCCTTGGTGCGTCAGGGATTAACGCTGTTTCTAGAATCATTGGTTTCATTGTTATTGCCATAGGAATTGAGTACGTTTGTCGTGGCGTTGAGGGGTGGGTTCACATGATTATGAAATGAATTTATCCAGGTAAATAGTGGGATTTATTTTCAAAAATGCAATGTAATCGTTTGGGCGTTTCCCCAGACGATTTTTTTTATGTTATTTCCCTTAATCCTAAAGAATATATTCCTCTAATTGATCTTTTTTGTCTGGGGTCGGGCTTTCCGCTTTATCTTTTTCACTTCGTTAAAAAAGGATGCCGCTGCTATCCCTAACGCGGTTTTCCGGTTGAAAACGGGAGTTTATCGAACAATAAATAGAAGTAATGAAACGGATTTTGGAGATAAAATATATTATTCTTGAATACCGTCTACTGTCCAGTGAAATGAGGGGTTTAATAGTGGAAGTTCTTTCCAAGGAATTGACAAGCAACGAATGACCCAAGCTTGATCTTTTGCACGTAGCTCCAAAGATTTTCCGTCTTTTGAGAGTTCATACTCCACGTAGAAAATTCGATTTTCGTAAGCGTGCACTTCTAAATCTTTCGTCCCAATTTTGATGAAAAAGTCTTCGGTATTGTCGTCTGAATATTGGAAAATTAGAAAATGATCACTGTGAATAAAAATGCGTTTTAAGACCACGTCTTCGGGCAATGGAAGGGTAGAAGAAGTTACTTCGTACGAACCGAATAAGGATTCTTTTGGAGGATAGGAAACTATTCGTTTTATAGGAGCGATTGCTTCAATGCTAAAAAATAGAACAAACAGGCATTTGTAAATAAAAGCTCTTTTTTGATGATGAAATGGGAATTTTATCTGCGTTAAGGATAATGTTTTTCCTTGTAGGAAAAGACCATAAAACTCCTTCGAAATTGGAGCAAATAGCAGAAAACTTAGAAAAAGCAAAAACGATGAATAAAGTTTTACAGAGATATCAAAGCAGAAGTTTATAGCTACAACTTGAATGAAAATGCCAATAGACAATAAGACACCAAAATTTCTGGTTCTGTAAGATAACAATAGTAAAGAAGCAATGATTTCCATCCATCCTAAAAACGACTGATATCCATTGGGAATAGCTATTGTGGACCAATATAAAATGTCATGATCTAGTTTTCCGAGTGGGGTATAAAGTAAGTTTCCTTCCGGCATTGGAAATTGTATTCCACCTACTTTTTCAATGCCATATCTAAAAAGAATAAGGGAAAGGTAGAGCGAAAGCATGACATGTAGTGCAGCTTGTATTTTCGTAGCGTTTCTTTTCCAAAAAGCGAGACTTGAAAGCATACAATACAAAACACAGGTAGTGATAAATAAAAACAAAAAGAACAAATAGGCGCTGCTTGAATCAGATGATATTTCAGGATTTGTAAACGGAAGTTTATTGAAATAAGAAGCAAAATAACGAAGAAGATCTTCGAATAGGACGGCACTTATTTTTTCTTGAAATGGAAAAAGATAAAATGAAAACGGGAAGAATAGGGCTATTAATGCTGCGTAGAGTAAGCCAATTTCATAACCAATGTTTTTCCAATACGTCACGGACTATTTCTCTTTTTTGAAACCAATAAATACAGCCTCTGAAAATAGATTAGCGAAGAAATACCATTCATTTGTTGGTAAACCATGTGCTTTTACTTCTGAAACAGTACTTCTATTATTCCAAACTGGATCGTTTTTTATATGATGGGTTTTTGTTTCGAAATCTTCAGGTTTTAATCTTTTGTAATCGATATTAAAAGGATGGCACATAATCGAAATTCGAGTTTTAAAAACGACTTCTGTAGCACTAATTGCAAAAACAGTATCTAGTATTTCAACTGCTCTATTTCCAGGTAAACCTAAATTTGATCGTTTACTATGGTGTGAACCTTGTTGATATACGGTTGAAAAAGTACGTGCTGACCCACTGTGGCGTTTATGTGCAATCCATTTCGTTTGCGCATGATTGGCAAATGGGAGAAACAATAAAAAGAAAAAAAGGAAACGATTCATGTATATAATTTGTTTGACTATCAATTTCGTGATAGATAAATTCACAAATTATTAACAATTACAATGCCAGAATTCCGTGAGACAATTTCATCAATAAAAGCCTTCCTGTCTTTAGGAGAAATTACGATGCTGTCGTATTTGTTGTAATAGACTTCTAAACGTTTTAAGCTTCCCGCAGGAGAGGAGATATAGTTTTTACTGTATTCCACCTTTTTGATGGTTTCTAATTTGATCTTGATGGTTTTCATCAATAATCCTTTAATGACAAGATCATCTTCTGTGATTTGATACCTGAAACTACTGATTAAGGCATACATACCGATGAACAAGAGCGAATAAGATCCTGCAGTTAGTAGGAATTCTTTTGATGACATTTCATTTGTTACAATAGCGTAAGCAAAAATGAAAAATGGAATTCCTAAGAGTAATAATAAGAAATAACTAATTCCTGTTTTATAGATTTTCTGCATGTTGAGTAGAAGATTTTTGTTTCCTAATGTTTGGTAAATTTACTAAAACTACAGAAAACAAAATAATCAAAACACCTACCCATTGCATAAGATTTAGGCGTTCACCAAGAATGATATATGCTGACATAATTGAGACAGGCATTTCCACGCTTGCAACGATAGACCCGACACCAATTCCTACCTTAGGAAAACCAGAATTGAAGAGAATTGGAGGCAATACGGTACCAAAAAGAGCTAATAATGCACCAATTTTGATGGCTTGAGCAGTAAAATCTTGTTGAATCAACTCAACATTCCAAAACGCGAAGATAAAAATCATTCCACCAAAAACCATAGAGAAAGCACGTTGTAAATGGTGAGCACCTGTTTCAACTTTTCCTGCGGTTGTCATACTCAAAGCAAAAGAACAAGCAGCTAGCATTCCTAAGCCTATTCCTTTCCAATTTAAGATGATTTCCGTTTCAAAAATTCCAGAAGCGAGGGCTGTTCCACCAAGCACAAGGATAATTCCCAGTAACTTCAATTTGCTAATAGGATTTTTATCAATGATATATTCGACCAGTATGGTAATCCATATGGATTGCATCAATAAGATAATAGCTAATGTAACTGGGATGTATGCCAATGACATATAGTAGAAAACACTGGTCATTCCGTAAGTTGTTCCTAACAATGCTAATTTACCGAAGCCTTTCCAACCAATTGAAATGGGATTCTTTTTTCGACCAATTAAAATGAAAGTACCAACAGTAAGGATTCCGAATCCAAATTGAAACAATACTAAAATTGAAGTTGGAATATGTTGGAGGTTGGCATATTTTACGATGGTAGCAAGAATTCCATAACTGACAGCGCCACAGAAAACCAAAAGAGCTCCTTTTAATTTTTCGTCCATTTTTCTTAATTATGGCGCAAAATTAACAAGAAAATCGGCTTTTTCACCTTGATTTTGATTGAAAACAAAGCTGTTTTTACTTTTTTATGACCTAAAACGGTTTTGTTGGTAGGTTCATCCATTAAGGTTTTACTTCATTTAGTAACATGGAAATCCCCTCTTCATAACTTGTTATTTTAAAGGAAGGAAATTTTTTTTTGAATTTAACGGAAAGGAATAAATTGTCAGAACTATATCTAGGTAACAATTCTTGTAGTTCTTTTATTTGAGGGTTAAACCAACTTCCGATTTTGAAAACAAAGGAGTTAATGATTTTGTATTTAAATGTTTTACCAACTTTTTTAGAGCAAAAATCAATCATTTCTTTATAAGTGATTCCGCCATCTGGACAAGGTAAATGCCACGTTTGCTGATAGGCTTCATGTGTATTCCCAATCAAAGCCATAGCACGACTTGCATCTGGAGTCCAGATTAATGTACGTATTGTGTCACTTTTCAATGGGATTTTCAGCTTTTTATCCTCTTTGATAGCGTTAAAAATCATGGTATTCGTAATGCTTTGTGTTTTGCTAGGGCCATAAAATTCCGGAGCTCTACAAATAACTGCTTCAATCTTTTTTTCTTGAATTTCTTTTAAAAGCATATTTGCAATTGTTGCTCGTACCTTCGATTTTCTTCCTGTTGGCTCAAAGTGACTATCTTCTGTTTGCGGTTTTGAGTCCTTTGCATACATGTAAGTATTGTCGAAAAACACCAATTTACAGGCATGTTTCTTACAAGCTTCGATGACATTGTACATAATAATTGGAAATTGATTTTCCCACATTTCAGAATGCATAGGAAGCCCTACAGTTAAATAGACGATTTGACTTCCTTCAACTGCTTGACTTGTAGCTTCGTAATCCATTAGGTTTGCAGGGAAAAGGCTATCTGTTTCATTTACTTTTTTAGGGTTTCTACTGACTAAACGAATTCTCTTTGTGTAATTTTTATAAAGTTCAATTGCTAATTCTTCAGCAATCTGTCCATTAGCTCCTAATATTGTTTGCATTGCTACACGGTTTTGACAAGGGATAATAAAATGGGGTATGTATTAAGTGTTAGACTAAAGATACAAAAGGCACAATAAACAGATTAATAAAACCTTGTTTTTTTTAGGGAGCACTATCTGTTTTTAACAAATAATAGCAGAAGGGTAACTTCATGTTTTTTTTGTAAAACAGGAGAAAAGTGTTTTTTTATGTTTGGTTCGTTTTAGCTTCGAATAATGTAGAATGAGAGAAATTGAATACGTTAATTATTAAATAAAAAATGGAGAAGCAGATTTTTTTTCCTGAGAAGTTTTAATTTTAAGCAGACAAAAACACTTTACCGCTCTACAATAATTGATCTATATCCTTTTTAGGATTACTTTTTTGAACATGTTATATCGATATTTTGAACGTTTAGGAGTAGGTATTGAGTTGTTACAACGCAGTCTTAACAAGAAACAATTTTTATTGTTATCTAGTGTTCTAGTAGGTCTTTCTGCAGGGTTAGCAGCTGTTGTATTAAAGCTTTTTGTTCATTTCATTTTTGAAATGGTGACCTTTGAAAAGGTTTCTATATGGCGTTTCTTTTTTTTAGCCTTGCCATGTGTAGGATTATTACTTACGGTTTTAGTGATTAAGAAACTGTTGAAAGGCAAATTACAAAAAGGGTTGGGACAAGTACATTATGCTTTAGCAAAGCGTTCAGGGATATTACCGAAAAATCAAATGTACGATCAAATCATGACCAGTTCTATTACTGTGGGTTTTGGTGGATCAACTGGATTGGAAGCACCAATTGTCGTAACGGGAGCTGCTTTCGGTTCAAATTATGCACGACGTTATAGATTAAATACGAAAGAACGAACACTTTTATTAGCTTGCGGAGTTGCTGGTGGAATAGCCTCCATTTTCAATGCGCCGATAGCAGGTGTTTTGTTTGCATTAGAGGTTCTGTTGATTGATGCATCTATTTCTTCTTTTATTCCACTTATCATTGCAGCAGTTTCAGGAATTTTGGTCTCTAAAGTGATTTTGAATGAAAGTGTACTTTTAAGTTTTTCAAAAACGCAGGTATTTGATTATATAAATGTTCCATTTTATGTATTAATGGGTGTTTTTGCGGGAATGGTTTCCGTCTATCATGCAAGAGTCTTCATTAAAACAGAGCATTTGTTGTCAAAAAAACAATGGACGGTTTGGAGTAGAGCGATTGTAGCAGGACTCTTTTTAGGAATCATTATTCTTGTTTTTCCATCTTTATTTGGAGAAGGTTATGCGGGAATAAAAGCCTTAGCAGAACAACAACCGGAAAAACTCTTAGAAGGAAGTGTATTGCAAGAATACCGTTACCTGCCTTATTTCTCTTTAGCTGTTGTTGGAGCTTTGATTTTTCTAAAACCGATTGCAACAGGATTGACAATTGGGGGAGGTGGAAATGGAGGGAATTTTGCTCCATCCCTTTTTGTAGGAGCTTATTTAGGTTTTTTCTTTTCCCGCCTGTTCAATGTCCTTTTTAAATCTAATTTACCTGAAAATAATTTCACTTTGGTTGGAATGGCTGGAATTCTAAGTGGAGTTTATTATGCTCCATTGACAGCCGTTTTCTTGATAGCTGAAATTACCGGTGGCTATGAGTTAATGGTTCCTTTGATGATTGTTTCATCTATCTCTTTTGCTATTTCAAAGTACTTTGAACCGTATTCGATGGATGTTAAATCGGGCGTCGAAAAAGGAGAAGTACTCACTGAAAATAGAGATTTGAACGCCATCTCTGCGATGCACCTAGAAAAGTTGTTAGACAAAGATTTTCCAATACTTTATCCTGAAATGATGTTGGGGCAACTCGTTCAAACGATCTCTAATTCGACAAAAAACGTTTTTCCGGTAATCAATCATAAAAAAGAATTGATTGGATTAATTTGGTTAGATGATGTAAGAAAAATCATTTTCAACAAAAGCTTGTACACCTCTATTAGTGTCGAAGAATTAATGGTAATGCCTAAAACTGTTATTTATATTAATGAATCAATGGCTGTGATAATGAGTAAGTTTGAAGAGCGAGAGGTGTGGATACTTCCTGTTCAAAATGGGCCTTTTTATGAAGGATTTATTTATAAAAACAGTATTTATTCCGAATATAGGAAGAAATTAAAGGCAACAATAATCGACTGAATTTACATGCAAAAATAACAGTGCCATAATATACGAATAAAATAAACAATAATAGATGCTGATATTTTTGTTAAAACCGAATAAAGACGGTAATTTTGTAGCCCTTTTTTAGCATAGAAATGACAGAAACAGAGATTGTAGTAGAAAAGAAAAAGTTATATCCTTTTCAAGAAAACACAGTAAATACAATTATTAAAGAACTGGAAGAAAATGGAGAGAACTTTAATCTTTTGTATCAATTGCCTACAGGTGGAGGAAAAACAGTTATCTTTTCCGAAATCGCCAAAAGATATATAGAGCAACGCAAGAAAAAAGTGTTGATTCTTACTCACCGAATTGAGCTTTCCACACAAACTGCAAAGCAGTTGACTCAAATAAGTGTAAACAATAAAGTGATTAATTCGGAGGTGAAAACAATTCCGGATCAAGAAAACTATGATTGTTTCATTGCAATGGTTGAAACATTAAATAATCGCTTGCAAGAAAATGAAAATTTTGTTGAGGACATTGGTTTAGTCATCGTCGATGAGGCACATTACAATAGTTTTAGAAAGATTTTTCAATTCTATACGCAAGCAAATATCCTTGGAGTAACCGCAACGCCGCTTTCGAGTAATAAAGTTTTACCATTAAACGATAATTACAACAAGTTATTAGTTGGTGAGAGTATTTCTTCATTAATTGAAAATGGATATTTGGCAGATGCAGATACTTACACCTATGATGTGAATCTTCATGGTTTGAAAATTGGTTCAAACGGTGATTTTACTGTAAGTTCTTCAGATGTGGTGTATGGAAATTATTTCATGCAAGAGAAACTATTGTTTGCATACGAAGAGATTGCCGTTGGAACAAAAACATTAATTTTTAACTCTGGTATTGAAACTTCAATTCGCGTAGAAGAAACATTTAAAAAGAGAGGGTATAAAGTCCGACACCTAGATTCCACTTTTTCAGAGAAAGATAGAAAAGATGTTTTGTCTTGGTTTAAGGAAACTCCAGATGCAATTTTAACATCGGTTGGTATTCTTACAACAGGATTTGATGAACCTACAGTACAAACGATTATTTTAAATCGTGCAACGCGTTCATTGACCTTATATCACCAGATGATTGGACGAGGATCCCGTAAGCTTCCAAACAAAGATCGCTTTAAAGTGATTGATTTAGGAAACAATGTTAGACGATTCGGAATATGGCAAGATTACATTAATTGGCATGACGCTTTCCGCTTTCCAGATCGATTCTTAGAATCTAAGATTTCGGAATTTGAAGATGCTCAATTTGAGGTTGAATTCGAGTATCCTAAGCATTTAATGGAATTAATTGACACTAAAAAGTTAGATGGTTTCAATATGAAAGAAGTGTACTTTGATTGTTTAGATGAAGGGAAAAAAGGGAAATTAGCCGTTGATTATTCCTTAGAAAACCACTATGAAGTGATCCGTGCGGCTGTTAATAACTTAGACGACGCATTAGATCTAGTAGAAGGTTTGAACGACCACATCGAACATCGTTTGAAGTTGTACACAAAATGCATTGCTAAATCAACACAAAATTACTTTAAATTCATTCACGAAACATACGTGCGCCAATTGAGACAGAAATTACGTCTTGAATTGGAGATTGACGAGGACGAAGAAGAATAAATTCTAATAAGCTATTTGAATAACAGCTGTATCACCCGGTGCAGCTGTTGCTTCTACAAAACCACTCGTACCTGAACTTGCCAAGTAAAATAAACGGTATGGTAAGTTTGCGTCGTTGGCGCAAACATATTCAATATCACTTTGTTGGAAGGGGAAAGTGACTTTTTGCGTATTGCAACAAATTGAACAGTTAATTTTCCCTTTGTCTCGCGTTAGTGAAATGTTCCCTGTGCCCTGAGAAGTATTTCTTAATTTTACTTTGATGTAGCTGATGTAGGACATGTTAACGTTAATTTCGTTGGGGTGATTAGGAGTTAGACTCGAAGCGTTTACTTCTTTTTCTTCATCAAAGCAATTTACTTTAAACAAGTTCAGTTTAATAGAAATGTATTTGTCTCTTTTGATGGTAGTTTTATATCGACCTTCTGTATCTGTTGTGACTATTATTGGATCGTTGTTACTCATTGCAGAAGCATAGATCTTATTAATTTCTACACGAACATCACTCATAGGACGGTTGTTCGAAATGTCCCAAACGACACCTGTTATCTGAAACTCTGGAGCTTTTTTACATGCACTAAAAGAAAGTATTCCCAAAAGCAAAGTGAAAGAAAGAAGAAGTTTCATACGGATAGAATTAATTAAGATAGAAACGAATATAGCGGAATAAGCCTGAAAATAAAAATGGTTTTTCTATTTATTTTAGAATCACGTTTTTGATTTACATATTTTTTGTTAAAGGATCGTGTCGAAGATGAAGCTGTTTTGACAATGTACGATGGAGTTTACAATAAAAAAAACCTTTCAGATTGAGAGACCTTCAGACGTTCGGTTTAATTTATTACCTTTGAAACGTTATTAATTAGAGCAATGTCAGACGATAAAAAGATCATTTTTTCAATGGTTGGTGTTTCCAAGCAAACACCTGCAGGAAAGCAAATCATTAAAGATATTTACCTTTCATTTTTTTACGGTGCCAAAATTGGTATTATTGGTTTAAACGGAGCGGGGAAATCTACCGTTATGCGAATCATCGCAGGTTTAGATCAATCGTATCAAGGGGATGTAGTATTCTCACCAGGATACACTGTAGGATATTTAGAGCAAGAGCCTAATCTTGATCCGAAAAAGACAGTTAAAGAAATTGTTTTAGAAGGAGTTCAAGAGATTGTAGATACTTTAAAAGAATACGAGGAAATTAATAATTCCTTTATGGATGAAGATGTAATGAACGATCCAGATAAAATGGATAAGCTCATTGCAAGACAAGGTGAGTTGCAAGACATGATCGATGCAACGGATGCTTGGGAGTTGGATTCTAAATTGGAACGTGCAATGGATGCTTTACGTTGTCCACCAGATGATCAATTGATTGAATCTCTTTCTGGAGGAGAGAAAAGACGTGTTGCCTTGACGAGATTGTTATTGAAAAACCCAGATATCTTATTGTTAGATGAGCCTACCAACCACTTGGATGCTGAATCAATTGACTGGTTGGAGCAACATTTGCAACAATATAAAGGAACTGTTATTGCTGTAACGCACGACCGTTATTTCCTTGATAATGTTGCTGGATGGATTTTAGAATTAGATAGAGGAGAAGGTATTCCTTGGAAAGGAAATTATACTTCTTGGTTGGAACAAAAATCAAAACGTCTTTCTGAAGAGGAGAAAACAGAATCAAAACGCCAAAAAGTGTTACAACGAGAGTTGGAATGGGTGCGTATGAATCCAAAAGGAAGACATGCTAAGAATAAAGCGCGTATTGCCAATTATGATAAAATGCTTTCCGAGGATGTGAAAGAAAAAGAATCTAAATTGGAAATTCCAATTCCAAACGGTCCACGTTTAGGGCAAAATGTTATTGAAGCGGTTAATGTTTCAAAAGCGTTTGGTGATAAGTTACTATACGATAACTTAAACTTTAAATTGCCGCCTGCAGGAATTGTAGGTATTATTGGACCAAACGGTGCGGGTAAGACAACTATTTTCAAGATGATTATGGATGAATTACAACCAGATGGTGGAACTTTCGAGATTGGTGAAACGGTGAAGATTGGGTATGTGGATCAGGCTCATAAAGATATTCATCCGGAGAAAACGGTTTTTGAAGTAGTTTCAAATGGATTGGAATTCGTAGAAGTTGGATCTCAAAAAATAAACTCTAGAGCATATCTTTCTAAGTTTAACTTTAGTGGATCAGATCAAAATAAAAAAGTAGGCATCCTTTCGGGGGGAGAAAGAAACCGTTTGCATTTAGCGATGACGTTAAAAACTGAAGCAAACGTTCTTTTATTGGATGAGCCTACGAATGACATTGACGTGAATACGCTTCGAGCATTAGAGGAAGGGATTGAAAACTTTGCTGGATGTGCGGTGGTGATTTCTCACGATAGATGGTTTTTAGATCGTATTTGTACGCATATTCTTGCGTTCGAAGGGGATTCTGAAGTGTATTGGTTTGAAGGTACATATTCGGAGTATGAAGAAAATCGTAAAAAACGTTTAGGTGATGCAGGACCAAAACGAATTAAATACAGAAAATTGATCAAATAATTTAGGACTTGATAGAAGGAAAAGGCTGGGGGATCCCAGCCTTTTTTTTGTCTATTTTGTATGGATAGAAACGGAAAAGTGTAGATTTGTTTAAGGGATTTT
This sequence comes from Taishania sp., assembly GCA_030150045.1. Classification (GTDB taxonomy): domain Bacteria; phylum Bacteroidota; class Bacteroidia; order Flavobacteriales_D; family Crocinitomicaceae; genus Taishania. The sequence continues at coordinate 72,818 of JASLGM010000045.1, forward strand.
TGACGTTTCAGTATTGTCTATTTAACGAGTTAAAAATGATGTTGGTTGAAAAGGAAACAATTTCAGCCCGGGCGGAACGGAGATAGCTAAATGAACTGTAAAGGTTGTGAACGCTAGTTTGCCACAGCGACCAAGGGGAGCTCGTGGGAAGCAGCAAGGAAACACCTTTATAGGAATTTACTAAAACGTGTAGACCGAAATGGCTGCCTGTTTATATTCAATGAAGAGATGTTCCCCGTTGTTATTTAGAAAAAATGCGATTAGATATATGAAAATTGTTCGAAAAGTGCAGGTTTTACCATCGGAATGGAAGGGTGGAAAGACGTATGAGTATGTTATTTTCCCAGCTGATTCGGCTTATGTAAATCGTAATTTTGATTTCAGAATCAGTAGCGCAAGTATAGAGCAAATCCCTTCAGATTTCACTCAGTTTGTGGGGTATCAACGTTATTTAATTATGTTGGATGGCGAGTTGAATGTGCTTCATAATGAGAAGGAAAGGGTTTTTGAGTGTAATACTTTGTTTAAGTTTGATTCTAATGATTGTGTAAGGTCATTTTCTTTGGGGAATGATTTTAATTTGATGCTGAAAGATGGGATTGATGCGCAAGTTGAAGTAGTCACGGATAGGGAGTTAACTGCGGATTCGGCTTTCGTTTTGATTTTTGCACTGACAGATAGTGAGGTGAATATTGGTGGTGAGGTGATGCATTTATCGACTTCGGATTGCGTTTGGACAGAAACTAAAGGCATGAATTTTGTTGCTGAATTATCAGGAAAATGTGTATTTGCGCGTTGGCGTATGGCATCAAAATAATTTTTCGTTTATTTTTTGTGGATTTTAAGTATGATTAATCAAAATACAAACATGGATGAAGACTTTTTGTTCATTGAACGGGTAACTGTTTTGATGGATTCAAAGTATAAGGTTCCGGGAACAAATTTCCGTTTTGGTATTGAACCATTAATTAACTTGATTCCATTTGCCGGCTTGATTTTCAACTTTTTTGTATCTTATCTTCTTGTGTTGATGATGGCAAAGTATAAAGTAAGTGGGAAAACAGTTGCTAAAATGTTGCTTAATGTTTTTCTGGATTTATTGATCAGCAGTATACCATTTTTTGGAAACTTTGCGGATTTCTTTTTTAAAGCGAATCAACGTAATTTGAATTTACTAAAGGAACATTATTACGAAAATAAACATCAAGGATCGGCATGGGGAATTGTGTTGACTTTTTTCGCTGTGGTGAGTACAGTTTTGGTTGGATTTACCTATTTGTTGTACAAGGTGATTGTGTGGTTTATTGATCTTTTACACTTTCCTGAGATTTTTTCCTTTTTCTAAAGCCTATCCAAATTCTTGTGGTTATCTTTGGTTAAACTAGAGAAATAACATTAATTATGGATATACGTCAGTTAGAACCAAAAGCACTTTGGAATCATTTTGCTGATTTGAATGCAGTGCCTCGCCCTTCAAAAAAAGAAGAGAAAGTGATTGCATTTATGGTGGAGTTTGGTAAATCATTGGGATTAGAAACGAAAACCGATAAAGTTGGGAATATTATCATTAAAAAGCCTGCTTTTGTCGGAATGGAAGATCGTAAAACGGTGATTCTACAGTCACACGTGGATATGGTGCACCAAAAAAACGCGGACACTGTTTTTGATTTTGATACAGAAGGAATCAAAATGCTTATCGATGGCGATTGGGTGAAAGCGGATGGAACAACTTTAGGTGCTGATAATGGAATTGGGGTAGCTGCTATCATGGCTTTACTGTCTTCAACGGATATTCCTCATCCTGCATTGGAAGCTATGTTTACAGTAGATGAAGAGACAGGAATGACTGGAGCTATCGAATTAGAAGGTGAGAATTTTTCAGGTCAAATTTTACTGAATTTAGATACAGAAGATGACGATGAATTGTCTATTGGATGTGCGGGTGGAATTGATACAAATACTAAATATACATACGAAACGGTTGATGTAGAATCAGGAAGTGTATACTTCACAATGACCATTCGTGGTTTGATGGGAGGGCACTCTGGAATGGATATACATTTAGGACGTGGCAATGCCAATAAATTGATGAACCGTATTTTATATCACTTGTTGTCAACTGTTCCTTATCAATTAATTTCTGTTGATGGTGGAAGTTTACGTAATGCAATTCCAAGAGAATCGACAACAGTGATTGCTTTGCATAAAGACAATGTTGAGCTTTTTCACCACGAATTCAAACGTATTCAAGCAGAATTAGTTGAGGAATTGACTACGGTTGAAAAACAATTAATGATTGGCGTTGAGGCAAATGGAGCAGGAGAGCAGGCGGTAGCACAAGCAGATTTGATAAAAATGTTAAATGCCATATATGCTGCACCAAATGGGGTGTTCAGAATGAGTCCAGATATTGAAGATCTTGTAGAAACATCATCTAGCCTTGCACGTATCATCATCAAAGATGGAACTTTTGTGTCACAGTCTTTACAGCGTTCTAGTGTTGAGTCAACAAAAGATGATGTTGCAAATACAATTCGTGCGGCATTTGAATCTATGGGAGCAGCTGTTGTGCAAACAGGAGATTATCCAGGATGGCAGCCTAATCCAAGCTCTGAGATCTTAACGATCATGCGTAATCTGTATGTGAAAAGATATAATGAAGAGCCGCAAGTAAAAGCTTGTCATGCTGGATTGGAGTGTGGTATTTTAGGAAAACACTTGCCAGGTGTGGAAATGATCTCTTTTGGACCAAATATTCGAAGAGCGCATTCTCCAGATGAAACCGTACAAATTTCTTCTGTTCAAAAATTCTGGGGGTATTTGTTGGAAACATTGCTTTTGATTCCTTCTAAATAAACTTAAAAAGGTAGCTGTTAAATGGCTACCTTTTTGTTTGAAAAACAGCAATATGGAGAAACATCAGCTGGTTGAGCTTGCAAATTATCGTATGCCTTTCGGAAAATATAAAGGCTATTTATTGGTGCATTTACCCGAACCTTACTTGGTGTGGTATCGCGGGAAAGGCTTTCCTGATGGGAAGTTAGGGATGTTTTTAGCAATGATGCATGAGATAAAAGTAAATGGCTTAGAAGAATTACTTTATCCTTTGATTGAAGAAAAAAACAAAAAAATGTAACCTACTCAATTTCAATCCGTATAAGCTAGAAAAAGCAATATTATGGAATTGAATGCAAAAAAAATCGCTAAAAAACGTTTAGACTTGCACCGTTCTCAAGGAACAACTTCAAGTTTAAACATATTCGAAGTTGCTGCATTGATGGATACCGTTTGTTTCGGGATTCATATTATGCCAATGAATAAGTTTTTATTTTCGATGAATTAACGTAAAACAATAAAAGGAGAACAGCACACTGTTCTCCTTTATATTTTAAAATGATAATTTCGAATTTATGTTCGGAGTTTTAGGTTTATGCCAAAATCACTCCGGAGGCAATGACTTCGTTGTCGATATGGAAAGCGGCAAATTGTCCCGGTGTAATTCCTCTTTGTAATTCAGCAAATAACACAAAGTAAGCACCGTTTTTATAAACAAGTGTACAGTCTTGCAGCGCTTGACGATAACGAATTCTCACTTTACAATCCAGAACCTGGCCTTCCGACATTTGATAGTTTGGATTGATGAAATGCATTTCAGTTGCATCAATTCTTAATGCAATGCGATTGAGGCCACGATGTGTTTCTTCTTGACCTGAATACACCGTATTTGTTGTCGTGTTGATTCCAATTACAAAAGAAGGCATAGGGCGGCCGCCGATGTGTAAACCTTTTCTTTGGCCAATGGTGTAATAATGCGCCCCCATATGTTCGTGAACTTTTAAACCTTGTTCTTCGGTGAATACAAAGGGTTCCGACAAGCGCTCTACATTTTCTAAGGTAAAGGGAATGTCGTGGTAAGCTTTCAAAGCGGGGAGGTCATTCGGTATTTCAATGATATTTCCTTTTTTTGGAGCTAATTGTTGTTGAAGGAAGATCGGCAAAGAGATTTTGCCAACAAAGCAAAGGCCTTGAGAATCTTTCTTATTAGCGGTTACTAATCCTTGTTCTTCAGCAATTCTTCTCACTTCCGGTTTTTCAAGGTTCCCGATTGGGAAAAGCGCCTTGGCTAATTGATCTTGATTCAATTGACAAAGAAAATACGATTGGTCTTTGTTGGGGTCATTTCCCATGATTAAGCCAAAAGTACCGTCTTCATGTTCTATTTTCTGGCAGTAATGCCCAGTTGCAACGTAGTCAGCACCCAATTCCAATGCTGCTTTTAAGAAAACGTCGAATTTGATTTCTCGGTTGCAAAGGATGTCCGGATTAGGTGTTCTTCCAGCCTCATATTCTGAGAACATATAATCAACAATACGGTCCTTATATTCCGCACTTAAGTCAATAACCTGAAAAGGAATGCCTAATTGTTGAGCAATTAATAGTGCGTCATTAGAGTCGTCAATCCACGGGCATTCATCCTCCAAAGTAACGGATTCATCATGCCAATTACGCATGAACATACCAATAACCTCATACCCTTGCTCCTGCAATAGATAAGCGGTAACACTTGAATCTACACCGCCAGATAACCCAACAACTACTCTTTTCATAGTACAAAATTACGAAATGTTTAAGAATTTGGAATTGTATTTGTAACAACAAGCAAAACAAAAGAACTTCTTTCATAAAACCGAAAGTTTTTATAATTTAGCTATTGATGAAAAAAACGATTGCTTTACTCGCTCTTTTAATCCTTCATGGTCTGTCTTTTGGACAATGTGACAAAGTGTTGGTCTCCGGAAATGTTAAAGATACGATGCGTTATCAGAATTTCTATAATATGATGGTCATAAATAAAAGTACTGGAAAAGGTGTGTTTGGACAGCCAAATGGATATTTTTCAACTTATGCAAATCCCGGTGATTCCATTACCTTATCTGTTAAAGGATATGATTTGGTGCATTTTGTGGTAAAGCCAGACGGAAACTGTCAGTGTAATCACAAATTTTTCATTGAAGGAAAACCATTTGAGTTTGAAGCTGTAGTGATCCGACCGTTAAAGAGTTTAGAACAGTTGCGAGAAGAACGTGAAGCGTTGGCTTTGCGAGAAACCCGATCTGTAACTGGTGTTGATGTGTTGCAATCGCCAATAACAGCCATTTTTCAAGCGTTTAACCGACAAGAAAAACACAAACGTAAAATTGAAGAAATGCGTTTTGAAGATTCGCAAAAAGATGTTGTACGCGAGTTATTGCGCTTATATGTTGCTTACGATATTGTGAACTTATCGGATGAGGATTTCGATCATTTTATTGACTTCTTGAACATCAATGTAGATTTCTTGAAAACAGCCTCAGAGTTCGAGTTAGTGGAGTTTATCAAAAGTAAATACGAACATTATATGTACATGAAAGCGCAGCAGAAATAGCGAAGCGTTTTAGTATTCTAAGGAAGGTTATCAATTATTTTTGGTAACCTTTTTTTTGTTTTGGCAGCCATTTTGGTCTACAAGCTTTAGTAGGCTTTTGTAAAAATGTGCACAGACTTTTGCTAACGAGCTTCCTTTGGTCGCTGTTACCAAAGGCTGTTTTCTATTTTTACCATTCGCCTAGCTATTGCTCTCCGCCCAGGCTGAAAATCTTTCTTCGAAAAAAGAAAATGCTGCTAACGAAAAGAAAATAGGATAGTTAGCCATGATATGTGTGTTTTTTTACAGAAAATGCACTTAGATACCTATAATTTTAGACTAATAAAAAACAGTGAGAAAATAAAGGGTTTTCCCTTATTTTTTTCAAAAAAAAGCGTACAATGCTTGTCAATAATGTGTTACGTTGTTTTTAAATTTATTTTCATTATTTGTAAACTTTTTTAATGTTGATAAGTTGTAATCAATTGATATTCAATACATGTTGCTTGTTAATTTGTAAACATTTAAAATTTTATTTTGTAAACGATTAAACAAAAATGTACATTTGTAAGCAAGAAAAAGACATCCAACAATATAAACCTTGATTATGAATACCATAGACGTTATTGATTTGAAAAAGACCTTTACACAAGCCGAAGCTGTCGCTTCAAGTTTAGCCTATTTCAATGGGGATGATTTAGCCGCAACGGTGTGGGTAAACAAATATGCACTAAAAGATTCAGCAGGTAATATCTACGAGCAAAATCCTAATGATATGCACCGTCGAATTGCTAAAGAATTGGCAAGAGTAGAGGCAAAATATCCGAATGCATTGACAGAGGACGAAATTTTTGATCTTATCAAAGACTTTAAATACATCATTCCTCAAGGATCACCCATGACAGGAATTGGAAATCCATTTCAGATTGCTTCGCTTTCTAACTGTTTCGTTATCGGAAACAATGGAGAATCCGATTCTTACGGAGGAATCATGAAAATTGATCAAGAGCAAATTCAATTGATGAAACGCCGTGGAGGAGTAGGGCATGACCTTTCACACATTCGTCCAAAAGGGTCGCCTGTAAAAAATAGCGCGCTAACTTCAACCGGATTGGTGCCATTTATGGAACGATTCTCTAATTCAACGCGTGAAGTAGCACAAGATGGAAGACGTGGTGCCTTAATGCTTTCCGTTTCAATCAACCATCCAGATGCTGAAGGTTTCATCGATGCAAAAATGACTCAAGGGAAAGTAACCGGAGCAAACGTTTCTGTTAGAATCTCAGATCAGTTTATGAAAGCGGTTGAAAGTGGAACTTCTTTCGTACAACAATATCCCGTTACTTCAAAAACTCCTGTATTCACAAAGGAGGCAGATGCAAGTCAACTTTGGAAGAAAATTGTACATAACGCTTGGAAATCAGCAGAACCTGGCATTTTATTCTGGGATACCATAATCCGCGAATCTGTACCAGATTGTTACGAAGATTTAGGATTCAAAACCGTTTCTACCAATCCGTGTGGGGAAATACCTTTGTGTCCATACGATTCATGTCGTTTATTAGCTATAAACCTTTTCTCCTACGTAGAAAACCCATTTACAAAAGACGCCTTCTTTAATAAAGAATTGTTTACAAAACACGTGATGTATGCTCAGAAATTAATGGATGATATCATTGATTTGGAGTTGGAAAAAGTAGATTATATATTACAAAAAATTGATCAGGACCCAGAGGAAGAAGAAATCAAACGCGTAGAAAGAAATCTTTGGCTGAACATCCGTGAAATGGCTATTAACGGACGTAGAACAGGAATTGGAATCACTGCTGAAGGTGATATGCTTGCCGCTTTAGGGTTGACATACGGAACGGAAAAAGCAATTGATTTCTCTGTAGAAATTCATAAGTTATTAGCAATCGAAGCTTACCGATCTTCTGTATATGCAGCTAAAGAAAGAGGTGCTTTCCCAATTTTTGACATCAATAGAGAGAAGAATAATCCATTTATTCAACGATTGAAAGAGGCTGATCCACAATTGTACATGGATATGATTGCTCATGGACGAAGAAACATTGCTCTTTTGACTATTGCACCAACAGGTACAACCTCGTTAATGTCGCAAACTTCTTCCGGAATTGAGCCCGTTTTCTTACCCGTTTATAAAAGACGTAGAAAAGTAAATCCAAACGACAAAAATGTTCGTGTTGATTTTGTAGATGAAGTAGGTGATTCATGGGAAGAATACGTGGTTTTTCACCATAAATTCAAACAATGGATGGAGGTTAACGGAGTAGACATTACTAAAAACTATTCTCAAGAAGAAATCAACGAGTTGATCGCTCAATCTCCGTATGCCAATGCCACTTCAAACGATGTTAACTACATGGAAAAAGTACGCATGCAAGGTGAAATTCAAAAATGGGTAGATCATTCCATTTCTGTAACCATAAACATGCCTTCTGATGTAACCGAGGAATTGGTAGGTGATTTATATATGGCTGCTTGGAAAGCAGGATGTAAGGGAGTAACCGTTTACCGCGATGGATCTCGTTCAGGTGTTTTGATCTCTAACGACGAAAAGAAAGAAGAGAAAAAGGAAGAAAACGTTCAAACATTTTTCCCAACTGAACGTCCACATACACTTGAAGCAGATGTAGTTCGTTTCCAAAATAATAAAGAGAAATGGATTGCATTTATTGGTAAAATTGACGGGAAACCTTATGAGATTTTCACAGGACTGGCAGATGATGAAGATGGAATCGCTGTTCCAAGATGGGTAAACGATGGAATGATACTAAAAAATAGAAACGCCGACGGAACCTCAAGATACGATTTCCAATATTTCAATACACGTGGTTACAAAACAACCATCGAAGGGCTTTCGCATAAATTTGATCCAGAATATTGGAATTATGCAAAGTTGATTTCTGGAACTTTACGCCAAGGAATGAACATTGAAAACGTAGTTGCGTTGATTAATAAATTGCAACTTGATGAGAATATCAACACTTGGAAAAATGGCGTAGCACGTGCTTTGAAAAGATATATTCCGGACGGAACAGAAATTAATTCTCAGAAATGTGGGAACTGTAATGGAACAAATTTATTGTACCAAGAAGGTTGTTTGACATGTAAAGATTGTGGATCTTCTAAATGTGGATAACCCAAAATATTAAAAATGAAAAAAGCTGTTTCAATTATTGAAACAGCTTTTTTTTGATGGATATCGTTTTTAAAAAGAGGAGAGCCAAGAAAGTAATGCTTTTCCGTCTACAATACTCCAAGAATGTGGGTGCCTATTTTTTTCAGGATAACGAAAACCTTTGTTTTGTGTAACGATAAGCTCCGAATGCACATTTCCTAATTGAAACAATTCATTAATGAAAGCACTGCAATCAGTTGCGTTCATAGATAGAAAATCACTGTTCCTTTCATTCATCCACCATATTACATCCGGCTCAGTGTAGATTCTGATGGGTACAGAAATTAACTTTTTTACATTCTTTTGTTCCCAATCCGAATAAGAATAAGGTGAAATACGATGGTAGTTTTCCAATTCATTTTTCGGCGTTCCGTTAAAAATTTCTTCTAATCGTTCTATCACATATCTATTTTCAGCAGAAGCGTTATCCTTGTTTAAATAAATGTCACGTTCACACATCGTATAAAAGCGTTCAAAATCTAGTGGAGGATCGATTGCAAAAACCGCTTTAGGTTTAGTATTTGCCTCTTGAGCGTATTTTATGGCAGCGCTTCCACCAATAGAGAAGCCACCAATAAAATAAGGTAAATCTGTGAGTTGATACCTTTGTTGCGCTTCAGTTATCAAAAGCTGTAGTTGGTATTGACTCTTATCATCAATGCCAAAAGAAAGGGTTCCTTCTTGCAAAATGGGAATCATTGTTAAATAGCCGTTTTGCGCCAATAATTTGGGTAACTCGGATTGTTTTTCCACATTTTCGGCATCTTCACCAAAACCTGGAAGCAAAACCATTAACCCTTTTATAGCTTTTACATTCGGAAGATAAGCTGTGAAGTTGTTCACTTTTGGATGACCTCCATTGAGCGCATGAAACTCTGTTTTCTGTGTAAATCCAAGAGAAATAATCCCTAGAAAGGTAAGTGTTAAAAAGATTCTCTTCATGATTTTTTATTTGCTGCGTTTAAGTTACACTTCAAGTGAAGATAAATAAAGTATTAATATTTTCTGCTTTTATTTGGCAGCCATTTCGGTCTACCTGCTTTAGTAAATTCATGAGAAAAGGGTTCGCTGTAAATTTCCCTCGAGCTTCCGTTGGTCGCTGAGACAAACAAACGCTCACACCTTTTTCACATCATTTAGCTACCGCACTTCGCCCGGGCTGGAGTGCAGTAGCATTTCTCGTTGGAACGTAAGTTGAATATTTTCTTAAAAATGTTCGCTTGAAAACCTATCTCCGTTAAGGATAGCAGCGGCATCCTTTTGTTTCCAACTGGTGTTGGAACAAAAGATATAGCGGATAGCCTGGTCTTTTCCTTATGGAATAAGGGAAAGAAGCGGCCAAAAGGAAAAACAGCTAACAAATGTATTGTGTAAGAAACAAAAAATGCGTGTTAAAGCCATTGTTTAACACGCATCTTTGGAATAGTTTACTTCCTTATTTTACGTTCGCTCGAACTTCAATTTTGTGGATTTTTTCTGCAGTATTCGCAGTGACAGTTACCGTTTTTCGTTGTTCACCTTCTTGTCCAGGATTAGATTTAAACACAACTTGAATTTCATCCGATTGCCCTGGAGCGATGGGTTTCTCTGGTTTCTTAGGCGTCGTACATCCACAAGTTGCAGAAACGTCCGAAATGATTAAGGGTTTGTCGCCTGTATTGGTCACTTTAAACGTTGTTTTGTTTTCTACTTCAGCCTTGACATCACCAAAATTATGTTCCATTTTATCGAAAGAGAGCGATGTAGATGAAGCGATAATTTCTCGTTCACGTGCTTCTTCTTCCTCGCGGATTTTTTTCAAACTTTCATCCAGCTCTTTCGCACTTTGACCATTAGCAGAAATGGTACTTTCGATTTCTTTGTCTCTCAAATCTTTCACTTCTTCGTTCTGGCAAGCTGTAAATACGGCAAGGCAAAAGATACCAATAACATATTTTTTCATAGTCGTCTAATTATTTTCTTTCCTTTATTTATTGTCTAAACCAGCGTTTTTGTACTCGTTAGAATGGAGTACGCGAATGCCTCGTTGTAGAATTTCATTTCCCTCATTTGAGATTTTATAAAACACGGATGGATCATATAGATTTTGTCCCATGTAGGCTTTCATCAATCGGGTAAGTGATTTTTTTGAAACCTCAAATTGTTCATTATTGTATTCAATTTCGTGATCTTCTTTGGCAAATTTGAAGAAATCTGTGATAAATTCCTCATCAATCTTGAATTCTTTTATAAAAACGTCAGGATTTGGGTATTTGGCCAACAATTGTTCTCTGTTGTTGTTCATGTATCGGGTTGAATATTGGTACACTGCCCCTTTACGAATTAACTGCGTATACAAATTGTTTACTTCTGATGTGTCGAGCGGTACAAAGATGTCGGGCATCACGCCACCGCCGCCATAAACCTTACGCCCTTTGATAAGGGTTTTAACCGCAAGGCTTTCGTCCAAGTGAATGGAGTCTTTGTGGTAATATTCACCGTGATCGTAACGGTTGTTTAAATCTTTTCGGTAGTCCATTACGTCATCGTATGGTTTTTGAATGAAACGTCCCGTAGGAGTGAAGTATCGGGCGATGGTCAAGCGAATTTGAGAGCCGTCTGTAATATTTATAGGGCGTTGAACGAGGCCTTTACCAAAGGTTCTTCGACCAACGATTAGTCCACGGTCCCAATCTTGAACGGCACCACTCACAATTTCACTTGCAGAGGCTGAATGTTCATTTGTTAACACAACTAAGCGACCAGTTTCAAATGCATTTTTTCTTTCTGTTCTCAAGTTTTGACGTGGTTGCGCACGACCTTCTGAGTACACAATGAGTTTGTCACCAGATAGAAACTGATCAACCAATTCATGTGCAGCACGAAGTACACCACCTCCATTGTTTTGTAGATCCAAAATCAAATCCTTCATGCCTTTACTTTTCAAAAGCGTCAAAGCTTCTTCGACTTCTTGCGTAGTAGTATTCGAAAAACTGTTGAGTTTTATGTATCCAATATTTTTATCAATCATATAAGCTGCGTCCACTGAATTAATAGGGATTTTGTCTCTCACAATTGTAAATTGAATAAATTCAGGTACACCACGTCTACGGATAAATACTTTTACCTTTGTTCCTTTATCGCCCATTAGACGTTCACGAATAGCGGTTGTTTTCAGACCTTTTCCAGCAATCGTATCTTGATCAACAATTATCAATTGGTCACCCGGAAGAATGCCTACTTTTTCACTTGGTCCACCTGGAATGGTTTGTAATACTGTAAATGTATCTTTCATCAATTGATAACGTATACCGATACCGACAAAGCTTCCTTGAATACTTTGATTCGCAGCATCCACATCTTCTTTCGAGATAAAAGTTGAGTGTGGATCTAAATTTTCTAGCATTGCCACAATTGCCGAATCAATTTCCAATTTATTGTAATAAGAGATTACTGTTGAATCGATCAATTTATCTTCTTGCACTGGATCAACGTATAATCTTTTGACGTAATATAATACTTCGTTGAATTTGTCAGGTTTTTGTTGAGCAAAAGACGATGAGGCAAGAAAACTTGCTAAACATATAAAAAGGAGTGTACGCATGGTTTTATTTTTCAAATGTGAATTTATCATTTTCTATTGAATTTCTAGTTAATTAACTGCTTTTTCTAGCGTTAAATTGAGTTTTTTAATGGGAATGATCAACAACCATATGTTAATCAATTTCTGTTCCAAAAGTAATTGTTGCTTGATATTTGATCTACTTTTAAAAAGATACAAAAAGTGAATATGAAATATACCTTAATAGTGGCGTTGAGCCTTTTCTCTTGGATAACCTTTGGACAGTCGCATCAAATTGATATGTTGGATACTTATTACAACCAAGGGCATTACAAAAAAGTGCATAAGTTAGCCAGTAAATTGGCCGATAGACCAGAAAACGATTATTCCATGAAACCGCGATTGTTTCAGGCTTTAGCTATGTTACAGTTGGCTGAAAACAAAGTTTGGCTGAAAACCCATCCGGGAGCAATGTATCAAGCACGTGAAATTATTTTGGAGTTAAAAGGACGTTCGGACGGTGTTGAAATTATGGAAACATATCAAATGGAAATTGCCTCGCTTAAAGCTGATTTGATGTCTCGACTTGCCGATTACAAGGTTTCTGGCAGGGACAAAGATTACACGCAGTTGAATGATGTCGTGGTGGAATTGTTTGGTAACGTGAATACTTCTAAAATCGAAAACAACGACCAGATAGCTTCTAAACCCGTTAAGCCAACACCGACAACGAGTTTCAAATTTGATGCTAAAGACAGAGATGAAATGGTCTTGTATGCAAAACAGCAATTGGGCGTGAAATATGTGCCTGCTGGAGTTACACCAAAAGGATTTGATTGTTCAGGATATACAACATATATCTTTTCTGCGTACAAAATTTCTTTGCCTCGACGCGCAGTCGATCAATACAATAAGTCGACAAAAGTGAAGGAGAAAGACGTGCAAAAAGGAGATTTGGTGTTCTTTGATAGCGGTAATGGTGTTAATCACGTGGGAATGATTGTTTCTGAAAAAGGCCAAGCACCAGTGATGATTCACGCCAGTACGTCGCAAGGGATTGTTGTGACTGAAATTGGAGCTTCAGAATATTGGAAGAAAAGATTAAAAGGTTACGGAACGTTTCTGCAATAAATAATCATTAAAAATAAAGGAAAGGAAGTTGTGTTTTGCGGCTTCCTTTTTTTGTTACAAGTAAGTAAAAGGTTGAAAAATAGAGCCTCGCGTTAGGGATAATAGAGGAAAGCTTTTTTCATAGAAAAAACTTGTAACGGATAGCCCGACCCCTCACCAAGTAGTTTGGGGAGGGGGGACGCCCAAATAAAAAAGATAATTATAGGGAAATATTTGGCATCCATTTCGGTCTACGCGTTTTAGTAAACTCTGTTAAAAGGGGTCGCGTACAGTTTTCCACGTGCTTCCGTTGGTCGCAGTGGTAAACTGGCGTTCACACCGTTTAACCTTCCTTTAGCTATCACGCTTTGCCCGGGCTGATATCCGTTTGAAATGAAGTGTTATTTTCTTTCATAAATGGTGCTTTTTCCTGAGCAAATAACGGCAATTCCTGCACAAATTAAAGCAGGGAGTAAGACGTGAATGCCGAAAAGTTCATAGGCCATTATTCCGCAAGCGAAGGGTGTTTTTGTGCAAGCAGCAAAAGGAACAACTAAACCAATAGCCGCCCAAAATAGGGAATCAGTGCCCATATATATTGCATAGGAACTTCCCAAACACGCTCCAATAAAAAATAGGGGAGTTACTTCTCCGCCTTTGAAACCTCCACTTGTTGAGAGTAGGGTAAAGAGCATTTTTAGCATGAAGAAAGTGAATGGAACCCCAGTGAGAAATGCTTGTTCTATCGTTGATAATCCAAGGCCTAAAAATGTCGTGTCACCCCAAATAAATGTGAGGGCTAAAATGATGCTTCCTGCGTAAAATGTACGTAATGATGGAGATTGTATTTTTGACCAAACTTTTGGGAGAAAGTGTGTGAGGTAAATAAAAATAAAGGAAATGATTCCAGCTGCTATTCCAAAAATAATAAGGAATAGAGTGTTTTCTGAATACCAATCTATTTTCGGGATTTCAGGGAAATGTAAATGAGAAATGGGCCAAAATGTGGTGAGATAAAAGGAGCAAAATGAAGATGAAGATACGATTAAAAAATGGCTTACTTTTAGGTGAGATTTAGACCATTCGAAAGCAAATATGCTGGCGGTTAATGGAGTGCCAAATACGGCTGAAAATCCTGCTGCAACTGCTGATCGGACGAATACAGAAGTTAGTTGAGGAGAGAGACGAAAATATTTTCCAATTGCCGTTGCCCATCCCGCACTCATTTGTACGGCTGTGCTTTCACGTCCTACAGATGCGCCAACCATGTGTGACAAAACCGTACTGATAAAGATGAAAGGTGCTGCTAAAAATGGTAGTTGAAAGGTATTGGAATCTGCTGAAACCACAAGTTGCGTGTTGCCATTTTGAAAATTCCCTCCCCACTTTTGATACGAATATGTTGTTGCATATCCCACGATCGGAAGAAAAAAGATAATCCAAAGGTGGTCCATTCTGTAAGAGCTAACTGTTTGTAACATCCATAGAAAAAGGCAACCAAACGTAGAGACAATCGCAATTAATAATGCCCAAATAAATAGATGTCTGAATAGAAAGGAAAAGTGTTTCGAGTTTACGTATGAATTGAAAATGAGCATAATTATCCTGATTAAATGACATGTATTTAATTAACCAGGCGTCATCAGTTCCGAAGAACGGTTCAATAGGAAGAACACCATTTCCTTAATTGTAAAAGTACTTTTTCTTTTTTTAACAAGACAAAAAAGCCTGAAATTTCTTTCAGGCCTTAATGTAAACTATTATTGAAAACGGTTTTGATTAAGAAAAAAGGGAGAATATAAACTGATTCTCCCTAATTAATCTAACTTACTTTACCTAACCATAATTTTTAATGTGTGTGTACGGTTGTTGTTTGTTACTTGTAAGAAGTAAACTCCCGTTTCGTATTTTTCTAAATTTAATGTTGTTTCAGAGTTGAAAACATGATTCGAAAGCATCATCTTTCCGTGCATGTCAGTTAAATTGATTGTAGATTCATCTGCATTTTCTAAAGTGACAGTTACACGACCTTGTGTAGGATTCGGGAATACAGAAAGACCTTCAATTTCAGAAACCTCATCAATTGCTAACATTTTGTCAATGGTAATGTTTTGTGACAATTGGAATGTATTACAATCATTTTTCAAAGTTGCGGTAACCGTAAATGTTCCTTTTGCATCAAAAACGTGAGAGATAGATGCAGGTCCGTCCAATACTGAGTGACCATCTCCAAAGTTCCAATCTACGCTTGTAGTGTTGCTTACTCCAGTCAATGTAAAGAATCCGTTTTCAAAAGAAACTTGTGGTAAAATTGCTGTTGCTGTTGGATTGGCTAACATTCCAATTTGAATGATTCCAGATCCTGAACAATGTGTGTTTGGATTAGTTACGTGAACCATGTAGCTTCCAGGGCTTGTAACTTCTAAAGTACGCATTGTATTTCCAGAACCGCTCCATAAGTAATTACCATCTGGGTATCCTGCGTCAAGTAGGATAGAAGCTCCTTGACAAATAACCGTATCACGACCAAGATTGATGATTGGATTATCGTTCAAGATTTCAATTTCATGAATCATTTTATTGCATCCTGTTTCAGATTTTGCCATCCAAACATTGTATATTCCTGGTTCTAAATCATTGAAAATTTTACTAGACTGCCAAGTTGTTGGTGCGTTTGTTGGATCTTGGTTAATTCCATAGAAAAGGTTTTCAGTTGAGATGGTTAAGTTAGAAATGGCTTGGCGCATGGCGTCTCCACCTGTTTGCGCAGCAAAACTATGTTTCCAACTACTTGTATTTTCAGTGTTGTAAGCGGCAGGTAATGCTACTTGATTAAAAATCACTACACCATTTAAAGTAAGTGTAAGGCGTCCGTTTTTCACATTAATGTTTACAGGTACATCGGATTGATTTTTCCAAGAAATGTTTGAGGTATGAGCTACAGTTGTTCCTTCAGTTGGTGTTGGAGCTGTTGACATACTCGATCTTCCGTAGATAATATAAATTCCTCTTGCATTAGATCCATTGTCCGCCGCGTCAAAGCTAATGCGAAGTTTACTCCCTGAACCATTGTGTTTTAAATCTCCATACCCATTTACGTCATTTCCAAAAGAATATGAGATTCCGTCAGCACCACCAGTATTGTATGTGTTAATTACTTGGTCAGCAGTCATTAAAAAGTTTACCTCAAAATCTTTACTAGTAGATGCGGTTACTATTGCCGTACCATTTTTGGAGGTTGCTGATGGAGTTAATACCAATCTATCGTTTGCGTATAATGCAGAACCACTAATAACGACTTCAGGAGAAGTAGTAATTAAATTGTTTGTAAAAATCTGACGTAATTCCTGTTGGCCAATTACATTACTTAGTGCTATGGATCCACCTAAGTTAATACAGTCGTAATTTGTAATTGCAGCATCTGCATTGAAACCTATTGTTATTGCTAAAGAGGTTTTTAATGAATTTGTTGTTGCACACTGACTTGAACGAGCTTTGAAACCATAGTTATAGATAGAATCTGTTGGAGGGGTAAATGTATATGTGTTACTTGTTGACCAATCTTGTAGTACAGTGTTGTCTGAATTCAAAAATTGAAACTCCCAGTTAGCATTATTCGTTAGTATGGTATTCGTAGGAGTCGTTGCTTGAATCGATACAGGAGTTCCAGAGGTACAGTTTTCTGTTGGATTAAGTGTGTATGGAAGTGTCATCGTTGAGATAAGAGACAAATTAACTTGTGTAGAGTCTTTACAACCATTTGCCGAAGTTCCAACTACTTTGTAGTTCGTGTTATTAGTGATACTCGCATTTACAAAAGGTAAATTGGTAGTATTTAACCCAACTGAAGGCGACCAAGCGTATGTTGCTGCTCCATCTGCAATTAAACCAATAGACTCTCCGTCACATAAGGAAACATTAGAGAAATTCACTGTCAAAGAAGGGGTTGGATTAACGGTAAGGGCAACTTCATCTGCAATGTCAAATTCTGAAGAAGCTGTACATATTACTTTAACACGGAAAACCCCACTTTCAGTTAGATTGGTTGTAGTATAAGTCGGAGATGTTGTTGTTGCTAAGTCCGTCCAGTTGGCACCATCTTGTTTTTGCCAAACATATTGAAATCCGGATTGGAACAATGATTGGTTGTATGAAAGAACTACATTCTTTCCTTCACAAATAGAAGTAGAAGAAATTTGTGTTGCACCATGAGTAGGTGTTCCGTTACACGCGGAGTTTGGACTATGAATAAATACTGCTTGAGCTGAGACATTTAGACGAGATGTAGCTGATGGAGGCGTAGCGGGATTTGGCATATTCGCTCTAGAATCAGTAGAATAATATATACTTCTATTTGTTACTGTAGCACCATGTGATCTAAAAGTTGAAGTTGTATAACCATCTCCATTTTCTAACACACCTAAAACTATATTTCCTGTTCCATTATAAACGAAAGGTGTTGTTAAATTGATTTCAAACCATCCAGCTCCTGTTACAAATGGTGAAACATCACCTGAAAAGGTTTGTGTCATTTCTGAAGAGGGAATCCAGCTTGTCGAAGTATTAAACGTTGTTTGTGTTGTATTTCCCATGAAAATGGTCCATTGTTTATTTTCTGGACCCATTCCACTGACGTGATAGAAACGAACTTTTGTAATCAATGAAGAGGAGCCTAATACTGATGGATTTAATTCATTTGAGAAATAAAGCATCTGTGAATAGCTATAATTGTATAGACCATGAATGGGAAGCGTATTAGAATTGGCTGTTCCATTTTCCATTCTTGATTCAAGAACCTGCGCTGAAAGCGAGTGATTAAATAATAGCAACATGGCAAAAAGCATGAGCCAATTTTTGCGAAGTGAAATTTTCATTAAGTGTAGTTTTATTATATACACGAAACTAAAAAAAGGCAAGCGTTTTTATGGAAATAACACGGGACAAACAGCGGACAAACAGTATTATTTCTGTTATGTGCCTGTTTATTAAATGTTTTGAATATATTCTGTTAGTGCTTCTGTACTTTCTAATTGTAATTTTTTTCGTAGTCTTAAATTTGTTTTTCGTACCGAATCATTTGATATTCCAAGTGCACGGGACATTTCCATATTGGTGAAATTCAGCTTAATCAATGTAGCTAATCTAAGTTCGGCATTTGAGATTTCAGGGAAAGATTTGGAGAGTTCCGTAGTGAAATTAGGATGTAATTTATCAAACAAACGTTTATAATCAATTAAATCTTCATCCGTTAATAAACGGAAAGATTGTAAAGTTTCAAGTAATTTTTCTTTTTCAGAGGGTAGATTATTTACTTCTAAAATTTCTTTACTTAAATGATCAATCATTTCATTCTTTTCACGAACTAATTTAAGGACTCTTTTGAGTTCTTCTTTGTTATTTTTTAAATTCTCATCTATACGTTGATTTTTTAAATTTAAGATCTCTATTTCCCTTTTTTTGCGTTTGTTAATTTGATAGAATAGAATTGTAAGAAACAGAATGAGTATAACAGCAAGGACAATAAAAGAAAGCAAACGGTTCGCCAATTGTTGTTTCTTGATTTCTAAAATTATGCGCTCTGCTTGCGATTTTTGTAAATTAGATTGTAATAGACGTTGCTTATATTTTTCTAATTCAATTTTATTCTTCCCAGGTTGGGCATATTTTGTCATTTCTTTGTAGGACAAGAATGCTTGAGAAAGATTCCCTTTTTTTTCATAGTACTTTGATTCTATTCCAAAGTAACTAGCATTGAAATCATTCGTATTTAGTATTTTTCTCAAACTGTCACAAAAACAGAGGTGATGTTCTACGAGCAAATAATCTTTTCTATTAAGATAAATTTTCAGTAATTCTATACTTGCTGAAAATGAACTTTCGTATTCTGAGTTTTTTCTACTTTCTAACCAATCTTTACCGTAGTATTCTATTGCTTTTGCCGTGTCTTTTTTTTGTAGGTATAGAAAACCAAGATTCCCCCAAATGATTGGTTCCCAAATTTTATCTCCGCTTTCTTGACATAAATGGAGCGCTTTTTTGTAATAGAAAAAAGAAGAGTCAACTTGCGAGTTTGAATGAATAAAACCCAATGAGTTAAGAGAGTTTATTCGTTGTAAAGAAGATTGTAAAGGGCAATTTAATGATTTAAAATAGTACTCTTTTCCAATTTCATAATAATTCATTCTTAAGTTTATTTTTCCTAAATCAGCAAAAAGAGCCGCAGCAAAAGTCATTTTTTTGTAATCGATTTTATCTAATAACTGTTCACTTTTTTGGAATAATTGGATGGCATCAATGTATTTTCCCTCATTGTCAAATCGTTTAGCAACTAAATAGTAGAAGTTTGAAAGTTTGTCCTGTTTTGATTTTTGATCTAAAGAAGCAATCGTTTGATGTAGAAAAGATTGATAAACAGTAGCATTAGAAAAATGCTCGAGCGTTAAATCTTCAAATTGACGAAGGGTTTCAACTTTTACGGTAATTAGTTTATTCCCATTTGATAAAAGGTGTATTGCTGACTTTATTTCTTTATCTAATGCATCTTTTTGAGCAAAGGGCAACAATGGAAATATACAAAAAACAAAAAACAAGTATGTAGTCGACTTCATTCGATTGATTTTCAAAATAGTAATGTTTTCGTAGTAGCCAACGCAAGAGTCAATTCGTGTGTTTGAAGAAAAGACGTAAGTAGAAGGTGAAAAGTTAAGTAAATATCAATAAAAAATTAAAAATAGATAAAATGACACACATTACAAGGATTAGATGTATTTTGGGTAACCATTAATGCTTACATTATATCTATGAATTACCATTTCTTTTATCTCGCTTATTGTCGAACTGTACAGGCTATTTTTAGAATAGCGATGCCTTTACTTCCTTGGCGTAAACCAGAAGTTATTGAAGGACCAAATAGTGTATTACGTGTTTCAGAAATTTTACAAAAAGAAGATAAAAAAAGTGTGTTAATTGTTACAGATGAATTGTTAAGTAATCTTGGATTATTAAATACACTAATAGAAGATCTAACAGGAAAAGGAATAAATGTTGTGCTGTATAACAAAACGGTTCCGAATCCATCAATTGAAAATATAGAAGAAGGATTAATCTTATATCAGGAAAATAAGTGTCAAGCAATAATTGCTTTTGGAGGTGGTTCTCCAATGGATTGTGCCAAAGTAATCGGAGCGCGTGTTGTTCGCCCTAATAAGAGTGTTCAACAATTAAAAGGTCAATTAAAAGTAAGAAAAAAAACACCTCTTTTTTTCGCTATTCCCACCACAGCAGGTACTGGCAGTGAAGTAACCTTAGCTGCGGTCATTTCAAACAAGAAGACTTTAGAAAAATATGCAATTAATGACACTGTTTTGATTCCAAATTACGCGGTATTAGATCCATTATTAACGATAGGTTTGCCTCCATTTGTAACCAGTACCACTGGAATGGATGTATTGACCCATGCAGTAGAAGCATACATTGGAAATAGTAATACTCGAGAAACCGAGAAAGCTGCTATAGAAGCGATTAAATTAGTAAATGAAAATCTGTTAACTGCTTTTGAAAACCCAAGTGACGTTCAAGCTAGGGCGAAAATGCAACGAGCCGCTTATTTAGGTGGTGTTGCATTTACACGAGCGTATGTTGGGAATGTACATGCTGTTGCACATACTTTAGGGGGCTTTTATGGTGTACCTCATGGATTAGCAAATGCTGTATTGTTACCGCCAATATTAAAATTGTACGGAAAAAAAGCGTCAGTCAAGTTAGCTCAACTTTCAGATCATCTCCAATTGACCAATAATCAATCATCAACGGAAGAGAGAGCCAATGCTTTTATTTCATTTGTTATTTCATTGAATGAAAAAATGGGGATCCCGTCTAGAATTAGAGAAATTAAAGAATCTGATATTCCTAACATGGCAAAAAATGCATGTAAAGAAGCGAATCCTTTATATCCTGTTCCAGTTATTTTTACACAAAAAGAAATGGAACAAGTGTACCATTTAGTAAAATAACTTACAAAAGTGGTGAAACCAAGCGAATTAGTTTTTCTGTAAACAAGACAAGCTTAGGACGGTTAACCCAAGCTAGGTAATCTATCTGAGATGAGTCTTTTAGATCCATTTCAAAACATGATGCTAATTGTTCAGCGACTTTTTTGTCGTAGATCATTGCGTTTACTTCAAAATTCAAATCGAAACTTCTGTAATCAAGATTTGCAGACCCAACAATAGCGATTGTTTTATCTATTACAATTGTTTTAGCATGGACAAAACCTTTTTGATAGAGATAAATCTCAACACCTGCCGATAGCAGATCCTTGAAATAAGAACGTGACGCTGCATTTACAAAATAAGAGTCCGAGATTCCTGGTACAAGAAGTTTTACACGTACGCCTGAAAGAGCAGCCATAATCAAAGCATCTTGAATAGATTCACCAGGAATATAATAAGGTGTAGTTAATAAAACTTCATCTTTTGCTAAAGAAATAGCTTTTACAATAGAGTAATAGATTGATGGACGATCTGAATCAGGACCACTAGATACAATTTGTACCATTTGATCCTTCCCTTTAGAATAATCAAGGTGTAAAGGAAAATAGTGTTCGGTTATCTCTAATTCTTCACCTGAACAAAAATTCCAATCACCAATAAAAATATGTTGTAAAACCGCACTTGCAGGACCTTCTATTTTTAAATGCGTATCTCTCCAAAAATAGGCGTTGGATGGATAAGTGTTTACATATTTGTTACTCACATTAATTCCCCCTACAAAAGAGGTGTGGCCATCAATGATAATCATCTTTCGGTGATTGCGATAATTTATCCGATTCGCAAAAAATAACAAACTAATTTGATAAAAAGGAAAGGTTTTTACACCATTTTCTTGTAAACGTTTTACCAGTTTTTTCCGAATAGAAGAAGAGCCAAAATCATCATAGATAAAACGGACCTCGATACCTTCCTTTGCCTTTTCAATTAATATTTGTTCAATTGCTTGTCCAGTCTCATCGTCCTCATATATATAATACTCAATATGAATATGACTTTTTGCAGCTCGTAATGCTTCTAAAACTACAGGGAATTTCTCTTCACCATTTAATAGAACTTCAATAGAGTTATTCCTAGTAATTGGAGTCATATCAGCATTAAAGATCATCTTTACCAATGGTAAATAACGTGAATCGTGATTGATTTCTCGGACAGTGGTATTTTGGTATTCTGCTACTTGTTGAATAAACAGCTTCTCTAATTCTTTATCAGATATGATTTTCTTAGAATAGAGTTTGTTTTTTCTGTAATTAACTCCAACAGAAAAATAGATGATTATTCCAACAATGGGGACAAAAACAACCAAAAGTAAATAAGCTAAAGTTTTTGTAACTGTTTTTGTATCGTAAATAATACGCAAGCATACCAATAAGCACCCTAACCAATAGAAAATGTTTAACAATAGAAACCAATCCATATTGTGAAAATGTGTTTGTGAGAAGATAAATGTAGTGTAATAATAGCGACTTTTGAAACAAATTATTTTGTATGTTTTATATAAACATAATAAATGGTTTTGACTAAAAGATATTCTACCTTAAATTTTATCAAAACTCCTTATATATTGTCGGATTGACGGTTTTAGTCTGCTAAATATTTCTTTTTCGGTTAGTTACATATTGTTAATTTTCCCTTAAAACATGTTTTTTTTTAACAAATGTTCAAGATTTGTCTAATTTTGCAAACTCTTTTCAAAGTAAGGGAAACAAATTATCACTTTTATTACACTATTTATGATTGAAAAAGCTTGGCAATTCTTAGCGTTATTTTTTCTTGTATTTTTAATATCTTTCAATAGCTTTTCACAAGCCTCTACGGTTAGAGATACATCCGTTTTTGGGCAGAACCTCTGGTATGTTTATGCATATAACGCCCCAGTTTCAAGTTACGATCCTCCAACTACAGGAATGAAGTATTTGAGACTAGACCCAACAATCGTTAAATATGCTGGTATGTATGAGCATCAAACATTTAACATTAATACGAGGGAAAAATGGCCAGAATTAAAGTCGCCTTCACATGCACCAGGATATGTAGGAAATGTTGTATCTGACGATAATCATGTTTATGTTTACAAAAGAGAAGGATTCCCGTGTGGTACGTACAAAATAGGAACCTTTAAGCACGATGACCCCGTTCGTATTATTGTCGATAACGTGGTTAGATTTGAGTCAACAGCATGTTGTTCATCAAATCCAAATCTTACCCTTCAGCTTGATGGAAAAAGTAAAGTTGAAATACGAGTAGGAGATAATAAAGTACACAGTTATTTAGAAATAGATTTCATACCTCTGATCAATACATTAGCCAATCACCTCGATAACCGTACTTGCTATATAAAAGGAGGTTCAGGGTGGAATAATTTTACTCTAGCAGACGGGAAAACACTTGTTTCTATTGATCCTGGAGCATCTACATTAGGCAATGTATTAGCAACAACTTTTGTGAGTAATTACTCGATTTTAGTAGATGCATGTGCACCAATTTACGATCTTCAAACCGCAGTTATGGGTAGACGTTGGACCATAAATCCTACCATTCAGCCTGTAAATGATGTAAAAGTTAGATTGTATTTCAGTGAACAAGAATACAATTTACTTAAAACAAAGTCTTTAACAAGTTCCAATCCATTAGATCAGACTAATAACATTGATGACTTGAAACTAAGTAAATATCATCATCCAATAAACACAGCAGTTAACGGAGACTTTAATGATAATTGTGCTAATATTCCTAGTGGCGACATGACCATTTGGACTCAAAATAATCGAGGAAATATCAATAGTCTATTTACTGGGTTCAATGCAAATGGACGATTCGTAGAATTCACTGTTAATAATTTTTCTGAGTTTTGGTTACACGGAAGTATTAATGTAAGCCCTCTTTCTGTTGAATTGAAGACCTTCGATACCTATTGTGAACAAGGAAAAACAGTTGTAAATTGGAGTACACATTCAGAAAAAAACAACGCCTTTTTTACCATTGAAGAAAGTGTTGATGGAATTAATTGGACCGAGATTCAGCAACTTCAAGCTGCTGGAAATACGCAAGTAGAAAACAATTACCAAATTACTTTATCGTCAAAGAGAAAAGCATATTACCGACTTGTACAAACCGATTTTGACGGGAAAAACACATCTTTTCACCCCGTTCTCTTAAACTGTCACTCCGTATTTGAACCGAAAATGGAGGTTTTTCCAAATCCCAATAAAGGACAGTTTATACTGCAAATTTCATCTGATTTCCAACAAAAAGAGATGCAATTGAAATGTATTTCAATGGATGGAAAAACAGTATTTACCCAAGATGTTAATATTGATAAGGGAAACAACTCTATACCTTTTAACAACTTGAATATATTGCCAGGAACTTACATCCTTCAACTTAATAGCAACCAATACAAATCGTTTTCCCCAATAAAACTAATCGTACATTAATACTAGATGGATGAGGTTAATGACAAGCAAAATTCTAAGTTTTAAGAAGAATTAATTAAGAATAAAGCAACTCATCCATTTATTTTTGCAGCCATTTTGGTTTGCGTGCTAAAGGCAATTCCTACAACGTAAGTGCTGTACAACTAACAACGAGCTTCCTCTGGTCGCTGTTGTTAATTGACATTACTAACGTCGTATTTCATTGCGCTATCGCCCTCCAACCAGGCTGAGAGATCTTTATTCTCCCTTTAATTATTAGCTGTAAATACAGATAATTCAGCTACCTATTTTTAGTTGTTATTTCGAAGTAGAAACAACATTTAAACATAGCATTTCAGCCCGGGAGGAGCGGTGATAGCTAAACGAACTTTAAAACCTGCAAACGCGTGTTTGCCACTGCGCCCAAAGGAAGCAAGGGGTAAGCCGCTAGTGAGCTGTTTTGAAGAAGTTTACTAAAGCGCGTATACCGAAATGGCTGCCAGTTACCTAAAAAAAAATAAGGGAATATAAAAAGGATTAAAGGAAATTTAGTGACTGATACATTACAAAAAATCCAAAGGACTTGGTGTTGTTTTCTTGTCTACATCCGTCACGTGTGTGTAGATCATGGTCGTCTTTATGTTGTTGTGTCCCAATAATTCTTGGACAATTCGGACATCAATTCCACGTTTGATGAGGTGTGTGGCATAAGAATGTCGGAGCGTGTGGACACTACCATTCGAGTTTATTTTCGCCTTTTTCACTGCGTTTTTTAGAATCAGTTGCACGCTTCTTTCACTGTATTGATCACCATGTAAGCCTTCGAAAAGGTATAATTTGGGTTTGTATTCTAAATAGTATTCCCTTAAAAGCTCCAACAGCTTTTCAGATAAGGAAACCACTCGATCTTTATTGCCCTTACTTTGTGTTATTATTAGGATGTCACTATCCGATTTGACGTCAGAAATCTTTAAATTTAGTAGTTCGCTTAGTCTTAATCCACAGCTATAAATAGTTGTAAGAATGGCTTTGTGTTTTAGATTTTCGGTTGCATTTAGGATGCGTTTGACCTCTTCTTGCGAGAAAAAATTCGGGAGTTTTTTAGTGCTCCTTTTTGGATAGAGATAATCGAGTTCAATCTTTTGATCAATTACCAGTTCAAATAATTTTTTCACTGTTCCAACAAGTGATCTTTGATAGGACATACTGATGTTATCTTTGGACACTTTTTCGTTAATAAAAGCTTCAATTTCGACAATAGGGATTTCCTCTAAGTTGTCATATTGATTCATGTGATCCAAAAAAATAATTGCATAGGAGCGATAGGACCTAATGGTATTATTGGCATATCTTTGCATTTGCAATCTATTTAAGAATAGGGTTATTATTTCTTCGCTATTCATCTCTTCTTCATTTAGCGTTTATAATGAATAGCTGCGCTATCCTATTTTCTTTTTCATGTATCTATCTAATTTACAATTTTTTTTTATCTTTATCAAACTTTTATTACGAAATACGGACATAGGTTTTTTTTTGCGCAACTCCCGTCTTTTTTAACTTCGTAAAAAAGGAAGTTATCTACAATATTATTTTTTTTCTGCCAACGCTTCTTTTTACCGCTAAGGCGGTAATTAGTCAAATAACGTTCCTTGTCTATCTGGTAGATTGTCAATTCTTTCTTTTCCTGCTTCAAAATATTCTTTGTCGATTTCACAGGCTATTCCTTGCATTCCCATATTGAAAACAGCTTCCATTGTACTGAAACTACCTCCAAAAAAATCTGCGACAACAATGTCTTTAGGTTCTTTGTCTTTTGGAATAACTAAAGCTAAAAGTCGCTCTAAAAGACGCACAGGCTTTTCGGTAGGATGAATAGTACCATAATGCACCCCTGTTACCTCTATAATTGACTGTTCTGTAACACCTTCTTCTAAACTTGCAGCAAACTGAACTGTTCTATTAATATGCTTTGCAGATGATTTAGACCTCGTAACGCCCCAACCTGGGACATTATCCTCGTACTTCTTGTATCCTTCTTCATAGTATTGCTTTAGTAGCTCGAATGTCTTACGATTTCCAAATGTTGTTTTAATCCTATTGATTGTTTCAAGAATTTTTTTAGGCTCATGAGAATATTTTTCAATAAAATCGACCTTGACTCTATTAATAGAACCTTTGCCTTTACTGAAAATCGCTATTGTTTCATGCTTACGAGCTACAGAAGTAGCGAATGACGATAATCTTCTTTTATTCCACACAATTTCTTCTTTAAACGTAAATCCAAAATCTGACAAAATCGTATTCCAACGATAAAAAGAAGTACCACGTCCAAACATTACGATAAAACCGTTTTTTGTTAAAACTCTTCTACATTCAGAAAAAAACAATTGTTCGTCAAACGGACGTTCTAATTTTTGATTTTTAAGGTATAAATACGGAGGATCAATGCAAATAACATCAATACTTTCATCTGAAATTATTTTCATAACATCCAAGTTATCTTCGTTAAATAATTTTATATTTTTCATTTTCTAATAATTAATTTGCCAACGCTCAAAAAAAATAATACTGTTCGATAACATGTGTTTTGCGCTATTAAAACGAGCGCAAAGCACCTTAACGTTATAGGCAATTTTAGGAAGACCGTACAAATATTAAAAAGACAATGCCATTTACTTTTTCTCATCCTGCGCTTATTTTACCGCTTAAATATTTTCCAAATAAATGGTTTTCACTTACTGGACTTGTAATTGGAAGTTTAACGCCTGATTTTGAGTATTTTTTAAGAATGAGAATTAAAAGTATTTATAGTCATACACTTGAAGGTATATTTTGGTTTGATTTACCATTAGGTATTTTTCTAGCTTTTATATTTCACAATGTTGTCCGTAATAGTTTATTCTCTAATCTTCCGACATTTTTACAATCTAGATTCTTAAAATTTACTCATTATAATTGGAATGAATATTTCAAAAAGAATTGGTTCGTAGTAATAATTTCAATTCTTATTGGTACATTTTCGCACTTATTTTGGGATAGTTTTACTCACGACGATGGATATTTTGTAACTCAATTACCTATTTTACAAAACTCAATCAGTTTTTATAATATACAAATACCAATTTTAAAAATATTACAACATTCTTCAACTTTAATTGGTGCGCTTATAATTGCGTTTACAATTTATAAACTACCAACTGAAGAAATCGTAAAGAAAAAAATTAATATAAAATATTGGATAGTTTTGACGTTTATTACTTTTTCAATCATTGCTATAAGACTTTTAAACGGTCTTGATTTAAAACAATATGGAAATGTAATTGTGACAACTATTTCGGCTACACTTATTTCATTAATAATAACACCAATAATTACGTCTAAAAATAAAAACTGCCTATAATAACTAAGCTTTCGTCTTGACCGGAGGACAAGAGATGAAAGCCCGTTGAACGGAACCGGTTAAATAGCATAAAATATTATGGAGTTATCGAAGAGTAGCATTAAGATATCAGAGCAGTAATTTTAGAAT
>JASLGM010000020.1 GCA_030150045.1 Taishania sp.
CCCAGGACCCATACATTAAAAGTGTATTGCTCTACCAGCTGAGCTACGGAATCTTGTTATTTCAACTGCATTGCTGTAAAAGCGTTGCGGGTGCAAAGATAGGCACTTTATTTAAATTGACAAGCGGAAAATGAAAAAAAAATGAACTTAATATAAATTAATTGTTTGCTTCGCGCTCTAAACACTACTATATATAAAAGGGAATCAAGATATTAAACACCATTTCTACACTCCTGTTTTTTTTTGAATATTCTTGTTATTTTTGCAGAATGAACATTATTCTTGTTGGTTTTATGGGGTCTGGAAAGTCAAGTCTTGGAAAGGGTTTGGCAAAGAAATTACACTTCCCTTTTATTGATTCGGACAAAGAAATAGAACGCCAAGAGGAAAAAAGTATTCCTGAATTGTTTACAGATAAAGGAGAAGATTATTTCAGATTATTAGAAAAACAATTTGTCCAATCGCTTTCCACCGATAAAAACCAAATAATTGCTGTGGGCGGAGGCCTTCCCTGCTTTGGTGAAAACATGTCAAATTTAAAGAAAAAAGGTGTTGTGATTTACTTACAACGTCCAACTGGAGAATTGGTCAATCGTTTAACGTTTTCAAAAAATCCGCGACCATTATTGATTGGAAAGTCGCAAGAAGAGCTTTTCCAATATGTGAAAAATACTCTTGAAGAAAGGGAATTATATTATTTACAAGCTCATTATGTTGTAGACCGATCTGTGGGAACAGTCAATAAACTATATGATTTTATTCAAACTCATCTTTTGAAATAAAGTCTGACTTTGGAGGAAATGTTTTATTAAAAACAAAATGCTGTATGAGCGTTATCACCAAAATAAATGCTAAGGATACTTTATCAAAAGTAGTTGTATCTTCAATAAAGTAAGTTCCTCCAAGTAAACTTAACATCATCGCTAAGTAAATGACCCCTAAGCCTAACGTTACATAAACATAAGCTTTAATGCCCCGCCATAAAAGAATTAATCCAGCAAGGAATACTATCCACAACAGACTACTATACAAAGAAAAATCGATGAGTTTATCATAGAATTCTGTTTCTGAAAACCCCAATTCCAATCCTCTTAGTTGAACAATTGCTGCAACATCGACGTGTTTATGTTGCTTTAGAATTTCTGGAAATTTCAAGATGAAATAACTAATCAAATGCCAAATCAAAGCACAAGTAGCTAAAAATGAGCACAAATGATAATTGAGTCGAACAAACCAATGTGGTTTTTGTTTCCCCCAAATGGTATGCTGTAGACGCGAGAATACATTACGCGCCATTGCTTCTTCCATCTCTAGAGTATGTCTATTTCCCTGATCCATGAACACAAAAATAAAGGAAGTTTTATTGCATGATCCTTTTTAATAAAAAGAAATAGGTGAAAATTTCATTCATTTGAATCCATCTTGAAAAAAATTAACAATCCACACCTGTAAATCAGGTTATTAAGTGCGCTATCACTATGTTTTAACATTCATTAACATTTGAAAGGTGATAAGAGTAAAAATAACAACATATTTATCACTTTCTTTAACCCTGCAAACCTCATTTGTACTACAATTATGACTAATTTTTACAAGATAATTTTCTTCTTGTTTGTGCTATTACTACAATCGAAACTTATTGCTCAACACACAGAAATTCAAAGTTCATTTTCGAATAATTTAACGGCTTGTTTAAATGAAACACAGTATTCTGTTTCCATCAACAACGTTTCTCCGTATAGTTTTTTTGATTCTAGGGTTAAGATTATTCTACCACAAGGGATTACTTATGTAGCAGGTTCAGTAGGGGGAGCAACAGAAGCGGGACGAAATGGTGACACGTTATTTTTTGACATGCCTGGATTGAGTAGTTTAACGAATACGACTGTATCTATCCGCCTCTCTGCAATGTGCATGGAAAGTTATATTGCAAAGAAAAATATTTTCTTATTAGATTACAATGGAAGAAATGCACAAGGAGCGTTAATTCATAATGTTGTACGCCACGAAAGTAATCTATACACCATAAACGCACCTGATTTATCATTAGTTTCTATGTCCAATCAATCCATTTCAGGTAACATAGGCGACGTATTTACAAGATGCATACGCATCACTAATGGAGGTAGTGGTTCTTTATCGACTTTCACCTTAAAACACCTTCACGGATCGGGCTTAGAAGTTCAATCTGCTGACAAAGGAACCCTAACAGTTCTACCAACAGGAACTACACATACATTTACAGCTGCCGACTTCGCGAATGTAGGGAATGGAAATACAACACTTGATCCTGGAGAATCCATAGTAATTTGCGAAACCATTTTGATTAACAGCTGTTCCAATGCGCAATCAAACTACAAATATAGTTGGGGATGTAACGATGAAATTTGTCAAGAACTATCAGATGCAGCAAACGTTGTCTTTGATGCGGAAACTCCTCATCTTCGTTTCACTCCTTGGGCAAGTTTCACAAACAATGCTACAAATGGACTTGGAGCGAACTGTTATGGGAACAATACGAGTGGTGATTTCCCTTCTTCATTAACCATTACAAATGATGGGCAAGGAAAAGCCATAAATACATTAATAAAAGTTGGTGGATCGTATACTGGTAATAATTCACTGGTTATCACAGACTATTTTAGTTCAATCAACATTGCATCTTTAACTATAGAAATTAATGGTGGAGGTCCACAAGCTTTGATTCCATCTAGAACCTATAATGGTCAGTCCAAAAGCTGCCTTCCCGCTAATCCTAAAAATGGATTCGAATATGTTATCCCTGAAATCAATCCCAACGATGTCATTGTCATAAGATGGAATCATTTCACTTGCTGTTCGGACAATTGCGACAATGGAAACCGTCGTCATTTATTGCATTGGAGATACGAAGGAAATTACGAAAACAATTGTGGTGACAGCTATCCAGTTCCACTTTCAGGTGCATTACCCTCAACAGGAGGCACCTTCTATTATCGAAACCAAATGACACCCGATGTTGTTCCGGGTACGATGATTAATAACGAAACAGCTCGTGTAACCTTCATGGCTGTCAATTCGGAATTTCCACTCCCTCGAAACAGCAGCGATGAATTTAAGTATCGAGTTACACTGCCTGATGCTTGTCTGAATGTGAATACAAACTCTTTGATTGTAAAGAATCATTTAGGTGTAATTCAAAATCCAACATATACCTCATCTGTAGATGGAAACATTGTCGAATTTATCTTCCCTTCAATTACTATGGGGAATCAATGGACAATTACTTTTGATGTCACCTTAGATTGTGCAAGTTGTATTACTCAAGGCTCAAAAACACTATCATTTGAAACATTATATCGCCCAAGTGACCAATGTAACTGTTGGCAACGTATGGGATGCACATCTGCACGTATAGATGCTCTTTGCCCTCCTCTTTGTGAAGGAGCTAACTTAGTTAGTTCTAATCTTCGACGTATCAACCTTGGTCTGCCAGATAATGACAACAATGGATTACCAGATGCAGGACCTCATAACATGAATTTAGTGAGAACTGATCGAGTGATGCATGGTGACACCTTAGAGATTACCAGTTCTAGTGCAGTTTACAACCCTAACAATCTTAATTTCGTTTCTGCTGTACAAACAAACGAAATTGTTACTTACGGTAACCGTATGTCGTATAGCTTTAGCACCGTTCGCATTTATCAAGCTGCAACAAACTCGTATTTTACTAGTGGTAGAGAAAATTTAAACACAAACGTCAATCTTGCTGGAGGAATCACAAAATGGACCAATGCATTCAACATTCAAAACATTAACTCACTCAACCTACCAGCTTCCACAAGTTTATCAAGTGGAGATTCTATTTTCATAAATTCTTACTATGTAAACAATGTAAATCTAGGAGGGGATATTGTGACAGTTAACACAAAGACTCAAGTAAAATTGTCCACCAATATTACACCTGCCTCCGCAGCTCCAGCAGACCTATTAGGGTGCAACACAATAAATAGAGAGTTTTCATTGATAGGTTGGTACTATACGAATTATGGCCCAAATGTTATAGAGACACAAAATTGTGATGAAATAACTTTACAACAAAGCTACTATTTAAGTATCGGCCCTTGTTGTAACAATTACAATGGTGGAAACTTATTTCCATATGAATACCGCCATTGGTCTTCTCCGGCAAACATGTTTGTGGAGTTACCAGACGATTATGAATATATCAGCGCAAGCTTCAGTTTTTCATCAACCGCAGGAACACTAACTTCAAGAGGTATTATTATCCCTTCAATAACTCCAGTCTCAGTGACAGGTCGTATCTATGAGTTTGATCTATCCGGTTATTTTGGTCCTGCAGGAAGTGGAGCGGCTATCACCTATGGTGACGATGGGTTTAGCGGTACAATTTATGTGCGTGTACGCCCAACTTGTGCCGTAGAAAACACAACAAAAAACACCAGATACCGTTGGGCTTACAATCCAGTTGCTCAAATCAATCCAAATGAATATGAACTTACAGGATGGCTATCTACAGACCCTGTAACCTACAACGGTCCTATCCTAACCATGCAATCGAACATCTTGTATGTAAATTCACAGACAGGTCAAGAAACTTGGGATTTATTTTTTCAAAATACTTCTTTCGAATCTAACGTAAACAACTTTTGGATTGCAGCTCCTTCAAATGCAGCGATTACAGGAGACAGCTTATTAAATCTAGCCACCAACACTTGGTATTTCCCAAATGCGAACGGCATATTTGATGTACAAGATATTCCAGCAAGTAGCTCAGTAACGTATCGATTATTCACAACCATTTCTAGCTGTACTCCGGCAAACATTAATGTGTATAGTGGATGGGGATGCTCGGGTACACCAGCTATCGTTTCGGATTACCAATGTACTCCTTTGAGTTTAACCTTACGAATTGAACCACTAACTCCTTCCTTCGAATCTCAAGTCACTATTCCTTCAATTGTTAACGCAGAGCTTTGTGAAGAAGTTGATGTGGAAGTTCTTATCCGTAACTATCAATTGGGATATGGTTTTGATTTAAAAGCAGATATTATTCTACCGTATGGAATGGACATTATTCCAGGCAGTTCAATCCTTCATTACTTAGGTCAAACAACTACAATTAGTGATCCTTTACTTGTTTCGGGAACAACATTCCAATGGGACTTCACCTCTTCACCTACCTTTGCAAATGGATTAGTAGGGATTGTTGATGGGACTAACAACTTTTACAAAATAACATTCAAAGTTAAAACCATGTGTGGTTACAACTCTGGTCAACGTGTATTTGCACGAGGCAAAGGAAATTCATTTTGTGGTTCCTTTCATCAATCAGAACTAAACTATTCGCCTCCAATTTTTGTAAATAGCATGACTTCACCTTATGAAACAAAAATCAGAATAGGAATTGATTTCATTACCCCTTGTGGTCCTGACAACAACACGCAGATATCTGTGAAAAACAACGGTCCAAATGCATTTGGTAACGCAGACTCCTTAACCTATGTTCTCCCTGCTGGTTTAACCTATATGCCCAATTCATTTTCTTCCATTCACAATGCGAACATTACACAAACGGAACCACGCATTTACTCAAGTGGTACTCAAACGATGCTTGTTTGGCCTTTGCAACCAGGCGTTGCAATGAATGATTCAATGAAATTCTTAGTGAATCTACTACCTACTCCAGCAGATATCCCTTGTGAGATTACAGAGCTCAGAGCGTTTACAAATGTTTTCTTAACAGCTAGCTGTGCAATTGACGGTAACGTGTGTGAAGCAGGATTAATTACTGGAGAACAATCTAAATCTATTTATGTTTACAAAACATTTTTTAGAAGTATATCCTCTACTTCGAACGTTCATTTGAATACTAATGGTACAGAGTCCGTAACAGGTTCTGTTCGTTTTGAGAACTTAGGTGCTCCATTAAGTAGTAATTATCCTATTATTTACCAAATCATCAATGATATCGACGGAAACGGAAATGACGACCTCACCGATCCAATTATTAAATCGGATACTTTATTTGTAAATGTTGATGCTGGAGGGTTCTTTAATGTTGACTTCTCTGTTTTAACCCCAAATTTCTGTGGAGGTTTTGTCCGTTTCTTTAATGCTGACAACCCTTGTTTTTGTAATACCCAAGTTGTTCAATTGACACCTACATATAGTGCCGAAAACTTCCGAATCATAACATGTGACAATGAAGATACCCAATTGTCTTATAACGACATTGGAGGTTACACTTACAACTGGACATCCACTCAATTTTTAAATAACATCACAAATGCTCAAGCCTTGTTCAACCACAATCAGGTTGTCACTTCTCCGATTGACTTTACTTACATACGTACAATAAACAAAGGTCTTTGTGCTCATAAAGACACGTCTTATGTTCGCGTTATGCCGCACCCTTCTACTCGAATAACCATTTCTGACACAACTGTTTGCCAAGAATCAGGCCCTTTTGTGGTTCCTTTCGAAAATGTATTAACCGCTTATGATCAAATATTAACATTTATGGTTAATGGACAAACTCAAACGCGTACATTCAGAGACAATGCACTCTTTACATTTGACACAGATACAATAGGGCAATATCATATAGTACTTGTTAAAATTGAAGGTGTTGACAGCTTACTTCCATGTACGACCATTTTAAATCAAGAAATAACAGTTCATGTCAATCCTTTACCAACTGCTACCTCGTTCGGAGATACAACAATATGTAAAGACACCGATTTTGTATATCTAACCTTAGAAGGAGGTAATGCAACTGAAGAATATACATTTGATTATTTACTTGACGGAACCCCTGCGCAAGGAACAACTACTAATGGTCAATTACAAATCTTAATTCCAACATTAGCTGTCGGCACCGTAGAAATTCAAACATTACAAATTACAGAAGCAAGTGTTGCTGCCTGCAGTACTACACCTACACTACGTAATCTATTTGTCGTACTTCCGCTTCCATCAGCTCAAGTACAATCAGATACAATTGTCTGTGAAGGCGATCCAAGCGTAGCCGTTACTTTTTCCGGGAGTGCATCTAGTGTAAATGACTACACCTTCTTTTATGAATTAAATGGGATTCCTCAACAAGGTACAGGTCACCCACTTTTTGAAACATTCCAATCAACAAGCACTCCTGGAGACTATACATTTAATCTATTACGTGTAAAAGATCATACGGTTCAAGAATGTACAACTATTTTAGACACAAGTATCGTTATAAAAGTCAACCCTTTACCAACAGCTCAACTTATTGGAGATACAAGTGTATGTCATTTTGCGAATGAACCAGAAGTAACTTTTGTTGGAGCAAATGGAACAGCTCCTTATACATTTACCTATACAATTGATGGAATCGAACATACAGCCGTTGCTCTTGTTGACTCCGTACGGATTCCTATTCAAACAGCTCAAGTAGGCACTGTTAGTATTGAATTAACAAAGGTAACAGACAGTAGTCCTACTCATTGTTTCACCTCCTACACATCTCAAACAGTTGAAGTAATCATTCTTCCAAATCCAATAGCTCATTTAGAAATGGATTCAATTGTTTGCCAAAACAGCAATGATCAAACTGTTACGTTTACAGGAAGTAATGCAACTCCTAATTATACATTTACATACACATTAAATAATGGTCCTACTCAAACAGTAACCTCTATTGGAAACGAGGCAACAATTATTATCCCAACATCCGTTGTCGGAAACTTTGATGTTCGATTAACACAAATTCAGGAAGCAAGTATTCGAACGTGTACGTCAACCTTAGACACTACAATTCGTATTGAAGTACTTCCATTACCTGAGGTACAAATGAGCGGTACGTCAACTGTTTGTCAATTAGCAATAGCACCAGAAATTTCATTTACTCCAAGTAATTCTACTGCTCCATATTGGATTTTTTATACGCTAAATGGGCAAAACGACAGTATTGAAGTACAAAACATCAGTTCTACCATTGCTCATCCAACGGATGAGGTGGGAGATTTCGACTATCAATTAATTGGAATCAAAGACGGAAGCGTACGTGAATGCTATAAAGCTTTCAATGATCAAATTCGCATTACTGTACGCGACTTACCTAAAGCCACAATAAACCAAGATACCGCAATTTGTAGAAACGCAGGAGATATAATCGTTAACTTCAATGGTTCGTTTACCACAGCTCCTTACACATTCGATTTCAATGTTAATGGAACCCTACAAACTATTACAAGTATTGTCGATTTAGCAGAATACACTCAATCATCTGCCCTTGCAGGAGAGTTTGTGTACCAACTAACTCGTGTTACGGATGCTTCTCCTCAAGCATGTGCTCGTGAATTAGATACGGTAATTACCATTACGATTAATGAATTACCAATAGCAAATATAGGTAGTGATGCCATTATCTGTTTAAATGAAGACCCTGCCCCTATTACTTTTGTTGGGGAGTTAGGAACACCAGACTACACCTTCCATTACTCTATTATTGAAACTAATGAAGTTTTATCAGTGAGAAGCATCAATGGTTTATCTGCAACTGTACCTTCTATCAACAACCAAGTCGGAACATTTACTTACCACTTAACTGGTGTAACTGACGCAAGTTCGACCCGTTGTTTTAACACATTAAATCAAGTCGTAATCATTGAAGTAAAAGGCTTACCTAGTGGAGAAATTAGTTCCTTTGGTTCCATTTGCCAAGACGACAGTCCTCAGGAAATGATTTTCACTGGTCACAACGGAGGAAGCCCATATACATTTGAATACAATATAAATGGCAACGCATTTTCCATCGAAACGATCGCTCCTGATTCTGTTGTAACACTTATTCACCCAAGTGATGTACCAGGAACTTTCTTGTATCATTTAACCCGAATTACAGAGGCTGATTTTGGTTGTTCAAAAGAGCTCAATGGTATTGCTTACGCCGTTATTCATCCAAAACCTATCCCTCATTTCTCATTTACACCAACAAAATTAAAAACTTCAGAAAGTACAGCTTACTTCCATAATGAAACTTTATTAGGCGAGAGTTATCAATGGTACTTTACTGAAAATGACAGTTCAAGTTTAATGAATCCTCATTTCGTTTTTGATGTAGAAGGAAGAAATTATGTAGAAGTCTTACTTGTTGCAACAAGTATGCATGGATGTGTGGATAGTATCCTTCAAGTAATTACCATTCAACGTGAACCTTTGGTGTACCTTCCAAACACCTTCACACCAAATGGAGACGGTTTAAATGAAATCTTCGCACCGATAATAAATGAAGGGATTGAACTACAAGATTTTGAATTCACGATCTACAATCGCTGGGGAGAACTTGTTTTCAGAACAGTCGATTTATTTGAAGGATGGAATGGTACTTACAAAGGAAATATTGTTCCTGATGGAGTATATTCTTACATTGTAAACATTAAACACATAGGATCTAGTGTTCGTGAGAAGTTTACTGGACACATCAATGTCTTAAAATAAAGAAATCGAAGAGATAACAAGATTCTTTTATTTTTGTCCTTATGGAACACAGTAAAGAATTGGAAATTTATCTAAGAGAAACAAAACATCTCGATTATTCTGGGGACGAATTACAAGCTTTTATTGCTCCTATTCGTTCCCTTTCTACTCCGTTAGAAAAAGCTATTGCACTTTACCATCTCGTTCGAGATGGATTTTTATATGATCCTTATCATTTAGATTTACGCTCAGACGCTCTTACAACACAACAGATTCTCAAAAAGAAAAGAGCCTGGTGCGTTGAAAAATCAATTATTATGGCTGCTGGTGCTAGAGCACTTGGTATTCCTAGTAAACTAGGATATGCAATAGTCACTAACCACCTAGGAGACGACAAGCTTGAGCTTTATCTTAAACGAAAAGAAATCGTTTTTCATGGTTATACTTCATTATTTCTTGAAAATAAATGGGTAATCTGTACCCCAGCTTTTGACAAAAGAGTCTGTCGATTAAATGGTGTCCCCCCTTTAGAATGGGATGGTCGAAAGGACTCCCTTTTTCAAGCCTTTAGTGGGGAAAATCAATTTATGGAATACATTCATGAATATGGCGTTTTCTCAGATGTTCCAGTTGCGTTAATGCAAAATGAAATGAAAAAGTATTATCCGCATCTATTTGAGGAGCAATATGACTCGAAAGCATTCTCCTTTTTCTACGATTAATACAAATTAATCCTATTTTTATAAATTCATAAATCAAAAAATATATTCAAGCATGCGTTTAAGTTTGTTTATCCTCAGTTTGTTGTTTAGCACAACACTATTATTTGCTCAAAAAGTCCGCTATGAATTAAGAATGGAAAACCCAAACAACCATTACTTTCAAGTAGACATGTTTCTTTCTGATTTTAAAAATAAAGAAGTAGACGTCAAAATGCCAGTATGGGCACCTGGATCTTATTTAGTTAGAGAATTTCCAAAAAATGTAAATCAAGTAATAGCAGTTGATGAAAATGGTAAACAGCTATTAGTTACAAAGAAAACGAAAAATGCATGGACCATTCATAAAGGAAAGGCAAAAGAAGTAAAAGTTAGTTATGAAGTATATGCCTTTGAACTTACTGTAAGAACGAGCTTCCTTGACGCGACTCATGGATTTGTAAGCGGAACTGGAGTTTTTATGTATACCGAAGAAGCAAAATATAAACCAGGAAAACTGAAAATCACACCCCATGCGAGCTTCTCTAAAATATCAACAGCCTTACCTAAGGCAGGTGAAGGTCTACTTAATGAAGCTACAGAATATACTTTCTCAGATTACGATTATCTAGTTGATTGTCCGATTGAAATTGGAAATCAAGAAGTATTTGAATTTACAGCAGCTGGTGTAAAACACAGTGTCGCTATGTATGGTGCAGGAAATTACGACATTCCCACCTTGCAAACAGACATGAAGAAAATCGTAGAAGCGGCAACAAATATTTTTGGCCAAAACCCAAATAAAGAATACACATTTATCATTCACAATGTCACTCAAGGTCAAGGAGGCTTAGAACATATTAACTCAACCACTCTTTCTGTAAATAGAAATACCTATCAAGGAAGCAAATACAAATCATTTTTATCCCTTGTTGCCCACGAATATTTTCACCTATGGAATGTAAAAAGAATGCGTCCATTTGAATTAGGTCCATTTAATTACGATCAAGAAAACTACACAACTTTATTATGGGTAGCTGAAGGATTTACTTCCTACTACGATGAATTATTACTTCTTAGAGCAGGTGTATACTCAATAAATGAATATTTAGGAACATTAAAATCTGCTATTAATTACGTAGAAGGAACACCTGGTTCACGTGTACAATCAGTTGCACACGCAAGTTTTGACGCATGGATTAAAGCATATAGAACAAACGAAAACTCAATCAATACTACAATGACCTATTATACAAGAGGTGGAGTAATCGCCGCTTTAATGGATGCCTTGATTATTGAAAAGTTCAATGGAGAAAAATGTTTAGATCATTTCCTTCAACACATCTATGCTAAATATTATGAAAAACTAAACCGTGGATTTACTGACACAGAGTTTCAAAAAGAATTTGGATTATTCTTAGGTAAAGATGTAACTGAATTCTTTAACAAATACATCTACGGTACAGAAGTTCCTGAATATAACACCATCTTTGAAAAAGTAGGTTTAATAGTAGAAGAAATTGGAAACGAAGTTCCTACATTAGGTGCGACAATCACAGCCGGAATGATCGTGAAAAACGTATTAAGTAATTCAAGTGCTGAAATGGCTGGTCTAAGTCCTAATGATGAAATTGTTGGGTTAAATGGTTTTAGAGCAACAAAAACAACTTGGGATAATTACATCAACAACATGAAAGCAGGTGAAAAAGCAAGCATTCTTGTAGCAAGAGATGAAGCCCTTTTGGAATTAACACTCGTTATGAAGGATAATAAAAAATTAGAATTCGACTTCTCTCCAAACAACGACGAAAAAGCAGCAAAGCTTAGAGCGTATTGGTTAAGAACCATCTTATAAAAACCGATTGGAAAGATTCATAAATATACTAATCATTGACAACAACCCTGTAACTCGAGAAGGACTGGCAACAGTCCTTCTAGGGAACGGGAACAATGTCTTAACTGCAAATAACACTGCCGAAGCACTACCTATTATCCAAAATAAAGAAATTGGAGTACTACTCATCAACATTGATGACGAAGAACAGGCAGGAATGGAGCTACTACGAAAGTTAAAAGAAGAAGATCTTAGCGCTCAAACCTATAAAATTATCGTAACAAAAGCTGGAAGCCCAGCCACACTCTTAGTTCGTGGATTTAAAAATGGCGCAGTAGATTTTATCACAACCCCATTCAACCCCAACATTGTCAAAGCAAAATTGGACGTGTACAAAACCATGTTCTATAAAGATCAACGAATCGGTCAACTTCTGGCAAATATTTTCCCAGCTCAAGTAATCGAAGACTTTAATACCTACGGTAAAGTATCTCCAAAGAGAATCCAAAATGGTGTTGTGCTATTTACTGACTTCGTCGATTTCTCAGCCTTTGCAAAAGGTCTTGAACCCATCGAATTACTAAAAAAACTAGAGCGTCATTTTAACGCCTTCGATCAAATTGCAAAGCGGTATGCCATAGAAAAAATCAAAACCATCGGAGATGCATATATGGCACTTGCAGGGGTAAATGAAAACAAAGCACACCCCGCAATCCGCGCTTGTATGGCAGCGCTGGAGATGCGCCACTACATTGAACAAGAACGAAGAATGGATGACGCACTCGGCAAAAACGGTTGGGACGTACGCATAGGTATGCACATGGGCCCACTTGTTGCTGGAGTGATTGGACAAGCAAAATATTCGTACGACGTTTGGGGCGACACCGTGAACATTGCAGCAAGAGCAGAAAGCTCCAGTAAAAATGGAGAAATCAGCATCACCGAAACAATCGCAAAAGCCGTTAGTAATTACTTTGAAATCGAACCCATAGGAGAGGTTGATTTAGAAAAAAGAGGAGGCGTCATACACATGTACGCATTGAAAAACCTACGTCTCCCCTTCTCCATGGACTCAACACAAATAAAAGCAAACGCTCAATTGCGAACCCTGTGCGAACTCGACCCCATGGACTTTGATAACATGCGCTCAAACATCATAGGTCAACTAAAAGCCATGCTGCCTGAGGAATATCAATACCATGACCTCGAACACACATTAGCCGTAGAAAAAGCAGCAAGAAGACTTGCAAAGTTAGAAGGAGTTAACAACGACGATCTTTTATTATTGCGAACAGCCGCACTCTACCACGATGCCGGATTCATCTTCGAATACGAAAACAATGAAAAATATGCTGTTGAGCTCGCTAAAAACCAATTACCACAATTTGGATACAGCACAGAGCAAATTCAAAAAATCAGTCAAATCATCATGGCTACACAACGCAATTGGAAACCGAAAAACCTACTTGAAGAAATCATTCGCGATGCAGACCATGACTACCTTGGACGTGTAGATTACAGAATCATCGTGAAAAAACTTAGGGCTGAACTCAAAAGCAGAGGAATAGAAATGGAAGAACTCCAATGGAATGAATTTCAACTCAAATACCTAGAAGAACAACACCAATACTTTACCATAACCGCAAAAAATCTACGCAACCTAGGTAAAATAAACCGAATATTGGAAATAAAACATAACATTAGCAAGCTAAAAAATGAAAGTATATACTAGAAAAGGAGACAAAGGAACCACAGGATTAATTGGTGGAACACGTATACCAAAATATGCATTACGCATTGAAACCTACGGAACCGTAGACGAACTTAATTCCCACATTGGAATGTGCCGTGACCTCATTGCCAGAGACGAAATAACCGCTGAACTCATCGAAATCCAAGACCGATTGTTTACCATGGGATCCCTTTTAGCAGCTGATCCAGAAAAAAACAAAATGAAGTTACCTGAACTCGAACAAGCAGATGTTGATTTATTAGAATCATGGATAGACCGTTATACCGAACAACTTGAACCCATGAAATTCTTTGTCCTTCCTGGAGGCCACCAAGCCGTATCCCAACTGCATATTACCCGTTGCGTATGCCGTCGTGCCGAAAGAGTAGTTACCGAATTAAATCAAGAAATCGACCTTTACAGTCTTCCTATGCAATACCTCAATCGCCTCAGTGATTACCTATTTACATTAGGCCGTTTCATGACGAAAGAACTTAATATCACAGAAACACCATGGGTTCCCCGTTCTTAACGTTTTTTTAGGAAAGATTTAGGAAATAAAACTTGCATCTTATCAAAATAAATTTACTTTTGCGTTCTATAAATAAATCGTAATTTAACGACTATGTATTGGACTTTAGAATTAGCATCATATTTAGAAGATGCACCATGGCCAGCAGCGAAAGAT
This sequence comes from Taishania sp., assembly GCA_030150045.1. Taxonomy (GTDB): domain Bacteria; phylum Bacteroidota; class Bacteroidia; order Flavobacteriales_D; family Crocinitomicaceae; genus Taishania. Next base: position 14,415 of record JASLGM010000020.1, read on the forward strand.
GAGTTAATTGACTTCGCAATTCGTACAGGTGCCCCTTTAGAAGTTGTAGAGAACTTGCAAGACTTGGAGGATGAAGGAGAAATCTACGAAAGCATTGAAGAGATTTGGCCTGATTATCCGTCAAAAGACGATTTCTTGTTCAACGAAGACGAGTATTAAGAAAGATCCTTCCTTGTGAAGGATTTTTTTTGCCCAAAATTTTACAACCCAACAAACCTTTTCAAAGGAAAGAAGAAAAGCAGGCTGCCTCATCCGTTTGCAGGCTTTAGTGTCCTCCTGGAAACAGCCACCTTGTCAACGTCGCTGCAAAGCTTCTAAAGTCGCTTCACATCAACGTACAAGTGTGCGTTCCACTTCTGTCAGCTATCGCCCTCCACCGGGGCAGAAATCCGGTTTCAAAAACAGATTCTCCAAACCTATATCTGAATATGCGCATATAGAAAAATTGAAAATACCAAACTGTCAATAGCAACATCAATAACTGAAGACATATAAAATAGTACAACTAATCACTTAGGTTTTTCTCCAAAAAAAACTATCTAACTACCCTAAACTAGGTCTCTTCATAAAAAAAATGTGTAACCGTAAACTCCCCACTAAGGATAGCAGCGGCATCCTTTTGTATCAACGAATGTTGGACAAAAGATATAGCGAATAGCCTGGCCCCAAGGAACTTGGTTGGAAGTGGCCAAAAGAAAACAATAAAATACTATAATTCCCCCCTCTTTAGGACAGGATTTCCTCATATATAAAGTGTTTTAGGAAACATTTTTCACTTGATAATAAAATTCATCTGGAGTTTTGTCTCCGATACTTGTATGTCTGCTCATTTGATTATAAAACTGGATGTATTGGCGAACGCCTTCATATAATTCTACTCCACCATTTGCAGGATTAAATAGATCTGTTCATACTTTAACGCTCTTCAAAAACGTTCTATATAAATATTATCCAGCGCCCTACCTTTTCCATTCATCGATATTCTAATTCCATTATCTGTTGATATCTGGGTAAAAAGAGGACTTGTAAATTGACACTCTTGATCGGTGTTTAAAATCTCTGGACAACCAAATTCATCAATAGTATCTTGATAAATTTGTGCACATCATTCTGCGGTCATTGTATTGGAGATACTCCGGTTGAGTACCTTTCTAGAATATACATCAATAAAAGGGATCATGTACATAAATCCACGATCTAACGGAATGTAGGTAATATCTGTTTACTATACTTGCTTAGGTTTTATTATTTCCAAATTTCGGAGTAGATAAGGATATGTTTTATGTGCTTGATTGCATTTACTTAGATTCTTTTTGGGGAAAATGGTTTGCAGTCCCATTAAGCGATATAGTCGTTCTATGCGCTTTTCATTAATGATGAACCCCTTGTCTTTTCGAAGCTTGATCGTCATTCTTGAAACTCCATAAAACGGACAGTTCAAACAGAAATTGTTAACCGTAGCAGGGAAGTCATTAACCAGCTTGAAGGTCAAACAATCAAGAAGTCATAACTGGATATATTATAACCATTAAAGAGTAGAAAAGTTTAACATATAAATGGGTATGTGGTATAAGCTTTTCGTTTTATTGAAACCCTTAAAATTATCGCCTTAATAGTTAAATCCCCTACAAATCATTGGTGTAAAATACATTTTGTAGGAGATAATATTACTGCTTAATAATTCTATGGATTGTATTTCCTGTTCTGATTAAATAAACACCGTTAGCATAATTTGACAAATCAATCGTCATTAAATTTACTTCTTTTACAATCTCACCAGGTATATTATTTCCCAGTACATCATTAATTTCTATTTTACCATCGTAACCTGAAATGTACACCTTTCCTGATGTAGGGTTTGGTTTGACTTTAATTTGTTCTGACGTTATGTTTTCTACGCTTATCGTACTAATTAGATAGCAAGAAGATGTATCCTGACAATTGCCATAATTTACAATTACAGCATAATTACCATTTTCTGTAGGTTGAAAGTTTTGGTTTATTGCTCCAATAATTGCCTGATGAGTTGTACAATCGTACCATTGATAACTAAGCCCGCTTGTAGCTGCTTGTAATTCTGTCTCTGAAATAATGTTGACATTGACATTGAAATCATCAGAAATCAGGGTAACGTCAGCCAAATATACAGTATCAACATAATAATTTGCTATTGTATCTGAATAAACACTTGTTTCTGCAAAAGTATTCCCATTGAAATTGACTGTATCTCCTTCACAAATGAATGCGATTGTGTCAATGATAATTACTGGTTTGTAATAAGCATTGATAGCATCAGGAGTAATAATTGGAGGATTATTATCAAAATAAATATTTGCAGAATTTCGTATAATGTCTCCAACATATGCTTCGGAAGTGGAACTAATTCTAAATTGAACGAATCCCTTACTATTTGCTTCATCAGTAGTGGAATCAGGTAGATGAATATTATTAAACAGAAATTTAACTACTTTGTTATAGGAACTGACACTTACATTATGAGAAGCCCCCATTAATTGAAAAGTGGAGATATCTAAGTGCTGTGATAATGTATCTGTAATCAAAACGTCTGTTGCAGGATAGTTTCCAGTATTTTGAAAATGGATAGTGTAATTAAATTCACGCTCGTTCACTTTAGTTCTATGTTCAACATCTTCTCCCAATGGGGTTACAAGTTTAATATTCGGATCATATGCAGCTAAAACTATTCGTTGTAGAAAAAGTTTATTATTCGTAGAATCAATATCACCATATTCTCCTTTGCAAAATGCTTTGATAGTAACCGTGTCGCCTATGTAATTTACATTTGGATTAACAGGCAACAGTAATTTTTTTAAAGTGAAGGTAAATGCACCCATATTTGGAAATAGATACATTGCTGTATCTCCATTCATTCCAATAAATTCAGAGATTTGGGTATCATGCCTCAATACAGGGTGGTCAATGTGAATGCCAACAGTTATATTATCCAATGAGTCCCCCATATTGGCAATCTTAAAGCTTGAGAGTGCATAAGAATGACTTAGGACTATATTCCCAACTGATAAACTTTGTAGTGCAGGATTGTGGGAAAAATTGCGAATGGTGTCACCGATAAAGTTAGAGTCGAATATTAATCCGGGGGTAGAAACAGTTAATACGGATAAGTTACAATATTCACCTAAAGACATATCGTTTGATAGGTTTTGGTTAATTGTGTATGTTCCAGGAGGTACAAGAATCTCAAAATTGCCAAGAGAGTCTGTTACACTCATGTTGTTGAGAGGAACTGTATAAACTGTAATATTGCTAATTCCTTGCTCATTTGCTTCCAGGTTACAATTCATGTTCTCATCATTATATATTCTCCCTTTAATTACAGAGCAACTGTCATATGCAATAGGGATAGTGCTACTTATAAAACTGCATCTTTTCAGATCATCAAATATGTAATGATTATAAGTACCAGCACTCAGCGAATCAAGAATAGGACTGTCAGAACTAATTAAATCAGATGTCCAATAAAAATGAATCCCTGTTGGATAAGCAGATGTGTAATAATTAATATAACCATCATTCATATTAATGCAATGCTCAGGTCCGATGCTAACGGGAAGGAGGTCCATAGGAATGTCCTCGTTATAGTTAACAAAAACTGTATCATATTGAATACAAGTTAAGAAACTATGCATAGTTTTAAGCACATATGTTCCACTGTCTGATACGGTAAAATTAGGGGTATATCCAAGTATATTACTTGGATTACTTTGTTCGTACCAGCTATAGCTTTCAATATTATAGGCACCGCCATTTGAGATAAATGAAGGAGTTAAATTTACATTCCAATTACAATAAAGCATTGTGTCAGAAACTAAATCGTTGGTATAATACCTTGGAATAAGTTTAAGGGAATCTCGGGAGATGCAACTTCCTTCTCCTGTTTGAACAACAAGAGTCGAGGTGTCATTAGGCATTGTTATGCTAATAATCGAGGTTGTATCTGGCAATTCCACCCCATCTAAAAACCATTTATATGGTGATACTCCATGATAGCTTTCTATTAATTTAGTACTTCCTTTGCATGCTATTATTTCTCGGTTAGGAAAGTAAACACTTCCATATGCTATACAGAGTGGATCGTATAGTTTTAAATTATCAAAAGCATAAGTTGCTTTAGAATTATTTGCTGGAATCGCGTTAAAAGCGATTGAGTCATTCTCGTGAAAGTTTCCAATTATCAGATAACGTTGACCTGCACCTGTGATAGACATTTCAACATTGTGATTTGCTAAGGAAATAATAGAATCTTTTGGAGTTTCATAGAAAGGAGTTAATAATAGAGTACTATAGGCTACATGATCAGGTATTGAATCCACAAGTGCAAAACCAATTCGATCCATTTGCAAATCCACGTCACTTGGGGGGATATTTTGATAAGTGGAATTGTAGGTATTAAAACTTGCCTCAAAAGTATATTCTTTGCCTTCTACTAATGTTTTGTTTAATTCAATTAGTATGTAGTTTCGTCTGACTGTTCCATTATTAAGTTTTTGGTAGAGGGGAGTATATATGTACCCTTTATTAATGTTATTTGCCTCAAACACTATTGATACAGTCCGCCAATACATTTCATACACCCATCGTGGTTGCCGATTTACTGCAGAGGGAATCCCAACTGGTTTTAGATCAGAATTCTGATAGTTAGTACTCCAATCACCTGAACTATTATCCCAAAATGCAAAATTATTGAATCTTTGATAATTATTGGGATTAGTGCCGCATAAACTTCCTGTATTGAAATTACCATTAGGAATCAAATTTAAAGGTCCTATTGCTCGGTATGGAGGAATAGCGTAGCCAGTATGACAATAGGTCCTTTCCATCGTCATATCATAAATCTGAGAATATCCAGACATTAAAACTGTTAGGAATACTGAGAGAAGTAGACTAATTTTCATTAATAGAGTATAGTTTTAGCAAAGCTAATAGAAAAGGAAATAAAATCCAAAATTAACTAAAAATCATGTTCATAATTGTTTCATCTTTAATTACGATAGTTGCGTTTCAGTTTTTTATAAAAAAATCTTTAGTGGAAATTGAAAAAATCATTATGCAATGTTTACTATTTTCCAATTAAATTTAGTATTTGAATTTGCTGGACGTAAGAAAAGTTATACTTGCCATTGCCCACAGCTGCCGCGCGGAGCTTTAGCTCGACGAAGTTGAACTACCTACTAGATTTGTGACATTTTTTTCAAGCCACTTTGTTAATTTCCCTTCTTATTCTCACTTCCATTTCTAAGGGTGTTAAATATCCTAATGAAGAGTGGATTCTTTTTATGCAAATTAACCCAAATTCATGTGTGCTTTTTTGAAACTCCACAGATTTATGCAGTGATCCCTTAATCCCCAAGTTTTGCGCTTGATCCGAGTTTACTTTCAATTGTGATGACCATTCAAGCAGAAGAAAGCGTAATTGCCACGGAATTGGAGCAAATCAAGAATGGAAATAGTGAAAATGATAAAGTATTAATTACAGCAGCTCAGAATATTGTAACGCACATGTATCACAAAGGATGTTATTTTGCAATGTTCCCAATTGTTTTGTATTATACTAAACACCAGTAGCAATAAGGGTATAAAACAAAAAAGGACGGTTAATAACCGTCCTTGGTGATCCCATCAGGATTCGAACCTGAGACCTACTGCTTAGAAGGCAGTTGCTCTATCCAGCTGAGCTATGGGACCAAATGTGAAAGAGAAAGAAAAAAAAAGGGGAGATGTAAAACATCTCCCCAGTGTCGGGGTGGCAGGATTCGAACCTGCGACCTCCTGGTCCCAAACCAGGCGCGATAACCGGGCTACGCTACACCCCGATACTTTTGGAAATGCATCCAATTTGTATCTTGTATTCTTTCGACTTTCAATTCTTTTGCGAGGTCGTTTCCTCGATTGCGAGTGCAAAGTTAAGCACTTTGTTTGGTTTCTGCAAGCTTTTTATAATCTTTTTTCTGTTTTTTTTTGTTTCAATGTCCAACGTTTTGATTCTATGAAACTTCCAAAAAAAAGCGCTTTTGAAAAGCTTTTGCGGAGGGAGCGGGATTCGAACCCGCGGTACAGTTACCCGTACGTCAGTTTAGCAAACTGGTGGTTTAAGCCTCTCACCCATCCCTCCTATAATGTTCAATGAACGGACGCCAAAGGTAGTAATAGAATTGGAATTTTCAAGCGTTTTTGAAAAATATTTTTCGTTTTTACGCTTAAATAATTACATTCCATAAACTAACAAGATATAACACTCCTATTCCCAATAATATAGATGTAAAATCTTTATAAGTCCGTTCTTCTTTGAAATAAATAAAAAGTCCCACAAACAGGGAAGAACTGCAGAAAATAGCCTGTTCAAGAAAGAGGTTGGGATATAAAATAAGGGAAATTACAGCACTAACCCCAGCTCCCATAAACAATAACCTCATCCAAACATTCATTTTTTTCCAAATAAGTCTTACTGAAAGCAATAGAAAAAGAATCAAAATAAGAAGCGAGTTGTATTGCATAATCTGATTTTGCATGATACTTTCTTGCTGCTGAAAAGAAAAAAGTATTTCTAAAAGAAAGGGCGAGCAAAGAAATTGGAGTGAAAAAACAAAGAGTAAGAGATAATGTTCAAGAATTCTGCAATGTTTTTGCTGAATAAAAAAGGCAATCGAGAAAAACAAATTGAATGCGGGCAGTATTGGATAGGAAAAAACAAGAGTTCCTGCTTGTATCCAATTAAAAAGTCCCAACATAAAATATGTCAGGACTCCTATTCCAATGATTTTTTTAATTTCCATTTTATTTACCAATCACCTCGTAGATGTAATCGAAAGTAGAAAGGATTACTGGCTCTCCGTCTACAACTGCGATGTCGTGTTCGAAGTGTGCACTTGGAGATCCGTCAGCTGTAACGATGGTCCATTTATCGTCTAGCATTTCTACTTTTTCAGTTCCAATGTTAATCATAGGTTCAATGGCGATGGTCAATCCGTTTTGAATTTTCTTACCTCTACCTCTTCTTCCGTAGTTTGGAACTTGTGGATCTTCGTGCATTTTCTTTCCTAACCCGTGTCCTACAAGGTCACGAACAACGCCGTATCCATGTTTCTCTGCATGGGTTTGAATGGCCCACCCGATATCGTCGATTCTATTTCCTACTCTTGCTTGTTCAATTCCTAAGTAAAGACATTCTTCTGTTACTTTTAGTAATTGTTTTTTCTCTGATGAAATTTCACCTACTGCAAATGTATAGGCGTGATCTCCGTAGTAGCCTTTATAGATGGCTCCACAATCTACGGAAATGATGTCTCCTTCTTCAAATGGTCTATCTGTTGGCAATCCGTGTACGACCGCTTCATTCACAGATATCAAGAGTGTACTTGGACATCCGTATAATCCTTTGAATCCGGGAATTCCGTTTTGAGATTTTATATAGTCTTCTGCTACTTGATCTAGTTGATTCCCTGTCATTCCTGGGCGGATCAATTTGGCTACTTCTCCTAGAGTGCGACTTACAATTTGTGCTGCTTCACGCATAATTGCGATTTCGTCTGCTGTTTTATATATAATCATTTCGCGTCTAAAAATGTTCATTCTTACAAAATTAAGAAATCTTGGTGAGCTATCCCAGAAGTTAGGGTTTTTGCCTTGAATTTAGGTTTTCATGTGATTTTCAGCCCGGGTGGAATGCGTAGCTAAGCGTGCTGTAAAAGTGGTGAGCGCTAGTTTGTCACTGCGACTGAAAGAAGCACGTGACAAGCAGCTAGCGAACGCGTTTACGGTACGTTTACTAAAGCATGTAAACCGAAATGGCTGCCAAAAGAACCTTTTCCTTCTGCTTTTAACTTGTTTGATTTAAGGGAAATAAAAAAGGTGCTGATTGCTCAACACCTTTGATTTTATTTTTTTCTGCATTGATTATGCCAATACTTCTGACACTTTGTCTGCTGCTTCTTGTAATTGTACTACCGCGTGAACGTCAAGCCCTGATTCGTCGATCAATTTCTTTGCTTCTTCAGCGTTTGTACCTTGAAGGCGCACGATAATTGGCACTGGAATTGTTCCCATTGCATTGTATGCGTCTACTACACCTTGAGCTACACGGTCGCAACGAACGATACCTCCGAAGATGTTGATAAGGATTGCTTTTACGTTTGGATCTTGCAAGATGATTCCGAAAGCTTTTTGTACGCGTTCTGCATCTGCTGTTCCACCTACGTCTAGGAAGTTTGCTGGGTTCCCCCCTGACAATTTAATGATGTCCATTGTTGCCATTGCTAATCCTGCTCCGTTCACCATACAAGCAACGTTTCCGTCTAATTTAACGAAATTTAATCCTGCATTTCCAGCTTCTACATCCATTGGATCTTCTTCTGTAATGTCTCTCATTGCTGCGTATTCTGGGTGGCGGTATAATCCGTTTCCATCTAATGTTACTTTGGCATCTACTGCGATGATTTTGTTATCAGATGTTTTTAATACTGGGTTGATTTCGAACATTGCTGCATCAATTCCTACATAGGCGTTGTACAATGCTGTTACGAATTTCACCATTTCTTTATGTGCTTGTCCGCTTAATCCTAAGTTGAATGCGATTTTTCGTGCTTGGAAACCTTGGATTCCTACGCGTGGATCGATTTCTTCTTTGTAGATAAGTTCTGGTGTATTTTCTGCTACTGCTTCAATATCCATTCCACCTTCTGTAGAGTAAACGATTGTATTGCGTCCTCTTTCACGATCTAACAACACAGACATGTAAAATTCTTCTGTTTGCGCTTCACCTGGGTAGTAAACATCTTGTGCGATTAACACTTTGCTTACTTTTTTAGCTTTCCCGTTCGTTTGCGCTGTCATCAAATGACCACCAAGGATACCTTTTACTTTATCTTCAATTTCACCCAATCCTTTTGAAAGAACAACACCGTGAGATCCAGTTTCTTCAACTGTTCCCTTACCGCGTCCTCCAGCGTGGATTTGAGCTTTCACAACGTACCAACCTGTTCCAGTTTGTTCCGTTAACTTTTTAGCAGCTTCAACTGCTTCTTCAACTTTGTCAATTACAATTCCTTCTTGAACTGCAACCCCAAAGCTTTTCAATATCGCCTTTCCTTGGTATTCGTGTAAGTTCATTTTCTAACTTTTTATTAGTGATGTAAAAATAAATTTTATTTATGTAAGCGTCAAGTACTCTTGTCGAATACTTTCACTTTTGTTTTTATTTAACACGATTATTCACCCAACTTGAAGAAATTGTTCGGGATTTGAACTTTTCTTCTTTTTGTTTTCTTAGATCGTCCCAAATTTGATTGACTCCGTGAACAAGTGCTTTTTCTTCTTTGTCCATAGCTGTATTGACAACTGTTGGATCTGAGAAGTATGATTTTACGAAGTTAGTGTCAAAATCTCCTGAAACGAATGCAGGGTGTTTCATAACGTATTTCCCGAAATCAAGTGTTGTTTTAACGCCTGAAATCTGGTATTCATCAACTGCTTTAACGGCTCTAATGATGGCTGCATTTCTGTCTTTTCCCCAAACCACTAATTTAGCAATCATTGGATCGTAGTAAATCGGAATTTCCATTCCTTCAACAAAAGCATCATCTACGCGTACTGATCTTCCTACTGGCACTCGGTATCGGTTTAAGGTTCCGATATCTGGTGTAAATCCATTCAATGTATCTTCTGCGTATACCCTTATTTCAATGGCGTGTCCGTTTATGGTCAATTCATCTTGTAGCAAAGGTAATCTTTCTCCTCTCGCCACGCGCACTTGCCATTCCACTAGATCTTGCCCTGTTATCTCCTCTGTTACAGGATGTTCAACTTGTAAACGGGTATTCATTTCAAGGAAGTAGAACTTCATATCTCCATCTAAAAGGAATTCGACAGTTCCAGCACCTTCGTAGTTACATGCTTTACAAACATTTACTGCAGCAGCTCCCATTTCAGCTCTTAAATCTGGTGTAAGGACTGGGCTTGGTGCTTCTTCAATCACTTTTTGGTGGCGTCTTTGGATGGAGCATTCTCTATCAAACAAGTAAACCACATTTCCCAATGAATCTGCGAATACTTGAATTTCTATATGGCGTGGTTTGGTCACGAATTTCTCGATAAACACAGCATCGTCGCCGAAAGAAGATCTTGCTTCATTCTGTGCTAACCGCATTTGTTCTTCGAACTCTTCTGGTTTTTCAACCAATCGCATTCCTTTCCCTCCTCCTCCGGCTGAGGCTTTAATCAGAATAGGATAACCGACTTGCAGTGCTACTTTCTTAGCTTCTGTTACATCAGTAATTGCTTCGTCCACACCTGGAACTAATGGCACACCGAAATCTTTAACAGCTTGTTTTGCACTCAACTTATCACCCATCAACTCCATTGACTCAGGGCTTGGTCCAATTAACTTAATTCCTGCCTCTTTAACTTTGCGTGCAAAGGCTGCGTTTTCAGATAGGAAACCATATCCTGGGTGAATACCATCAACACCCAGATCTTTACAATACTCCAAGATTAAATCTTGTTTCAAGTAACTTTCTGCTGCGGGGCTAGCACCAAGATAAACTGCTTCGTCTGCTTCCAACACATGTGGAGCAAAACGGTCAGCGTCGGAATAAACGGCAACACTACGAATATTCATCTCTTTTAAAGTACGAATTACGCGTCTTGCAATCTCTCCTCTATTTGCGATTAAAACTTTGTTCATTCTTTTTACAACCTAAGTGTTTGCGAATTTATTCATTTCAATTGACTTCTGCTCTACTAAATCGAAAAACTATAAAAGTTTGTCTATTGTTTTACTTCTGTCTCTTCTTCTAATTTGGGCACTTGTGTCTGCTCTTTCTTTCTTCGGATTGGATAATGTTTATTTTCCTTTTTCCTGAAAACGTCCAAGAACTTTTGAAGTAATTTAAAGTCTTTTATGCTGTGGAAATCTTCTTTGTAATATACACCGATTCCTTGTTTGAACTGTCCACGGTTTTGTGTTTGTATCACACGTGTATCGTTCGACTCATTGAAAACATTGATTCGGAAGGTTCCTTCTTTATTCAGCTTATACTCTACTTCGATATCACCGATTAAAGAAGCCTGACTATTTCCTCCAACATTGGAGTTTCTTGCCCCAACGGACCCCGTAATCATAAGTTGATCGTCTAAGAATCCTTTTTGAATTCCAACGGCATACTCATTTTGTCCATACATGTCTGAGTTCATGTCGACATTTAGTTTATATTCTTGGCTCACTTGGGACAGTAAAGAGTTAATCTGTTGAGAAACTAAATCCAACGCGGCTCCTCCACTTGCTTTTGAAGAACCTTTCATTGGTTGGAATTTACGCCACAATAACAGGGAGAAGAATTGTCTATTTAATTCATCTTTATCTGTTGTAACTTGGGAAAGGATGGCTTTATCTGCTTCATTTGCTTTTGGTGCTTTAATGTCAAATCCAATTGCTGGCTTCATTAGGGATTCTGTCAAATTCAAATAACAATTAATTTCTTGTTGTCCAGAAGTAAGTAATTCAGGTGACAACTCTCCAAGATTGGTTCTCACTTTATAGTAGGCCTGTAAGTTCAAATTGGCATCGTACGGACTTCCCGTCCATGTAATTGTTCCACCCTCTGCTAAATAAAAAGATTGTTTAATTGGTCCTAAAACAAAATTATATCCAGACCCCTCTGCAACACGATAAGTTCCATCCAAGGACATCTGCCCTAAGTTATCTAATTTCAACCCAATAGCACCATTACCATAAGCTGTAATTTCGTCACCTGTTTGTTCATTAAAGACAACTTTCACTTGTGCATCAGGTGTAACATTGAATCTAAAATCTAAGGAAACTCCTGTAAAGTCAATTTTTCTTTCTTCTGTCACCACGAGCGAGTCTTTGGAGATAAAAGTGATGAAATTATCTTCATCTAACTCACTTTGTCCAAACAAGGAAAGATTTATCCAAGTTCCTTTTTGAGTTTTCGCATCGACAGTAATATCTAAGTTATTCAAATAGCCAAATACACTGACTATTCCAGTAACATATGCTTTTCCATAATACAAATCTCCTGCTGAACCATCTGTGTTCATAGCTAAGAAGCGTTCCAATGGTGCTTTTTCCCATTTGTTTTTAGGATTTCTTTTGTAGTAATCTTCTTCTAAGTTTACATAAACATCAAAGTTCCATCTTGTGAAATCATAATGTGCTATCGTTCCATTCAGCGAGCCCGTATTACCTTCGGCATCGGTAATCGGCATGTTATCAATATAAAAACCATCTTTATCTGCATACATTTTACCGTTAAATGTAAAAGATGTACCCAACATGGCGATTTTTGCTCCTGCATTATTTAGAAATAAGTCCCCATCGATAATTGGTCTGCTTAATGAACCAGTGATATACAGTTTTCCATCAATAAATCCTTTAATATCCTCCACAACTAGTGGATCCATGAATGCATTTAAGAAAGCAATATTTGTTTTCGCAAAATTCAGTGTAAAGTCGAGGTTGTTTTTTTCCTTCGTAATATCATATGTTCCTTTAAAATCAAAGGTTTGATTATCTCTATAGATCAAATCTCCTTCTAGAGCAATTTTGTCTTTAGATTTATCCCATTGAGATTGTAAGAATATATCTCCAACTTCTTCTCCATTGATCCATAAATCGCTCACATTCATATCCCCCATGTATCCTAGATTAGAATAAGGGTTAGTTATATATCCCCAGCCATTAGCGTTACCTGCTAAAGTAACGTTCAACCCTAATAACTGTGCTAATTCACCAAGATTTAATTCATTAACTTGGAAGTTCAATTTATCATGATCATTTTTAGAAACGACTCCATCTAAAGAAATATATTGGTTGCCTTTCTCAAGTCTGAAATTATCGACATTTATTGTTGTCGAATCAATAAGGGCACTTGCTGACTCGTTAATATTCCATCTGTTTCCGTTTATACTAAAATAAGACGGTTGGAAATTAATTTTCACCCTCGAAGTTGATTCAAAACTAGTATTCCATTGAATATCTGTATGATTTATTGTATTAGGGTTCCATGTCAACTCACTATTGAGACTACTTCCATTCCCCGCGATCAACAAATTGATGTCATCTAATATTACAGAATCGTTCAATTGCAAATTCTGAATATTCAGATGTGCATTTATTTCATCTTTTACTGCTGATTGTGAAAGTGTAATGTTTCGAATCCTCTTTCCTGCAATCTCCAAAGTATCTGCCTTAATATTCATTTGGAAATCCCTGTCCTCTGCATTGTAATTCCCATTAATCAAAGTGTTGGAACTGATTTTCAATGTTGGAACAAAAATCGCTAGAACCTCACTAATGTCTTTAATCTGAATATCGTACTTAAGGTTATCCGTTGTCTTTAATTTTTTCTTTTTGACTTTATCTGGTAACTCTAGATTTCCAAATCCCGGGAAAATTTGACTTAACTGATCTTGAATAACATAACCGATGCTTTCAAAATTCATTTTCCCGACAACCGTTGCATCTAACAACGAACTCGATAGCTTAAACCGGTCTTCTTCTGGATCTCTATAGATATCCAAATTTAAATTAGGCACTTTAATTTCTTTGTCACCTTGTTCAAAAAGAACATCATATAACATGACACATCCCTGCATCGTATTGGGATCAAACCCTTGAAGTTGCACATCCATTTTTGCATTCAAAATGGTACTGTCCATATCCGTTAATTTCAATTGCTTTAAAAAAGCTTTATTGACTTCTACGTTCATGTTCATTTCTGGGACACCATTTAAGTCAATAACACCATCGTAAGAAAGATTTATATTTCTATCTAACACATCAACTTTTGCGTACAATACTTTGTTAATGAATGACCCCTCTTTAATTTCAATATTTGCGTACGGATATTGTAATAAATCAAATCGATTAACGGTTCCTGAAAGATTTGTAAACTGAACATCTGAAAAACTTTTTGCTTCTCCACTTAGGAAAAAATGTCCATCTACTATTCCAAAATTGGAACTATTTAACAACTTACCTAATTCAAACGAATTGACTTTTACATCGTAAGAGCTCGCCTCAGAATGTCTAAAAACATAAAGATCTCGATGATTATCATAATTGAAATGTATTCCATTATCCATATTCACAGAGCCTAGCCTTGTTTTAACTTCGTCTGCTGAGATTACAAACTGACTATACAATCCATCTAAACGTATGTCTTTACCCTCAAAGAAACCTAGTCGATGAAGCATTGGATCAAAACTCAAATGTTTTGGTTCTCCTGTAGATGGTAATTTTATTGCTGATAAATCTGCCATATCAGCAAACACATAATCAATTCGTTCTTGGTAAAAAGATTGATTTAATGCTCTAAAATCAGGCAACTGAAAATCTCCATTGATTTGAGTTCTTTCACCTGTTTTAATTACAAGATCTTTCATCTTCAGGTCTTTCACATAACCTGTCACTTTACTTTCAATGAACAACTGCTGATCCATTCCATATAGTGTAGGGGCAAAAACAGCTATATCCTTCATCGACACCACTGTTTTAGTCAAGTCAGCATCAAATTGCACACTATCAATAAAGTGTGAAAAGTCATCAAATCCATTATAGATCAATTGAAATCTACGGCTTCGGATCTCAGAATCTTCTGTTTTTATTAATGTTCTTCGAAGATCAATCCCTTTATTAGAAAAAACAGCCTTCGTCTTTAATTCATGTAATCTAAAATCAGCATTTTCCTCATAAGCAGACAGTTTTTTTATAATTGCTGAAAAGCGACCATCTTTCATTTGGAATTGACTTGCATCCAAATTCACATCTCGTAACAAAAGATGTGCATAATCCATTCCATGATCCGTTCGCTCTTTTGTATAATCATCAAAATGAAAACGTATGTTTTTTAATTTTGCTTCTTTCAGTTGTAGAACCGGTGTTTTTGATTTCTTTTTAGGCTTATCGGAAGAAAAATAATCTACAATAAATTTAAAGTTAAAAGCTTCGGTCTCTTTGTCTTTATAAATTTTAACTAATCCTTCCTCTATTTCAACATTTCGAATGGTTATAGTATTAGCAAGAATATCTCTAAATGAACCCATTTGTACACTCAATCGATTTACATTTGCAAGTGTATCTCCATGCTGATCGAGTGCAAAAAAGCCATTCAAATCTACCCGATTGATAAAAATCACATCCAATCGGTCCAATTTGATAGTTGTATTTAATTCTTTTGATAGGTAAGAAGTTGCAAAAGATGCTAATTGTGTCTGCACATAACTTGAGCGTATGGCAAATGAAAACAGGATGATAATGGCCAATATCCATTCGAATAAAATGCCAAAACCGCGTACTATATTTTTAAGTATTTTTGCCATAAGTTATACAAACTTAAAGAAACCTTGAAAAATAAAGAAACAATCATACTAGGAATTGAGTCATCATGTGATGATACCTCTGCTGCGGTGCTTCGAGGAACGGCTGTTTTATCCAACATAACCGCTTCTCAAAAAATCCACGAAACCTACGGAGGAGTAGTGCCAGAGCTTGCTAGCAGAGCACATCAAAAGAACATAATTCCTGTTGTAGAAGTTGCCTTAAAAAAAGCAAATATTTCTAAAGAAGAAATTGATGCCATTGCATTTACGAAAGGTCCAGGATTGATGGGGTCTTTAATCGTTGGCACCTCTTTTGCAAAATCATTAGCACTTGCACTTGACAAACCGATTATTGATGTAAACCATATGTACGGTCATGTCCTTGCTCATTTCATTGATGATGATGGGCGAGATAAACCTGAATTTCCTTTCCTTTGTTTAACTGTTTCCGGTGGTCATACACAAATTGTATGGATTAAAGACCATTTGGACATGGAGGTAATCGGAACTACAATTGATGACGCAGCTGGCGAAGCATTTGATAAAGCGGCTAAACTTTTAGGTTTTCCGTATCCTGGAGGTCCTTATGTGGACAAACACGCGCAACTAGGTGATCCACTACGTTTCACTTTTGCACACCCGCAAATTAAAGGTTACGATTATAGCTTTAGTGGATTAAAGACTTCAATTCTATATTTTTTACAAAAGGAAACAGCTAAAAATCCAAATTTCATTTCTGAAAACTTAGATGATTTGTGCGCAGGAATCCAACATACAATCGTTTCAATTGTATTGAAAAAAGTCAAAAAAGCAGCGAACGAGTTAAATATTAAACAAATAGCCATCGCTGGTGGTGTTTCTGCAAACAATGGATTACGTACTGCGTTACAAACACTTGGAACGCAAGAGAACTGGAAGATTTTCATTCCTAAATTTGAATATTGTACCGACAACGCTGCCATGATTGCCATTACTGGAAAATACATGTTTGACAAAGAACTCTTTGCAAATCAATCAGTTTCCGCCACGGCTAGATTACCTATTCCATCAAGAAAAGAAAAATAAATTCAAAAGAGATACAACCTAATCTTTTTTTTATTACATTGGATTTACAATTAATTGAGACTAATTATGGAATCATTATCAGTTCCGGTAGAAATCATCCAAAAGGAGGATTTAGGAGGATTTACCTATCACGAAAAAATACAGATAGAACAACAAAAGGATTTATCAGGAAAGCTTGATGAAGCAATGAAACTTGGTAATTCTTTTCAAACTAAAGTGGCTATCATATTTCAATGTGATCAAGGTGTTAAGCGCGTGGATACCACTGTGTGGTCAAAAGGTGATCAATTTGTGACTTTGAAAGGAGGAGTTTGGATTCCAATTAGCCACATTTTACGTATTGAACATCTTTAGGATTCCAAGCATTTATACAAAACTTACACGGCTCCATCTGTTGCATTGGTTATATTTGAGTAATTCAATGACATCAAATGAAGCCGTTTTTATTTTCCCTTTTCGCACTTTTTTCATTTTTCTCATATACCCAAAATGAAATCGAATGGTCATTTGACTTTGATTCCAAAACAAGTGAGATAAAATATACTGCTACCCTCAAAAAAGATTGGCACGTTTATAGCACGAAAGAAAACGATGGCGGACCAGTTCCCACTCAATTTGAGTTAAAACCAAGTAACATTTTTCAATTAAATGGTGTGGTTTTGGAACCAAAACCAACCGAAGAATTCGATCCAAATTTTAATATGACAGTCTATCATTTTAGTAACATGGTTACCTTTTCTCAAAAAATTGATGTCATCGAAAAAGGGGAAATATCAGGAAGTGTTGTTTATATGATATGTAACGACCAAATGTGCTTTCCACCAGAAGAAAAACAATTTAAAATCCAAATAGCTAAGTAATTAAGAACAATGAGATTATTTTCCATTTTACTATTTATTGTAGGGATATATACTACTACAAACGCACAGTTTTTAGAACTCCCAGAAGACAAAGTGAAAATCACTTTTGACATTCAACAAAATAAGGATGAAGCAACCATTATTGCTAATGTAGCCGTTGCAGCTGGATGGCACATAAATGCTTCCAAACTTCCCAAAGGCTCTTTTGGAATACCAACCACATTTAAAATAAATGCAGGTAAAGGTTTTTCAATGGTAGGTGGAATTATTGAACCTAAGGCTATTGAAAAATACGATGAAATTGCAGATGAACATCTTGCTTACCACGAAGGGAAATTTCAATTAAAACGAAAAATTAAAATTAATTCTAAGGAAGACATTACCCTTACTGGGGAAGTAAATTTTCAAACATGTAATGATGTAAAATGCTTGCCAGATCACAGTTACACATACTCCTTAAAAGTAAAAGCTGCAGGAAACGGCGATGATGTAGAAGCCGTTGTAATAGATATCAAAGAAACAGACAATGGAGCTGTAAATAACACTTCCGTTGACACAACAAGTGAACAGAAAGCAACTCAAGTTGACGAAGAGCTAAATGCTCAAGAGGGGATTGCTACTCCAGAAAAAGAAACTTCTAAATCAAATTGGATCATCTTCTTAATGGCTTTTGGAAGTGGTTTATTGGCTTTACTTACACCTTGCGTATTCCCAATGATTCCAATGACAGTAAGCTTCTTTACCAAAGGAGGAAAAGATCGCAAAAAAGGTTTTAAAGATGCCGTTTTATATGGCTTATGCATTATTGGTATATATACAGGAGTAGGTTTAATTGTAAAACTTACAGGAACAGGGGATTACTTAAACCGTATTTCGACTGACCCAGTTTTAAACACTTTCTTCTTCTTGGTATTTGTCATTTTTGCAATGTCATTCTTAGGTGCATTCGAAATCAGAATGCCTGCAAAATTAATCAACAGAGCAGATGAAAAAGCGGATAAAGGTGGTTTCATCGGTATCTTTTTCATGGCTTTAGTATTGGTATTGGTCTCTTTCTCTTGCACAGGTCCAATTCTTGGTGCTTTAATCATTACAGCTTCTTCAGACGGTGGAAACGCGATTCTTGCAGGTATGTTTGGCTTTGGATTAGCGCTAGGGCTTCCTTTCGCTCTTTTCGCTGCTTTCCCAAGCTGGTTAAATTCCCTTCCAAAATCGGGAGGTTGGTTAAACACAGTAAAAGTGGTACTTGGTTTGTTTGAATTGGCTTTTGCTTTCAAATTCTTATCCAATGCAGACATGTCGCTTCAAGCACACTTATTAGAACGTGAAATCTTTATCGCAATTTGGATTGCAGTATTTGGTGTAATGGCATTGAATTTATTTGGAATTGTTTTATTCCCTCACGATGATAAACCGGAGCGAATTGGCGTTGGAAGAGGGGTATTTGGAACATTTGTTTTGGCATTTGTGATCTACATGATTCCAGGTTTATTTGGACACCCTTTGAAATTAATTAGCGCTTTCCCTCCTCCATTGCATTACAGTGAAGCTACACACACGCCTTTCCAAGCTCAAGTAGTTTCGCATACCGATAAACAAGCATTTGTTGAAGGAACACACATCGGACCTCAAGGAATTTATGTCTTCCACGACTTAGAACTAGCAAAAGCACACGCTGCGAAAGTAAACAAGCCGTTATTTGTCGATTTCACAGGTCACAACTGCGTAAACTGTCGCAAAATGGAAATGACAGTCTGGGGTGAACCCGGTATCATAGATATGCTAAGAGACGATTATGTGATCGCTTCTTTATATGTTGATGAGCGTACACCTCTTCCAAAAGACCAACACACAACAGTAACTTATCCTGACGGATCAAAACGAAAAATAGAAACGGTTGGTCAAAAATGGATGGCTGAACAAATCATCCGATACTCCATCGCTTCTCAACCTTATTATCGCGTTGTAACAGCAGACGGAAAAGAATTAAATGAATTAGGTGGCGCAAGCTACGAAACACACCGAAGCCCAGAGAATTTCAGAGCCTGGTTGGAAGCAGGTCTTAAAGCAGCGAATTAATCGCTGCTTTTTTTTTGAAAAAAATGTGTACTTTTAACACATGACTTCCTTTCTTAAAACAGCAATAGAATATCTAAAAGGTGTTGGTCCACAACGCGCGGAGATATTACGTTCTGAAGCAGGAATTTACACCTATGACGATCTATTAAACTACTTCCCCTTTAGATATGTCGACCGTTCAAAGTATGCAACGATACGAGAGGCAGTCTACGAAGATGCTCCCGTACAACTCAAAGGATACATTACAAACATTCGTGAAACAGGAACAGGAAGAGCCAAAAGACTAACAGCCGTTTTCCAAGATGAAACAGGACAAATGGAACTCATTTGGTTTCAAGGAATAAAATGGGTGTTACCCACATTGAAAACAGGCGTTTGTTACCGAATTTACGGAAAAGGCAAGCTTTTTAGCAACCGTTTTTCGATTTCACATCCTGAAATAACTCCTTTTGACCAAGTCGATCACAGCACAGGATTACAAGCCATTTATCCTTCTACAGAAAAACTAACCGCCAAAGGTCTGCCCTCAAGAGGAATCGAAAAACTCATGCAAACACTACTGGAAAATTTACCCGTACTTCCAGAAACATTGCCACAAAATCTAATACAAGAACACCGTTTACTTTCAAGAACTGATGCTTATAAACAAATACATTTACCCACAAATGAGGTTTATGCTGAGAAAGCTCGCGGCCGTTTAAAATTCGAAGAACTGTTTTTCTTGCAAATTGAACTATTGCTAAAAAAACAAATCGCCATTCAAAAAACGCAAGGATTCATCTTTCCAAACGTGGGAGATCTGTTCAATGATTTTTATAAAACAGGACTTCCTTTTGAATTGACAAACGCTCAAAAAAGAGTTATTCGAGAAATCAGACACGACTTTACTAAAGGTCAACACATGAACCGCTTAGTACAAGGCGATGTTGGTTCGGGAAAAACCCTCGTCGCTCTAATGACTTGCCTCATTGCCATAGGAAACGGTTTTCAAGCTGCTTTAATGGCGCCAACAGAAATATTAGCCACTCAACATTACGAATCCATCAAAAGTATGATGGGAGATTTCCCTATTAACATTGCTCTACTGACGGGGTCAACAAAGACAAAAGAACGTAAAACCCTCCACCAAGCATTGGAAGCAGGCGATCTACATTTGTTAATTGGAACCCACGCTTTACTTGAAGATGCTGTTAAATTTAAAAACATTGGGTTGGTCGTGATCGATGAGCAACATCGTTTTGGCGTTGCACAAAGAGCCCGAATGCGTAATAAAAACACCATTCCTCCACACATCCTGATTATGACAGCAACGCCTATCCCTAGGACTTTAGCCATGACTTTTTATGGGGATCTAGATGTTTCAGTGATTGACGAATTACCTCCTGGACGAAAACCCATCGAGACACAACATAAGTACGAAAAATCAAGATTGGAAGTAATTGGATTCCTAAAAAGAGAACTCGCAAAAGGGAGACAAGCATACGTTGTTTATCCATTAATTGCAGAATCCGAAAAGCTAGATTACATGAATTTAATGGACGGACATGAACAATTGTCGCGTTCTTTTCCAATGCCGGAATTTCAGATCAGCATCGTACACGGAAAAATGAAACCCGAAGACAAGGAATTCGAAATGCAACGTTTTATCAAAGGTGAAACGCAAATTATGGTAGCAACAACAGTCATAGAAGTGGGCGTAAATGTGCCCAACGCATCCATCATGGTCATTGAGTCCGCCGAGCGTTTTGGCCTTTCTCAACTTCATCAATTACGTGGTCGTGTGGGTCGTGGCGCCGAGCAATCCTATTGCGTTTTGATGACGGGCGATAAACTGTCTCAGGATTCCAAGAAAAGGATGAAAACAATGGTTATGTCGAGCGACGGTTTTGAAATTGCGGAAGTCGATTTGGAATTACGGGGTCCCGGAGATTTAATGGGAACGCAACAATCAGGCATGTTAGAACTGAAAATTGCCGACTTGACGAAAGACCAAGCCTTGGTGGCCGAAGCAAGAGAAAAAGCCAGAGCGTTGCTATCCACAGATCCGGAGTTGAAAATGGAACAGCACATAATGGTGCGCGCCGTATTGGTAGATCGCTTCAAAAATAAACCCAACTGGGGAAAAATCGCCTAAAACAAAGAATCTTTTCTAGGTAAAATCAATTTATTTTTTCAGTTAATTACGTATAAATATTTGGGCGCTACCCTCTCCCCAAAAACATGGGGACGGGTCAGGCTATTCATTCCTAGTCCTCGTCCCTCCCCAAATATTTTGGGGAGGGACTGTGGGCTATCCATTGCTATCCTTAGCGCAAGATTCGTTTTCAATATTTATAATTTCTTTGTTACAAAACGGGGTTTTCTGCCCGGACGGATGGCGATAGCTAAACAAAGTGAAAATGGAGTGAACCTTCATTTGCCACTGCGACCAGCGGAAGCACGTGGAAAAGGAATAGGTGAACCCATTTTCACGCGTTTACTAAAGCAAGAAGGCCGTAAAGGCAGCAAAAAAAAGAAATTAGTATTCTACATCTAAGCCGAAAACCTCTTTCAACTTAGCTAAATAAGGATATTTTGTAAGTAGGTATTTGTAGCGATCGTTTCCGTTCAAATTACGCACATCAATGCCTGTTTCAACGGTAATCACTTTTAATTCAAGACTGATATCATAATTTTTGAGGGAACTTCTCAGGTAAGTAATGATGTCATCGATGACCACTTTAATCAGGGCAACTTGCACGTCATTATCGACTTCTAGCACAAATTCTGTATCATTGGTAACAATGGGATCGCGCTTAATCAGGGCATTATACACCGTTTCCTTTCCGAGTGATTTCATTTGGTGCGCTACCCTTCTCCAGTGCATTTTCATGTCATCTGTAGAAAACGATTCGCGTGGCATGTTGTCATAATTGATAGACGTTGCCGCTTCATCACCTTCTTTAGGTGGTGCCATCATCTTTTTTATGGACAAATTACTGGTTTGCACTTTCCCGCTTGGTGTAACGAGCGTTTTGGGCTCTGGTTTCTCCATAAACTTTTGCGAAAAAGAAGGCGCAGGTGTTTTGGGTGCTACCGGCGTATTTACCTGATCGCGTAAAGATTGATTGGGAAAGGGAATGATGACAACTGGATCAGTTAGGCATTTTTTTTTTCAGCCTCACTTTTCAGTGAACACAATTGCATAAGCGCCATTTCCACCAAGAGTCGTTGGTTTTTCGCACTTTTATAGTCCACGTCTGTTTTTGATAAAATCATCAAGGCACGAAGGATTAAAGGCGATTCAACTTCTTTGGCTTGTTGAACGTATCGTTGCTCTGTCATCTCACCAACTTCTAATAAAGAAGCGGTGCGAACGTCTTTGCATACCAACAAATTTCGAAAATGTGCGGCCAAACCTACAATAAAATTGTGTCCATCGAAGCCTTTCTCCATAATGTCATTGTACAACATTAAGGTACTTGGGATATCTTCTTTTTTGGCGTAATCAACGATGTGGAAATAATAGTCGTAATCCAACACATTTAGGTTTTCTACAACGTGTTGGTAAGTAATGTTATTCCCAGCAAATGTAACAATCTGATCGAATATTGAAAGGGCATCACGTAAGGCTCCGTCCGCTTTTTGTGCGATAAGATGCAAGGCTTCTGGATCTGCTGTAATGGATTCTTTTACTGCAATGTTCGCCAAATGATCTGCAATATCTTTGATTTTAATTCGGTTAAAATCGAAGATTTGACAACGGGATAAAATCGTTGGAATGATCTTGTGTTTTTCCGTTGTTGCTAGGATAAAAATGGCGTGTCTTGGGGGCTCTTCTAAAGTCTTTAGAAAGGCATTAAATGCTGCATTTGACAACATGTGAACCTCGTCAATGATATACACTTTATGTGTTCCTAACTGTGGTGCAATGCGCACTTGGTCAATCAGGC
Organism: Taishania sp.; assembly: GCA_030150045.1. Lineage (GTDB taxonomy): Bacteria > Bacteroidota > Bacteroidia > Flavobacteriales_D > Crocinitomicaceae > Taishania. The sequence continues at coordinate 37,726 of JASLGM010000020.1, forward strand.
TTCGGATATCGTCAACGGAGTTATTGGAAGCGGCATCGAGTTCGTACACATTCAGAGATGCACCTTCGTTAAAAGATTTACACGATTCGCATTCTTCGCATGCTTCTACCGCTTCAGTGCGGTTAAAACAGTTGATGGTCTTTGCTAAAATACGAGCTGTAGTGGTTTTCCCGACACCACGCGAACCACAAAAAAGAAAGGCTTGCGCCAAATGATCATTTTTTATAGCATTACGCAATGTAGAAGTAATGGACTTCTGTCCAACAACCGAATCAAAAGTCTGCGGTCTATACTTACGGGCTGAAACTACAAATTCACTCATATTACTACAAATATAACGGAATTATTTATGCTTTCCTTTCAAAACAAAAAAAATCCTCCATCACAAAAAAGATGGAGGATTTTAGAATATTTAGTCAATCACTTCAATCGTGAAAATCTTATCTCCTTGGTGGATTGCATCGATGATGTCAAGTCCTTCAACAACTTTACCAAAACAAGTGTGGTTACGATCTAAGTGTGCCGTATTGTTTCTAGAATGACAAACAAAGAACTGAGACCCACCTGTGTTACGTCCAGCATGTGCCATAGACAACACTCCTTTATCGTGGTATTGGTTCTCGCCGTCCAATTCACAGTCAATGTGGTGACCTGGACCACCTGTTCCTGGCATTCCTTTCGCTCCTTCTCTTGAGTTAGGACATCCTCCTTGAATTACAAAATCAGGAATAACGCGGTGAAATGTTAATCCATCGTAAAATCCTTCTTTTGCTAATTTCACAAAGTTAGCTACAGTTTTAGGAGCATCGTTGGTGAAAAATTCCACTTTCATGTCTCCTTTAACAGTTTTAATGATTGCTTGCATGTCAATAATATTTTTTACAAAAATAAGGAATATTTATCCGTTAGCACTGCCATAATCGCTGTTTAATTCTGCTTTCGCATTCAAGGAATTCTTTTTACTTTTACCTTATGCAATTTTCGACGATAAATAGAGGAGAAATTCCTTTTTTCAATACACATCAAGTAGCTTTTTGCTACCAACCGGAACAGTTTAAGGCATATATTAACCGTTCATTTTCCTTAGTGAATTTGAACGAACAAGCCAATGAGAAAGCACTTTCTTTTTCAATCGAAAAGCGAAAAAGTCTTGTGGCCGCATTGCGTAAACAAAATCCAAATGCTACAAAAGCAAGTTTAACAAACATAAATGCTTTACTGCAAGACAATTGTTTTACCATCACCACTGGTCATCAATTAGTAAACTTCACTGGACCGTTGTATTTTATCTTAAAGATTCTTCATACTATAAAATTAACGGAAGAACTAAATGCTCAATTTACCGATAAGCATTTTGTACCGGTTTATTGGATGGCTACAGAAGACCATGATTATGAAGAAATAAAAGCCATGCATCTGTTTAACCAAACGCTGTCATGGGAAACACAGCAATCTGGAGCAGTTGGCCGCTTCAACATGGAGGGTTACGAATTGATCGTTGAACAATTGAAGAATTTGTATGCGAATCATCCAGAAAGTGAAATTCATTCCTTGCTTTCGAATCCGTTCACAGCAGATTACGCAAGTTATTTCAGAATGCTTGTTCAACAATTATTCATCGATTTTGGTTTAGTAATTATCGATGGAGATGATCATGCTTTGAAGTCGACGTTTGCTCCAATCATGATAAAAGAAATTCGGGAACAAATCGCTTACACTGCCATTCAACAAACAAATGAGCAATTAGAAAAAGAAGGCATCAAGATTCAAGTCAACCCAAGGGAAATCAATTTATTTTACATAGGAAACGGACAACGCGAACGTCTGATTCTAGAAAATGGGCGCATAGACATTCCAAATAAAGGTAATTATTCGATGGACGAAATCTGTGCTGATTTAGAAAAAAATCCGACCGATTATTCGCCTAACGTTGTATTACGTCCAGTTTATCAAGAACTCATTTTACCAAATATTTGTTATGTAGGCGGAAGTGGAGAAATCAATTACTGGTTACAATTAAAAGCCATGTTCGAGGCCTTTACTCTTCCTTTTCCGATTCTACAAACTCGTATTTCAGCAGTATTTATCGATAAAGGAACACAAAAGAAATTGAGTCAATTGGAAATGGAATGGACCAATTTACTTCCCGAAAGCCATTTGATTCACCGTTTTTTCATTGAGAAAAATCCAGAAAACATTCTTGATTTCACATCTTTAGACGAAGCGGCAAACGCTCTAAAACTCCTTATTGAGCAAGAGGTAGTATCCGTAGATGCTAACATGCAAAAGTTTGTGGATGCAGAAAATACAAAATTGCAAAAGCAAGTCGATCAAATAAAGGATAAATTATTCAAGATGAATAAGTCAAAACATGAAACGGCCTTAAAAAGTATTGATCAAATGCGTGAAAAACTATTTCCTGGAAATGGTCTTCAGGAAAGAAAATGGAATCTTTTTCACTTTTTACCAGATGGAAATTACCGCTCCTTTTTAATGGATTTGAAAACAGAAATGCAAATTAGCAATCCAGATTTATTGGTTATTGAAGAGTGATTTTCACTTTTTCAACAATAAGCGACAGCAAATCCCGTTTCATTATCTATTTTTACTGCGATGTTTAAATATCTATCTCTATTATTATGTTTACTAACTTACCCCGTATTTGGCCAAAATGTCACATACAAAGGGCGTGTTATTGACATCAAACAGGCAGGACTTTCAGATATTGAAATTCGAATTCCAAGTAAAGATACTGTTTTCTATACAAACAAAAACGGAGATTATTCGATTGAAGCGCAAGCAAAAGACACGTTTACGATTGTCTATTTTGCGGATAGATACACCCCCATTCAAAAACAATTTGTTGACGGTTCTAAATATAACAACCAACGTTTTTTAAATGCCATTCAATTTAAAATAGAAAGCATTTCAGGCGTGGAAGTAATTCGCCAGGCAGAAAAACCGTTTGAACTTGACAAACTAGAAATTAGAGACTGGCAGGTATTGCCTATTCAAAATATTGAACAAGCTTTGGTTTTTACCACAGCAGCGCGCTCCTCAAATGAATTAACATCGAATTACAATGTTCGTGGTGGAAACTACGATGAAAACCTTATTTACGTAAATGGTTTCCAAATTTACCGTCCTTTTCTAACACGTGCTGGACAACAAGAAGGTATGAGTTTTATCAACTCTTCTTTGGTCGAATCGCTGAGCTTTTCAGCAGGAGGTTTTGATGCACATTATGGTGATAAATTAAGTTCCGTTTTGGACATCAATTACCGTAAACCGGAACCTTTTAGAGCCTCTATTATGGCATCACTTCTTGGTGCGGAAGCACACATTGAACAACAACTCGGTCGCAGAAAACGTTTCAACTACATGGCTGCAGGTCGATTTCGCTCTAATGGTTATTTTCTAAATTCTTTACCGGTAAAAGGCGCTTACAACCCCGTTTTTGGCGATGTACAAGCGCTGACCAATTATGCCATGAATGAAAACTGGACATGGTCTACTCTTTTCCATTATTCGGATAATACCTATAATTTTGTTCCGCAAAGCCAGAAAACAGATTTCGGAGTTTTTAATGAAGCCTACCAATTTAATGTTTACTTCGAAGGACAAGAAAAATCCAGGTTTCAAACCTTGATGGGAGCAACAAAATTCTCCTACGTTTCCAATCAAGCGAAAACAAAAATGGATTTTTACGCCAGTTATTTCCATTCCGACGAAAGAGAAACCTTTGATGTACTTGGAGAATACTACATCAATCAATTGGAAACGAACCCAGCCAAGGAAACCTATGGAGACTCTATTGATGTTTTAGGAATTGGAGGATATTTAGATCACGGCCGTAATCGCTTAAAAGCATCTGTTGCCAATTTTTACCATACAGGATCTTACGATTTGTACCACGGTCAAATGAAAAACAATCCCAATAAATTCATACAACAAGATTTACTTTGGGGCATGAATGCCGAATTTAGTCACTTCAAAGACAAATTAAGCGAATGGAAATACATTGATTCTGCAGGTTACAACTTGCCACAAAACCCTTCAAAAGTAGAATTATCTGAAGTTGTTAAGGGGAATGCCCTGCTCAACAACCAACGGTTTACAGGTCACGTACAATATCGGGCGACTTTTACCGCACACAAACGCAATTACATTGTAAGTAAATCGTATAAATACAAAGATCAAAACAAAGAAAAACACAAAATAGTATTAACAGACACTTTACCCACATCAACCGATAAATGGGCGATAAATTTTGGTACACGTGTTGGCTACACAACCATAAATAACGAACTTTTTGTTACTCCACGTCTTTCCCTTACTTATTACCCAAGAACGTATGTTATCAAAGATTCTAGCATTGTAAAACGTACTTCAAGCCTTCGTTTCGCAACAGGCTTATACTACCAACCTCCCATGTACAGAGAGATGCGTACTTTTGCAGGCGAGATCAATCCCAATGTGCGCTCCCAAAAATCGTTGCATGTCATCTTAGGTTATGATGCGTTTTTCTACATGTTGGCCCGTAACAACCCTTTTAAATTTACGGCAGAAGTATTCTTCAAACACTTGTGGGATGTCAATCCGTACCAAGTGATCAACGTAAGAACACGTTATTATGCAGAAAACAATGCCGTTGCGTATGCCACAGGAATCGACTTGAACCTAAATGGGGAATTCATCAAAGGCATCACTTCTTACTTTAAATTGGGGTTGATGAAAACCATGGAAGATCTTAAAAACGATCATTATACGGAGTACTTCAATTCCGATGGTGACAAGATCATTTTTGGTTACACGCCAAATCAAACCGTGGTGGATTCCAACGTTGTACACCCAGGATACATTCCTCGACCGACGGATCAAATTTTGACTTTAGGGATGCTGGTACAAGACCAAATGCCTGGATTCGAGGCGCTTTCTTTGCAAGTAGGTTTGAATTTTGGAACCGGATTACCGTACGGACCTCCAGGAGCTGACCGCTACAAAGATACCCTGCGTATGCGGTCGTATTTCCGCGTCGACGTGGGAACATCCTACGATTTCATGTACAAAAAACGAAAGGTTCAAAAGGACAATTTCTGGAACAATAAAATCAAAAGTGCCATTTTATCCTTTGAAGTTTACAACTTATTAGGCATCAACAATGAGATGAGTAAACAATGGATTCAAGACGTGAACGGCAATCAGTTTTCCATTCCGAATCACTTGACACAACGTCGTTTCAACTTAAAATTAATCCTCCGTTTTTAGTTTTTATGGCTGCCTTAACGGTCTACGCGTTTTAGTAAAAGGTCGTAAAAAGGGTTCACCAGCTTTTTTTAACGTGCTTCCTTTGGTCGCAGTAAAAAATGCGCGTTCACACCTTTCTTCTTCCCTTTAGCTGTCACGCTCTGCCCGGGCAGAAGATCTGTTTTCAGTACCTTAAACCACCAAATATTGAAATGCGAACTCGCGCTAAGGATAGGAGCGGCATCTCCTTCCCAAAGCTTTGGGGAGGAATACAGCGGATAGCCTGACCCCATTTTTCTTGGGGAAGCGCCCAAAAAAAGAACACTTTTTAGATGAAAAACAATGTATAGAACTGTCCTTCCTTCGCTAATTAAAGGAAAGTTTAGAACAAATAAATAAGAATAAAAAGGAAATTATTTCATCCATGCTTTTAACTCCTTTTGAAAGGAATCTGCGGCTTTCTGAATGCTTTTCGCATCGTTTTCTATGCGAGGTAAATGCCATTTATGTTGCACACCCGTCATTGCTGTAATTATTTTTTCTTGAGCCTGTTGCTCCTTCCCGTTGTAGATGATCCCCAACACATTGAAGCCCAACCACTGCAAATTTTGACAATTCATCACAACCTGATTCAGGGTTTCGGTATTGCTTTCGCAGACCAACAACACGTCCACCTCCATGGGATGAATGGCATCCAAAAGAGTCGTTCCGGTGGCATCAAGTGGAGTGAAAATACCGCTCATACCTTCAATTACCAAGGGATTTACATTTGGCACTTTGAACGGTACTTTTAATTTTTTGTTTTCTTTCTCGATCCATTCAGCAGCATTTCCGTTTTCGGTTGTCGAAAAAACAGATTCAAAAACACGGCTTTGGGTATGCGTACGAATAAAGTCAGTATCTAAAGAAGAGCCACAATGGATGGGTTTCCAATACGTGGCTCCTAATGCTTGCGCAACAACAGCACTCACAACGGTTTTCCCAACTCCGGCATGCGTTCCAAGAACGAATAATTTTTGTGTTGTTGCCATTTTATTATCTTAATTCAGCACCTAATTCTTTTTCTAATTGCTCGCGGATTTTGTTCATCACGCCATCAATTTGTTGATCTTGCAATGTTTTTTCTGCATCTTGGAAAAGGAAATAAACTGCGTATGATTTTTTACCTTCTGGAAGTTTATCGCCCTCGTAAACGTCAAACAATCCAATTTCTTTTAATAACTTACGGTCTACTTTTGTCACTACGGCTTCAATCTGTGCGTAGGTTACATCTGATGAAATCAACAAAGAGAAATCACGACGAACAGCGAATGTTTTTGGTAATTCCTTGTAAACGATTTTCACCATTTTCAACGCATCTAAAATTGCGTCCCAATATAGGTCAGCGGTATACACCTCTTGCTTAATGCCGAATGCTTTTTTTACCTTCGCTTGCACCATTCCAATTTCACCGATTTTCGTTCGGTTATTAACATAGATCGCCAAGCCATCCATTAACGTTGTGTTTTCAATCGCTTTAAAAGAAACAAAAGAAGCCAATCCTAAACGTTGTAATAAAGCAACCACTAATCCTTTCAAGGAAAAGAAAGATTGTTTTTCATTACTATCGGCCCAGTTTTCTGCCCATCGTCGCCCTGAAAGTGTGATTTGCAAACGTTTTTCCTCGTGGTATTTATCCGTTAATTTTTGATATATTTTTCCAAATTCGAACAGGCTCACATCTGCATGCTGACGATTTTGGTTGTGTACTACAACTTCTAAAGCATTAAACAACATCGTTTGTCTCAATACGTCTAAGTCACGAGAAAGCGGGTTTAATAACACAACATTTTCGTCCGTAGAAAGTAAATCGCCACCTAATTTTTGGATGTACTCTGACTTTGTAAGGGAGTTGTTCAAAATTTCGTTTAGTCCTTTTCCGACCAACATTTCGGAAATAACCGCTTGAATTCGTTCTGGATTTATTTTCTCCGAAGCATTCACAGACATGTTCATTTTTTCAGGAAGTGGCACGTTATTGAACCCATAGATCCTAAGGATTTCTTCCACTACATCGGCTTCACGTGTTACGTCAACACGGTAAAGAGGAATTTGTAATTCGAAGTCCATTCCGTTTTGTGACACAACCTGAATATCTAGATTTTGGAAAATCTGTTTTACTTTTTCTTCCGTCATCAGCACACCAATCAATTGATTGGAACGATCTAAGTTGAAAGCTACTTTGCGAGTGGTTTCCATTTCACCTACTTCGATCAATGGAGAAGCTTGTTTCCCCCCCGCCATTTCCAAAATCAAGGTTGCCACACGCTGTAAAGCATACTTTGTCAACGAGGGATCTACCCCGCGTTCAAAACGGAAAGAAGCGTCTGTATTCAATCCATGTTCACGAGCAGTTTTACGCACAGAAACTGGATTAAAATAAGCCGACTCCAAGAAAACGGTAGTTGTTTCCGAGCTTACGCCCGATGCTAATCCTCCGTAAACGCCTGCAATACATAAGTTTTCTGTTCCATTGGTGATCATCAAGTTGTTCTCCCCCAATTTGCGTTCTATACCATCTAAAGTGGTAAACACTGTATCTTTTGTTGCTTTCTTTACAACTATTTTTCCATTTAGTTTTTCGTAATCAAATGCATGCAATGGAGTTCCTAACTCACGCATCACATAATTTGTTGCATCCACGATGTTGTTTATTGGCTGAATACCAACCACGCGCAAACGATTTTGCAGCCAAGACGGCGAAGCTTTCACCTCTACTCCATCAAGCACCAAACCAACGTATTTTGGACACAAATCACTATCTTCCACTACGATGGAAATAGATTTATTCTCTAAATTTTCTTCAAACGTCTTTACTTCTGGTAGCGTTATACGCAATTCTGCATTATTGTGAACATTTTCGTAGGCAATATAATCACGAACGACACCTGTATGTCCCATTGCATCTGCACGGTTGGGTGTTAGTCCAATTTCAATTTCATAATCATCTTCTAATTCGAAGTAAGTCGCTGCGGGTAATCCAACTGGGGTATCTTCTGGTAAAACCAAAATTCCATCATGTGAATGTCCTAAGCCCAATTCATCTTCAGCGCACAACATACCTGCAGATTCTACTCCACGAATTTTCGATAGTTTTATTTTAAATGCTTCTTCTGGTTTTGGATACAAAGTTGCGCCAACCGTTGCTACAATGACTTTTTGTCCCGCAGCTACATTTGGAGCTCCACATACGATTTGCAAGGGTGTTTCTCCACCAACAGTTACGGTTGTCACTTTTAATTTATCTGCATCTGGGTGTTGTTCACACGTCAAAACCTGTCCTACAACTACGCCAACCAATCCTCCTTTTACAGATTCGACTTTTGTAACGCCTTCTACTTCTAACCCCGTGTCGGTTAGAATTTGATCCATTTGTTCAGGTGTAGCATTGATCGTTGTGTAATCTTTTAGCCAATTATAGGATACTTTCATATATGTCTTTTAAACCAAAATAATAGCGCAAATTTAGGCATATTCTTGGACTTTTCCCTCGAAAAAACAGAAGGAAATATTTTTTGAATTTTTAAGAGTTTGTAGACCACATCAGGAATTAAGTAACTCAAAAAGAACTACCTTTGGTTTGCTTTTCCAATACGGAATAAAAAAATAACCAACTACACGTATACTTATGTTAAAAATACGCTTGTTTTTAGCAATTGTTCTATGCGCAACAGCTCCTCTTTTCCTTTTTGGTCAAGAACAAGACTCCGTTATCATTTCAGGAAAAATCCTAGATCAAAAAGACAATCAAGCCATTGAATTTGCAAAGATTGTCATCCTTTCTGCGCAAACGGGAGCAGTAACCGATAGTGATGGTTATTTTCAATTTACTGTTCAAAAAGGCAGTTATGAAGTTCGGGTTTCTTCCCCTTCGCACGATCAAAAGATTATGCAACTTACATTCTCCGAAAATCAAGAAATCACTTTATACCTTTCCAGTCCACCCATAACAAAAATTGAACATGTGGTCATCCATGGAAAAGCAGAAGAAAATGTAAAAAGCTCACAAATGGGAAAAGTAGATTTGACGATTGAAGAAATCCGAAAAATGCCTGCCTTTCTAGGTGAAGTTGATGTCATAAAAACCATTCAAATGTTACCTGGTGTTTCTTCTGCTTCAGAAGGCGGACAAGGTTTTTATGTTCGAGGTGGAAGTCCCGATCAAAATTTAGTCCTTCTAGATGACGCAGTGATTTACAACGCTTCGCATCTTTTCGGCTTCTTCTCAGTATTCAATGCCGATGCTGTAAAAAGCGTTTCCTTAAGCAAGGGTTCTATGCCTGCCAATTTTGGCGGACGCCTGTCTTCTGTTTTAGAGGTAAACATCAACGAAGGCAGTCGTGAAAAATTCGGAGTATCTGGTGGTATAGGCCTTATCTCTTCACGTTTAAGTGTGAATGGTCCGTTGAAAAAAGACCGTGGTTCTTTTATGATTGCTGGAAGAAGAACGTACGTTGATGTATTAATGAAAGCCTTTATTCCAAAAAAATCTACTTTCAATGGAACAAGCTATTTCTTCCATGATTTCAATGCTAAATTCGCCTACCAGTTAACAGATAAAGACCACATCAGTCTAACTGGTTTCTTTGGGAAAGATGCTTTTGTCTATAGAAATAAAGAAGAAAACTTTAACGTAGAAATGCCATGGCAAAATGGTACAGCTTCTTTTAAATGGACGCATGTATTCAATCCAAAATGGATTTTCACACTTACACCTACTTATACCAATTACCGTTTTTCTTTCCTTTCCAATTCCGAAGAATTAAACATGGGATTAGATTCTAGAATCAATGATTTTGGTGGTAAAGCTGAAGCGATCTATTTACCTAATGCACGTCATCGAGTACGCTTTGGTACACAATACACTTACCATCGAATCACCCCAACAAGTGTGAGTGCAAATCAAGATACGATTGAATTTAATACCGGTTTAAGCCAAACCTTGAACAGTCATGAATTTGCTGTTTACATAATGGACGACTGGGACATCACGGAAAACCTTCGAGTTTCAGGAGGCTTACGCTACACAAACTACACCTTTGCAGGTCCTTTTACCCGCTACATCAAAGGCACTATTACTTCGGAAGATGAAATGATTACATATGGAAAGGGAGAGAAGATTGCTTTCTATCAAGGCCTTGAACCACGTCTATCCTTACGCTACCTTTTTAGAGACAAAAGTGCCATAAAAGGTGCCTTTTCATACAACAATCAATACATACATTTGGCCTCCTTTTCTTCCGTATCTATGCCAACAGATATTTGGTATCCCGCTACGGAAAGAGCAAAACCTCAAAAAGGATGGCAAGCTGCTTTAGGATACTTCAAAAATTTCAAAGAAAATATGTTTGAAACTTCGGTAGAATTGTACTACAAAGACATGCGAAATCTTGTGGAATTTAAAGAAGGTTCTATTCCTACAGATGCCGTGAATGACAATACCGATAATTTAATGGCCTTTGGAAGAGGTTACAGTTATGGCATCGAATTCTTTGTGAAAAAGAATTTTGGCAAAGTAACTGGATGGATTGGCTACACCCTTTCTAAAACAGAACGTATTTTCGAAGATTTGAACGAAGGAAAAGTCTTTAGAGCAAAGTACGACCGTAGACATGATTTATCCGCTGTTGTTTCTTATACCATTAATAAACAATGGCAAATCGGGGCTAATTTTGTGTACGCATCAGGCAATGCTATGACTATGCCGTCTGCTTGGTACATTTACAACCAAGAACTTGTTCTAGAATACGGCGAAAGAAACGGAACGAAAATGCCCGATTATCACCGCTTAGATTTCTCAGTTACCTGGTTCGACAAATCTCATAAAACAGTATTTGACCCACTGACCCAAACCCATATTCAAAAAGCAAAACGCTTTCGTTCGAATGTCGTACTCTCTATTTACAATGTCTACAGTCGGGCAAATCCTTACTTCCTCTACCTTTCTAATAAGGGAAGTTTAGAGAAAGGGGATTTCAACATAAAAATTAAGCAAGTGAGTTTATTTCCCATTTTGCCAAGTATAACCTGGAATTTTGAATTTTGATATGAAGCCAATTTACTTTTTCCTTTGTTCCATCGTCTTGCTTTTGTCTTGTACAAAAGAAGTTAAGGTGAAGATCCCTGGTTTCCAACAAAAGGTTGTTGTCGAAGGGCGAATCGAACAAGACCTCCCCCCTATTTTTCTTTTGTCTCAATCGCAAGATGTATTCAGCCCAACCCATCTTACAGCATACATCAATTCTTTTATCACAGATGCTGAAATATATGTAAACAATGGAATCGCGACGGAAAGATTAACGCTTTTTTGCTCAGACAATTTACCACCCGGAACATTACAACTTATTGCAGATATGTTAGGGATACCCGTTGCCACTTTACTAGACCAACCTTTTTGCGCCTATTCGACATTAAATCCCGCATTCTTTGGAAGGTCCAACACGCGGTATTCAGTTCGAATTGAACACAAGGACAAAATCTATGAAGGCGCCACCTATTTACATGCTCCAAAACCTATGGACACTTTATACTGGAAAGAAATTGTTGGAAAACCGAACTATGGCTATACGCATGCACGATACTCTGACACGCCTGGTGAATATGATGCGTTTATGTGGGAAGTAAAACGCTTGAATTCTGCTTACCAAGATTTTCTATTTAAAAAACCGTTTACAGCCGTGTTTGAAGATGTCTATACGGACGGCGCTTCTTTTGCTTTTTATCAAACCAATCCTTTTACTTATGAAACGGGTCCAGAACAGTATCGTGGTTTATTTCCTCGTGGTGACACATTAATCATTCGGACTTCGCGCATTGACAAAGCCGCTTATGATTTTGAAGCAACACGACTTATGCAAGCTTTCTCCAATGGAAATCCCTTTTCATCACCAATGAATGTAAAATCAAATTTAAGCGGTGGTTGTTTAGGAACCTTTTCTGCTTTTGCGACCGTTTACGATACCTTAATCTGTCAGTGATTTATTCTTTTCAATTATATATTTGGACAGAAACCTTGCTGCATTGAATTGCTGTTGGAGTAAAACATCAGAGAACCAATCTTCTGTTACTCCCTCTTGTAATCGATTTAACAAGTCATCGAACGCACGTTCCATGTTTGGATAAGTCTTTGTGATTTCTTCCATCTCTGAAAGAGCTTGTTGAAACTTACTATCCTCCGAATACAATTGAATAGCAGCGGTAGCAAAAGCACTCCAATCACTTGTTACAAACGAATAATCATCAGAGATTCCTTCCATACCAATGGGCGTGGTCACAAAAGGCGTTTGACAAATCATAGTTTCCAATATTTTACCTTTAATACCTGCTCCAAAACGCAAGGGGATCAACTGAACGCGATGCTTTTGCACAAAATCGTGTGCATCATCTACATGTTCAAACAATTGAATATTTTTCTTCTTCGCAGTCCATTTACGAATATTTGAAGTGGTGTAGCCACAAGCGATATTTAATTTTGCATTTGGAAGTGCATGCTGAATTTGTGGCCAAATGTGACATATCAATTGCTCAATGGCATCTTCATTTGGCTTGTGAATACCATTCCCGATAAAACAAAAATCCAATTTACTTGATGGATCTTGTAACGCTGATCTTTGTTCTGGTAATTGCAAAGGCAAGAAAAATAATTTCCTTTCCGGAATATGAAATCTATCCATCAACAATTGTTTTTCCGAACGAGAAATAATTAAAGAAACTGGAGAACGCAAGATGCTCGCTACTTCACGGCAAGTCAAATCTTTTTGCAATTCTATATTCTCATTAACTGGAACCACTTGTTGCTGAACGCTCACCCATTTTTCCCTTGAAGCACGCAAAAAATGAAGATCCTCCGTATTCAAAACACGAAGGGCGTTAGGCAAAACTTCAGCCACGCGCCAGCCAAACATTTCTTCGGTAAATAACCGATCAAAAACCACCACATCAGGAGCGATATCGAGCAAAATTTCATTGGCTTCCTCGCTATTTATAGGAATAGAAAAACTTCGTTCAACGCCTTCAAGTACATCACTGTTATCATTCTTTGTAGCCGGACTTCCAAAATAAACGGTGTACTCTTTTTGAAACATTTCGATCAACTTTAGCATGCGCCAACCTGCCGCAGTAGCTTTCGACTCTGGAAAAATGAAACCAATGATTAATAATTTTTTATTTTGCATGTTCTACCGCTAATAATGAATCAAATATCGTTAAAAGTACGTATATTTACACGAGTAATACATAACTATGAAAACTTCTCACTACGTTGTACCCATTGATTTTTCTCCCGTAACGCAACATGCGTTAACTGAAGCTTGCCGCTTTGTTCAAGACGAGGAAACGACTGTAATCGCCTTACATATTGTATCAAAAAAATCGGAAAAAACTGCTGCTACAGCAAAAATGGAGGACATGATCAAAGCCCTTCCTAAAGAATTGCAGCACCTTGTTGAATACCGTATTTTGGTTGGTGATATTTTTGATGACATTGGTAAAGCAGCCGAAATTTTAGCCGCTAAATTAATCATCATGGGAACGCATGGTGCACGCGGAATGCAAAAGATTTTTGGAAGTAATGCTTTAAAAATGGTTGGGAGCACATCCACGCCATTCATCATTCTTCAGAACGAAACAAAATTGGTTCCGTTAAAGAACATTGTTATGCCTTTCAACTTTGATAAAGAAAGCATTCAAATTGTTAATTACGCAGCATATTTGGCAAAAAAATTTAACGCTTCCATCCATTTAATTGGTTCACACGAAAGCGATCAGTGGCTGAAAGGGAAACTTTTTTCCAACCAATCCTTGATCAGCAACATGTTGAATAATCACGGAATTGACTATAAGATCGAGAATTTCCCAAGCTCTAAAAATTTCATAAAAGAGGTCGTTCAATACGCACATGACAACAATGCAGAGTTGATTGCCGCCTCATTTTTTAGCGACGCATTAATTCAAAGCATGAATCCTTTTATCCAAGGTTTGATTGAAAACGAAATGCAGATTCCTTTCCTTACGGTGAATGCCGAAGATTTCGGAACTGCTCTAGGTCCAATCGCTTACTAAGAAACAAAACATAATAAAAAAAGGCAGTTCACATGTATGAGCTGCCTTTTTTTGTTTCCTTTAAATACTTCATTCACCTTGTTAGTAGGTGAAATTTGGCAATTTCAAGAATAATTCATTTACTTTTTGGGCGTTTCCCTTCCCAAATACTTGGGTTCGGGTCAGGCTATCCGTTGCTAGTCCTCGTCCCTCCCAAAAAACTTGGGGAGGGAACTGTGGGCTATTCACTACTATCCTTAACGCGGGGTTTTAGTTGAGAACCATAAACCTCAGCCCGGACGGAGCGTGATAGCTAAACGAACTGAAAAAAGAGTAAACGTTGGCTTACCACTGCGACCAAAGGAAGCACGTGGGAAGGTTTACGTGAACCATTTTTCAGAAGTTTACTAAAACGCGCAGGCCGAAATGGCTGCCAGAAAAAGCGCTTCTTTTCCCCTTATTTTCTTTTCAAAACCTTCTCCACGGCAGCAATTACGTCTGGTGTGTCGATGTTGTATTTTGCCATTAATTCGTCTGGCGTTCCAGACTCTCCGAACGTATCGTTTACGGCTACAAATTCCTGCGGAAAAGGTGTATTTGTAACCAAAACCTGCGCTACAGATTCCCCCAAACCACCAGCAATCATGTGCTCTTCAGCTGTTACTACGCACTTTGTTTTCGCTACGGATTTCAAGATTGCGTTCACGTCCAAAGGTTTGATGGTGTGCATGTTGATCACCTCACAAGAGATTCCTTTTTCCTCCAATGCTTTTGCCGCTTCGATGGATTTCCACACCAAGTGACCACAAGCAATGATGGTTACGTCCGTTCCTTCGATGATGGTATCTGCCTTTCCGATTTGGAAGTTGGCGTTTTCAGGCACAAAAATAGGCACTGACGGTCTTCCAAAACGTAAGTAAACAGGTCCTTCGTGTGCAGCTGATGCGATGGTTGCTTGCTTTGTTTGATTAAAATCTGCGGGAACAATAACGGTCATGTTCGGCAACATTTTCATCAATCCGATGTCTTCTAAAATCTGGTGCGTTGCTCCGTCTTCACCCAATGTCAATCCGGCGTGAGAAGCTGCAATTTTCACATTTTTATTGGAATACGCTACCGATTGGCGAATTTGGTCGTATACGCGTCCTGTTGCGAAATTGGCGAATGTTCCAGCGAACGGGATTTTCCCTCCGATAGTCATTCCTGCGGCAACAGAAATCATGTTTGCTTCTGCAATTCCAGCTTGAAAAAAGCGTTCTGGATTTTCATCCTGGAAAGCGTTCATTTTCAATGACCCTGTTAAGTCGGCACAAAGGGCTACTACATTAGGGTTTGTTTTTCCTAATTCTGCTAATCCTTCTCCGAATCCAGAACGGGTATCTTTCTTACCAAAAACTTCAATTTCAATCATAACTAAAAGTTTAATGAGGTTGTTTTATTGGAATAAATTCTAAAATCTTTTTCGATGGTGTACATCGTTCGTTTCATTTCTTTGTGTCTATACACGACTTTGTAAGCGCCTGGTTGCAAATTAATTTGTCCGTTTGCTCCAAGTTCATCCAGGTTACACACCCAAGTTAATTCTTGTTTTTGGTTGTAAACAAAAATCTGAGCGGAAATGACTTTCATTTTTTTATAACTGAGCCATCCTGGCGCATCGATATCGACACGTGTAATTGAATTTTGGGTAACATTTACCGTACGATACACTCGGGGTAAGGTGAGTATTTCAAGGTCGTAAGTTCCCACAATATATTTATCTGTTCCCCCAATGGTTTGTACGTTAAGTGTATTTGTTTCTCCAGCCTCCATGATACGGACGTTGGTCAAATTCACTTTACTTGCCATGGGCATACGCACGTTTAGATAACCTTGCGGTGCGTCTACTACTATGGTATTGTGCGTATTTCGATAAATGGTAATATCGTTCAGCTCGCGCGTAGGAATGGTATTCACCACTAAATCATATTTCAGCGCTGGATCCAAGAAAATTGTATCTGGATTGCTGTAAGCGTTTATTGTATGATTGAAGGTGTATTTTAAATCTTTGGTTCCTGCCTCGTAAAACAAAAGCGTTACAAACGTTTCGAGTGGTGCTTTGTATATGGTATTTAGATTGACTTGTACTGTGGTATTCGTCATGGCTTTATTGACAACGTCTACCAGTACTTTTTCAAAGCTATCTGCTGTTTGTGCGTCGGTATAATCACCTATGCATTTAAATTTTTCAAGATAACTGAGGTCCAATCCAATCCCGATGACAAAGGGTGTCACTTTCACACCTTGATCTTTCAGTTTTTTTGCAATCACGCAAGGATCACCATCACATGCTTCAAGCCCATCCGTAATAAGGATGATTATATTTCGCGCTTCATTATCAGGAAAGTCGCTTGCAGCTGCTTCTAAAGATCGAGCAATGGGCGTTGTTCCTTGTGCACGCGTAGTTTTTACTTTATTGACAATACGGTCAAAATTATTTGGTGCAAAGGGTACTTCGAGCTTGGTGTCAGCGCAATCCTGATATTCGTTGGTAATCGGAACTTGATGTCCGTAGATACGCAGCGCAATTTCAAGATTGGGAGTACTTCTCAAGTCGTTCACATTCTTAATCAATTGTTCTTTGGCAACCTGCAGACGTGTTTTTTCTCCCCAAGAAACGTTCATACTGTTTGAAGCATCAAGGATGAATAAGATACGTGTTGTTTGCTGGCTATACGCACCAAAAAACAGAAAAAGAAATGCTATGCTAAGTAATTTGCCCAAATCGTAGTTTAATAATCGCCTAAAGTTTCTTCTAATTGCGAAAGAGCGTTTTCTAATTGCTCTGGATTTGGTGCTACCCCATGCCATTTGTGGGTTCCCATCATGTAGTCAACACCTTGACCCATTTCTGTTTTCATGATGATAACGATTGGCTTTCCTTGTCCTACTTTCGACTTCGCGATTTCCATGGTTTTCTTCATGTCATCAAAATCATGTCCATCCATTTTCAGAACTTCCCAACCGAATGCGCTCCATTTAGCACCTAAATCCCCAAGAGGCATTACGTCGTCTACATCACCATCAATTTGACGTCCGTTGTAGTCGATTGTAGCGATTACGTTGTCAATTTTATGTGAAACGGCATACATTGCTGCTTCCCATATTTGACCTTCTTGTAATTCACCATCACCATGTAAAGAGAAAACCAGAGATTTGTCACCATTCAATTTCTTTGCCTGTGCTGCTCCACAAGCATTTGACAATCCTTGTCCTAAAGAACCAGAAGCCATTCGAATTCCTTCTAAGTTTTTAGCTGGCGAAGGGTGTCCTTGAACACGAGAAGAAATTTTTCTAAACGTCGCCAATTCTTTCACTGGGAAATACCCAGAACGCGCCAGAGCACTGTACCAAACGGGAGAGATATGTCCATTTGACAAGAAAAATAAATCTTGTTGGTCAC
Organism: Taishania sp.; assembly: GCA_030150045.1. Classification (GTDB taxonomy): domain Bacteria; phylum Bacteroidota; class Bacteroidia; order Flavobacteriales_D; family Crocinitomicaceae; genus Taishania. The sequence goes on from JASLGM010000020.1 coordinate 55,493, forward strand.
CGTCCATTGTGAAGGCTTTAGGATCGTGCTTCATTGTATCGAAGTACAACAATGTTAAGAAATCTGCACATCCAAGAGAACCTCCAGGGTGTCCGGAATTTACGGCTGAAACCATGCGTACAATGTCACGACGTACTTGACTTGCAATGTTTTTTAATTCGATTGTTTCCATAAAATGAATTGCTGACTAAATCGTTTTAATTTATAGTTACAAAATTAGGGATTTTTGCCGATTAATGCACCATGGACGATTAATATCTATATTTCATGCAACCTTTTTTTTATTAATAGAGTCTTCATAATTAGACAACAATTACTACATTTTAAATTATTATGTCGCTACGCCTTATGAAGAACAAACTATTATTGAGTTCATTTAGCTTGTTAGCTTTTGGACTATCTGCTCAAACAACAGTGAGCAATCCTCAATTAATCGAATCCAAAAATGGTATCGAATCATACCGAAGTGCAGGTTTTGAAAACCCTACTTTAAAAGAAACAGTTATTCAAACAGAAGCTCCTGTTTTTGATCCATACGCTGCAATTCAGGATATGTCTGACAAACGTATTGTTCATTTGGAAAACAAAAACACCAAAGAAGCAGAAGCACTACGAAAAGAAATAGAAGCTATTAAGATTAAATACAATATTAAATAACTATGAAACTACTACTTTATATCCTTGCCATCTTCTCCACAACATTCGGAGCATTTGGACAAATCACATCTATTGGGCACACAGGGATTATTCCTACAGCCTACACCGACGGAAGAGCACCAGACAATATTTATGTTTTCTGCGGAACAGAAATTGGTCAAAGAAACGGTAAACTAACAGGAAGCGCTCCTATCAACACTACTGGTCCCTTCACTTTTACCTGGTCGTATTACAACGAAGCAATAAACAATTGGACACTCCTATCTACAGAAACAGGAACAACATCTACAATAGACAACCTACCATCTGATGGTTATCGTTTACTAATTAAAGATATAAATGGGACAAATATTTCTTGTAGTTACGCTTGGGTGTATAATATGAATATAGAAGGAACGGCATCAAACAATCGCACAGCGTGTAATGCAACTAATTTAACGGGAACTTTACGTTCAGAAAATTCTTTCATTTACTACAACATTCCGCCAGATGAATCCATCATTAAAGCAGATACCGAAATTTCCATTTGCTTTTCTGCACAACATACTTATGTTTCTGATTTAGCCTTTTATCTAAAAGCACCAAATGGAACACGCATAACCCTGAGTCACAACCCAGGAGTATTAGGTCAAGGGAGTGTTTGTAACAGTGGAGACAATGTTTCCAATCTATGTTTTACAAACACCTCTACATCAATGTTAAACATTTGTACAGCATCAACACCTTTATCGGGTACATATGGCAGATATTATGGTCCAAACGGAGGAATCCCTATTGACTGGTCACCATTATTAGGTATCGATGCTGCAGCTGGAGGCTGGGCGGTTCAAATTTACGACTGCATAAACAGTGACCGAGGTGCGCTTACAAATGCAACCATTTCGTTCTCAAACCTTGACACACGAGGTGGATGTAATGCGCAAGAGAACATTACCTATTCTTCTGGATCAATTAACTCTGCAATAAATGACAATTCTTGTTCTGAAGCGACAGCATCTATCTTCCAAGTTCCGCTTCCTACAATTTATACGTCTCCAATTACACTAAACGCAACAACATCTAATAAATGGACAGCAAGTAATCCTATTCCAGCTTGGGCAGCAAATGGGAATACTGCATCTGGAACTTCTGTTGCAGTAACGGATATCCCATCTGGTTCGACAACTTTCTCTTTCCACGTTAGTATAAAAGCAGGTGACGTTGAATGCGATGAACAAATTTTCAATACAAATTTTGAAAACCAATGTTGTACAGCAACAGTAAATGTGTTAAAAGACAGTGTAACCATTTGTCCTGGAACACCAACCTTACTTGAATCTACAGTTAATGGAAACAGATACAGCTGGTCGCCATCTATTGGTTTAAACAACGATAGCTTAGCGCAACCAACTTTAACTTTAGACAATTCATCTACTTCAATGGAAAACATTTGGTATGTTCTTACCGTTTTTGATGATGACAATGAATGCGAGAAAAAAGATTCTATCCTAGTAAAAGTGATTGGCCATCCAAACATTACGATACCTGAACTCTCATGTATGGAAGTAGAATATGATATTTTTGCGACTTCTTATAAAGGCGGAACATGGGAAATGGTAGGTACAGAACCGAACACGTTAAATTTAGACAGTTTCTTATACCTTCTTCCTTTAGAATCGAATCAAATGGGAATTCGTGTTGGCGAAGCAGGGAAATACATCATGGAGTTTACGGACAGTGTTTGTGGCCTAAAATCACAAAAAACCATTGACTTTAAACCTTATGTATGGACATCTATTCAAGACACGGCAATCTGTGTAAACAGTACATATAAACTACAAGCTTGGGTTCCACCATACCCCGTTAAATTCTCTTGGAACACAGGATCAACAGACACGCTGATTAACATCTCTGAAATTGGAACTTACTACGTAACGGTATCAAATGAATGTTTCTCTTATACAGATTCTGCAATCATTACAAATAAAATTTGTGACATTGAAACGCCAAATATCATCTCGTTAAGTTCAACAGTTGGAAATAACATCTGGTACGTACGATATGAAGGCATCACTACTTTTGACTGCTACATCGTTGACCGTTGGGGGAACAATGTTTACCACTTCGACGAGGTAACTGGTTATTGGAATGGTAAAAACAGCGCAGGTAAAAAAGTAAATGAAGGTGTTTATTTCTTCACGATCATTGCAAAAACAGAAGGTCAACAAGAAGTCAAAAAACAAGGTTTTATTGAAGTAAAACACTAACAATAACAACGAGCTATCATAAGTTTAAGCAATCGTAAATGAAAGTTTACGATTGCTTAATAATTAATTATTTCTATCTTGGTGCAACTTTTCTGAAGACCTTGTCGTCAAGAGGAATAGGAACACTTTAAATAATAGACTTATGAAGCAAATTGTATTAATGCTGAGTTTCATCTTAATGGGTACTTTTTTTACTTTTTCACAGGTAAAAAAAACCATTACTGTAGACTCAAAAGAGTATTTTAAAGCTAAAGATGCTGGTACTCTAGATCAATACGAGGTAATTCTAGATCTTAATCAGATCATTAAAACACCTCAAAAATCAACTACTGTTCTACCAGACAGAGGTGGAGACGACGAAAAAACGATCAGCTGTGACTGTTATCGTACGCCGGACAACACTTATATATCAGCATTAAACACGTGTGATGACTGTACAATGTCTAGCCCTGTAGTAATTCCTTTCCAATTTAATTTCTATGGTACAAACTACGATCGTTTGTACATCAACAACAACGGAAACGTTACGTTTGGAAACTCATTATCTGGCTATTCTTCAACAGCTTTCCCAAGTTCAGGAAACAAAATCATTGCTCCTTTCTGGGCAGATGTTGATACACGTGGTTCAGGTCGTGTAGTATATAAAGTAACGCCAACAGCTATTTTTATCAACTGGGAAAACGTAGGTTACTACGATTCTAAAAGAGATAAATTAAATACCTTCCAATTGATCTTATCCAACGGAAACGACAATGCTATTCCAGATGGAAATAACGTTGCGTTTTGCTACCGTGACATGACTTGGACAACAGGTGGTGCATCACAAGGTGTTAATGGCTTTGGAGGAATTCCAGCAACAGCAGGTTCAAATAAAGGAGACAATGTAGCCTTTTTCCAAATTGGTCGCTTTGACCATGCAGGTATGGATTTCGATGGTCCATTAGGAGCAAACGATGGAGTTACGTACCTAAGCAACAAAAGCTTTTTCTTTAACATTACAGGTGCAAACAACATTCCTCCTATTCCACAAGGGGTAAGCCAATGTGATACATTTAAACTTTGTGCATTAGGTGACACAGCAGATTTCAACATTCTATTCTTATCTCCTGAGTTAAATCAAACAACTACGGTGACTTGGGATGGCGGTACTCTAAATGAATTATTTGAGATCAGAAATGAACCAGGAAACGTTGCCCGATTAACTTTAAGAGCAATTGGAACACAAGCAAATATTGGAACATACAACGTATCTGTAACCGCAACGGACAGTTACTTACCAGCTGGTGTTACAGTTTTGAATTTTACCATTATCATTCAAGATACACACCAACCAATGAACCCTGCAATCAATGCGAACATCACATGTGGTCAGGCGCAATTAACGGTTACCAACACTCCTTATGACACGTATTTATGGTCAAATGGTCAAACGGGTACATCTTTAACCATTAACCAAACAGAAGAAATCGGTGTAACTGTATCTCGTAACAAGTGTTACAAATATGTTTCTCGTCCTATTCGTGTTCCTCAACCGGTAGTACCTCGTTTTGAAGGTGGAAACTCACTTTGTCCAGGTGAAGACTCTTCAAGATTTGTTATGCTAAACTTTGATGAAGTTCGTACAGTTAACTGGGGTTCTCATCCTTCATACAACAATAGAGATACTGTATACTTCCACCCAGGAACATATAACATCACGGTAACAGACACATCAGGAATGTGTACACGTACTACACCACTTGTTATTACACAAGGAACAGCATCTATATTACCTCCTGCATTCTCTTCTCCTGTTATCAAATGTGGTACATTAAGCTACCAAACATCTGGAGGTCTTGCAGGAACAAACGCAGTATGGTCATCGCCAAATCCAGAAATATTATTCAACGGTACGGCAACATCTACAGTAAATAACCCTACAATTACGGCAACAAGAGCAGGTATTTATACGGTACAATTAACAACACCGTGTGGTGACCCAATTATTGGAAAAATCATCTTCTCCAGAGCACCAGTATTTACTTTCCCTGCTGACACTATTTGTGGACGTGAATTTGAAGTACCTGCAGGAACAATCAACACAGTTGACGGTGGTAACTGGTTAAACTTGGATCCAACAAACATTTCTTTCTCTCCAAACGAGCAAGCATTGTATCCAACAATTACTCTTTCAGAAAACCTTCCGTTACCTTACGAATTGACTTTAAGAATGTATGACAAATACTGTCCAGACTTATTTGCTGAACGTAAAATCGTTTTCGTACAGTCAAACGTAAACATACCTGCAATTCAATGTGATTTGAACTCTTGGGACTTACAAGCTTCTTCTTACAACGGAGGAAATTGGACAATGGTTAATCATCCAATCCCAGGATATCCAGCTGACTCGGTTTACAAATTTGAGTTTGGTGATTCAGTAGAGATTCCTCATTTAGTAGTAAAATACCCAGGAATATACACGGTTTCTTACTATGATAACTATTGTGACGCAACAACAACAGGTAACATTTACTTCCCTCCTTACATTTGGACGCAAGTAAGAGATACAATGGTATGCGAAGGGTTGTCTTTCCAATTGCAAGCAGAAAAACCAATTTCAGAAGTACAATACATCTGGAATACAGGTTCAACTGAAAGCGCAATTACAGTAAGCAAACCAGGAATGTACTCCGTTACAATTGCAAACGAATGTTATACCTATTCTGACTCAGCTTTCGTTACCTATTACATGTGTGACATCGAAGCTCCGAACGTAATCTCTTTACAATCGCAATCAGGTAATAACGTTTGGTACATAAAATCTGCAGGAATTTCAAAGTACGAATGTACTATCCTAGATCGTTGGGGTAACGTTGTAGCTATTCTTACAGAAGCTGATGGTTTCTGGGATGGTCGCGACCGCTCTAATAAAGTTGTTAGCGAAGGCGTTTACTTCTATAACATCAAAGCAACATCAATTGGGGATATCAATTTAGATAAACACGGGTTCATTACTGTGATTCATTAAATCGATTTTCCAACACATCATAAAAGGGTCACATTTGTGGCCCTTTTTTTATTACCCCAATTTCAAAATGCGTACTTTAGTAATTCAAAATATGGAATTATGAATCATGTAGGAGTAAATGGTTTCGGCCGAATAGGTCGTTATTTTGTAAGAATGGCCTTGCAACAATCTGATTTTGATGTTGCTTTGGTAAACGATTTAGCCGACATAAAAACGTTGGCTCACTTACTAAAATACGATAGTGTACATGGTACTTTCCCGTTGAAATTCGAGATAGTAGAAAATACATTGGTGTTTGAAAACGGAAAGAAAATCGCTTTCTGTAGTTTTAGAAACCCAGCAGAAATTCCGTGGGGACAACATGGCGTAGAACTTGTTATCGAATCCACTGGACTGTTTAGAAGTAAAGAAAAGGCAAGTCAACATTTGGTTGGAGGCGCTAAGAAAGTCATCATTTCAGCACCTTCAAGCGACGCCGAAATAAAAACAATTGTAATGGGCGTGAACGAACACTTGATCACCGAAAACGACACCATCGTTTCCAACGCATCCTGCACCACAAATAATATTGCCCCACTTTTTGCCGTTATGCGCGAGTTGGTTGTCATCGAAAATGCCTTCATCACTACCATTCACAGTTATACGTCTGACCAACGTCTGCACGACGCGCCACACGAAGACCTGAGAAGAGCAAGGGCGGCGGCACAGTCCATGATCCCTACAACTACGGGAGCAGCTAAAGCCATCACCAAAATATTCCCAGAATACGATGGTAAAATTGGTGGCGGAGCAGTGCGCGTACCGGTTCCAAACGGATCACTTTCGGATATTACCATGACGGTGAAAGAAGAAATTACTGCTGAAGCAATCAATGCAGCAATGAAAAAAGCGTCTGAAACCTCATTAAAAGGCATCTTGGAATACACCGAGGACCCCATTGTTTCTGTAGATATTTTAGGAAATCCAACGAGTTGTTTGTACGATGCCGGGTTGACTGCTGTCGTTGGAAAAATGGTGAAAATCATTGGCTGGTATGACAACGAAGCGGGCTATTCCAACCGTTTGGTGGACTTGGTTCGCTACATACAAACGAAATAAATCCATCACATTAATATAAATTGGGGGAACGTTTTTTTGGGCGTTCCCCCTTTTCATCCCCAAACAATTTGGGGTGAAAAGGGGTCGGGCTATTCATTACAAGTTTTTTGTGCCAAAAAAGCTTTTCCTTGCTATCCCTAACGCGAAATCGGTCTTGCGATATAGCAATTTGATAAAAATAAGTATTTCCATTTTCTATTTTTTTAAGATAAATGAATTAAAAATCTCATTACTTATCTCTTCATAAATAGGATAGTTTTTTTCCTCACTACAAAAAGTAAGTACATACGCTTTATCTTTTTTAACCCAATAGTTCTGCTTAATCAAAAAATCTTTTTCGTGATCGCTTCCAGCGTACATTATCGAATGGTATTCTTCTTTTTTAGTTTTCACCCTTTTACTTTCTATCAATTTGGAATTCGTGATTAACACATCTATTTGCTCCTCTGATAAGGCAACAAATTGGTCAAGGTTCATTTTTAATTTTGACAAATCTTGTACCATAAGATTGACATTTTCTTTAAAAATATCTCCTTCATAATCAAATGGTGCCAACAAGATAAATTCTACTCCCATTGCTCCCGCTTGCTTTAACTCCCAGGTTTCTGGATACTGGATGTAATAGTCCTTTCCCGTTAAGTCTATCCAATCTATGCGTCCGTCTTTTGAATTCGATTTTATTGTTGTTTGCGTGTATCCCATAGCAAGGGCAGAGAAGCACAATAAGGTAGATAAGATATTTTTCATTTTATTACGTTTAGTGTATGTGATAAATCGATGTATTTATTCGTTTCTAAATAACAAAAATGACTACCTAGATTTTCAGCCCGGGCGGAACCGTGGTAGCTAGATGAAGAAAAAAAGGTGTAAGTATTTGCTTTCCACTGCGACCAAAGGAAGCACGTGGAAAGCAATTTGCGAACCCTTTTTTACGAATCTACTAAAACGTGTAGACCGATAAAGGCTGCCAAGAAAAGGTACTTCTCCTCATCTATCTTGGCTTTACTTTAGGATTCATTTTATTTCTTGTGAAACAGCCAATGCGGACCTGCTTCGGTCAACTGCGCTTTTTTTGCCGTGTATTCGTCGGCAGTCGTGAAAGACGCCATGGAAACGAGGTGCATGTTGTTAACCACGCCAATGATAGCGGCCTCCACGCCTTTCGCTTGAAGAATAGCAATCAGTTTATGTGCGTTTGCTTCCTCACCAAACGACCCAGCGATGGCCTGATAGGGAAGTGATTTATTGACTTTTCCGGAAGTATTTGCAACTATTTTTTGCGTTTCTACCTTGGCGTCAACTTTGCGTTCTATTTCCTTTATTGGCTCTGTATTTGTTTGAACAGGTTGCGTTTCCAAATACGTATCCTCAATAGCTTCTTTGATTTCCTCTTCGATTTCTTCGGCATCCATTTCTGGTACTTCTATTTGTTCATCCACCTCATCTTCACTATCCAACAAAACGGTAGATTGAGTGGTAACTAAAGATTTAATTTGCTCCCAATAGAATCCGGACAATCCCAATCCAACAATAAAAAACAGGGCAAACACTGTCAATAAAACATTGCGTTTACTGCGTGGTTTCTTGTCCTTTTGTGTTTTTTCAAGAATTGGTTTTTTCTTAACCGGTGGCACATAGTTCAAAGGTGGCAAATCCAAATCGTCTTTCCATTGCTCTTCTTCAGAAACCATTTCTACTTCCGTTTTTTCTGGTTCAGAAGTGATGTTTTCTTCTTTTGGCAAAGTGACTTCTTCGTTCAAAACATTTGTTTCTTCAACTTCTATTTCTGGAAGAATTGGTGTTTCAATCTGCTCTACTTCCGTTTTTTCCCCTTCTTCTATTATTTCCGGTTCTGAAAGCTTTACCTCTTCTATTATCGGCTCGGATACTTCTGGCACTTCAACTACCGTTTCCACCATTTCCTGAGCTATAGAAGTTGTATTTACTGGAGTTACGAATACATTTTTTTGTTCGTCCCAATTGGCAAAAACAATCTCTCCTTCACTATTTTTTGAGAAAGATCCAATTTCTTTAAAGGTGTACACTCCGCCTTTATCGATTGTGATTTTGATGTCGTGTACGTATTTCCCTATCAAATCTTCTGCTGCAACCAAGGTCCAATTTTCACGCTGCGCAATGTAATTAGACAATTGTTTATCATCGAACTTTAGATAGGGCATGAACATGAACTCCTTGCGCGCTCGATTTACCACCGTTAACGCCCCGAAATTTGGGATAATAATGGTATTCAATTCATTAAGCAGATCGATAAGGTATTTATTCATAGTAGTAATTATTGAAATAAATCTTCAAAACGTAAAATATCTTTGGCACGCACTCCTTTTTCGGTATGTTGTAGTGTACATACTTCGTTCACGGCATCGTGTTCCAAAAATAAGAAATAATTTTGGTCGGCGGCTTTATTTAAAAAACTTGCTTTTTCGTCCAATGTCAACAACGGTCGGGTGTCATATCCCATTACGTAAGGCAGTGGCAAATGTCCAACAGAAGGCAGTAAATCGGCCATAAACACTAAAGTTTTATCTTGATGGTGAATGTGAGGGACCATCATACTTTCTGTATGTCCATCAACAAAAAGCATATCTATATTTGGGAAAGCATTTTTAGTGAAATTCCCAGTTCTTGGGATAAACTGCAACTGTCCAGACTCGTGAATAGGCAAAATGTTTTCTGTCAAGAAAGATGCTTTTTCGCGAGCGTTAGGTTCAGTAGCCCATTTCCAATGGTTTTCTGTGCTCCAATAAATTGCATTTGGGAACACCAACTCAAATCCTGTATGGTCTTTGTTCCAACGTACAGCCCCTCCACAATGGTCAAAATGAAGGTGTGTAAGAATAACGTCCGTCACGTCAGCGGGCGAAAACCCTAATTGCTTCAGATTTCCTATCAAGCTATCGTTCCCACTTAAGTAATAGTGAGAAAAGAATTTTTCGCTTTGTTTGTCTCCAATTCCTGTATCTATAAGAATTAATCTGTCGCCATCTTCGATCAACAAAGAGCGCATTGCCCAATCGCACAAGTTATTTGAATCTGCTGGATTGGTTTTGTTCCATAATGATTTTGGTACAACGCCAAACATTGCGCCACCATCTAATTTAAAATTCCCTGTGTTTAATGCGTGTATTTTCATTTAACTTGAATATGTGATGTTTTTTTTAATCTATAAATGTAAGATAAGAACAAGTTGCGAATTCCCTCTATGCTTTCGAAAGAAGATTCATATAAAGTGAACATTTATCTTTTCCTATTGGATATTCTATATGTTTTTCTATTGACAATTTGGGTGCCCTAAGTCCTTTTATAAACGAAACTTCTCCTTCTAAAACGCGTGCTTCGTCCCAAAGGTTTGCTGTAATGAATTGTTCCAAGGTATTTGCTCCTCCTTCTACGATTAATGATTGTATATTTCTTTCGTAAAGTAATTGACAGATTGAAGCTGGAGAAATTTCATTTAAGTCAATCCATTCTGTTTCTCCCACTTTCTTATTGATTCCTTTTGTATTTAATATTAGAGTAGGCGCCTTCTGGTCGAAAACAGCATAATGCGATGGAATTTCGAGATTAGCATCCAACACCAAGCGCAAGGGATGATTTCCATTTGCCTCACGAACAGTTAACTGTGGATTGTCATTTAGAACAGTGTTCTTACCTACAAGAATGGCTGCTTCTTCAGCACGCCATTGATGCACGATTTTTTTTGTATCCGGTTGGGTAATCCAGTTTATTCCTTGTGTATTTTCTGAATCTCGACAACGATCCATGAACCCATCATTTGTTTGAGCCCATTTTAATATGATATAAGGTCGTTGTTTATTTACAAATGTAAAAAAACGTTTGTTTAACTCTTGCGCCTGTTGTTCTAACACAGGTAAAGTGACTTCTATTCCCGCTTCTATTAATTTCCTGACTCCATTTCCTGCCACTTTTGAAAACGGGTCAATGGTACCTATTACTACTCGTTTAAAATTATGTTTTACCAATAAATCAGCACAAGGAGGTGTTTTTCCATAATGAGCACACGGTTCTAACGAAACAAAAATGGTGCTTTCTTTAAGAAGCGAAAGATCTTTTACACTGTTTACAGCATTTACTTCCGCATGCGCTTCCCCATATTTTTCGTGAAAGCCTTCACCAATGACTTTATCATTATGAACAATCACAGCACCTACCATTGGATTAGGATATACCTTTCCTAAACTTTGACTTGCCAAATCAAGGCACCGGCGCATATACTTTTCATCTTGTGTCATAAGGCAAAATTACACATCTTATTGCAAAAAAAATCCCTTCTCGAAAGAAGGGATAAAAGATTTATTTATTGAGCCATGCGCGTAGCATCCAGCTTTCTTTTTCTTTTTCACGAATTAAATCGCTCATAAATGAATTTGTACCTTCATCATTTTGTGCGTCTGAGAGTTCCAAAAGAGAACGTTCAAGTTTTAATAAGGTTTGATAAGCCTTCAAAATATAATTGACCCCTTCTGCTCCATTGTGGATGATAGGATTTTCTGGTAAACTACTTTTTGCGATATAATCACTAAAAGAAGATAATGGTTGCATTCCAAGCGTCAAGATTCGTTCTGCAATTTCATCAACAATAATTAAAGTTCTATTATACCATTCTTCGTACTTCACATGTAATTCAAAGAAATTTTCACCTTTGATATTCCAATGTAACGATCTTAAATTTTGATAATGTAATTGATAAGTCGCTAACAACTCGTTTAACGCTTTGCTGTAATCAGGATTTGTGTTCATGGTTTTCTTTTTTGTGGGTTTATACAAAGATAAGAAATGTAGTTTAATAGTGTTTTTTGAATATATTTATAACATGATAGAAAACATTTATAACATTACTCCTCAACAAATCAATTACATAATAGAATTGAATACGGAGCGCAATTTTCAGCGGGCGAGTGAAAAATGCTTTGTTACTCAACCTACCCTTTCAATGCAAGTGAAGAAAGTGGAAGATTTAATTGGTTTTTCTATATTTGATCGTGCACGATTTCCAATCGAAGTCACCGTTGCAGGAGCTGAATTGATTGAAGTATTAAAGGACATTCAAATAGAATATTCTCGAATTGCTAAGGTTATAAACAAAGTGAATGGTACATCTACAGAGCAACTAAATATTGCCATCATTCCTACGATATCCTCTTATTTACTTTTTGACATATTTGATGCTGTAAATCAACGCTTACCTCATGTTCGGTTACAAGTACAGGAATTAAAAACAGAAGAATTGGTTGAAGCGATGGAAGACAGCCAATTTGATCTTGGAATATTAGCAGGCCCATATTCTGGTCGTAGGATGCGAACTGTTCCTTTGTACCAAGAAGAGATTAAGATATATTACCCTTCCTTTGAAGAAGAAATAGTTGCCCCCAGTGATTTAGAAGAACAACAACCTTGGTTATTAAACAAAGGAAACTGCTTACGAACTCAAATGGTTCAATTTTGTCAATTGGAGAATCGCACTTCAATTGCTGAAAAATGGAGTTATGAAGGTGGTAGTTTAGAGCTATTGATGAAGATGGTAGATTTAAATGGTGGATATACTTTAATCCCTGAGTTTTATCACAACAGCTCTTCCTCGAAGAAAATGATTGATCCATTGACAAATGACTCACCAGCTAGACAAATTATCGGTTTGCTTCCTTCTAAATCAATAAAGAAAGATTTAGTGGAAAGCTTATTGAAAATAATCCAATTGCAGTACAACAAAAACAGCGCTTCTAATTTTAAGATTTTAGACTGGAAATAAGGATTTCACCAATTTTATCTGCGGCGCCCTCATTAGCTTCAACCATTTTTTCTATTCTTGGTTTTAACTCATTTACCTTTTCAGGAGATAGCTCTTGAAAAACACGCGATAATTCTAATTGGTTTTTTACAGAAAAGCCTATTCCACTATCTATGAAATAATGTGCTTCAGGGAATCGGTTGTGCTTTGGTCCAAAAATCACAGGTAATCCAAACACGGCCGGTTCAAGGATATTATGCAATTTCCCGGAAAAACCTCCTCCAACATAAGCTACATCTCCGTAAGAATATGCACTTGCCAGATGTCCGATAGTATCTAAGATTAGTATTCGTTTATTAGATGGTTTATAATCTGTAAAACGTATGCATTCTCCAGGAAACAACTCTTCTATTTTTTTTATCATTACCTCATCTACATTGTGAGGTGCTAAAATGATTCGGTCGTAATTGGCTATGAGCAATTCGTTTTTTAACAGTCTTAAATCCTGTGGCCAAACACTACCACCAATAAAAGTGAAACGGCTATTTGCAACGAATTCATCAATAATTGGGTTGTTTTGCAATTGCCGCTTATTTTCCAGAACCCTGTCATATCGGGTGTCTCCTGTTACTTGAACTTTTGTAATTCCGATTTGAAAAAGCAACTCTTGTGACAATTTATTTTGAACAAGGAAGTAATCAAAACGATGTAAAACATTAATATCCTTTCCTTTTAATAACGCATTAAAATAAGGTTGATTTCTTCGAAAAGAAGCACAAATAGACACAACTGGATTTCCTTTTTTTGACGCTATTTTTATAAAATTATACCAAAATTCGTACTTCACAAAAACGGTCATTTTTGGTTGGAAATAATCAATAAAAAATCTAGCATTTGATGGATTATCTGTCGGCAGGTACATTGCATGATCGACAGAATGCTGCCTTTTATGATAGTGTTCTATGCCACTAGGCGAGAAAAACGTCACGAGAATAAACGCGTCTTTTTTTACATTTTTTATGTAATTCATTACGGGTAATCCTTGATCGAATTCTCCTAGAGATGCACAGTGAAACCAAAAGACTTCACGTCCGTCTACTTGAGGCAATTTCTCTCGCCATTTTTTCCTTCCTGCAACCCCTTTCCTAGCTTTTTCATTAAAAAGACTTGCAGGTTTAAGTATTCCTAGAAAATAGAGTACTCCTATCATTTTCAAGGTTTAATTATAATAATAGTCACGTGCAATTTTCTTATAAATAGGGATGATCCACCCCGCTTTTATTCCAAATGTTAAATCAAATCGCATGGATTTAGAAACCGGCGTATCAGGTAGATAATAAGTCGAATTTCTCCTTTCAAACGTATAGCCTTGTTGGAAATACAATCCCGTATAGAAGTTCAACATTCCACCACCACTCATGAATAAATAACCAATGAATTGACTTGTGTTTATCCCGCTTGTCAAATTGTCGTATCCTTTTTTATACTCTTTTTCAACCAATGGAATAACTTGATCGTTTGACTCTACTCTAATTTTATTCCATGTATAACCCGCTCCAAATTTCAACCATAACCCCGAATTCGGATTGTGTCCTAATTTTTTGAAAACATATCCGGCTTCCGCATTCAAAGTGTACTGGCGAGCAAATGTCAAAACACCAGCAATATCACCGTTCATATCCGTAATTGTACCAGCATTATCTATCAAATGCTTAAACATTACTTCGTGGGGAATTTTACTGTTTTTACCAAATCCAAAGCTCCCAATTATTCCCAGATAAAGATTGTTCTTTAATTTATATCCTGCAGTAAATCCGATGTTATTTATATAACCATAACGATTCTTTAAATCAGCTGCGGGGAAAGTAGCTGTATAGTCTACACCAAAGATTGGGGCTGCGATTGTTGAATCCTCTAAATTACTTTGTCCAAACGCATTACCTGCAGTAATAAAAAAGAAAAAGAATAAAAAGAAAGAGAAAAATAATTGCTTCATAGATATTGTCTAATGGTTTTCAAAAATACATTCTATTTTTCGAATTTTGTAAGAACTTTTTTGTGAATATCCATATACGGAGCATCTTGATCGAATATTGTATGTATATTTTGCATCAAAATCATTTCTACATTCCTTTGATATTAACTATATTTACAACGTGTTTTACTAAAAACAAATACATCCGATGAAACAAATTCAAATGGTAGACTTGATCACACAATATCAAGCCATTAAAACAGAAATAGATAGTGCAATTTTATCCGTTATAGAGAAAGCACAATTCATAAACGGTCCAGAAGTTCAAGCATTTCAGCAAGAATTAGAAAGTTATTTAGGTGTTAGGCACGTAATTCCATGTGCAAATGGAACTGACGCGTTACAAATTGCATTAATGGCCTTAGGTTTATCTCCTGGAGATGAAATCATCACACCTTCTTTCACTTATATTGCAACAACAGAAGTAATTGCATTATTAGGATTGAAACCCGTTTTCGTTGAAGTTGACAAGGATACGTTTTGTATTGACCCTAGCACGATTGAAGCTGCGATCACTCCAAAAACAAAGGCTATTGTTCCAGTTCATTTATATGGACAAGCAGCAAACATGGAAGAAATCATGGCAATTGCCAACAAACATAATCTATTTGTCGTTGAAGATAATGCACAAGCAATTGGTTGTAATTATACGTTCACAAATGGTGAAACAGTTAAGACAGGTACTATTGGCCATATCGGATGCACGTCCTTCTTCCCATCAAAAAACCTAGGTTGTTATGGTGATGGTGGAGCAATTTTCACAAATGATGATGCACTTGCTGCTCAAATTAGAATGATCGCCAATCATGGTCAAAGCCAAAGATATTACCACGATGTTGTTGGTTGTAACTCTCGTCTAGATAGTATTCAAGCAGCCGTTTTAAGAATTAAACTACGCCATTTAGATTCATATTCAGCAAAAAGAAACGCTGTTGCGTCGCATTACGATACATTCTTAGCTCAATTCCCGCAGATAAAAACACCTGCAAGAGCAAGCTATTCCAATCACGTTTTCCACCAATATACAATGGTTTTAGATGGAATTAACCGTGATGAATTAAATGCGTTTCTAGCTGAAAAGAATATTCCATCGATGATTTATTATCCTGTGCCTGCACATCGTCAAAAGATGTTTGCTTCATTTGGAACAGCTGATTTAGATATGCCTGTGACAGATGATTTAACGGAACGCGTAATTTCATTACCAATTCACACAGAAATGGAACAAGAACAGTTGGAATTAATTTGTGCCTCTATCTCAGAATTCATAAATAAATAATGAAAAAAATTGCAGTAGTTGGAACTGGATATGTCGGCTTAGTAACAGGGACATGCTTTGCGGAAACGGGAAATATTGTTACTTGTGTTGACATAGACCCAATAAAAGTTGAGCGATTAAAAAATGGTGAGGTTCCCATTTACGAACCACACTTAGACTTTCTTTTTGAAAGAAATATTCGCTCCAATAGATTGCATTTCACAACCGATTTAGCCGAAGGGATAGCAGATGCTGAAATTGTTTTTTTAGCCTTGCCTACTCCCCCAGGAGAAGACGGTTCAGCAGACCTATCCTATATTCTGGGGGTAGCTGAAAAGCTTGGCTCACTTCTAAAAGACTATAAGGTTATTGTAGATAAGAGTACCGTCCCTGTAGGAACAGCAGAATTGGTAAGGGAAACCATTGCTAAAAAAGCGACAGTTATGTTTGACGTAGTTTCCAATCCTGAATTCCTTCGAGAAGGATTTGCAGTGGATGACTTCCTTAAGCCGGACAGAGTAGTAATCGGTTCTTCTTCTGCAAAAGCACAACAAATCATGAAAGAGCTATACCAGCCCTTTGTAAGACAAGGTAACCCGATTCTTTTCATGGATGAAAAATCAGCAGAATTAACAAAGTATGCTGCCAATTCTTTTCTAGCGACGAAAATAACGTTCATGAATGAAATCGCAAATTTCTGTGAGTTAGTTGGGGCTGATGTTGACAAAGTACGCATTGGAATTGGCTCTGATGCCCGCATTGGCAAAAGATTTTTATTTCCAGGTATAGGATATGGTGGTTCATGCTTTCCAAAAGACGTTCAGGCACTTGTTAAAAGTGGAAATGACAATAATTTCAACTTTCAGATCTTGAATGCTGTAATGGAAGTAAATGAAAATCAGAAGACCGTATTATTTCCAAAAATGCAAAATTTCTTTAGAGGAAACCTTAAAGGAAAAAAGATTGCTGTTTGGGGATTAGCATTCAAACCGGACACTGATGACATTCGCGAAGCGCCTTCATTATATTTAATTGAAAAACTTCTAGAGGCTGGTGCAGATATAGTTGCGTTTGATCCTGAAGCTATGCCTAATGTTCAAAAAGTAATTGGTGATAAGATTAAGTATGCATCATCTGAGTATGAGGCAAGTCACCAAGCGGATGCATTACTCATTTGTACAGAATGGGGGATTTTTAGAAATCCAGATTTTGACCGTCTAAAATCAGAAATGAAGGATGCAGTCATATTTGATGGGCGAAACCTCTTTGAAGTACAACGTATGATTGATCTAGGTTTTTATTACCAATCAATTGGTCGACAAATCGTAAATAAAAGATGAAAAAAATATTAATCACTGGAGCTGCAGGTTTCTTAGGTTCACATTTGTGTGATCGTTTTGTTAAGGAAGGTTTTCAAGTAATTGGAATGGATAATCTAATTACAGGGAGATTAAAAAACATTGAACACCTATTCCCATTGTCGAACTTTGAATTCTACAATCATGATGTAACGAAGTTCATTCATATACCGGGAGACCTAGATTACATTTTACATTTTGCTTCACCTGCCAGTCCGATTGACTACTTAAAAATTCCAATTCAAACGTTAAAAGTAGGTTCGCTAGGTATTCACAACTGCCTTGGATTAGCTAAAGCAAAAAATGCACGAGTATTAATTGCCAGTACATCTGAAGTATACGGAGACCCTGAAGTGCATCCACAAACAGAAGAATATTGGGGAAACGTTAACCCTGTTGGTCCACGTGGAGTCTATGACGAAGCAAAACGGTTTCAAGAAGCAATAACCATGGCTTACCATACGTTTCATGGAGTAGAAACAAGGATTGTTCGTATTTTTAATACATATGGCCCCCGTATGCGCTTGAATGATGGTCGTGTATTACCCGCATTTATTGGTCAAGCATTAAGAGGTGAAGATCTAACCATCTTTGGTGACGGTTCTCAAACACGTTCTTTTTGTTATATAGATGATTTAGTTGAAGGTATTTATCGTCTATTACATTCCGATTATTCTATGCCTGTAAACATTGGTAATCCGGATGAGATTACAATTTCTGATTTTGCAGAAGAAATTATCAAATTGACAGGAACGAATCAAAAGGTAGTTTACAAAGAACTACCTATTAATGATCCTAAACAAAGACGTCCTGATATTACTAAAGCACAAGATTTATTGGGTTGGGAACCAAAAATAGATCGTGCAGAAGGATTAAAAAGAACTTATGCATATTTCCAAAGTCTTTCTACTGATGAATTAAATCAAGTAGACCACTATAATTTTGATAAATATATTATTCGATAAATGAATTATTTCGCACATGAAACTGCAGTCGTTGATGAAGGTTGTACGATTGGAGAAAATACAAAAATTTGGCATTTTTCACATATAATGCCTAAATGTACAATAGGAAAAAGCTGTAACATTGGTCAAAACGTTGTGGTGTCCCCAGAAGTGATTCTAGGAAACAATGTGAAAATCCAGAACAATGTCTCTATTTATACAGGCGTAATTTGTGAAGACGATGTTTTTCTTGGTCCCTCAATGGTCTTTACAAATGTAATAAATCCAAGAAGTGCTGTAAATAGGAAAGACCAATACGCAAAGACAACTGTAAAAAAAGGTGCCAGTATTGGTGCCAACGCTACTATTGTTTGTGGAAATGAAATTGGCGAATATGCATTTATTGGAGCTGGTTCAGTTGTAACAAAAAAAATTCCTGCTTATGCTCTAGTTGTTGGAAACCCAGCAAGGCAAATAGGTTGGATGAGTAAATTTGGGCACCGTTTACACTTTGATGAAAACGGAATAGCTAAATGCCCAGAAAGCACTGAAGAATATATACTAGAAAACAACACGGTTTATCCGGTAAAAAAATAACATGTCTGAAAAAATAAAATTTGTTGTAATTGGTGCGGGGCATATTGGCAAGCGTCATGCAGAAATGATTCGGAGAGAAGAGGAAAGTGAATTAATTGCTTTTGTAGACATTCGTTCACAAGAAGAATGCGCGGCACAGGATTTTGATGTACCGTTCTTTACTACTATGGAAGAATTGTTTGAAAGCGGATTAGCTTTTGATGTAGCCAACATCTGTACCCCAAATGGTTTACATGCTGTACAATGCTTATCAGCATTGAACAATCAAAAGCATGTCGTTTGTGAAAAACCAATGGCCCTTTCTAAAGCAGATTGCGAAAAAATTATTTTTAAGTCGTTACAAATGTCAAAACAAGTGTTTTGCGTAATGCAAAACAGGTATTCTCCACCTTCCCAATGGATGAAAGAAATTGTAGAAAATAATATTCTTGGAGAAATTTTCATGGTCCAGTTAAACTGCTATTGGAATAGAGATGATCGCTATTACAAAAAAGGAGGCTGGAAAGGAACTGCTGATTTAGATGGTGGAACTTTATTTACTCAGTTCTCACATTTTATTGACATCATGTATTGGCTTTTCGGAGATATAAAAAATATTAAAGGAAAGTTTGCTGATTTTACACATGCTGAATCTACCTCTTTTGAAGATTCTGGAATTGTAAATTTTGATTTCATCAACGGTGGAATAGGATGTATAAACTACTCAACATCAGTAGCATTACAAAATCTAGAAAGTTCAATTACTATAATTGGTAGTAAAGGAAGTGTTAAGCTTGGTGGACAATACATGAATGAAGTAGAAATTTGTCAAATTGAAGATTATCAAATGCCAGAATTAGCACCTGTAAATCCGGCTAATGATTATGGACCTTACAAAGGTTCTGCTGCGAATCACAATTATGTAATAAAAAACGTAATCGACACCTTAAAAGGAAGGTCATCCGCAACAACTAACGCCTTAGAAGGATTAAAAGTTGTAGAAATTATTGAACGCATTTATAAAGTAAGAAATGAATACATCAATCTATAATAAACTTGTATCCAAGGAAGCAAAACTAGCTGTAATTGGTTTAGGCTATGTTGGTCTTCCAATAGCATTAGAATTTGCAAGAAAGATAAAAGTGGTTGGATTTGACATTAATCAGCAAAGAGTTGATTTAATGAACAATAATATTGACCCATCGAATGAGTTAGAAGCTAAGGATTTTGAAAATTGTGATATACTTTTTACTGCGGATATAAATGATTTAAAAGATGTTGACTTCTATGTTGTTGCTGTTCCAACTCCAATAGATGCACAAAATAACCCTGATTTAACACCTTTATTAAAAGCTTCAGCTACTGTAGGAAAGGTGTTATCGAAAGGAAATTATGTTGTTTTTGAATCGACGGTTTATCCTGGTTGTACAGAAGAAGATTGTGTACCTGTACTAGAAAGAGAGTCTGGGTTGACCTTCAATTCAGATTTTAAAGTAGGATATTCTCCAGAAAGAATCAATCCAGGAGATAAACAGCATACATTACAAAATGTAATCAAGGTCGTTTCTGGAAGTGATGAAGATTCATTAGAAAATGTTGCTAAAACATACGAATTAGTTGTTGACGCGGGAGTTCACAGAGCTGCATCAATTAAAGTAGCAGAAGCTGCAAAAATTATTGAAAACACACAACGAGACGTAAACATTGCATTAATCAATGAACTATCAATTATTTTCAACCGTCTTGGTATCAATACTTTTGATGTACTTGAAGCAGCAGGAACAAAATGGAACTTCTTAAAATTTTCACCAGGTCTAGTTGGGGGGCACTGCATCGGAGTAGATCCGTACTATTTGACACACAAAGCATTACAAGCGGGATATCATTCTAAAGTGATTACAAGCGGTCGTTATGTTAACGACTCAATGGGATTTTACATTGGTAAACAAACCGTAAAAAAAATATTAGCTAAGGGAAAAAACATTCAAAACGCTAAAGTTTTAGTTATGGGAGCAACATTTAAAGAAGATGTAAGCGACATCCGTAATTCGAAAGTAATTGATGTTGTAAACGAATTAAAATCATTCCAAGTAAATGTTGATTTAATTGACCCTCATGCTTCATCAGAAGAAATGGTACATGAATATGGAATTGGTTTAGTAGAATCCCCTTCTAAAGATTACGATGCAATTATTGTTGCTGTTAATCACAAAGAATATATGACTATGGACGAAACGGATTTCCGTGCATTACTGAAAGATGATTTAGGAGTATTCATTGATGTTAAAGGTATTTTCAAGAATAAAATTAAACAATTAGAATATTGGTCTTTGTAAAATGAATTTCAAGAAAAGCATATTAATCACTGGTGGAGCTGGTTTTATCGGCTCCCATGTTGCACGTCATTTTGTACAAAAGTATCCTGAATACAAGATTATTGTTTTCGACAAACTTACTTATGCTGGAAATCTTTCTAATCTAGAAAATATTGTAGAAGCAGATAATTTTGAATTCGTTCAGGGAGATATCGTCAAAGAAAAAAAAGTGCGGAAAACACTAAAAAAATATGCTGTTACTGACATCATTCATTTAGCTGCAGAATCACATGTTGACCGTTCTATTGATGGCCCTTTAGAATTTGTTAAAACAAATGTGGTTGGAACCGTTAACCTTATGCAATGTGCCCGAGAATACTGGGGTAATTTAAAGGGACATATATTTCACCACGTTTCCACGGATGAAGTCTTTGGTTCACTAGGAAGTGAAGGATTATTTACAGAGTCAACTTCTTATGACCCGCGCAGTCCATACTCTGCCTCAAAAGCCTCTTCAGACCATTTTGTCCGTGCATTTAACCATACTTATGGGTTAGAGGTAAAACTATCTAATTGCTCTAACAATTATGGTTCTCATCATTTCCCTGAAAAATTAATTCCTTTAGTCATACTAAACATTTTAAACAAAAAGCCTTTACCGATTTATGGAGATGGATTAAATGTTAGAGACTGGTTATTTGTAGATGATCATGCCAAAGCGATAGATGTAATTTTTCATGATGGGAAAATTGGAGAATCATATAATGTTGGAGGATTAAATGAATGGACAAATATAGATTTAGTGAAAAAGATTTGTTCAATTATGGATCAAAAACTTAATCAACCAGAAGGAACAGCAAGTCAATTAATCACATTTGTGAAAGACAGAGCTGGACATGACCAAAGATATGCTATTGATGCTACCAAATTAACAAAAGAACTAAATTGGAAGCCATCCCTTCAATTTGAAGAAGGTATAGAAAAAACAATAGACTGGTACCTTGCGAACGAAAGTTGGATAGAAGGTATTTTATCTGGTGAATACATGGAATACTATGATAAAATGTACGCAAAAAAATAAATATGGAATGGTTTAAATTCCTTCAAAAAAAAGTCAAGGCGCAGCTGTCTTTTCATGAAATTGGAGTGGATATGCATTCCCACCTTGTACCAGGAATAGACGATGGGGTGAAAACACTAAAAGAGAGTATAGCCATTTACAAAAAAATGGCTGACCTAGGATATCGGAAAGTCATTACAACCCCCCATATAAATTTTGATTATTATCCCAATTCAAAAGAAAGCATACTTCGATCATTTGAGATAGTAAAACAAGAGATTGAGCGTCAAAATATCAATTTATCTTTAGGTGTTGCCGCTGAATACTTCGTTGACGAACATTTTAGAGAACTACTTTCTAAAAAGGAATTAATGCCTTTCGATGGTAACAGAATATTAATCGAGTTTCCTTTTGTAAATGAACCAGATCATGTACAACACATTCTTTTTGACCTTCAATCTAATGGTTATAAACCTGTCATTGCCCATTTTGAACGTTATTTATACTGGCACAAAAACATTGAGATGGCAACTCAATTAAAAGAATGGGGAGCTGAATTGCAATTAAATCTAAACTCAATATCTGGTCATTACAGTAAAGAAATAAAGAAACAAGCAGAAAAATTTATTCTGTCAACTCATGTAGATTTTGTTTCCTCAGATTGCCACAGAATTCAACACGTACAATTAATGTCAGAATTGATCAACAATCCTCTTTTTCACAAAATTAAAGAATGTAATAATCTGTTAAATGAGACAATAGAATAAAATTAAGTACGTAACTTGTAAAGAAAACACCATTCATGATTTATATTTTCCTAGCCTTAACCCTACTTGGTTGTACATTCTACTTTAAAAGAAATGATACTGTACAGCAATTTTTCTATGCGCTAATCATTTTGGCAACAATTTTCCTGCTGAAAGATCAATTAACACCACTAGAGAACGTTCAATCTTTTATGGGAATAACAGGAGCTATCTTATTTGTCAATTTAGCCTTAAGCCGTATCTTGAAAACAAAAATAATGCGATGGTTAGTCCCACTATTCAGCTTACTTGCCTTCTTTTTACTCTCTCCTCTTCATTTCAAATTTGAAATTTATTCCATTTCATTAAAAGACACTCCAGTATTCTCCCTACTAATTGGCGGTTTCTTACTCGGTGGTGTTCTAGAAGCTAAAGATTGGCTGGTGAGAAATTATTTATTTCAACTACAAACATTAAGATTTGGACGAGCAGTCATTGGAGCTATATTAGGGGTACTGACAATTGTATCCACCTTTTTCACGGGCTTCTTTGGCTTCATTTATATTGCAATAGGTCTTTTTCTATATACTTTATATCACAAGCAACGAATCGGACATTTAATTCCAGCCTTATTAGCTATGTCAGCTACCAGTTATTTTCTACATCTATTCTCATTAGAAAGCATCGATTTATTGCATGGGAAAGTATTAGCAGGTTTAATTATTGGAGCTTGTCTATATCTATTGGGAGATGTATCAAGTAGAATTTATAATCCAATTATTGGAATTGCTTTATTTTCTCTTGGAATTTCTTTAGTTGTGATCGTTTCTATTCTAAATCATATACACCCATTCTATGGAGGCCCAGAAAGCTTTGTAGCGGGATTATTCGGTTTTTCAATTGCTTCATTATTGATTGGAAACACACAAATTTCGAGTTTCGGATACCCACTTCTAATCGTTTTAGGTCTTATTGTCCCATCCTCAATTGAAGGTCCCACTAGTTTAGAACAACCCAACAAAGAACAATCAACGACCAAAAAAGCTTCAAAAGAAAAATCATTCGCTGATTATGAAAACCTTTCATGGGATGTATTAGAAGGCGCATATATCATTGATACGTCTTCAATCATTTCTTTTCAATTAGGCCCAAAAGGTGGAATAACAAAAGGAGCTATTAAAAACATTTCAGGAACCGTAACCTTTGATGGGGATAAATCCAAATTTGAGGTAAACATGCCTGTTAAGAATTTAACCACATTTAATAGTATGCAATATGAATCTCTTATGAGTACGGACTATTTTAATGAAGCGAAATTCCCCCTAATGCATTACCAATCAAACGAAGTGAAATTCAAGGAAAATGAAAATGAATTGACTGGAGAGTTTTCTATGATTGGTTCCAAACATTCTGAAAATGTAATGATTAAATATTTAGGTGAAATTGATGGTAAACCTCACTTTATTGGTATGTCAACAATTAATAGACCTAAATATGGATTTAAGCCATCCCCTCAGGAAGGCGATGATGTCGCATTTACATTTCAATTAATATTAATTAAGAAATAAAAAGAAGAGCGAAATGGAATCCATTTCGCTCTTCTTTTTTAAACTACTTCTTTTTAGGCATTGTCCTAAATATCCTATCCCAAAAACGATTGGATACTCCAAATGCCATTTCCTCATTTTGATAGTGATGCAGAAGATGATGCGTCCATAAAGGTTGCAAAAACTTCGGAGCTTTGAACATATGTATACAATAATGTAATCCCGAATAACATAAATATCCAAAAACGATTCCTCCAGTTATATAAAAGCCTTCAAGATTAAATATCAAATAATTGATAAACAAGAATAAGGAAATAAAAAGTGTGCCTCCAGAAGGTGGCATCATTGTTCTTTTCTCTTCATGTGGGTAATCATGATGAACACCATGAAAGATAAAGTGAAATTTCTTCACATATTTATTTTCATTGACAAAATGAAAAACAAATCGATGCAATAAGTATTCTAAAAATGTCCATCCTAATAGACCTCCACTCCAATAAACAGCTCCTCTTAGCCATCCAATATCAGAATAGATTAATCCAAGAACATAGAACAAGATGCTTACGCCCCCGTAAAAAAAAACATGTAGCGGGAAGCTAGTATATGTTAGTAATTCAAGAAAATCATTTTTGAAGATGCGAGTAGTATCCACAGTAGCATTAGACGCTACTTCGTTACCTTGTAGAGATTCGTTCATTTTTCTGTGTTAAGTGTTTTATACTTAATCAAATTTAAACTAAAACCTCATTAAAAAAAATGTCTTTTTAGAATTTTAAAGAAGCTTAACAATATTTGCTACCGAAACGGACAAATAAGCGTTTAAATATTGATTAATAACATTATAAACAAAGATAAAATCACCTAATCCTTCATCTGAATATTCAGATATTCCTCCAAATTGAATACTCATCTTAAGTGGATATACAATCTATATTTCATCTTCTCCCTTGATTTCTTTCTTTTCGCTTAAATGATTTTTACTTTTATAAAAAAAACGATGACGCGCGAAGAATACTTTATTCAACACCTAGGACAAACCAACCCTTTTCCATACTTAATTGATGTCGATTATGCAAAAGGCATTTATATCTATGACAAAAATGGAAAACCATATATGGATATGATTTCTGGCGTTGGTGTAGCAAATACTGGTCATAGTCATCCAAAAATTATTGAAGCAATAAAAAACCAAGCCGATCGTCACTTACACGTTATGGTTTATGGTGAATATATACAAGATGCCCCAATCGCTTTTACGCAAACACTACTCTCTCTATTACCCAATGAATTAAATTGTGTTTACGCTGTTAATTCAGGAACAGAAGCCAATGAAGCTGCTTTAAAACTAGCTAAAAGAGTTACAGGACGAACAGAATTGGTTTCCTTTAGAGGGTCATATCATGGAAGTACACACGGATCGATGAGCGTATCTGGTAACGAGGTAAAAAAAGAGGCTTATCGTCCACTTCTCCCTGACGTTCGCTTTCTAGAACATGGCAACATCGCTCAACTACAACAAATCACCACAAAAACAGCGGGGGTAATTGTAGAAACAATACAAGGTGATGCAGGCGTTCGGATTCCCTCACAAAAATTTCTTTCCGCATTACGTGCAAGATGCACAGAAGTAGGTGCTCAACTGATTTTCGACGAAGTACAGTGTGGAATGGGTCGCACAGGAAAAATGTTCGCTTTTGAACATTATAATGTAGTGCCAGATATTCTTACCCTTGGAAAAGCTTTAGGTGGTGGAATGCCAATTGGTGCACTCGTTTCAAACCATGATAAATTGTGGGAATTCACATACAATCCAATGCTGGGCCATATCACAACATTTGGAGGTCACCCCTTAATTGCCGCATCTGCGAATGCAGCTTTAGAAATTTTAGATCAAGAAATTGACTTCAATGAAGTTGAAAGATTAGGGAAATTACTTCAAGATTTAATCGCAACATCTGAAGAAATAAAAGAAACACGAAGAATAGGAATGATGTTCGCGTTCGACATGGTTTCCTTTGAAAGAGTGGAGAAAATTGTGAAATACGCTTTAGAAAAAGGCCTCATCTCCTTTTGGTTTCTTTCGCACCCTTACAGTTTCCGATTATCACCCCCATTAAATATAACAGAAGCTGAAATTAGAAAAGCAGCAAATATTATTCTCGAAGCCATAGAACAAACAAAAGAATAGAAAAAATCCCCATTACAAAATAGTAATGGGGATTTTCATTCATTCACCTCTGATGAAATCTACATTATCAGAGTCGATGGAAAAGGTGGTTCCATCGTATTTAACGGTAAGGTTGGCCGTGCTATTCTTGTACTTAATGACATACACTTGTTCTGGTTCTGCTGTTGCATAAATGCGCGCATAAGCCGGAGAAGGAATTAACGTGTCTGAAGGGAAACGCTTGTAAATGTACTTTAAACGTACTGCTTGCTTATTCAATCGAGAAGTTTCACTTGTTGCAATCTGATATCCTGAACTTTCGAATAATTTCTCCGTTCGTAAAACCAACTGCATTTCCGAAGTACCTTCCATCGTTGCAATCAAAGGTTTGGGAACGTCAAACACCTCATCTTTTTCACAACTGACAAAAAATAAAGGGATAAACAATAAGAAGAGGATGTTTTTCATAAATTAAAGTATATATAACTGAATATATTCCTTTTATGTTCAATCAATTAGCTAAATGAACAAATCCACATCCTTAACGAATAAAAGCCCTATTTAAGGTAAATAAAAACGGGATACTTTACCATTTGACAATAATAAATAAACACCCGAATTCAGAAAATCTAACTCTTTAACATCCTGAAAACGTATCACTTCCTTTCCTTCAAGATTATAAACAACCCCAATCTCACCAAAAACATTCATTGTTTTCCCGCTTAGTACAAACCAATCCGAGAGGTCATTTTCTAAAGCTAAGAGTTCCAAAACATCAACAGAAATTACTCTGTTTTCCGCATCTTCAGAACATGCACTTATTGCCTTTACTTGTATAGTAAACGTACCCAAATCAGCATAATCCTTGGTTACCTCCCATCCTTGTGCTTGTGTATGATCTCCAAAATCCCACTCCACACGCTGCGCTTTTCGTGTTGAAACCTCACCTTGAATTACGTCGTCTAGTTGTGTTATTTCCAGATTTTCTATTTGTGTGTGCTCACTTTTTGGGCGCAAATGATAACGTGATTTCTCTCGAAGAATTTCCACATCAATGATCTGTTTTACCAAATCGGTAAACGCTGTAGAAAGTCCTTGATTGCCGACTAAAACCTGAGGTAATTCTAAAAAAATTGATGAATAAATAGTCATTGCAGCCAAAAAACTCCCTGCCAAAGATGGATGCGATTGATCCGGTTCATACAGCTCCACATTAGGCATTTGCTCCCTCAACCGTTGCCAAACACGCCCAACAGCCGCCACCGAAGCCTGCGAACTATCCGCAATTCGCATATAACCATCATATAAACGCTCTTGCATACCCTCAAAAGTTGAAATTGGTCCCCATTGTGGATCTCCATTTTTTCTACCCCAAGTCATAAAAAACATTACTTCACTACAAAAATGATGACGATAAATACTGTCAGTAAGGGAAACAGCCGGTGGTAAAACATTAAAATCAACTTGTTGATCAGGGAAAGAAACTTCTTGACTTTGCCCTTGAATCAACACATAATCCCAATTTTTTTGCTTGATTTTTTGTTGCGCCGCCGCACTAGTATTGTGCATATAAAACGACGCGCCGCCAACCGTATGCGAATCCACAAAAACATTTTTGCCATTTGCTATTGAAAGTTGCCTCAAAAGGGTTGGTAAATCGTTGCCATAAGTGTAACTATTTCCAATAAAAAGAATATTTGTTTGCTGACCTAAAACCCCGCCAACAATAGAAAGTGCTAAAAATAAAAGTGTTTTTTTCATCAATACTTAGACGCAAATCCGAACAATAGGTTGTCCTGAAAAGTCACGAAAAGCATCAAGATTTTCAAGTATTCTCTTTACTTGGGCGCTTCCTTACCCAAATACTTGGGAAAGGCCAGGCTATCCGTTCATAGTCCTCGTCCCTCCCCAAATATTTTGGGGAAGGACTGTGGGCTAACCACTCCTATCCTTAGCGCGAAGATCTGTTTTCTTAACTTTTATTCTGATTCTAAATTTCAAATAAGATTTCTCTTCAGCTAGGGCGTAGCGCGATAGCTAAACGAAAGGGAAAAGAGTGAACGCGCACTTTACACTGCGACCAAGGGGAGCACGTGTAAAGAAGAACGTGAACCTTTTTACCTAAGTTTACTAAAGCGCGCAGACCGTAAAAGCTGCCAAAAAGATGGCTTAGGAAGGCGTTAAATGAAACTAAAAATGTCGGGTAAAAAAAAACCGCCTTTCGGCGGAATTTTGATGCTTTGATTGCTCGGTTTCTTACATGTATTTTGTACCAATAAGGTGATTTTTTACGTAATCGCTAACACCTTCTTCTAAGGTATGGAAAGGCGTTTTGTAACCTTGCTCAATCAATTTTGACATGTCTGCCTCTGTAAAATACTGGTATTTATCTCTGATGTCAATCGGCGTGTCAATGAACGATATGTCCTCTTTTTCACCCATTGCTGCAAAGGTGTTTTTCGCCAAATCAAGGAAAGTTCTAGCTTTACCTGACCCTAAATTATAAATGCCTGGATTCGGTTTTTCTTCCAATAAAAAAGCGCAAACACTAACAACGTCTTTCACATAAACGAAATCTCTCAATTGCCCGCCATCTGTGTATTCCGGGTTGTGTGATCGGAACAACTTCATTGCTCCTGTTGCCCCAATTTGATGGAATGCATGAAAAATAACGCTGGCCATTCTTCCTTTATGGAATTCATTGGGACCGTAAACGTTAAAGAATTTCAATCCTGCCCAAAAAGGTGGGAAAGTCGTTTGCGTCAAAACCCATTTATCGAAATCATTCTTTGAATCTCCATAGGGATTTAGCGGTTTCAAATTCGGGATTACTGCATGATCGTCTTTGTAGCCAAATTCTCCTAAACCATACGTTGCCGCTGAGCTAGCGTACACGAGTGGAATCTGTTTTTCAACACAAATTTCCCAAAGTGCTTTGGAGTAATTCACGTTTAATTCATCAAAAATGGAGGTGTCAAATTCGGTGGTATCTGTTCGTGCTCCGATGTGAAATACGAAATCGATTTCATTACCAAAATCTTGAAAATATTTAATAAAATCCTTACGCCCTACCTTTGAAAGCAAGGTTTTCCCTTCTAAATTATTGTCTTTCTCTGTCTTTGAAAAGTCATCTACGGCAATGATGTCGTTGTAACCCTTGCTATTTAGATGGCTCACTAAACAGCTTCCTATAAATCCTGCTGCACCTGTAACTACTATTTTCATTGCTTTGTAATATTTAAAATAACCCGTGAATTTCGGCGTCTATTGAATTAATTATTTGTCCTAGATCTTCTGCTTTTACGGGGAAATTATTGTTGTCAATATCCACGATTAAAAGTTTCCCTTTATCGTAAGTTGATATCCATGCTTCATATCGTTCATTCAATCGTTTCAAGTAGTCTAAGCGAATAGAGTTTTCGTATTCTCTTCCTCGGCTTTGAATGTGATTCACTAATGTTGGCACGCTTGCTCTTAGGTAAATCAAAAGATCAGGCGCAGAAACGAACGAATCCATCAGGTTGAAAAGAGAGAAATAGTTTTCAAAATCTCTGGTTGTCATCAATCCCATTGAGTGAAGATTGGGTGCAAAAATAAACGCGTCTTCGTAGATGGTTCTGTCCTGAACGACATTTGCATTGCTTTGCTTAATTTCTTGAATTTGGGTAAAGCGAGAATTAAGGTAATAAATTTGTAAATTAAATGACCAGCGTTGCATGTCCTCGTAAAAATCATTCAAGTATGGATTTTGTTCCACATCTTCAAAATGCGTTTCCCAATTGTAATGCTTCGCCAATAATTTTGTTAGCGTGGTCTTTCCCGAACCGATATTTCCTGCGATTGCAACGTGCATATTTTATATTTTAGAATGTCTAATTTAATTAAAAAGGGAGAATAAGCAAAGTAAATCTGCCTGCTTAAAATCTTATTTTTTGTATTTTGTTTTGCTTTTGAATAAAAAGTGATTCTCCGTTGTAGCGAAAGTTTGTAATATCTTGAAACCCCATGTCTATCAATGATTGTGTACCATCTAACTCTACGGAAAACTCAAATAATTTTTGATCCTTTAGCAAAACGAGGTGTTTTCCCACAACCTCAATATGTTCTACTTCCTTAACATCTGAAAAGTATTCAAAAGTTCCAAATCTATCGAAAAAGTAGAGTCCTTTATTTCTATCAATAACAATTAAATTATTGTTGTACTCCACTATTTGTGTGACCTCACTGATGGAAAGTAGACCCCGTAAATTTGCTACGGCTTGTGTTTGCATTTGAGTAAGCACGGAATACAAAGTAAGGTTTGAATTTACCTCATCGTAGATCCATATTTTATCAGATTGGCTTGACGCTGCTATTTTTGTAACGAAGGTAAATCCGAGATCATCTAAATCTAAGCATTGATCAATGTTTGTCAGAGAATTATCGATAAAACAAATGACTTGCTGCTCTGAAGAGAATAGCACCGATTTTAAAGAGTTGATGTTTTGAAATTGTTCAATAGTTCCATATGCTTTACTGCTTTGCTTGAGTACTCTGCCGTCATTTGCGAGCAAAACAATTGCATCATTTTCTACATAAAGTACATCTCCCTTGCCATTCACGGTCCATTTCGCTTCTTTGGGCAATATGAATTCTGCAACAACTTGTTGGGTCCGTCCAAAAAATGGAAAGCAAAGAATAAAAAATAATATGTTATACATGAACTTGCATTAATGGCAAAATCTGTTCCAGTATTTCCCTATTATTGGCAAGTCTTGGAATTTTATTTTGCCCACCCAATTTATTTTTTGATTTTAACCACTTATCAAACGTTCCAGGTTCTAATTTATGTATTTTGGGGAATTCAAGAATCATACTGTTATATCTTTTAGCGTCGTAATCGGAGTTTAATTCTCTTAATGCTTCGTCTAAAACTTTTTGAAACTTTTCAAAATCTTCTGGTTCTCTCAAAAACTCAATTAGCCATTCGTGTCCTCCTTTTTCAGCTGACTGCATATAAATAGGGCAAGCATGAAAGTCTCTCACCTGAGCATTGGTTTCCATAGAAGCTTTTGCGATCGCCATTTCGGCATTTCCTACATTTACTTCTTCTCCAAAAGTATTGATGTAACTTTTTGTTCTTCCTGTAATTTTAAATCGGTAAGGAACGGTCTCTGTAAATGTAATTGTGTCTCCGATGATATAACGCCAAAGTCCAGCATTTGTTGAAATAACCAAGGCATATTCAACATTTAATTTAACCTCTTGTAAAGGAATAATATCAGTTGAATTTATTCCTTTGAAATGCTTCATTGGAATGAATTCGTAGAAAATACCATAATCGAGCATCAACAACATTCCTTCTTTGTTTGGATCGTCTTGAATGCCGAAAAATCCTTCCGAAGCATTGTATGATTCGACATAGTGCATGTCATCAAATCCGAAAATGCGTTTAAATTCTTGGCGGTAAGGTTCAAAGCTTACTCCTCCATGCATATATAACTCTAGGTTAGGCCATACTTCTTTAAGTGTTTTCTTCCCTGTTATTTCTAAAACTCTTTTAGCTAAAACCATGGTCCAACTTGGTACACCTGCAATGATATATACGTCATCATGAATGGTTGTTTGTGCCATTTTCTCGATCTTCTCTTCCCACTCGCTCATTAGTGTAATCTCTCGCGAAGGTGTTCTTCTGATTTCAGCCCACCAAGGCAAATTTTTAACGATAATTGCAGAAAGGTCACCGAAATAGGAATTATTGAATAGATGATTTATTTGTGCACTTCCTCCTACTATTAGATGTTTTCCGTTATATAACTTACGGTTTTCATAAGTATTATAGTACATCGCTAAAAGGTCTTTTCCTCCACTATAATGGCATTCTTCTAAAGACTCTCTTGTAACAGGGATGAATTTACTTCTAGCTGAAGTTGTGCCGCTAGATTTTGCGAACCATTTTGCTTCAGTTGACCAAAGGAGATTTTGCTCCCCTTTCATTAATCTGTCGACATAAGGTTTTACCTGTTCGTATTCTTGAAGAGGAACATTTTCTTTGAAATCTTCGTAGGATTCCATTTTTAAAAAATGGTATTGCTTACCAAATTCAGTATATGCCCCATTATAAATGAGCTTCTGTAACAATTCTTGTTGAACTTCGATTGGGTGCGTCTTGAACAATTCAATTTGCCCCAATCTTTTCTTCATAACCCAAGAAAAAATGGAGTTAAAAGGCATAATTACGTGAATAATAATTCGAGATACTAAGTTAATGGAATCGATGGAACAAACCAATATAAAACAAAAAAAGTCGACAATTGCCGACTTCAAGACTTTTACTGGTCTTTTCTTAGCCCCATATTAAGATGTAAGCCAAAACACTTAATGCAATCACAGTGAAAATTGTTCCTACTGCTGCAGTTGTCTTATCGAAAAAATTCTCTGCCATTTTGTTTTTTTTTCAAATATAATGAATTTGGTTCATTCCATTCCTTTTGCAGTTAGAAATCTTTTCTCATCTGACGAAAGTTAGAATTTTAGACCGTTTTTCATTAAATTCGTCATCATCAGACCTAATTGTTTATGAAATATTTCCTCCTCTTTTTACTACCATTTGTTTCTCAAGCACAATTTGGTTTTGAATTCTCTCCAACTCTTCCTGTTTCAAAAAATGGCATTCAATTACACAATGCTTGGGCCGGGGGGTTAAATTATGTTCAAATAAGTGATTTCGACTTTGATTTTGATGGTGACGAGGACTTGTTCATTTTTGACAGGAGCAACAATAACATACGTGTTTTTGAAAATCGAATTGTAAATGGCACTCGTTCTTATCATTACATTCACGAAGCACATCGTTTTTTTCCTGAAGGCATATATTCAAGAGCAACCTTTGTCGATTATGATGGTGATGGGCGAAAAGATATTTTTTGTTATGGCCTTGGCGGATTAATGGTTTATAAAAACATTGGTGACGCTGCAAATGGGCTCAGATGGCAATTGGAACAAGATATTGTTTATTCAAACTACAATGGGAACATCTATAACCTTGCAGTAACCTCAACTGACATTCCTGCAATTATTGATGTAGATGGTGATGGTGACATTGATGTGTTAACCTTTCACATGGGAGGTGCACACTTAGAGTATCACAAAAACATGTCTATGGAAATGTATGGAATTCCTGACTCATTTAAATTTGTTTTAAAAAACGAGTGTTGGGGCGGTTTTGAAGAAAGTAATTTTAACAATTCCATTTTGCTCAATTCACAAAATTACCCATGTGTTGGTAGTACAATTACGAATCCTGAATACCCGACAAATCAACAACCTAATTTTCAAAGTATAGACCTCAATGACAAATCGTTACTAAAGCATGCTGGGTCAACAGTTTTAGCGCTTGATTATACTGGAAACGGTGTCCTTGATTTAATTATGGGAGATATATCATTTCCGAATCTCGTCTATCTGGAAAATTTAGGGCAAAGTGTTAATAACAATTCCTTGATGGGGAATACAGATATGCAATTTCCATCAAACACACTTCCTGCACACCTTCCCGTTTTCCCGGCTCCCTTTTATGTTGATGTGAATTTTGATGGTAAAAAAGATCTCCTTGTAGGAACTGCGGCAAGAAACATTTCTAAAAATGAACAAAGTCTTTGGTATTATGAAAATATAGGTACCACACAAAATCCACATTTTGAATTTAGACAAAAGGATTTCCTACAGTCCTCGATGATTGATCATGGTAGAGGCTCTGTACCTGTCCTTTTCGATATTAATGGTGATGGTTTGAAAGACCTCTTGGTCGCAAACTTCTACTTGGTAAAAGATGACGAAAGTTATGAAAGTAAAATCGCTTTATACACAAATGTTGGAGATGCGACTTCTCCTTCCTTCGAATTCACGACAGATGACTGGCTTCAATTATCCACCAAACAAATGGGCATACGTCTTATCCCTACATTTGGTGATATTAATAACGACGGTTTCCCAGATTTAATCATTGGGAAAAGTGATGGAACCCTCGTCCTATTTGAAGGAAACGGTACCTCCTTTACTGAAATACATTCTGAAGTTGTAGATGAAAACAATGTTCCCTTGAGAGGTGGGAATTTTGCCTTTCCACAGTTATTTGATCTAAATAATGATGGACTACTCGACATTGTAATGGGTAATGGAGAAGGAAAACTTATTTACTTTAAAAATGTAGGTACCTCAGAGAATCCGAAATTTAGATTCATCACCAATAATCTAGGAAATATTAATCGAAATACGTCGAGTCGTTATGGCTTTTCTGCTCCACATTTTTTTCGTCAAAATGGAATTACTCATTTGTTTTGTGGAAATGACCAAGGGAGACTAGATTACTATACAGATGTTCAAAGCAATTTAGAATCTGGAAGTTCTTTCTCAAATACAAATTCAAATTATCTAAACATTAATACTGAAGGTCATAGTTCTTTTTTTGTTGATGACATTAACAACAACTCCAATTTGAATTTATTCATTGGCCTAGATATGGGTGGTCTTTGGCACTATGAAGCTAATCCTAACAACGACCTTAGCACCGAAGTGATAAACAGTTTGAAACATGGATTAATAAAAATGTTCCCAAATCCAACTACTGGGATAGTAAATTTCCAATATCACAATATTCAGATATTGGAATATTCCGTTTTAGATCAACTAGGAAAAATAATAACGGAACTGGATCAAACAAATGCAAATTCAATTAACCTTTCAACCTTACCTCCTGGAGCATATCTATTCCGTTTCCTAACAACATCTGGAACGATTTTCCATCGTGTGATTAAGCAATAGTTTTTATTATCCTTTATCTTTGTCATAATTAAAATGAAAATATGGAATTGTTAAACTTAATATTTAGACTCGGTGTCGTTTTTGCCATTTTTGCTTTTATTTGGTTCTTCATTTCACTAGGATTGAAATTACTCTTAGGTGCAGGGAGAGAAAGAGCTTTAAAAGAAGTTTACTTATTAAAAGCTATTCAATATTTTTTCTTGGTTACAATTACCTTTCTAATATGCTTAAATCAAACATATAGTGGATTAGATGTAAACAGTCAATTGATGTTTGGAGGAATAATACTAATTATGTACTTCTTAGGAAAACTTCAAAACGGACAGAAAAAAATGCAAATGATCCGTTTTTACACAAATGGTTTACCCTCTCGTTTCGGAAATACATTTGATTACAAATATGAAATTGGATTAATCATTTTCTCAATGCTAACTTTCGGCATTTTTTATAAAAATCCAGAGTTTGCAAACTTACCTATCATTATTCCTATAAAAGATGCTATTCTTAACATTGAAGATACGCCAATATTTGGATTCTTTTTTAAAGTAATTGGATTCTTTTTCATGGTGAATATCATCATGAAATTAGTGAATACATTTATACTCCTTTTTTCAGGTCGACTGTTCAAAAGCCAACAAGACTCGTCTCATTTTCAAGAAAGAAAAGATGATGATTTTGATGATTACACGGAGATTAAGGACGAATTGAATTCATAACGTTAAGCAATTGTGACAATACTGCTCTGCCATCATTTATAATTTCATAATTAACGAATTGTCGTTTGAATTCATCATCAGTCTGTGCATTTATTTTTAATAAAGCGTCAGCTTCTGTCAAATTATTTCTTTTCATTAATCGTTGTATTCGAATATCCATTGGAGCTGAAACTAGAACCATCTGATCCATTTCCTTATATGTTCCTGATTCAATTAATAAAGCTGCCTCATTGAAAACTAGATCATTCCCTTTACGAAATTGAATTACCGCCCAATTTTCAAATGCTTTACGAACCGCCGGATGAACAATTTTGTTTAATTTCTCAAGTTTAATTGAATCATTAAAAACAATTTTTGAAACATAAACAACATTATATGATCCACTTACATAAGCTTTTTCCCCTAGTAATTCTATTATTTGATCTTTCACTTCTTCATCTGAAGTAATTATTTTTTTTGCTTCTTCATCTGAATAGAAAACCGGATATCCTATTTTCTCAATCATCTCAGAAATAAATGATTTACCAGCACTTATACCTCCGGTAATTCCAATCTTGATAGCTCTTTCAGAACTCATTGACCTCTATTATTTGAAATGGTACATTCACTATCGCTCTATAATCTTCACCAGCTTCTTGCATATCCTCATCTTCTTTTTCAAAGAACCAATTCACAAGCACATCATATTTTTCTTCTTGAAGCCTCTCTAATTTCTTAAATAGATCGAGCAAACATTTTGAGGAAGAAGTATTAAAATATTCCAATTTAACATTCATAACCGTCTGCTGTTTTGGTGCAAGACAATAACCGTCTAGCCATTTATTGATTGGATCATAGAAATCCAATGTATTTTCTGGAATAGATCTTCCTTCTAAAAAGATTTCTCCTTCTTTATTTAGTCTAACGTGAGGTGTTTTAGGTGTCCCTTTAATTATCATATTCATAGGAATGTTAAGATGCGTTAATTCACTTTTATATTCACACAAATAAAATAAGTATCCTGATCTAGCATTGTAACTTTATGATCAATGTTGTTATTTGATTTTTTAGCTATTTCATACAATCCAAGTCCAGCGCTGAAATTTGAAGACAACTCCACATCCTTTACCAGCTGCTCAAGGTATTCCTTTCTTAAATCTACCAATGAAAATTGATTTAATCTAAGTATTTTTTTGATAACGATTTCTTTC
The DNA here is from genome assembly GCA_030150045.1 of Taishania sp. Lineage (GTDB taxonomy): Bacteria > Bacteroidota > Bacteroidia > Flavobacteriales_D > Crocinitomicaceae > Taishania. Next base: position 92,982 of record JASLGM010000020.1, read on the forward strand.
GATTCATTATTAATATAATTTCCAATAAGTACACTTACCCTCTCTTTATCCTGTAAAAGATAGAAACTCATCCATCTTCCCTCCTCCTCATTTACTGAAATAATTTTCCCATGATGATAAACATTTTGTAAACTTTCAAGCGCTACGTTAAATGCCTTTTTTCTGTACTTTAACGGAATATCTTTTAGTGTTAATTCAACCTGCTCAAGAATTGCCAACAATGAGTCTTCGTTCAACCTCCCCTCAAAAGAGAAAAGCTGATCCTTTACTGCATGGTCGCAAACAATTGGTGAACATTGCCTCATGTAACATATTAAAAATTAAACAAATATACATTTTTGAATGAATTCTAACACTTTCAGTAAACTAATAATACAAAAAAATTGATGATATAGGAGTATATTTGTAATATGGAAAAAGACAATTGGTTTTCAACATGGTTTGACACAAACTATTATCATACATTATATAAAAATAGAGATCATTCTGAAGCAGAAGAATTTATCAATCGAATTGTAGCTTATTTGAACCTACCAAAAGAGGCTCAAGTACTTGACTTAGCATGTGGTAAAGGCCGTCACTCGATGACACTTTTCACCCATGGATTCAATGTACTTGGTGTAGATTTATCTCCAAATTCAATTGCTGAAGCATCAAAATTTGCAAATGAGAAATTACATTTCCATGTGCATGACATGAGAAAACCCGTTCCTCAAGATAAGTTTGACTGTGTTTTTAATTTGTTTACATCTTTTGGTTACTTTGACGATATCGAAGATAATTTACGCGTATTGTTATCCATAGAACACATGTTACTGCCTGACGGTCGATTTGTTATCGATTTTTTAAATGCAAAAAAAGCGATCACCAATTTAGTTCCTTTCGAGGAAAAAACAATTGACGGAATAACTTTCAGAATTAGTAAATCAGTTGAGAACGGATTTATCATCAAAACAATAGCATTTGAGGACAAAGGTAAATCTTTTTCATTTCAAGAGAAAGTGCAAGCGTTAACCTTACAACATTTTCAACTATTTTTAGAAAAAGTAGGTCTTGATATTATTGATGTTTTTGGAGAATACGCATTAACACCTTTTGATGACGTGAATTCAAATAGATTGATAATTGTAGGCAAAAAAAAATAAGCTAATGTCAATATACAGTACATTTCTATTATTAATTTCTTCTGTCATATTAGGCGGAGGAATTGTTTCCTATTTGGATCGTAGTAACAAAGAAAAAGTCATTAAACTATTACTCGCATTTAGTGGTGGTTTTTTACTTTCTATAGCTTTTATTCACTTTTTACCAGAATTATATTCACATGCTGGTGAACAAATTGGAATCTATATTCTAATTGGTTTTCTTGTTCAATTACTTTTGGAATTCTTTTCTGGTGGAATAGAGCACGGTCATATACATCACCATCATAAAAATGCCATTCCTTGGGGAGTTTTAATAGCACTTGGTATACATTCATTCGTAGAAGGTATTCCTTTGGCTGCACCATTTATCGGAGAAACAACCGCCACAACACATCATCACGGCGGAGAACAAACTCTATTAATGGGGATCATTTTCCACCAGATCCCAGTTGCAATTTCATTAATGGTATTACTACTCTCAGGAGGTATTGGGAAAAAGAAAGCGTGGATTATCATGCTACTCTTTGCCTTAACAACTCCGGCAGGTTTACTTCTAGGACTTGTTTCAAAAGACTTGCTCTTCAGCTTAAACTTCGATATTATTTTAGCATTAGTCGTTGGAATGTTCTTACACATATCAACAACAATCATTTTTGAAACCAATGAAAATCATAAGTTTAATCTAATTAAACTTATCAGTATTTTGGTTGGATTTGTATTGGCAATCTTCATTCATTAAGAAATAATCTTTCTAAACGTACGCCACATAATTTTCATATCATTCGTCAACGTAGGTTGGCGAATGTATTCTTTATTCAGTTCAATTTTTGCTGGCATGATTTCATCAACATATGTTTGTCGCGGATTATTTGATTTTGCAAGCAACGCATTTTCTTCAAAATAAGCCAAAGAAGCCAAATCAGTGATTCCTGGTTTGACATTAAGTATCTCACGTTGCTCCTCCGTGTAAAGCGCCACAAACTCACTCACTTCAGGCCGTGGCCCAACAATACTCATATCTCCCTTAAGCACATTAATGAATTGAGGAAACTCATCCAACTTATATTTTCGGATGAACACCCCAATTGGAGTAATTCTACTATCTCTCATTCCTACTGTAAGTGTTCCTTTTTTATCTGCACCAACACTCATAGATCTAAATTTATAAAGCATAAAAGGAACACCATTTTTACCAATTCTCTCTTGACGATAAAAGACCCCACCTTTACTTGTCATCAAAATAATCAAAGAGATTGTTAATCCGAAAGGAAAAAAAACAAGTAGAATAATAATGGAACAAATTATATCGAATAGTCTTTTCATAAGGGGAATAAAATACAAATATAACACTCTTAGCACAATCCTAATATCTGAATATTCAGATATTGAAATATTCAGATTTATTTTTTTTATCCAATATATTCCATTAACTTATATAGAGAAACCTTAAAAACCATCCATTATGGGCGCTACAAATTATGCTTATTACACAGACAATCAGATTGAATTATCAAACTGTTTTAAGTCACTTGGTCACCCTGCAAGGGTTGCTATTGTTGAACTATTATGCCAATACGAAGAAATGAACCTTTCCGATTTAAACGCATTCATACCACTCTGTCAATCCAACATTTCAAGACACTGTCGCGAATTATTTTTATCTGGGATTCTTGTTCAAACAAACATAAAAAACAAATCCTTTTACAAAATTAACCGCGAGAGATTCACTCCACTCATAAAATACTTACTTTTCGTAAGGAGTTTAAACAAACGAATCGACATTCCTCTTTCATTTATTCACTATCATAAAACGACAGAAATTGATCCTAGAATTAAAAATTATCGAGCCTCGTGATATAGGAAATTTTGTTACTAATTGATTAATCCCGAAGGAAACGAACTTTATTCTCCTAGATCACAATGCGTTAAGGATTGCAGTGGATAGCCCGCAGTTCCTCTCCAAAATATTTGGGAGGGACGAGGACTATGAACGAAAAGCCTGACCACGACAAAGGAAATCTTTTCTCTTAGCAAGCTCCAATTCATAAAAAATCCTTAATGAAGGGACAAAGAAAGTTAAGATTAGAATGATCTGGCAGCCTTACCGGTCTACGCGTTTTAGTAAAATCCAAAAAACGGTTTCTCGTGCTGTTCGCAACGAGCTTCTCATCGTCGCAGTTGCTAACTAGCGTTCAATCCATTTTCTGTTCTTTTAGCTATCACGCTTCGCCAGGGCTGAAATCCGTTTGAAATAGCATCTAACGCTTGAAAGAAAATGGTATAACGGAGTACAGGAAACGCGTATTGCATCCCTGTTCTCAAATTGAACCACAATTGTTTTTTGATCCTTCTATTAAGTTTTATTATCCTAAAAGTCGTGGTAACGCCAAAAAAAAAAGAGGAAATGAAATGAATCATCTCCTCTCAAAATATGGATGATTTTGATTTATCCCATTACGGTTTCAACAGCTGAAATCACAGTGGAAATCACTTTATCAACCTGCTCATCTGTTAAATCATAGTATACCGGCAAGGAAATTTCGTTGCTATATTTGTTCCACGTCTCTGGATAGTCTTCCATTTTATACCCTCGTTTTTTGTATGCGGTAAGAATTGGCAACGGCTGAAAATGGACGTTCACAGATACATCTTGATCAAAAATATGTTGCATAATTTGATCTCGTTGTGCTTCAGTTGCATCCTTAATTCGCAAGAGATAAAGGTGATAACAAGTTTCCTTTTCTTCAGATATATACTTTGGAATAATTGCCCAAGGTGTCTGCTTCAAAGCATTTGTATATCTTTGGAAGATATCTTTTCTACGGTCTAAATTTTCTTGGTAACGTCCTAATTCCACCAATCCAATCGCGGCTTGTAGGTCAGTCATATTACACTTGAATCCAGGTTCTTCTACATCGTATCTCCAGTTCCCTTTTTGAGTCTTCGCTAAAGCATCTTTGTTCTGTCCATGTAAAATAAATGTACAAAAATCTTTGTAAATCTTTTCGTGATCAAAAGCTTCAGGTAAATTGAAAGTCAATGCTCCACCTTCAGCAGTTGTCAAGTTTTTAACGGCGTGAAAAGAAAAGGACGAAATATCAGCTAATGCCCCTGTACGCTTACCATTTAACGTAGCACCGAAACTGTGCGCCGCATCCGAAATCAATAAAATACGGTTAAGTTTTTCTTGTTTCTCATTGGCAGGTGTAAACAAAGCTTGTTTTTCGGCAATAACATCAAAAATCTGTGCATAATCACATGGATACCCTGCGATATCAACGGCAATAATCGCTTTTGTACGTGGGGTAATTGCATTTTTTATAGCCTCAACACTAATATTAAAATCCTCTTTAGAAATATCAACCATCACTGGTGTAGCACCACTATGAATAATGACGTTGGCAGATGCACAATAAGTATATGCTGGCAAGATTACCTCATCACCAGGTTGTAGTCCCCACCAATGTAATAGGACTTGCATCCCCATTGTCCATGAGTTTACGGCTACTGTGGTTTTAGCATCACAATATTCAGATATTCGTTTTTCGAACTCTTTTGTACGTGGTCCAGTGGTAATCCATCCACTCTTCAATGCTGCTGTTACTTCGTCAATTACTGCTTGATCAATTCTTGGCGGTGAAAATGGTATCATATTATTAATATATTAAATTTTATTTTGAAACCCACTTGAACTTTGATTGTAACAAGTGAATCGCTTTGTTGATATAAGTCATTATGTCGTCATTCAATTTCCATTTGTAAACCCCAATAATAAATAGGGATAAAAACACAATTACTCGTAGACATATATCCAAAACTGGGTGAACAATGTTTGGGAATATCCATTCAAAAAAAGCAAGGGTAAAGATAATGAATATTAGAATGAAAAATTGTCCCTTTTCCAATGGATGGATTTTATAGAAACGATAGACGAAGAATGTCCTTAGTACATTATAAATAATTAGTGTTATTGCTGTAGCTACAGCAGCACCTGCCATCCCGTAAATTGGAATAAAGAAATAATTTAGTGTTATGGTCAACACCAACAATAATAATGTAAACATCACGTCGTATTTGTATTTCTTTGATGTGATTAAGATGATACCATTTAGACCAGCGTACATATCAACTATTCTTCCAATCATCAGAATTCCAAAAACAGGAATCCCCTCCATATATTCTGATGGTAAAAAAGAGAATAAGGCAAAACGATTAATCCATATTAATGAAAAAAGCACCAAAGAAATAACTAAGCTCAATGAACTAACTTTCTTGTAGAGCTGCCCCATTTCTTTCATCTTACGTTCTTTCCAATAAACGGATATGATGGGAGAAGTTGTTCGTACGATTGATCTGTATGGCACTTGTATAGCACTAATTAAAAATACCATCATCGAGTAAACTCCAGTTGCTTCAAGTCCTTTCATGGATGCTAACATGAGCATATCTGCTGAGACAACAATTAAGGTACCAATGGAATTAATATAATTATATAGACTAAAACGAACAATAATTTTTTGAAATCGTTTGGGTACTGAAATAGACTTTATCGAAAAGGTTAGCTCTTGCTTATAAAAGAGGTAAATCGCTAATACAATTGTAGGTACAAAATGAGAAAATGAAAAGAGATAAAGAAAAGTTGTAAAATCTATCCAGCCAAAACCATACACACCCAAAATACATAGTAAGATGATTCGTAGTACAAAATCATTTAGAAATACGGGTAAAATATTTTTTGTTAATCCCCTTAAATAATTATCAAAAACGAGGAAATAAACCGTCGCAATACCTATTGGGAAAATGAGATAATAATAATCAACAAAAAGCATTGAATTTTCAGAATAGTATCCTTCTATTGGCTTTCTAAACAAAACCAACCCTCCCAAAATGATGATTAATCCTATTGTGACAATAAGTAGGTTTAGCAATAAAAACCCATAGTGGTTTTTCTCTTTATTTCTGAAAAAGGGAAAGAATTTCCAAATCGAATAAAACGCTCCAAGGTTGGAGAATTGAGCAATTAAGATTCCTACAGAAAAGATAAGATTCACCAATCCAATTTCATCCGTAGATAAAAGCAAAATAAAAAGCAATCCTTTATTCAAATACCCAATTACCATTCCTAGGTAGGAAATAATCATGGTTCCGAATGCGTCTTTTTGTAATGCCCTCATGCTTCTCTATCTATAACATATTATGGTTTGGTATGCTTTTGACAGCAAACATTTTTCACCTTGACATTTGCTTATTACTTTCTGATGGTCTTCTTCTCAAAAAGACAAAATGTACTATTCCTTTGAGATAACCCAATCCATAAGAAATATGTAAGATAGGGAAAGTTTTAGCGATAGATAAAAAAGGAACTTCATTATCTTCATTCGTTATTTTATTAGAGATATAAAGCACCAAACCAATGTAAGAAATCAATGGAATAGAAAAAAACAATCCGACTCCATTTCCTAGTGTCCAACTTAGCAAAACCATAAATAAGTAAATAACAAAAGCAGGTGGAACTAATTGCCTTGCTGTTGTTACAGCTTGATGCTTCTGATTGACATATACTTTCCAATATCCATACTGACTAAATTGTTTCCACAAATTTTTATAATTACCTCTTACGTAATATTTCAAGGAAATATCTGCATCAAAGAATATTTTTCCTCCTGCATTTGTAACACGGTAATTAAAATCATCATCTTGATTTCGGATAAGTTCCTCATCAAAAAAACCAATTTTTTCAAATACCCAATAGGGATACATCGGACTCGTTACTGTATCTGTATATCCAGATTCATTCAGTGTTCTAAAATTACCTATCCCCATTCCTAAAGATGTTCCCATGGCCTTTGAAATGATTCGTCCTGTTTGATTGATATATACGTTGTCAATTTTTCCGCCTACACACCAAACAGAAGGATCCTTCTGAAGCTTTTGAAGACAACTAGAAATATAATTTTTTGAAATGATGTGTCTTGCTCCAATAATTTGTACATAATCACACGCAGAAGCATAAATCCCTAAATTAAACGCATAAGGAGTTAACATCTTCGAATTTTCAATAATTTCAAGTGTGGGAAAGGACTTCTTAAGGTTTTGAATCTTTTCTATAGTTCCATCTGTACTCATTCCATCCACTACAAAAACGGAGACAGAAGCTTCATCAGGTAAATATGCATCGTAAATAGCTTCTATGCACTCTTCAATGTAAGGAGCTTCGTTTCTACAAGGTATAACAACAGAAATTTTCATTATTGCTTTAGATTAAACGTAAAGAAAAAGAAGGAACAATCTACTGTTTATTTATATTTCTTAACCTTCTGTTTGTTTTGTGATATCTCATCACAAAACAAAACGCAAAGCTAAAAAAAACAATACCACTTTGTCTTTGCAGAATAGATTCGAAAAGTAAATTAAACATCAAACAAAGTGAAAAAACTATTAGAAAATTATTTTTATTTAATATACCAACTATCAATGGATAAAAAACAATTATTAACAACACTATGAACCCGAAAAATCCAATCTCAAGCCAAGTTTGTAAATATTGGTTATGGGGATTGAGATTCTGTTCAGCCAAGTCATTTAATCCGATATTTTGAAGTTTCTTTTGAAGAAATCCATCAACATTTCCTGTTCCGATTCCTAGAGGATATTCTTTAACTCCTTGCATTGTAACCGTCCACAGTATTAATCTTGAATTTGATCCCGAATAATTTTCGTTAGCATTCTCCTGTAAAAATGCCTCTGGATTTTCAATATAAGTCATCATCTTATCTTTAGCATCAATAAACTCCCATTTTACATGCGGTTCAAATGTGATAATGGTAACTAATAATAACGGGAGAATTATGGCTGAAATAAAAGCTGCAATTTTACCAAACCTTCTATTAACAATAATTAAGGCAAAGTAAACAATCATAAAAAGAAGAAATATTATACCTGCCAGACTCAAACTTAGAAAGATAAAGATGATAAATAAAGTAGATAAAATGTAAGAGGTTCTCAATCTCAAGAAAGCAATCCTATGTAAATAACAAACACATAATAAAGCAATTGAAAAATAAATACTCGCATATGAAGGATGATGAATATATGAAAAAACACCTGTAACCCAACATGTTTCTTCATGTACTTTGAAATAACATTGTGCACTGTTTATGAGCCCTAAAAAGCCAAGCATCAAAACAGATAGAACAAAAGTAATAGCAGGTGTTTTAAACGATATCCCATTTTTCAATGAAAATGAAAAAAGAATTGGAAATATAGCAAAAGATAACTTATACTCTAAATACTTATTAGCCAATTCACTATCCCTTGTAAACAGAGTGTAAAATAGATAAAACAAATAGAATAAAATGAACAAAACATTCATTAAGTTCAATTTAAATGTAAACTCCTTTCTAATTAAACCTACAATTACAATTATCGCAAGAATTGCAATTCCTATTGCCGAAAATTTTGGAACCAACAAAATTATTGCAATGAGAATATTAATATAGCCTAAATAATATGTTTCAAATTTTTTCATCTTAGCTATGAAAGATCTTTGTAAAATTGATAAAATGACGCAATTGAATTTTCTCGAGTTACCTTCTGAACTAGTTCATTATTTCTCCTTGAGACCTCTTCATTATCCAATTCGACAGCTTCAATGAAAGGATTAATATTTTCTTTTAAAACTATTCCATTATCCCCGTCTACTATCCACTCTCTATTAGCTGGAATATTTGAAACAACAGGAATACACCCTGCAGACATAGCTTCTAACAAACTCACAGAAGTACCATCACTAGCCGGAATAGTAATATAAATCAATGCACTTTCATATTGCTTTCTGTTTTCCTCATTAGATAACCAACCTAAAAAAGAAATTTTACTTTCAAGTTTATATTCTTTTACAATTTGCGCTAAAGTTTCTGTATCCGGCCCGTTTGCAGCAATCTTTAAATGATAATCTGGAAAAGATTTGGAGAACTCTGAAAACAAATCGATTATTTTTCCGATGTTATATAAAGGTTTATGAAGCCGATTAGAAAAGATTACTTTTTCTTTTAATTTCGGTTTGACTAATTGTATTCCATATTGAATCCATTCATAATGTTTATTAGGAACAATTTCTTTCATCTTACTTATCATTACCTTAGCATCAGCCGTAATTATATTCGCGTTTTGCAACGTTTTTTTTACAATGTAATAATATAATTTATTAATAAACGGAAGAACTAATACGTCAGACCCCCAAGCTGTTAACACAACTTTAACCCCCTCTTTCTTCGCAATCTTTGATATCCAAAATGAATTTCTTGTAACTTGATGAATATGAATTACACTTGGCTTCAATTCTCTTAATATACTTACTCCTTGTTTGTATGATTTGTAGAGTTTAAAAGGGTTGTTATATTTGAAATTAATAGTAAATGTTTTTCTACAATTACTTATTTCCAAATTTTCATTTCCCATATAAAAATGCTCAACACCATCAATCTTAAAATCGTTGATATACGTAATTACATGTGTAGAATTACTACCTATATGAAGAATCTTCATGCGATAACTTTATGAATTAATCCTTTCAGTTTATTAACTTGAAATTGTCTATGAAATGTAAGTCGTGTATCTTCACATAATTCAAGCTGACAATTATTTACCCAATCTTTATAAGCTTTTTGAATAGCAGAACAATTTCCTTCAACATCATCAAATTCTGCAACATATCCTATTTTACAATTATTCACAAGCATCGCAGCCACATCATCTGTGTCAACAAAAGCTAAAATTGGTCTGCCTGCTGAAAGATAATCAAATAATTTCCCTGTATATACCCCTTTACGAGATGAACGAGGATTAATTAGCAAATTAACATCCATGCTCATCATTTTTTTAATCGCATCTAAATAAGGTAAGGCAACATGATGATAAACTTTATCTTTTAAATGTCTCGAAACTTCAAAATTTGATGAAGCTCCAAAAACATGAAATTCAAAATCAAAATCAGAGTTATCTTTAACAATTTTCTCTAATGCTTTAAAAAAATAAACAGGTTTGATTTCGCCATAAAATGTGCCAAAATATCCAATTGTGAATTTATCATTACGTTTGTAACATGGTGTTATTTCATGATTAAATCCATTTCTAACCTCTTCATAAAATGGAATACTAGGACACAGTTTTTTAAAATCATTAAGTATAGGTAAACTTACTGTCGTAAGAGCAGTAGCATTATCGCTTACTTCTTTCTCAATCTTTTTATATAATGATTTTAGATTTGATGGAGCACCAGGATTCTTAGTCATTTCATCTCGCATGTCAGCAATCCATTTCACATCAGGGAATTTTTTCACAAATGATGAAGCTATTTGATGTGTTTCATGAGGTGAATAACTACTAATGATGCATGAATAAGTACTTAATAAATGACTCTTTTCTATTCTTTCCAACGTTTCCTTCTTCCATTTTTTCAATGGTGATTTACTCACTTTCGAAAGTAAAACTATTGCTGCCGTCTTAAAAAGATGTTTCCATTTACCATCTCTTGAATTATGTTTAAATAATTCTTTCCATGATTTAGATTTAATGTAATTTACTGAAATACTATCATTTAAAATTATTTTACTATCTCGATTAGAAATAGTAAAAACTTCAACATTAAACTCATCAGAAAGGTATTGAGCAAATGAATACATACGATTAGTTGCAACTCCTTGAATTGGCGGAAACCAAGTTGTAATCAATGCTATTTTTTTTCTATCACTCATAAAACGACTTTAACTCACCATACAGCTTTCCAAGTACCATGTCCTTATTATACTCTCCTAAATAATAATCTGAATTCTCTTTATTTGGTGTTAGCCCTCTACTTTTTACTTTATTTATCACCATTTTGAAAACATCATGTAGATTTTCATTATTAGAAGTAAATGCTTTATCAAATGGTTGAGAAGCTATTACCTCACAACCTAAACTCATTGCTTCAATTACACTTGATGAATATCCATCATGTTCAGTTAATCTTAAAAAAATTGGATGACTACTCATCATTTGATACATTTCATCACTACTCACCCAACCTAAAAGGAAAACATTGTGCGGTAGATCCATATAATAACTAGTCGTTCCTACTATATGAAAACTAACTTCAGGATTAGAAATAGCTAGTTCAATTATTTTATTTAATCCATAAAAGTCTTCTCGATTTTTTGCTATATAACTCAAAACTTGAATAGATGAATAATTAGTTAGAACGACCTTTTTTTCATCTAAATATTTATATGAGTTTTCAATTGCAGAAACACCAATATTTTGAAGTTCCTCTTTTAACCACTTGGCATCGGTAACATTATGAGCGTAATTAACATATTTTCTTAAAATCTGGTTATTTTCATATCGTTGAGTAGCTAACAAAACATCAGTGCCCACCCATTGCATCCAAAGTTTTTTGTGCCATTTCATTACATAATTAAGTGTACCACTATTATCCGTGACACCATTTACAGATAAAACACCATCTACAAAAGGCAACAAAAAGAAAAATTTCATTTTAGCGAACACAGAAGAATAAGTGTCAATAAACAAAAATTCGTCTTTACCACTATAACCATTAATATCTTTTACTAATCGTTTAGAAAACAATGGTAGTCCCAGTATAATTACTTTCATTATCAATTAATAATTTTAAAACGCTTACACTATTTGAGCTTTAGCATCTTTTAATAGTTTTAGATACCAAACGATTAATGCTAAATAATACATCGAGAAGAATAAAGAGTATAATCCCAAAGTACACTTAAATTCCCAATTAAACAAATTACCAATAACTATACTACCTATCGTAAAAAGGTATCCCAACAAACTAAAAACAAATGACGTTTTTTGTTTGTTAAACATTAGTGGTGTACTTGATAATGGAGACACAAAAAAGAAAACAAAAAACATCGGAGCCATAAATTGAGCGTAAACTCCAGCGTCACGCCATTCAGCTCCTAGGTACAATTCAAATATCGATGGTCCGAATACCAAAAGAACAATTGTAAAAGGAATAGCAAATAAAAAACTAGTCTTAATTGTTTTCAAAGCAATAGGAAGTCCAGATGTTTTATTCACAACTGCTTTACTCGCTTCCACAAAATACAATTGAGAAACGGAACCAGAAACTAAAACAATCGGAGCTTTCACATATCTAGTCATTAAGAAGAAAAGGGCTAGTTCTTCTTTAGAATAATAGATAGTAATAAAATAAAACAGTAAAAATTGTGTCGCAAAAACATCCGTAAATGCGTGTATACTATTTATTAATGGAAACTCTTTATACTTAATCAAGATATTCTTGATTGTTTTAAAATTTAATTTTGAGAACCAAAGTTCTTTTCCAAATTCATTCTTATCCATAAGAATGAATGCATTAATAAATTGTGAAAGAGCCCAAGCTATCAATAATCCACTAGTCCCAAAAGCTAAATAACCTAGAAAAACTGCTCCAAGATTGTTTATTAATGATTGAATGATTTTTCCTGTGGTAACTCTCTTATATCTTCTATTTCGTAGCGCCCAATTAGTAGTAAGTCCTAACAATCCATAACTTAACACACCAAAAGGCATAAGCCACACATGATTTTTCAACTCAGGATCATGATAGAAATCGGCAATCTGCTCAGAAAATACAACTAAAAGTAAGCTTAAGATAGTGACACAAAATGTAATAAATAGTCCAGAAGAAAACAACAATTTAGCCTCTAAATTCTTCTTTGGCAAAGGGATAGCCACCTCTAATCTACCTGTAGAAATAATGCCTATTAATCCTACGATAGAAAACCAATTTGCACTTATCCCTATTTCCTCTTTTGAATAAAAATGCGTGATAAAAGGGATCAAAAGAAAAGGAATAATTTGACTAATTGTATTCCCACTTAATAAAGCTAAAAACTGCTTCCGGAAATTGTTATCATCAGACACCTTTTGCACCTTCCTTATATTTTATTAATAATACAATTAACAGAGGTAAAACTAAACGATGTATTTCTAAATACAAGAAATTAGATGGCATCATCCAAATTATACATAATATTAAACCTCCAATAAGTTGAGTTAGAAATATGAAATTTGAAATACGGAAATGAAAAAGCTTCATTAAAATAAAAAATAGAAGTAAAAAATATCCCCAAGCTATAACTCCATAACTAGAAATTGCTTCAATTGGGAAATTATGTGCAGAATTTACAGTCCCTGTATAATTTGGAGCTTCTCCGACATCATGAAGGTAATAAAACTGACCAGGTCCTATTCCAAAAACCGGTTTTTCTTTGATAAAAGTGATCCCATTTAGTATTAGTGATTTCCTAATATTTTCAGAGCGATTGCGATTACTATTTTTTAAAGAATCTAATACTTGAACAAGCTGAGCTTGTTCTTCTGGTGTATATTTATCCTTTATTGTTGAAACTTCAATTTTTTCCTCTTCTGTTCTTTCAACATCAACTAATTCATTTATTCTATAAGTTATTCCTTTATCATATTTGGGTCCAAAATAAAGTGGATTAGAAATAAACATGATTAGGACGACAAGCGCTGCTCCACCCCAAAATAAACATTTTTTTTTTGTTAGCTTTAAACTCTCATTAATCAGATAAAAGCAGAGAAGTATTATTGATGCTATTTTCCCGAACTTAGAATCTGCAAGTTCAGAGAAAAAGAAACAAGTGATAAACAAAGAAATCAAAATAAAAATATTTTTATTCCACTTGGCATCAAATAATATAATTAAAATAGTAAAAAATAAAAAATGAGCTAAATAATCATTAGGATTATCATATACATAAACTGGCGCGTAATGAATAAAGTTCGCCTGTAATTCGACTAGTTTATCCGTATATTTACCTGCTGGATGAATGCCAGTAAATGCCTCAAAAACACCTGATAACAAGAGTATAATTAACGAAAATCGTATTCCTAAAACTGTAATTTCATTAAATACTGTTGTAGAAAGATGGTAATATGATGTTGAAATTACAAATGCAGTAATAAATTGAAAAAGTAAAGATCTAAAATCAAAAACAGCTAAATATGAAATTTGATCCTGCATGAATAATTGTATTCCTCCTTGTATTATCCAGAAAAGGAGAAAAGTGATAAGATAAATAAATATTCTATCCCACTTTAGAAAATTTACAACCCCTAAACCACAAATGATCAGAGATATAAATAAATTTGGGTACAATACAAAATAATGTAAATTTAAACTGAATAACTTTGATCCCATTGGTAGTGTGATCCACCAGAGTAAATACAAGTTTAATAAATTACGACTTACTATAGGGTTATCTTTACTTAGTATAAGAAGCATAATTATTTTTTTGCGAAATGGGTCAACATTTTATTTACCCCATCATAAAAAGTAACTAATTGAACATACCCTAATAAACTTTCTGTTTCTTTAATATCTGCTAAAGAATCACGAATGTCCCCTTGACGATCTGGTCCATGAACAATAGTTGTATTTGAATTGTAAAGTCCTTTTCCTATAAGATGTTCTTTGAGTGATGCAATTACTTTGTTTAAAGAAAGAAAATCACCACAAGCAACATTAAAAACACTGCCAAATGCATTACTATTACTTGTTGCCAATGCTAAAACATTAGCTCTTACCGCATTGTCAACATACGTGAAATCACGGGTTTGTTCTCCATCTCCATGAATGGTGATAACCCCACCAGTTAACATCGCTTGGATAAACTTAGGGATTGCCGCAGCATATACCCCTTCTGGATTTTGATTAGGTCCAAAAACATTAAAGTAACGTAATCCGACTGTTTCTAATCCATGAATGCGGTAATAGACCTTCGCATATTCTTCATTCAGATGCTTTGTTACTGCATAAGGACTTAATAAATCTCCTTCCGTTCCAATTTTTTTAGGTGAAACAATAGAATCACCATAAACAGAACTTGAAGATGCGTAAACAAATCGTTTTACACCAGATGCTTTACTAGCTCGTAAAACATTAAGAAACCCCGTCGCATTGACTTCATGCGTCATTTCTGGGTAAGCAATAGATCGAGGTACAGATCCCAATGCTGCTTGATGGGATACATTATCCATACCAATAGTAGCATTAAGACAGGTATTATAATTGCAAATATCCCCTTCGATAAATTCAAAAAGGGGATCATTAAAATGCATTTCTATATTCTTAATAAATCCTGTTGATAAATTATCGAGGACGCGAACAAAAGCTCCTTCTTTTAAAAGTGCGGTTACAATGTTTGAGCCAATAAAACCAGCTCCCCCAGTGACTAAAATGCGCTTACCTCTCAAATTCATCTTACTTGGCGTAATTTACAGCACGCTTTTCTCTAATAACAGTAACTTTTACTTGCCCTGGATATGTCATTTCAGTTTGAATGCGTTGAGAAATTGTAAAAGACAATTCTTCTGCTTTGGCATCACTTACTTTCTCTGCTTCGACTAAAACACGTAACTCACGACCTGCTTGAATAGCATAAGAACTAGAAACACCATCATAAGAAAGTGCTAAAGCTTCTAATTCTTTAATTCTTTTGATGTACGACTCTACAATCTCACGTCTAGCTCCTGGTCTAGCTCCTGAAATAGCATCACACACCTGAACGATTGGAGCGATTAAAGTAGTCATCTCTATTTCGTCATGGTGAGCTCCAATTGCATTCAATACATCTGGTTTCTCTCCATACTTCTCAGCAAGCTTCATCCCCAAAATAGCGTGTGGTAATTCTGGCTCTTCATCTGGAACTTTACCAATATCATGTAACAATCCAGCACGTTTAGCCAGTTTAACGTTCAAACCTAATTCTGCTGCCATGATCGCACAAAGATTAGCTACCTCGCGGGAGTGTTGCAATAAATTCTGTCCATAAGATGAACGGAATTTCATACGCCCAACCATACGTGTCAATTCTGGATGTAATCCATGAATTCCAAGATCGATACATGTTCTACGTCCTGTTTCAGCAATCTCTTCATCCAATTGTTTGCGTGTCTTTGTAACAACTTCTTCAATTCTAGCAGGATGAATACGCCCGTCAGACACCAATTGATGAAGTGCTAAACGAGCAATCTCTCTACGAACAGGGTCAAAACAAGAAAGAATAATAGCCTCAGGAGTATCATCCACAATAATTTCTACTCCGGTAGCAGCTTCTAAAGCACGAATATTTCGTCCTTCTCGACCAATGATACGCCCTTTAACTTCGTCTGAATCAATATTAAAAACAGAAACAGCATTTTCAACGGCGTGTTCAGTTGCTACACGTTGAATCGTTTGAATAACAATTTTCTTTGCTTCTCTATTCGCATTTAATTTTGCCTCTTCCGAAATCTCTTTAATATGGGTCATCGCGGCAGTTCTTGCCTCATCCTTCAAGCTTTCCATAAGACTATTCTTCGCCTCATCTACGCTCATACTAGAAATCTTAGAAAGCTCATCAACTTGTTTAGAATGCAAACGTTCTACCTCTTGCTGACGCAATTCAATAGCTTCGATTTTAGTATCAAGATCTTTTAACTCAACATCGAGTGTTTTTTCTTTACGACTAATTTCTTCATGCTTTTGATTCAGTGATTTCTCTTTACTTTTTGAACGGTCTTCAATAGATTGAATTTTACGCTCTCTTTGTTTGATAACCTCCTCGTGCTCTTCTTTCAACTTCAAGAAGCGCTCCTTCGCTTGAAGAATTTTTTCTTTTTTTATGGACTCACCTTCGAGTTCCGCATCTTTTAATGCTTGT
Source organism: Taishania sp. (assembly GCA_030150045.1). GTDB lineage: Bacteria > Bacteroidota > Bacteroidia > Flavobacteriales_D > Crocinitomicaceae > Taishania. The sequence continues at coordinate 109,882 of JASLGM010000020.1, forward strand.
ACTTTCTTGGACTTTAATGCTGTGTTCTGCAATATAAACATCACAGCTCCACCGCCAATAATACCAATTAACAATCCAATTATTAAACTCATTTATCTTACCTTTAAATAGTTATTTGTAGTAAGAAATGTGATACCAGAAGAAGGAATAGACTATTTATTCAATTCAAAAGAGTTAGCAAGTTCTTCAAGCGCATTTTCAATCGCTTTAAAATCAGGTTTCACCTCTTGAACAGTTACAGTATTTGATTTAGTGGCTAATTGCAATGCTGTCATAGATAGTAAATCTTGCATATCTTTAACCGCATAGCTCTCTTGTAACTTCTGAATGGAGCGATTTATCTCTTCAGCTGCTTGCATTACCAGTTCCTTCTCCGCTTCTGTAACCGTTAGTGGATAAGTTCTACCTGCAACAACAACTTTAATTGACTCCTTGCTCATTAATTATTTTTTAACTGATTTAAACAGTAATCTATTTCTCCAACTAGTGCTTCAATTTCTCCAATAGACAAGGTTTTAACCGTTGCTATTTCCTCTACAATTTGCACATTTTCATTTTTCGCTTTCTCCAATTCGGATTTAAGCTCAACATTTTCTAGCTCTAATAAAGCACTTTTATTTGACATCTCGACAACTTTTGCAGTTAATTCTGCTTGAAAAGCTTTAGATCGGTCTAATTCAGATGATAATTCATGGATTTTTTCCATTAACACTTCCTTTTTAGAAGCTATCTCTGATATGATATGTTGAATTTTCTCGTTCATGGTCTTTGCGATATACAAAAGTAATACAGTTGTTAGTATCTACAAGGCTTTTTTAAAACTTGTTTGAAAATATTTCAAATTTCAAATAATAATACCTTTTTTTGAGGATTATGCACACTCTGATCAAAATGTCACAAAACACAATTCGTTTCCAAACGTTGATTATACTACTAATCTGCTTTAGCTCTTTTTCTAATCCAGGGTTTGCTCAAAAAAACAACGGTCCTTTAAACGCTCCGGTAAACATCCCGATTGTTTTAGCTGGAAACTTTGCTGAACTACGCCCCAATCATTTCCATATGGGAATAGATATTAAAACGCAAGGAAGAGAAGGCTTAGATATTTTTTGTGTACAAGACGGATGGTTATCTAGAGTCAAAATTTCTAGTTTTGGTTACGGGAAAGTTCTTTACATAGATCACGACAATGGAACTACTAGCGTGTATGCACACCTTCAACAATTCGCCCCAAAACTAGAACAAAAAATAAGAAAATTACAAACAGAACAACAAAGCTGGGAAATTGAAGTCTTCTTTGAGAAAAATGAAATAAGCATTCAAAAAGGAGAGAAAATAGCAATATCAGGAAATACAGGGGGAAGTACAGCTCCACACTTACACTTTGAAATTAGAGATACAAAAACAGAACATGCTTTAAACCCTTTAAAAAACGGAATCGATGTGGCTGACAACCGAGCGCCAGAAATAAAACACTTAAAAATATATGGCGTTGAAGAACAAGGTTATCTTCTTCCTGGTAAAACCATGCTCTACCCGGTTATCAAATCAAAAGAAGGTCTATTGAAATTAACCAAAGATACCATCGATATCACCTATTCTTTTTTTACAAAAAATGGCGGAATCACATTTGGCATCGATGCTTTTGATAAACTAAACGGCGCTGAAAATGTATGCGGATTATATGGCGCAAAATTATTCGTAAACGGCGTTGAATACTTTGGGCATGAAATGAACAACATCTCATTTGAAAACAGTCGCTACATCAATTCACATAGAGACCTTTCTGAATCGAATAAAAACATGCACAAATTATTCAGAAACGCTACCAATCCACTTGAAATCTATAACGCAAACTCTTTAGGCATTATCCAATATCAGTTTAATCCATATCTGAATATTCAGATAAGCGGATACGATGAAAAAAACAATGCTACAAGTTTAGATTTTGTTGTCAAATTTACACCTTCCGATTTTGCTCAAGACCCTTTTTCAAGACAATCACACTATTGGCCAGCGGAACACCAAGCAATTACAAAGGATAAATACCATTTTGAAATTTTAGAAGGAACGTTCTACGAACCCACTAAAAAAACCAATGCTACTCAAACCATTTGTGACGCAAGTGTATCTTTACAAAAACATTATAACGTTTCCTTACAAGGTCCAACAGACAAATGGTCTGATAAACGTTACTTAGTTGTTTCTGGATCAAAAGCCATTCGAACTACATTTTCGGATGGAAAATACTACGGAAAAACAAATGCCATTGGAGCCATTACTTTGAAAATAGATACGATACCACCAGCAATAAAATGGATGGGAAAAGGAATAATATCTTCTTTGAATCAGATTAAATTCAATATTTCAGATGGACAAAGTGGATTGAAAAATTATTATTGTTATCTAAACAACGAATGGATAATGCTGGAATATGAATACAAAACAAAGTCACTTTTCAGTTACGACAGAGTAGAAATCCCTCCCAATTCAACCTTGCGCTTAGAGGTTTTCGACGAACGAAATAATATGGCAGTCTACGAAGAAATCATAAACCGCCAATAAATATAAAGGAAACTATGCCTCCGTTGTTGGTGAAAAATTCATCGTTGGCATTGGTGCTGTATCAACTTCTTGAATTGTTCCGAAAGTTTGCTCATAACGCTGAATATTTTCCGCTAAAGCACGCATATATTTCTTCGCATTTTGAGGTGTCATGATAATTCTTGAACGTACTTTTCCTTTTGGAACCCCAGGCATTAATTGAACAAAATCCGACACAAATTCACCCGGAGAGTGCGTAATAATTGCCAAATTCGAGTATGCCCCTTGTGCCACATCATCTGTTAGCTCAATATTTATTTGATTTTCTTGATTATTTTGATCCATTTTTTAGTGATTTTTTCCTTAAATATAGAAATCTTTTGCAGAGTCCAACCGAATCACAAGTGTTTATTGCGAAAGACTTTCCCTTATCTAATGATTTTCTAAAAGATTTGGCAGCCAATTCGGCCTACACGCTTAAGTAAACTCACGAAAAAAGGTTCTCTTGCTGTTTACCAAGTGCTTCCTTCGGTCGCATTGCTAACCGAACGTTCACTCCTTTTTCGCTTCCTTTAGCTATCGCGTTCCGTCCGGGCTGAGAGCTGTTTTCAGGAAATGATTGATGCGTTGAAAACAGATTTTGCGCTAAGGATAGGAGCGGCATCCTTTTATGCTAATACATGTTAGCATAAAAGATACAGCGGATAGCCTGCCCCCTACCAAGTAATTGGTTGGGGAAGCGCCCCAAATAAAAAAGCGGAAACAAAAAAAGGGAGAATCAAATGACTCTCCCTTTATATTTTGTGCAGATTAAGATTATTTATCTCCTATTGTTTCTAAACTTTCTTTGTCTGTTACAACCAGTTTTTGGAATCTTCTAACCCCTGTACCTGCTGGAATTAAGTGTCCAACGATCACGTTTTCTTTTAATCCTAGTAAGTGGTCTTCTTTTCCTGCTAATGCTGCTTCGTTTAACACTTTAGTTGTTTCCTGGAACGATGCCGCAGAAATGAACGATTGTGTTTGTAATGAAGAGCGTGTAATTCCTTGTAACAACGGTTTTGAAGTTGCTGGAACTGCATCACGCGCAATTACTAAAGCTTTGTCAGCACGTTTCAATTGAGAGTTCTCATCGCGTAATTTACGTGCAGAAACGATTTGTCCTGGCTTCAACTCCGTAGAATCTCCTGCTTCAACAATGTATTTCTGTCCATAAATTGCGTCGTTTTCTTCTAGGATATCTGCTTTGTGAACAGATTGTCCTTCTAAGAAACGAGTGTCTCCTGAGTCGATAATCTCAGCTTTCAACATCATTTGACGTACGATAACCTCAAAGTGTTTGTCGTTGATTTTCACCCCTTGTAAACGGTATACCTCTTGAATTTCATTTACCAAGTATTCTTGTACAGAAGTTGGTCCTTGAATGTTCAAGATATCGTTTGGTGTAATTGCACCATCCGATAATGGTTGTCCAGCGCGTACGAAGTCGTTTTCTTGCACTAAAATGTGTTTCGAAAGTGGAACTAAGTATTTGCGTACTTCACCTGATTTAGAAGTAATGATAATTTCACGGTTACCACGTTTGATTTTCCCGTACTCAGCGATACCATCAATCTCAGCAACGATAGCTGGATTAGAAGGGTTACGTGCTTCAAATAATTCCGTTACACGAGGAAGACCTCCGGTAATATCCCCAGTTTTACCAGCCTTACGCGGGATTTTAACTAAGATTTTACCTGCTGTAATCACATCACCTTCTTTGATTGAGATATGCGCATCAACTGGCAAAGAATACTCTCTTAAGATTTCCTTTGTTTTAATATCTACGATATGAATAGCTGGGTTAATCTTTTTATCTCTTGATTCTGTAATTACTTTTTCGGAGAATCCAGTTTGTTCATCGACTTCTTCACGGAAAGTAAGACCTTCTTCTACTCCGTCGAATACTACTTTACCAGAAACTTCTGAAATAATTACTGCGTTATAAGGGTCCCACTTAACAATACGGTCGCCTTTTTTGATGTCAACATGGTTTTGCACGAACAATTCAGAACCGTAAGGAATATTTGCTGTCATCATCACTGCACCTGATTTAGGATCAGTAATTTTCAATTCAGCAGAACGTCCAACAACGATTTCAATTGCGTTTCCGTTTGCATCTGTACTAGAGATTGTACGTAATTCGTCTATTTCCAAACGTCCTGAAGCTTTCGCTTTCAAATCAGACTGATCGGCAATGTTCGAAGCAGTACCCCCAACGTGGAACGTACGAAGAGTTAACTGTGTACCAGGCTCTCCAATTGATTGAGCTGCAATAACTCCAACTGAATCTCCTTGTACTGCTAATCTGTGTGTAGAAAGGTTTCTACCGTAACATTTAGCACAAACTCCACGTCTCATTTCACATGTTAATACAGAACGGATTTCAATTTCTTCGATTCCAGCAGCTTCAATTGCTTTAGCTGTTTCTTCTTCGATTAATTGACCTGCTGCAACAACGATTTGATCAGTTTCAGGGAAATAAACATCATGAACAGAAGTACGTCCTAAGATACGATCGTAAAGTGGCTCAACGATTTCGTCATTTTTGCGTAAAGCAGAAGCAACTAATCCTCTTAAAGTACCACAATCATCTACGTTAATAACAACATCTTGTGCCACATCTACTAAACGACGCGTCAAGTAACCTGCATCGGCCGTTTTCAATGCTGTATCGGCAAGACCTTTACGTGCACCGTGCGTAGAGATAAAATACTCTAGTACGGATAATCCTTCTTTAAAGTTAGAAAGAATTGGATTCTCAATAATCTCTTGTGAAGAAGCACCAGATTTTTGCGGTTTGGCCATCAATCCACGCATTCCAGAAAGCTGACGAATCTGTTCTTTAGATCCACGGGCACCAGAATCGTACATCATGTAGATGGAGTTAAATCCTTGTCTATCTGTTTGCAATTGATCCATCAATGTTTGAGTCAAACGAGAGTTGGTATGCGTCCAGATATCAATAATTTGGTTATAACGTTCATTGTTTGTGATAAGTCCCATGTTATAGTTCATCATCACTTCTTGAACCTCATTCTCCGCTTTATTAACGAATTCTACTTTTTCTTTAGGTATAATAATATCATCTAAGTTGAAGGACAAACCTCCTTTAAATGCCATTGTATAACCTAAATCTTTAATATCATCAAGGAATTGAGCTGTACGTGCGGTTCCACATACTTTCAATACGTGACCGATAATATCTCTCAAAGCCTTTTTAGTCATTACATCATTAATGAAACCTGCCTCACGAGGTACAACTTCATTAAATAATACACGTCCACAAGTTGTTTCTAACATTTGGATAGTCGGCATACCGTTTTCATCCAAATCATACGTTTTCACTTTGATGTGAGCATGTAAGTCTAACGCTTTCTCATTGTATGCAATGATTACTTCTTCTGGAGAATAGAAGATACTTCCTTCGCCTTTTACAACTTCAGTTTCAGTATTTCTTTTCCCTTTTGTAATGTAATATAAACCTAGCACCATATCCTGAGAAGGTACCGCAATTGGTGCTCCATTGGCAGGGTTAAGGATATTATGAGAAGCAAGCATTAACAATTGCGCCTCCAAGATTGCAGCATTACCTAATGGTAAGTGAACTGCCATCTGGTCACCATCGAAATCGGCGTTGAATGCCGTTGTAACCAATGGGTGAAGACGAATAGCTTTACCTTCAATTAAAACAGGTTGGAAGGATTGAATACCTAAACGGTGAAGCGTCGGTGCACGGTTAAGTAACACAGGATGCCCTTTCAATACGTTCTCCAAGATGTCCCAAACTACAGGTTCTTTTCTATCAACGATTTTCTTAGCAGATTTAACTGTTTTAACGATACCACGTTCAATCATTTTTCGAATGATAAACGGTTTGTAAAGTTCGGCAGCCATATCTTTAGGAAGACCACATTCGTGTAATTTCAAGAATGGTCCAACAACAATTACCGAACGTGCTGAATAATCCACACGTTTTCCAAGTAAATTTTGACGGAAACGTCCTTGTTTACCTTTCAATGAATCTGATAAAGATTTCAATGGTCGGTTAGATTCTGTTTTAACAGCTGAAGATTTTCTAGAGTTATCAAACAATGAATCTACAGCTTCTTGCAGCATACGTTTTTCGTTACGTAAAATTACCTCAGGCGCTTTGATTTCAATCAAACGCTTCAATCGGTTATTACGGATGATTACACGACGGTATAAATCATTCAAATCCGATGTTGCAAAACGTCCACCATCTAATGGAACCAATGGTCTTAATTCTGGTGGAATTACAGGAACAACCTTAACAATCATCCACTCAGGTCTATTGTCAATACGCTCTTGAGATTCGCGCATTGCTTCAACAACTTGCAGACGTTTTAACGCTTCATTTTTACGTTGAACCGAAGTTTCATTATTTGCTTGGTGACGTAAGCTATATGATGTTTCTTCTAGGTTTAATCCTTTCAATAAATCATACAAAGCCTCAGCCCCCATCTTAGCGATAAATTTATTAGGGTCTGTATCCTCTAAGTATTGGTTTTCTTTTGGTAAAGAATCTAAAATATCTAAGTATTCTTCTTCTGTTAAGAAATCCATTCTTTCAATAGATGAACCATCAAGATTTGTTGCTATCCCTGTTTGGATAACAACATATCTTTCATAATAAATGATTTGATCTAATTTTTTTGTTGGTAAACCTAGAAGGTAACCAATTTTATTTGGCAGAGATCGGAAGTACCAGATGTGCGCAACAGGAACAACTAAAGAGATGTGTCCCATTCTTTCACGACGAACTTTCTTTTCTGTAACTTCTACACCACATCGGTCACAAACGATTCCTTTATAGCGTATTCTCTTATATTTACCACAGTGGCACTCATAGTCTTTTACTGGACCAAAAATGCGTTCACAAAATAGACCATCGCGTTCCGGTTTATATGTACGATAGTTAATCGTCTCCGGCTTTAAAACCTCTCCACTAGATTGCTCTAGAATTGTTTCAGGAGAAGCCAACGAGATGGTAATCTTGTTGAAGCTATTTTGCTTTTTCTGTATGTCTTTTCTATAAGCCATTTTCTGCTTGTTTCTTTAATTAACAACTATGCTTTCCAGCAAATTAATCCAATGATACGTTCAAACACAATCCACGTAATTCATGTAACAATACGTTGAAAGATTCAGGAATTCCTGGTTCAGGAATATTGTCTCCTTTAACAATTGCTTCGTAGGCTTTAGCACGCCCCATTACGTCATCAGATTTAACGGTTAAGATTTCTTGAAGAATATTAGCTGCACCAAATGCCTCTAATGCCCATACCTCCATCTCTCCAAAACGCTGACCTCCGAATTGTGCTTTACCACCTAATGGTTGTTGCGTAATCAATGAGTACGGTCCGATTGAACGCGCGTGCATTTTGTCATCTACCATGTGTGATAATTTCAACATGTAGATCACCCCAACAGTTGCCGGTTGGTGGAAACGCTCACCTGTTCCTCCGTCATGTAAGTAGGTTTTTCCAGATTTTGGAATTCCTGCCTCAATACAGTATTCATCAATTTCAGAAGGTTCGGCACCGTCGAAAATAGGAGTAGCAAACTTAACACCCATTTTTTCACCTGCCCAACCTAATACTGTTTCATAAATCTGTCCAAGGTTCATACGAGATGGTACCCCTAGTGGATTTAAAACAATATCAACCGGCGTTCCGTCTTCCAAGAATGGCATATCTTCAGCTCTAACGATATTTGCTACAATACCTTTGTTACCGTGACGTCCTGCCATTTTATCTCCGACTTTTAATTTACGTTTTTTAGCAACATAAACTTTCGCCATTTTAATGATTCCTGCTGGAAGTTCATCTCCTACTGAAATATGGAATTTCTTACGTTTAAAAGTTCCTAATAAATCATTTGCTTTGATTGTAAAGTTATGAATAACACGCCCAATCAATGCATTTAGATGATTATCTGCAGTCCAATTTGTTGGATTAACAATTGTATAATCAATTGCGAACAAGTTCTTTGATGAGAATTTTTGACCTTTTTTAATTACTTCCTCACGGAAATTATTAAATACGCCAGCAGATTTCTCTTCACCAACAATTTGTAATAATTTTTCAACCAATACTTCTTTCAATGCTGCATAATCTTTATCATAATCAGCATCTAAAGCTTCTAAGATTGGTTTATCCTGTGCTTTAGCTTTACGATCTTTAACTGCTCTAGAGAACAATTTCTTATCAATAACAACACCTCTTAAAGATGGTCCGGCTTTCAAAGAAGCATCTTTCACGTCTCCTGCTTTATCACCGAAGATAGCGCGTAAAAGTTTTTCTTCTGGTGAAGGATCTGTTTCTCCTTTAGGAGTAATCTTACCAATAAGAATATCACCTTCTTTGATTTCAGCACCGATACGGATTAATCCGTTTTCATCTAAGTCTTTAGTAGCTTCTTCCGAAACGTTTGGAATATCAGAAGTTAATTCTTCCATACCACGCTTTGTGTCACGTACTTCTAACGTATACTCATCGATGTGAATTGATGTAAAGATATCTTCACGTACAACACGTTCAGAAATAACGATAGCATCCTCAAAGTTATACCCTTTCCAAGGCATGAAAGCTACTTTAAGGTTTTGCCCTAGTGCTAATTCCCCTTGTTGCGTTGCATATCCTTCGCAAAGTACTTGTGCTTTTTCAACTCGATCACCTTTCTTAACAATAGGTTTCAAGTTGATACATGTACTCTGGTTAGTTTTTTGATATTTTGTTAAGTTGTAACGTTTTTCTTCCGTTTCGAAACTTACTAATTTATCGTCTTGTGTCCAATCGTAACGAATTACGATTTCATTAGCATCTACATAAGTAACTACACCTGGTCCTTCAGCATTAATCAAAACACGAGAATCGCGAGCTACAAGTCGTTCAATTCCTGTTCCAACAATTGGAGAACTAGGGCGTAACAAAGGTACAGCTTGACGTTGCATGTTAGACCCCATCAATGCACGGTTGGCATCATCATGTTCCAAGAAAGGAATAGAAGAAGCTGCAATTGAAGCAATCTGGTTAGCACCAACATCCATTAAATCTAATTGATTTGGCTCAACAACTGGGAAGTCCCCTTCGTATCTTGCCTTAACAATATCTGTCAAGAAAGAACCGTCGTCTCCAACTTTCGCATTAGCCTGCGCAATTGTTTTGTCGTCCTCCTCTTCAGCTGTTAAATAGATTGGTTCATTTTTAAGATCTACTGTACCACCTTGAACTGGTCTATAAGGCGTTTCAATAAATCCTAACTTGTTAACTTTCGCAAATACACATAACGAAGAAATTAAACCAATGTTTGGTCCCTCTGGTGTTTCAATCGTACAAAGACGACCATAATGTGTATAGTGAACGTCACGAACCTCAAATCCTGCTCTATCTCTAGATAATCCACCTGGTCCTAGAGCCGATAAACGGCGCTTGTGTGTTACCTCAGATAGTGGATTCGTTTGATCCATAAATTGAGACAACTGATTCGTTCCAAAGAAAGAATTAATAACAGAAGATAACGTTTTGGCGTTGATTAAGTCGATTGGAGTAAACACCTCGTTATCACGCACATTCATACGTTCACGAATTGTTCTTGCCATACGTGCTAAACCTACACCAAACTGAGCATATAGTTGCTCTCCAACAGTACGTACACGACGATTTGACAAGTGGTCAATATCATCAACATCTGCTTTTGAGTTAATCAATTCAATTAAGTATTGAACGATCAGAATAATATCTTGTTTAGTAAGAACACGAGATTCCTCAGAATCATCAATTCCTAACTTTTTGTTTAGTCTAAAACGACCAACTTCACCTAAATCATAACGTGTGTCTGAGAAGAATAATTTCTCAAATACCGATTTTGCCGTTTCATAATCAGGTGGTTCAGCATTTCTTAATTGGCGATAGATATGCTCAACCGCTTCTTTTTCGGAGTTAGAGATATCCTTTTGTAAAGTGTTATAAATAATAGTGTAATCTGCACTATTAATATCTTCTTTATGTAGAATAACTGTTTTAACCCCAGCGTCGATAATTAAATCAACATGGAAATCTTCAAGAATTGTTTCACGATCAAGAAGTACTTCATTTCTTTCAATAGAAACGACTTCTCCTGTATCTTCATCTCCGAAATCTTCAATCCAAGACTTCAATACACGTGCAGCAAGTTTACGACCTACTAATTTTTTCAAATTAGCTTTATTAGCCTTAACCTCGTCTGCCAATCCAAAGATTTCTAAAATATCTTTATCGCTTTCGTATCCAATCGCTCTAAAAAGAGTAGTTACTGGTAACTTCTTTTTACGATCGATATAAGCGTACATAACATTGTTAATGTCTGTTGCGAATTCAATCCATGAACCTTTGAAAGGGATAACACGAGCTGAATACAACTTAGTACCGTTAGCGTGTCTAGATTGTCCAAAGAACACACCCGGTGAACGATGTAATTGCGAAACGATAACTCTTTCAGCACCGTTAATAACAAACGATCCTTTTGGTGTCATATAAGGGATGGTTCCCAAATAAACATCTTGAACAATAGTTTCAAAATCTTCGTGCTCTGGATCTGTACAGTATAATTTAAGTTTCGCCTTTAACGGAACACTATACGTCAATCCACGTTCAATACACTCTTCAATTGTGTAACGTGGTGGATCGATAAAGTAGTCTAAAAACTCCAATACAAATTGATTTCTCGTATCTGTGATTGGGAAGTTTTCAGCAAAAACTTTATACAAACCTTCGCTTTCTCTATTCTCTGGAGTTGTTTCCAATTGGAAAAACTCTTGGAAAGACTTTAATTGAATATCCAAGAAATCTGGATACTCAAAATGAGCTTTGCCTGAAGCAAAGTTTATTCTCGTTGAGTTGTTGCTTGATGTTGCCAATGTCAAACTTTTTGGTTTATGAAAACGGGCATAAAAGTGTATTCACACAATTAAACGGGAATAGGCACCCCACACTTTGCGGGATGCCTTCCAAGCTTTTGAGTGCTAAAATTATTTAATTTCAACCTCAGCTCCAGCCTCTTCAAGAGCTTTCTTAAGACCTTCAGCTTCGTCTTTAGATACTCCTTCTTTCAATGTAGATGGTGCACCGTCAACGATTTCTTTAGATTCTTTCAATCCTTGTCCAGTCAATTCTTTTACCAATTTAACAACTGCTAATTTGTTAGCACCTCCAGATTTCAATACTACATCAAATTCTGTTTTTTCAGCAGCAGCTTCACCAGCACCAGCACCACCAGCAACCATTACAGGAGCTGCAGCAGCAGGTTCGATTCCGTACTCATCTTTCAAGATTGTTGCTAATTCGTTAACTTCTTTAACTGTCAAGTTAACTAATGTTTCTGCGATTTGTTTTAAATCAGCCATTTTATAAAATATTAAAAAGGTTCAAAAAATAAATAATAATTATGCTCTTTCTTCAAGAGTCTTAAGGATACCAGCAATTTTGTGGCCAGCACCAGAAAGTCCAGAAACAACGTTCTTCGCAGGACTTTGAAGTAATCCAATGATATCTCCAATAAGTTCTTCTTTAGACTTGATAGCCACAAGCGCCTCTAATTGGTTATCTCCAATGAAAACTGCCTCTTCAATGTAAGCACCTTTCAAAAGTGGTTTGCTATTCTTTTTACGGAACTCTTGAATCAATTTAGCAGGAGCATTTCCTACTTCAGAGAACAAGATAGAAGTAGAACCAGCTAATACAGATGCAAGATCTTCATAGTTTTTCCCTTCAACTTTTTCCATAGCCTTAGCCAATAACGTATTTTTAACTACACGCATTTGGATATTGGTTTGGAAACATCTTCTTCTCAACTGATTGATTACTTCAACAGTCAAGTCCGCTGTATCTGCTAAATAGAAGATGTTAGCATTTTGCAATTGCACTACTAACTCATCTATATATCTTGCTTTTTCTTCTCTATTCATACAAATAAATATTAAGCAACAACAGACTTGGCATCAACTTGAACAGATGGGCTCATTGTAGCGCTCAAATAGATCGATTTGATGTAAGTCCCTTTTGCAGCAGACGGTTTCATTTTAACTAGGGTTTGAATCAACTCATTAACATTTTCTTGAATCATATTCGCTTGGAAACTAGCACGACCAATTCCCGCATGAATATTACCATATTTGTCAACTTTAAAATCGATTTTTCCCGCTTTTACTTCTTCTACAGCTTTTGCAACGTCCATTGTTACAGTACCTGTTTTAGGGTTTGGCATTAATCCTCTTGGACCTAAAATACGTCCTAAAGCACCAACTTTCCCCATAACTGCAGGCATAGTAATAATTACATCAACATCAGTCCATCCACCTTTGATTTTTTCGATAAAATCGTCCAATCCTACGTGGTCAGCACCAGCTGCTTTAGCTTCAGCTTCTTTGTCAGGTGTACACAAAACCAAAACGCGAACATCTTTACCTGTACCATGAGGTAAGGCAACAGTCCCACGAACCATTTGATTTGCTTTACGTGGATCTACTCCTAAACGAATAGAAACATCAACAGATGCATCAAATTTCGTTGTAGAAATATCCTTAACCAAAGTACTAGCTTCTGCTAAGGAGTAGGTCTTTTCTAAATCAAATTTAGCTAAGATCTCTTTTCTTTTCTTAGATACTCTTCCCATAACAAAAACTACTTTTTAGCTTCAGGCGCTTCACCACCTTTTACAGTTACACCCATACTTCTAGCTGTTCCAGCTACCATTGTCATTGCTGAATCAACGGAGAAACAGTTCAAATCCGGAAGTTTGTCTTCAGCAATAGCACGCACTTGGTCCCAAGTAATTGATCCGATTTTAGAGCGGTTAGGCTCACCAGATCCTTTCTTGAAGTTTCCAACTGTCATGATTTGCGAAGCTGCCGGAGCTGTTTTCAATACAAAATCAAAAGATTTATCACTATAAACAGTGATAACTACAGGAACTACTTTTCCGGCCTTATCCTGAGTTCTAGCATTAAACTGCTTACAAAACTCCATGATATTAACTCCTTTAGAACCTAATGCAGGTCCTACAGGAGGAGCAGGATTGGCAGCACCACCTTTGATTTGCAATTTAATCAAGCCTGATACTTCTTTTGCCATTTTACTTAAATTGTGTAGTCAAACATAACTCACGCGGGAAGCTTTATTCGCGATTGTTACTCCTACGGTTAATATATTCTTAAATATCTTTTTCCACTTGCATATAGTTAAGTTCCAATAGATTTTTACGTCCAAAGATCTTAACCATTACTTTAAGTTTCTTTTTCTCTTCGTTGATTTCTTCAATAGTACCTGAGAAATTATTAAATGGTCCGTCAATAACTTTAACAGACTCACCAATAACATAAGGAATTTTCATCTCCTCTTCCGTTTCTGAAAGTTCATCTACTTTACCTAGAATACGATTCACTTCAGAAATGCGCATAGGTACTGGATCACCTCCTTTTTCGGTCCCTAAGAAACCGATAACGTTAGGAATACTTTTGATTACGTGAGGAACCTCACCAATTAGAGCAGCCTCTATTAAAACATATCCTGGTAGATACGCTTTTTCTTTGCTGATTTTTTTTCCATTACGTAGTTGAAAGACTTTTTCAGTTGGAATCAACACTTGACTAATGAAATCATCTAATTTTAAACGAGAGATTTCTAAATCAAGGTATTCCTTCACTTTTCTTTCTTTACCACTTACTGCACGTACAACGTACCATCTTTTCTTGATATCTCCCATTATAATTATTATATATTGTAAATAAATCCAAGCAAACCTTTCCAGAAACCTGTAGAACTTGCTGATATACCTACAAAGAAGTCGATAACAAAGATGATTAATGCAATAATAATAGAGGCAATTACAACGACAATAGAGTTGCTCTGCAACTCTTTCCATGTTGGCCACGTTACGTTGTGAACCATTTCGTTAATCGTTTCGTTGATATAGTTTTTAACCTTTGACACTATATTTCTTTTTAAAAAGTTGCACGGGCTGTAGGATTCGAACCCACGACCAATGGTTTTGGAAACCACTACTCTACCAGCTGAGCTAAGCCCGTGTGTAAAGAGGGAGGTTTAACTCCCTCTTTTATTTATTTCATCTATTGATTACTCAACGATTTCAGTTACCTGTCCAGCACCTACTGTTCTACCACCCTCACGGATTGCGAAACGTAGACCTCTGTCCATCGCTACAGGAACGATTAAGTTAACTTGAATAGATACGTTATCTCCTGGCATTACCATTTCACGTCCGTCTGTTAAGATGATCTCACCTGTAACGTCTGTTGTACGGAAATAGAACTGAGGACGGTATCTGTTATGGAATGGAGTGTGACGTCCACCTTCTTCTTTTTTCAATACGTAAATCTCAGCTTTAAACGTTTTGTGTGGTTTAGTTGAACCTGGTTTACAGATAACCATTCCACGACGGATTTGCGTTTTATCGATACCACGTAATAATAAACCTACGTTATCTCCAGCTTCTCCACGATCCAAAATCTTACGGAACATCTCAACTCCAGTAACAGTAGACGTTAACTTCTCGTCACCCATTCCTAAAATTTCAACACCTTCTCCTGAGTTAATAACCCCTGTTTCGATACGACCTGTAGCTACAGTTCCACGTCCAGTGATTGTAAACACGTCCTCAACTGGCATCAAGAAAGGTTTTTCAACATCACGAGGAGGTAATTCGATCCAGCTATCAACGGCATCCATCAATGCGTTAACTGTGTTAACCCATTTTTCTTCACCATTCAAAGCTCCTAAAGCAGATCCTTGGATAACTGGTGTGTTATCTCCATCATAATCATAGAAAGACAACAATTCACGAAGCTCCATTTCAACAAGTTCTAACAACTCTTCGTCATCAACCATGTCTACTTTGTTCATAAATACAACCATTCTAGGAACACCTACTTGACGACCTAAAAGGATGTGCTCACGTGTTTGTGGCATCGGCCCGTCTGTCGCAGCACATACCAAGATAGCTCCATCCATCTGTGCAGCACCTGTTACCATGTTCTTAACATAATCGGCGTGACCTGGACAGTCTACGTGTGCGTAGTGACGGTTTTTCGTTTGGTATTCAATGTGTGATGTATTGATTGTAATACCACGCTCTTTCTCTTCAGGAGCATTGTCGATTGTAGAGAAATCACGAGTTTCGGCCAAACCTTGACTTGCCAATACGCTTGAAATAGCTGCAGTCAATGTAGTCTTACCGTGGTCAACGTGACCAATTGTCCCAATATTTACGTGTGGTTTGGAACGGTCAAAATTTTCCTTTGCCATTGTTTTACTTGTTACTTAGTTAATAAAAAACAAAATCTTTAATATACAAAATTTCACTCATAACCCTCATGAGTGAAACATCAAACTCTAATCCTATTCAGAGCCAATGACGAGATTTGAACTCGTGACCTCTTCCTTACCAAGGAAGCACTCTACCCCTGAGCTACACCGGCTAAAGTAAAAATTATTGAATTTTGATTGAGCGGGAGACGAGATTCGAACTCGCGACCCTCAGCTTGGAAGGCTGACGCTCTACCAACTGAGCTACTCCCGCTTATTTATTGCATTGTGTTAATTGTGGGGAGAGCAGGATTCGAACCTGCGAAGGTGAAACCAACGGATTTACAGTCCGTCCTCGTTGGCCGCTTGAGTATCTCCCCAACTTAATAATATTTTTGAGCCGATAGAGGGACTCGAACCCACGACCTGCTGATTACAAATCAGCTGCTCTAGCCAGCTGAGCTACATCGGCTTAATATTTTTTTTATTGTTGGTACAATATGTTTTCAATAATTTAAAGAACTTTCGTTGTGTTGTTCCCGTTTGGGATTGCAAAGATACACAACAATTCTATTCCTGCAATACCTTTTTCATTTTTTTTTCATTTTTTTTCATTTTTTATTTCTCCTTCAATAACAAACAAAGGCACGTTATAATACGTGCCTTTGTTTATATATTTCATTCTTAATAATTTATGATGTCATTTTACCTTTATGCTTGTCCACTTGTCTTTTTAATGCATCTACAGCTAAATCTGTAGCTTCTTCGAAAGTTTTACATTGTTTCTTTGCGAACAGCTCTTTTCCAGGGATAAAAATCCTAACTTCAGCCACCTTATTTTCCTTTTCTTGATCCTTGTCAACTTTCAAAAACACTTCTCCCGAAATGATATTATCAAAGAAAAGATTTAACTTATCCACTTTCTCACTAACAAAAGTGATCAACTTCTTGTCTGCTGTAAAATTTACAGGATTAACTTTCACCTCCATAATTACTTTTCTTTTTAACGCCCCTAGGATGGGCTTGTGAATAAATTGAGTTTAATTTCGCAAATGAATTATGTGTATACACCTGTGTGGCTGCCAAACTTGTGTGTCCAAGTAATTCTTTAATTACTTCTAATCCCGCCCCATTATTTAACATGTGCGTAGCAAAAGTATGGCGTAACACGTGCGGACTATTCTTTTTCACATTTGCTACAACAGAAAGATAAGCATTAATTTTTCTATAGACAAATTTAGGATACAATTTTTTACCACTATCCGTCAATAAAAGACTAGGATTTTCCCTAAAAATTAATGGCAAGGATGCTCTATAATCAATTATAGAAGCGTATAACAGAGGGCTTATAGGTATTAAGCGCTCTTTATTTCCTTTACCAATTACTTTTATCTTTGAATCGTCAACATCAACAACTTTAAGTTCTACAAGCTCTGAAAGCCTAATACCTGTTTGATAAAACAATTCAACTAAAAGAGCATCTCTAACCGGGAAGTCTACCGAAGTGACCTCCCTTCTTTTCAGGTCATCTACAAAAGCGGGGAGTCTTTTTTCAACTTTGGGACCTTGAACCATTTTAGCTGGGTTATTAGCAAGAACCCCATTTCTTTGCAGAAGTTTAAAATAGGTTCTTAGACTTGCTAATTTACGATTGATCGTACGTCCACCACTCCCTTTCTCAACATTATTAACAACCCAAGATCTGATAGTTTTGTTCGTAATCTCATTCATTCCTTTAACATCCTCGATAGGAGAGAACTCAAAGAACTGCTCAACATCTTTAATATAAGCAATAATCGTATGATCCGAGTAACGTTTCTCAACACTCAGATAACTAAAAAAAACATCATAAAACAAAAAAGGAGTCATATAGACTCCTTTTACGTTTCTTTAAAGAAAAAGTTACTACATTTCTGCAGCTCTCATTTGCTCACGGTAAACCGCTTTGATCATGTTTTGACGATTAATCACAGACGGTTTAATAAACTCTTTGCGCGCGCGCAATTGTTTCATAACATTTGTTTTATCGTACTTTTTCTTGTACTTCTTAAGCGCTCTTTCGATGTTCTCGCCTTCTTTTACTGGAATAATTAACATATCTTATTTATCTTAATTTCTTAATCGGGATTGCAAAAATAATATTTCTTTTTGAACAATCAAAAGTTTATTTCAAAATATCTCTAGAAATAACAAGTTTCTGTATTTCAGAGGTCCCTTCACCAATTGTCATTAACTTAGCATCTCTAAGGAACTTCTCTGCTGGATATTCTCTTGTATACCCGTATCCACCCATGATTTGAACAGCTTCATTCCCACATTTAACTGCTACTTCTGAAGAAAAATACTTAGCGAAAGCACCTTCTCTTGTCATTGGTAAATTATTATTTTTTCTATATGCTGCTTGGAAAGTTAACAATTCAGCGGCTTCGACTTCAGTTGCCATATCTGCTAACTTAAATCCGATAGCTTGGAAGTTTGCAATCGCTTGTCCGAATTGTTCTCTTTCTTTTGCATATTTAACAGATGCTTCATATGCACCTCTTGCAATACCACATGACAAAGCGGCGATTGAGATACGTCCACCATCAAGAACTTTCATTGCTTGCACAAATCCCATTCCTACTTCTCCAATTACATTTTCTTCGGGAACGCGAACGTTGTCAAAAATCAATTCTGCTGTCTCTGAGGCACGAACACCTAATTTATCCTTGATTTGTACTGCTGAGAACCCAGGCATTCCTTTTTCAATAATGAATGCAGTTATTCCTTTTGAATCTAATAACTCACCGGTTCTTACTAATACTACTGCTACATCTCCGGACAACCCGTGTGTAATCCAATTTTTGGCTCCATTAATAACCCACTCATTCCCTTCTTTGACCGCAGTGGTTTTCATTCTCATTGCATCAGACCCCGTATTTGGCTCCGTCAATCCCCATGCCCCAATAAATTCACCAGAAGCTAACTTTGGTAAGAATTTTTTCTTTTGATCTTCTGTTCCATGATAGTATATATGCCCAGTGCACAATGAATTATGTGCAGCAACACTTAATCCTAATCCTCCACACACTTTACCTAATTCAATAAGCGCGGTAACATATTCATCATAGGAAAAACCACTTCCTCCATATTCTTCAGGAATATAAATCCCTAATAATCCAAGCTCCCCTAATTTTTTCATAGTTTCAACGGGGAAAAACTCATCTGCATCCCATTGAGACATATAGGGTTTAATTTCTTTTTCAGCAAAATCACGCACCATTTGCGTGATCATTTTTTGATTTTCATTCAATTCAAAATTCATAATCGGGGTACAGTTATAAAATAATTAATAGCTTACTAAATTAGTTATATTGTTTGAATAGCTTTTGATTCGATCTGTTCCATTTAAGAAATCTAATTGCACAAGAAAATTAAATCCTGCAACTTCAGCTCCGCATTTCTCTACAAGAACTGCAGCCGCTTCCGCACTACCTCCTGTGGCTAACAAATCATCATGAATAAGGATACGATCACCTTTTTTTACCGCATCAATATGCATTTCTATACTAGCTGTTCCATACTCTAAAGCGTAATCATGTGCTATTTTATTGTATGGAAGCTTACCTTTTTTTCTAATTAAGATAAAAGGTAATCCTAGTCGCATGGCTAAAGGGTATCCAAAAAGGAATCCTCTACTCTCAATTCCTGCTATTGCATCCAAATTTTGATCTTTATATTGCTCATATAAAAAATCAACAATTTCGTTAGATAATTCTGGATTTAACATGATTGGTGTGATGTCTTTAAAGATAATTCCTTTTTGGGGGAAATCATGTACATCACGAATTACATTTTTTATTTTGTCTTGTATGGTCATGGTGACAACGTTAAATATGGTTGTATTTTTTGCAATAACTCCTTATCAATAAGATCCGATTTAAGAAGTTGGTCGAAATTAGAATATTTTTCCCACTTGACTCGCATCTTAACAATGGAATTTGCAACATTTTTAGAAATATATGGATGTTTAGCGAGTTCTTCTATTGTACATGTATTTATATCTATTTTTTTGATTTTACTAGGATCAACTGTAAATGAGTTCATAATAGAAAGGTATTTAACACTGTCCATTTTATAAAGTTCTAACAACTGTGAAACAGAATAAAAACCTCCTAATTTTTGTCTATAAATTAATATATTTTTAGCATAGTATGGACCAATACCTTTGACCTCCAGTAGTCCTTCTTCTTCAGCAGTATTCAATTCAACAACTTTTGTTTTTTTATTGGTGTTATCTGCTGTGTATTTAGATTCATTCTTTTGCTGATATTTATTTGGTTTTACACCAAATCTAATTGAATCGACAATAACGTTTTTAAATTCGTCAGAAATAACATATATTTTAGTTATATCTTCTTCTGAATAGATACCTCTTCTTTCAGCAAAATTAAATACTACTTCTGCTTGTTTCTCTGATAGACCTAGATGCATCCACTCTTCTTTTGAATACAAGTTTGGATCGAAAATAGCAGGCGGTTTGCGATATTTACTTTTTTTAGCACTAACGTATTTCTTTATTTCTCGTTTACGATCTTCAGCACTACGTACATGTTCATCATAACTGTCTACTAAACGAAAAACTTCATTATCCACTACAGGAATAAATAGATGTTTAATTCTTGGTATAAAGGCCGTAAATAAAAGAAAGAAGATAAGCACAAAGCTCCCTCTCTTTATTCTTTTAGAAATTAGTTCTGGTCTCATAAGTAGTCCTAAGTATATCGATAGTTTCCTCTATCTCTTTAGGACTATAATTTAATACTTTATTTGCTTTTTCCAAAATAAATCCTGTTTTAGGAGGTCTTTTAGCAGGCTGTGAAAGCATATAAGAACTAATTTCTTCTATTGCAGCAGTGGAATAATTACAATGTACTGCAATTCTTTTAACAATATTGACGATTGAAAAGCTTTGTGGTCCTGACAAATGAAAGACACCATTTTCATTCAATTCACAAATACGAAGACAACCCCAAGCAAGGTCTCCGACCCAAGTTGGAGCTCGAAATTGATCATTTACTAACTGCATTGGCTGTTGCTTTGGAAGCGCATCTAATGCCCATTCTATTAGGTTACCTCTAGAAAGATTTTCACCTGGTCCGTATACAATAATTGTTCTAGCAATAGACCAATTCTTTGAAGTGCTATTAAACAAATAATTTTCTCCTTCTACTTTACTTTTTGCATAAACGCTCAAAGGATTAACTAAATCGGTTTCTTTGTATGGACCGTTTTCTCCATCAAAAACAAAATCAGTGGACAATAACTGAAAGTGAACATTTCTTTTCTCACAAATTTGAAACATTTGCTTTACCGCAAAGACGTTTATTAATTCACATTCCTCTGGATTTAACTCACAAAAATCTACATTGGTAATTGCTGCTGTATGAATTACATGAGTTGGATGGAATTGATCAAGTAGTGTTTCGAAAACAGTAGAGTCTGTAATATCTAAAGTGGAATAGTTTTCTTTAGGGCATTTAGAATTTCTATTTTCTCCTTTTGAAGTTGCTAAAAAAGATGTTTTACGTTTTATTAATTGTGAAACGAGATGTTGTCCCAATAAACCATTAGAACCAGTGATTAGAATTCTCATATTAAATATCCCAGATAGAATGTGCCTTTGACTTCTTTAATTTAAAATAATGTTTATGCTCTAGTATCCAAGCCATCATTAGGTAAATAAATAAGGATGAACCTAGAGTGAGAAAGGATGCATAAATAAAACCCAACCTAACTTTATTCGTGCGAATACCTACTTTTTTAGCCCACCATTCACAAACACCATATGAACGCATTTCAAAATAGAAAACAATTTTTTGTATAATTCGCATGATTTTTTTTTCAAATATACAAATAAGTAAAATAGCAAAGTAGCCTTTTATTCTGTTTACCGTTGACCTTAAATTATGTTAATATCATTTGATCTTTACCTACACTCAGCTAGGGCAATGCGTGATAGCTAAATGTGGTGTAAAAGTTGCGAATGCTAATTTGCCACTGCGACCATAAGGAAGCACGTGGCAAATAGCAAATGAGCACTTTTACACAAATTTACTAAAGCGCGTAGACCGTTAAGGCTGCCCAATTAACAACAAACAAAAGTCCATTAGAATAGTTGCAAACACTTATGACCGATTGGGCATGTCAAACACTGCTTGTTTTTACAAGCATGGCTTGTCCATTCCAAAATGCCTTGGCTTTGCAATGCGGAGGTTATAGGATACAATTGTTGTTGCCATTGATCTACTGTTGTGTTACGCTCGGCTGGAATTTGATCGTACAATTGTACAATTCGTTGTTTCGCCTCGTCGTCATCTAACTGATCTGCTCGATAGAAAATCGCAATTAAAAGAGCATTAATGAAAAGGTTGTCGATCACAAAGTTGGTAAAAGGGATTGGTGCGTTTTGATTTAATCTACTCATCCATTGTTTACGAAAGACTTTATAGTCTGAAATGTGTTCAATTTCCATTTTCATTAATTCCCAGTTCTCGAAGATCCATCTCAATTGAATCATTCTCCGATTTGGATTCGAGCCAGGCCTCACCCCCTTCTTCTTAATTTGAATATTGGGAGCATTTTGGTTTTGTGTAGGATGGGACAACCAGTACTTTTCAGTCCACTGTGCAAAAGCATCAGCATTGATAACGGAGCCCATAACTCTTGAAACCAAAACTTTTAGAATATCATTAAGTGGCAAGTCGCCGTAATTTTGTTTGATAGAATTAATTTTTCGATCTAATCGTTGAATAAAGGCGGTATACAAGGTATTTAATTGAATGAATTCTGGAATTTGCGTTTTATAGCTAGCGCAAGGATATATATCCTTGGATTTTGTCATATTTTGCCATTGCTGATAACTGGTATATTGCAAGCGATTTTTCAGTTCTAGAGTTGGTATTTGAGGCAATTTACCTTTGCAATCATCTTCATATACCACATGCAGAATTACATTGTCATAATTATTATCAAGATGGTGTTTGTGATGAAACCACTCTTTACAATTCGTATGAATCTCTATATGTCCAACAAGAATGATGTTGTCTATTTGAATTTTTGCAAATAGGAAGTCTGGTCCGTCAGCATTTTTATTGTGTGTGCCGAGTTGTATGATATTAATCGTTTCATTGGAGGTTGTTTTAAGGTCAATGCCATTAAAACTTTGCGTGATCCAGATGTAGTGTAGGTATGCCTCTTTCATATCTCCAAAATAGTGTTAGATATGAATTTACAAAAAAAGGCTTGGAAATCCAAGCCTTTTTTTGTCTTTAAGAATTATTATTGTTTAACTTGTTTAAACTCTCTATATGCAGCGGGTGCATCTGATGCTGTTTCAGGATTAAAGTCTAAACGTAGTACTTTACCTTCTGTTCTACGGTTCCATCCGTGTAGTTTGTCAAAAAGAGCTTTATCTTTCTTCATAAAAGAGTTGATTAATGCTTCAGTCAACTTCACTTCTGTCCATCCACTAATGATATTACCTTCTTCGTCTCTTGGAGCAACATCTTCAAATTTATCTCCATTTCTAAACACCATTCTTGGCTCGTATTCCCCACGTCCTACCGGAACTATTCTTCTTGGGTCTACTCCTTGCTCGTCTACTAGGTAAACGTAACACTGTCTAGCACGATTTTCAGACAAAGTTTGGTTTCCTTTATCAGATCCACGTGAATCCGTATGTGAAGATAATTCTAACACCATTCCTGGGTGTTCATTCAATAAGTCTCTTACGAAATTCAATGAGTCTTTTGAATTAATTGTTGAGTCAACAAGTAATTCCCATCTAGCTAATGCGTAACGTACTTCTGGAAGACGAATTGGTTTTTTTGGTAATAATGCCATGTCTACAACGAAGTTTTGGTCGTAGCGTAATCCAACTGTTGTAATTTTTGTGCCGGCTGCATCGTCATGGTAACCATTTTTAGCTACGCTAATTGTATAAGTACCATTCTCGTTGATATAACGATCTCCATTTGGTTTTTTGTCCCAGAATACAACCCCTTGTTTATTGGTATAGCCTTCCCAAGTTTCACCTTCTGTAGATGTCATTACAACTTTGGCATCTTCGATTTTAACTTTCTTTTCATTCAAATCAGAAACTACGACTTTGATATCATATAAGTATGGTGGGATTTCGTATTTCCAAATATCTGGCTTGTTTTCTCCGAACTCAGATTTTCTTTCTGATGTAAAATATCCTGTACGATCTGTATGTTCTATTAACCAATAATCATTGTTGTTTGAGTTGATTGGTGACCCCATGTTTTCTGGATTTGTCCATTTGTACTGATCGTCCATTTTTGCAGCGCGAAAAATATCTAATCCTCCGAGTCCTGGCTTACCATCAGTTGCGTAGAACAAATCTCCATTTGTGGAAAATGTAGGGAAAGCATCCATTCCAGGAGTGTTGATTTCAGCCCCCATGTTTTTGGGTTTACCCCAAGATTTTGATTTACGATCATATTCTGAGTACCATAAATCTAATCCTCCAAATCCACCTGGCATATCAGATGCGAATACAAGAAACCTTCCATCTCCTGACAGTGCAGGATGTCCTACTGAAACAGAGTCGTGATCTTTTAATTCTAATTTAGTAACATCTCCCCAATCTTTTCCTTTTTGAGAAGCTGTATAGATATCACATCCTAAATTTTGTTTTTTCACATTAGGACAACGTGTAAATGCCATCATTTTACCATTTTCAGTAAATGAAACTGTTCCTTCGTTATCTTCTGTATTAATATCAGTATTTTTCAAGACATATGGTTGCTGCCAGTTTCCATTTTTGTCCAATTCAGAAACCCAAATATCCATATAGCTTTCACAAGAACGAGGGTCTTTTGAAGACCCAGTTGAACCGTCCCTTGAAGAACCAAAATACATTACTTTGTCTTTTCGGTCACCGAACATTGGCGCCATATCAAAACTTTTTGTGTTAATTTTTTGTTCATTTGTAACCTTCAGTTTTGTGGAAAGGTTAGAAACATAGGTGCTTTTCTTTTCAACTGCTTCAATTCCGATTGCTGAACGAGAGTTACCCGGAACAATTTTCGCATATTCTTTATAATTTTTTATTGCTTTATTATCTTCATTTAAAACGCGATACATTTCAGCATTATAGTAATAAACTAAAGGCTCAACATTGTAATATTCTAAGATAATTGCTCTTTCGTACCACTCTGTTGCTTCGCGAAATCTTTCTGTTTGTCTATAGCTTTCTGCAGTTTTAAAGGCCATTTCACCTTTTTGTTTTTTTGCAGAATTTCCTTTTCTAGTAATTTTAGAATAAGCTAATGCACATTTATCTGCTGCATCACAATAGTTTTCACTAACAAACGCTTGATCTGCATCGTAAATTTGTCTAGTTTGTGAAAAAGAATAAGGTACAAGCGATAAACACGCCGATACTAAGAGTAATTTGCTATTCATAGTTTCCGTTTTCTATGGTTAATACGACCTTTATTTCAGTAGTTCATTAATCCAAAAAGGTCGAATTATAATAAAAATCAACGCTAAATTTAATTTTTATTTTTCAATAAGTGTTGAATTATCTTAAAATTGATGAATAAAAAGCTTTATCATCACTATTCATTTATCAAATCATTGCTTTGTGTGAATATTTCCCATTTTTCAATAAGTTTTTGATAGCCATCGGGTAACTCACTGTTAAACAACATGAACTCTTTTTTTTCAGGATGTTCAAATCCAAGAGTTTTAGCGTGTAAGGCTTGTCCTGTTATAAGTCCAAAACCATTTTCAATAAACTGTTTAAACTTGGCAGTTTTTGGTCCTTTTAATTGTACATCACCTCCATATTCAAGATCATTAAAAAGCGTATGTCCAATATGTTTCATGTGTACACGGATTTGATGTGTTCTACCGGTTTCGAGCTTACACTCAACTAGCGTTACATAACCGAATCTTTTGAGTATTTTGTAATGAGTTACTGCATGTTTACCATGATCTCCTTCTGGATAGACTACAAATACTTTTCTATTTTTGAGTGAACGACCAATGTTTCCAGTTACGGTTCCGTCCTCTTTCACATCTCCCCATACAAGTGCCCAATATCTTCTTTCAGTAGTACGATCATGGAATTGTTGAGCTAAATGATTCAAAGCATATTCTGTTTTTGCAACTACCATAATAC
Organism: Taishania sp.; assembly: GCA_030150045.1. Classification (GTDB taxonomy): domain Bacteria; phylum Bacteroidota; class Bacteroidia; order Flavobacteriales_D; family Crocinitomicaceae; genus Taishania. The sequence continues at coordinate 135,979 of JASLGM010000020.1, forward strand.
CTGTTGTATGCTTGTCTAATCGATGTACCAACCCAGGTCTACCAAAATATTCTTTAGATGTTTCTGGTAAATTTTCGAAATGGTACACCAACGCATTCACCATTGTACCGGAGTAGTTTCCATATCCAGGGTGAACAACCATATTATCAGGTTTATTAACAACAATTAAGTCTTTATCTTCGTAATGAATATTTAATGGAATATCTTGAGGTATCAGCTTCAATTCACGAACAGGAAAAGGTAATACTAAACTGACCTCATCATTAGGTTTAACACGATAATTCTGTTTTACCTTTACCTTATTTACAACAACAAACCCTCCTTTAGCCGCATTTTGAATCCTATTTCTTGATGTATTCGGCATACGATCCAACAAAAACTTATCAACGCGAACTATATTTAATCCTGGCTCTGCTTTAAAACGATAATGCTCATATAAATCCTCTTGCTCTTCAAGTTCTTCCATTGCAACAACTTGCTCGAACTCCTCTTCTTCTCTCATTATTTTTTAACTACTTTAATCGTATTTGCATAACTACCACGCACCTCAATGAAATACATTCCTGAAGGTGAATCACTCAAATCAATTATTGGTGTGTTTACATTCTGAATTTCTCTTCCGGTAATATCTCTAACAATAAATTTTTCTCCCCCCTTAAAATTGCCATCAATGGTAACCTGCCCATTTGTTGGATTAGGAAAAGCTAAGAAGTTCTCTTTAGACACAACTGGCACATTCATTTCATTATCCATAGATGTCGAATAAATTGGTCTAATCATGATTGCACCTTCAATTTCTGAGGGAGTCCAAGTCGCTCCGTTGTCAATGCTGTAACTTGTAAACTGATGTCTATCATTATTTTTATCCAAACCGATTCCTAATTTAGGTGCATCTAATTGCCTCCATCCAATATGATATTTCTGCGGCACGGCAACAGGGTGCTCTGTCCAATATTCCACAAATCCATTTCTACCATATCCATATGAAGGTTGTCTTAAATTAAAACTATTGTCTTCATAAATAATACTACCAGGCTTTCCATTTTCATCTTCCCAAATACAAAGTTGAAATAAATGGTTTGTTACACTTGTTACAGTTGGAACAAAATGCATCATAACTCCAAGAATTTCTCCTTGTTCATATGCATCAAATTGAACCGCTAATCTAGATTGTATACCTTGAGTCCCATAAGCTTTCTCTGCTGTTCCGTCATCATAGGCGTAATAGTTTCTAAAAACTTGTTGAACAACGGATGTGTCGTTACCTGAAAAATTGGATCCTACCGGAACATTTGCAATAGTCTGTACATTAAACACTTGATGATTACCAGGTTTAGTTACATCAAAATTATAAGTAGTAATTGGATGTACAGAACTATATGTTGTTCTTGGAGCGTAATCAGGAATAGGTTGTGTAGGTGGATTAAATCCAACCATCGCCTGTCCATTAATCGTAATTGTTCCTTCTAAATTATTGTCATGAAAAACATTTACTTTTGCTCCATTTGCAGAAGAAATATTAACCCCTCCATTTAAATAAGAATTTCGAACAACCATCTCCATCTTTGAGTTCATCTTTCCATTCGGGTTATTTCGATAATGATCCCAAGGGATACTCGTATACTTCTCGAGCAAAGACTGCGTTGGATAAACCAACGCAAAATCCTCTACTAATGTATCTTGTCTACCAGAAAGCGCTCTAAAATGAACGTAATCTACATGAAAATGATCAAGAGCTCCAGAAAGATCACCATAATTCACAAATCGGAATTGGAAGGCATCCGTTAAATAAGCTGCACTTTTAATTGGAATATGCGCAAAGTGAAATTTCCCATCACCTGGTTTTCCGTTTTTTGACCATGCTTTATGCCAATTACCTGTTTGTACATCTAGAAATTGAACGATTAATGAGTCATTCGCCTCAGGCTGATCACCAAATCCTTCAAATTGATAAAGGAAAGATAGATATAAGGAATCGGCTAATGTATACCCGCTAAGATCAATAGGCTTTGTTGTTAAATAGTCTGCATATCCTCTACTATTTGTCCCTATCGCATACGGGAACCCTTTGCTATCCAAACCATCGAAAGTCATGACACCTAAAGACCAAGGTTTAATCGCAAAGCGATAATTATGGTAAGCGTTTTCGTCAATCCATAATTTGCTTGGTTCATTTACCCATTTAAAAAACTGTCTTGCTGTCTTTTGTTCAACATCCGGCGAAGTCAAACGAATGGTATCTGGTGTATTCACAATACCAACAGTATCATATATATGATAAGCTGGAAACACTGTTATGGTTTCATAAACAACAGGGTATCTAGACAAATTCGAATATTTCACATTTATCCCAGGAAAGTTTTGTTTTGTAGTCCCTCCTGTATTAACATTAAATGTGCTTTTGAATGTTTGCATTCTAGAAAAAGAAGTTCCAACAGCATAAGGTACATCATTTTCATCAAGTAATGCGTAATACAATTCACTCGTCACTCCTGGATCAGTAGGTGTCGCCTGATATTTTTGAATTTTATTTTTAGAAAACTCATCAAAAAAAGGTAATTGCAAAGTATCAGAATAATAAATGAACGTACTATCAAACGTGGCCAGTACACCGCTCTTTTGAACAGTATGAGGCTCATTCATTAATTCTAAATTAAACATGATTGGCTCCTCGCCTTCTTGTGCGTAAGCAATAGTGAATTCATGGCTAATTAGTGCCAAGAAAAAAAATAAGATTAATCTATTTTGATGCATGAATTGTAATTGTTGATGAACCAGAAACGTATTTTCCTTCCAAATATTCTGGGCTTTGCAAATTAACTATTGCATTGCATGAATCTGATGCTGTTGCACAATTATCACAAATAACCACCAAGTTAATATATGCCGATCCACTTAATCGCGATTTAGCATCGCAAATACTTCTGCCAACTAAATCAGGTAACTCTATGTCAATTGCATCAGCACGCTTTCCAACGATCAAAGTAATCATTGACCCAATCGGAATTTTCTGTCCTTCAATGACTTTCTTGCCTGAATACAATTGTTCAATAACAGCACCAGCAGACTCAACAGAAGGCTTATATTCAATTCTATATTTAAAACCTCTGCTATTCAAAACGTTAACAGCAAATCGCTCCGATTTATCTACTAACACAGGTAAATCTATCAGTTGAGATTTCTTTGAGATTTTAACACGAATAGCACGCCCTTTTTTGATGAAAACGTTAGTTTCCTTTGAGGGCAATGGGTCTTGGGAAATAATTGTACCTTCAGGTTTTTCAGGAGCATACACCGTTTCTGAGACTTCATATTCTAAATCGATCTGACCAAGAATGTTGACCAAATCCTTTTCGTTTTTCCCAATTAGATTTGGCACTTCTATTTTCTCACCGTGGGCTGTAGACACACCTAAGTAAAACTTAAGTAAAAAAACAAACACCAACAAAGACGCTACAATTGCCATAATATTTAAGGCAAATCGTTTCGTGAAAATCAAATTTTTAACTTTTTCCAATGTACTCATTACGTATAACTAATGGAACAAATATACAATTAAAAATTAGGTGACAATTGATGCGTTTTATAGAATTCTTCAATGTAATCCATTGCTTCTTGTGCTGTATCCACAACTCTAAACAAATCTAAATCATTAACAGAGATATTTCCCTCAGCAAGCATTACTTGTCCTAACCATTCCACCAATCCTTGCCAATAGCTTTTTCCAATCATAACAACTGGTCTTTTATTAATTTTATTGGTTTGAATTAATGTTAGTGCTTCAAACATTTCGTCCAAGGTTCCAAATCCTCCTGGAAGAACAACAAACCCTTGAGAATATTTTACGAAGATCACTTTCCTAACAAAGAAGTAATCAAACTTCAAGTTAGAATCTTTATCTATATATTGATTATCAAACTGCTCAAAAGGAAGATCAATGTTTAATCCTATTGACTTTCCTTTCCCGAGTTGAGCACCTTTATTTCCTGCTTCCATAATTCCAGGTCCTCCACCTGTAATAACTCCATATCCAGCCTCGGCCAATAGCTTTGATATTTCAACCGCAATTTGATAATAAGGACTATCCTCTTTTGTACGGGCAGATCCAAAAACAGAAATACTCGGTCCTATCTTTGACATTTTTTCATAACCTTCAACAAACTCTGCCATGATTTTAAAAATCGCCCAGCTGTCATTACTTCTAATATCACTCCAATCTTTTTGCAATCTAATTCCCATTTTGTAATTTTCTTAAATGTTATCTAGTAAAAATAGAATAATATCTCTGGTTTCACTGATATTCATCTTCCCTTTAGTGATGATTTTAGATTTTTTGAATATTTTCGTTCATGCGATTGCTTTTGTTAACCGTTTTTACACCTTGCTTTCTTTTTGCTCAAACATTCTTTGAGCGGGCTGATAGTCTACATAAAGGAAGAACGATTGGCACATCGGTAGGGATTGGCGTCGCATGGTCGGGATCTATGATTGGCTTATCTCAAGTGTGGTACAAAGATGTTCCAAAATCATCTTTCCATTTTTTTAACGATGGTAACGAATGGTTACAAATGGACAAGATGGGTCACATATATACCGCAAACAAACTTTCTTCTTTAACATATGATTTATTCCATTGGTCTGGTTGGAACAATACTTCTGCTACACTTATGGGTTTTGGCGTTTCTACAGGTTATCAATTGACGTTGGAACTGCTAGACGGTTTCTCAAGAGATTGGGGCTTCTCCTGGTGGGATGTTGCAGCTAATACATTTGGCTCATCTCTTTTTCTAGCCCAACAATTAACTTGGAAAGAACAACGTATATTAATGAAATTCTCCTATCATCCAACTACATACGCAAAAGAACGTCCTTCAGTATTGGGTTCCACTTTTACAGAACGTTTATTAAAAGATTATAACGGTCAAACTTACTGGTTAAGTATAAACTTATCTACTTTTGGAAGAAACAACCCTTTACCTAAATGGTTATGTTTTTCTTTAGGATATTCTGTTGATGGAAAGATAAATGGAGTCTTAAATGATTATACCAATCTTTCAGACCCTTCAAAATCCTTTCATGCCCAAAGAGAATTCTTAATGTCTTTAGACATTGACTTTAGTAGAATAAAAACAAAGAAGCCTTGGTTAAACGTACTATTGAAACAATTCAATTATATAAAAATCCCCTTCCCTGCATTACGCTGGAAAGGGGACGTGTTTTATGGACATTGGCTCTATTTCTAACGAATTAAAATAAGAGTATCTCAACTTATTTAGCACTCCAAATATCCCAAGATTTTAATGCTTGCTGCTTAAGCATGGTTTCACCATTCAAAATTTGAGCTCCAGCCGCACGAGCATTTTCTAACAATTTAGTTACAGAGGGATTGTAAATTAAATCCACAACCAAATGCTCTGAAGTAAGGAATTCAAACGGAATAGGTAATGTCTCGTCAACGTTTGGATACATCCCTACAGGAGTCGTGTTTATTAGCAACTTACACGCTTTTAATAAATGTTCATTTACATTAGAGTAATCAAATTGATTCTCACCTTTTGGCGTCCTTGAAACAAAAATCACATCTATTCCCAATTGTTTTAACACATATTCAACTGCTTTAGAAGCTCCTCCTGTCCCGAAAATTGCTGCTCTCTCGTGTCGATTCGTTAAAAAAGGTTTAATCGATTGTTGAAAACCAAAAGCATCCGTATTATATCCGATCTTCTTTCCATCTTTAATTTGAACACAGTTAACAGCTCCAATTGCTTTTGCCTCTTGAGACAATTCATCCAAGAAAGGAATAATTGTTTCTTTATACGGTATCGTTACATTACAACCATCGATACCTGAATTCAACACTATATTCAAGTCCTCTATTGAAGGAACAACCATGTTTTCATAGCTTGCATCTATATTGTATTCTTCAAAATAAGTTGTAAAAAACGTTTTTGAATATGAATGCCCTAAACGACTTCCTACTAGACCAAATTTCTTCATAATCCTTATTTATCCGTTAGTTTTTCTTTTCATTTTTATTACTTCTACGATCATCGGAACAAGCGAAAGCCCAATAATTCCAAAAATGACAAGTTCGAAATTCTTTTTTACAAATGGAATATTTCCGAAGAAAAATCCAAGTAGCGTCAACCCAACAACCCAAACAACACCACCAATCACATTGAATCGCAAAAACTTAGCATATTCCATTTTACCAATTCCAGCAACAAATGGAGCAAATGTTCTTACAATAGGAACAAATCGAGCGATAATTATCGTTTTCGGCCCATGCTTGTCAAAAAAATCATGTGTTTGATCAATATATTTTTGTTGAATAATTGGCTTACCTCGTAGTTTAATCCCTAACATTTTATCACCTACTTTCTTACCTAGTAAATAGTTTAAACCATCCCCTAGAACCGCGGCTACAATAAGTAAGCCAAGAACCAGCAACAAGTTTAAACTCGCTGTTTCTCCTGCTTCATTCACAAATCCTGCACAAAAAGTTCCGGCTGCAAACAACAAGGAATCTCCTGGTAAAAATGGCATTACCACAAGTCCCGTTTCTACAAAAATGATTAAGAATAAAATTACATAAATCCAAACTCCATAATTTTGAATCATTTCAAAAAGGTGTTGATCAAGATGTAAGAAGAAGTCTAAAATTGTGTGTAGTGTATCCATCATTAATCCAAGATAAGGGTTGGTTCAACAAGTTCTACCCAATTTTGTAACCCTCCTTCAAGCACACAAACCTCGGACATTTGCAATGCCGTTTCCAAGTAATTTGCTACTGCCGAAGCTCGGCCTCCCGATTTACAGACCAACAACAAAGGAGTATCTAGTGTTTTTTCAGTGATCTTTACACAAACCTCTGCCATAGGGATATTTTCACATCCAATATTGCCAAATTGGTATTCATAAGGTTCGCGTACATCAACAATCGTGAATTTGTCCTTGTTATTTCTTAACTCTAGTGGAGAAATAAGTTTCATCTCTGATGTTTTAGTTTAGACAAAGGTAATCAATAAAACGGTTTTCTCATTTCACTTTAACAGAAGATTCCATGTGAAAAACAGCAACCACTTCTCCCTCCATATTTTTTGCTTCAATGCGTACCTTCTGGTTTACACGCATCCCTGTCTCCTCACTTTTTAAAACGGCTTCATAAATTAACATCCCTTCATTACACTCAAAAACAACATCACTTTCTGCACGTTTCAAAAAAGTTGCATCCATGCTTTTAAACGCAAAGGAGACTTTTTTATTCATCTTTTTTGTAAAGTAAAACGCATGAAGTCCAGCACATAAATCTGCACCAACCGCTAAAGCTCCAAAATACATTGAATTCAAATGGTTTCTACTCCTTCTCCTCAACTTTATCCGCACGGAAACATGCTGTTCATTTAATACTAACAAGCGCGGTTTTAAATATCCAATCATTGGGATCTTAAACCATCCCAAAAGTAGAACCATTTTTTTCCAATATCCTATTTGTTCAATCTTGTCCATAAAACTCTTTTTTTAAACGCTTAAAAATGGTGCGCATAGAAGTGATTTCTTTGGTATACTCTATACTTGGTCCCGCACAATAAACGGTTTTGTATGTTGTGCTGAAGGCTGCTTTCTCTAGGGACTTCATACCTCTAGAAAACACAAGCATTTTTACGTACTTCTTCAGCCTTTTATTTTTGTTTAACGTTTTCTCTAACCAACTTTGACTAGTCCCTATTTTCTGAACATATGGGGTATTTATAACGGTACAAGGTGTACCTGACAATTTAGTTGTTCGAACAATGTCTTTAGCCCCATATTCCACACACGCTTCTTTATATCCTTGGGTAACCTCAGACTCTTCTGTTGCAATAAACAAACTGCCCATCGAAACACCTGCAGCTCCCAACGCCATCATTTGTGCCATTTCTTGCCCTGTACCCACTCCTCCAGCTGAGATAATCGGAACCTTACAGTTAGCTACCAGATCAGGAATTAATGTTTTAAAAGAAATATTCCCAGCATGTCCTCCAGCCTCTTTGTTGACAGCTATAATTGCATCACACCCCATTTGCTCCACTTTCAATGCAAATTTTAAGTCTGTAACATCACAAAAAACCTTGATCCCTTTATCATGACAAGCTTGGATTGTTTCAGCGGGTGACCCTAAAGACGTAATGACAAAGGCTACGTTCTCTTCACAAATAACTTCCAATTGTTTCTTATAATGAATATTCGAAGCATTCACAATAAGATTAATTCCAAACGGCCCATCAACAACTTCTTTTATTGACTGTATTCCCTCACGCAAATCTGACACTGTACGATAATTTAACGCAGGAATCGCAGCTGTGGCACCACATTTAACCGCTTCTATCACCATCATTTCATTAGACACCAAAAACATAGGGGCTACAATAACAGGAAACTCAATTCCCAAAAGTGCTGTTAGATTCATTTCGTTACTCATTTTTAACTCCTCTAAAAATACAAATTAATGGCCAACCCTTTACAAATAGTAAAAGCTAAAGTAAAAAAACACGCACCGTTCAAAAAACAATTACTTTTGCAACATGGCAACATTTAAAGATTGGACAGATGCGGCTCGACCGCGAACGCTTCCCTTAAGTTTATCAGGCATTATAATAGGGTCAGGAATTGCCTTTTCTCAAGGATATATTTCTTGGATTATTTTCGCACTTGCCTTGGCAACAACCATTTCATTTCAGATACTTTCAAATTTGGCAAATGATTATGGGGATGGTGTAAAAGGAACTGATAACGATACGCGAATTGGCCCTGATAGAGCCATTCAATCAGGAGCTATTTCCGTGAAAATGATGCGAAATGCCATTCTTATATTCACGTTAATAAGTTTTGTCTTCGCAAGTTTATTGATTCATTTCGGTACACAGAAAATGCCTGTCGAAAGCATCTATTTTTATGCCCTACTTGCCGTTTTTTGCGTTATAGCTGCCATTACCTATACAGTGGGTAAACGCGCCTATGGATACCATGGAATGGGCGACATTATGGTTTTTATTTTCTTCGGTTTAGTTGCCGTTATGGGGGTATACACCTTATTTAGCAAGACCATAGATTGGTTAAATTTACTACCTTCCTGCACCATTGGTTTTCTTTCCACTGCTGTACTAAATCTGAACAACATGCGTGACCGTTCTTCGGATATACTCGCAAACAAAAACACTTTGGTAGTGAAAATCGGCGCAAATCGCGCAAAATACTATCATACATTATTGATTCTAGGCGCAATGTTCACTTGGGTTTATTTCCTATCTGCTAAAGAGTACAATTGGGAATTCTTTTCTCTACTTCCATTTCTTGTATTAGCTCAACACTTGAAAAGAGTGGCTCGTATAGAAGATGCAAAAGCATTTGATCCTGAATTAAAAGTGGTATCACTAGCGACATTTGCTATATCTATCTTATTTTTTATCACCATCTGGATTTAATATGAAAGCAACATTCACCTACTCACCACTTACCTTTAAAAGACCAGCAGGTACTTCTCGAGGCGTTTTAGAAATCAAACATTCGTGGATACTTTCGCTAGAAGAAAACGGGAAAACAGGAAAAGGAGAATGCAGTGTCATCCCAGGATTGTCACTTGACTACACTTCAAATGAAGCCTATGAAAATGAACTGCAAATACTCTGCGATGGCATCAACGCAGGCAGTATCCAACCACAAAATTGGGGCACACTATTTCGCAATACATCGTCTCTTTTATTTGGATTAGAATGCGCTTACTTAGATCTTAAGAACGGCGGAAATCAAATATACTTTGACAATTCTTTTTCCCGTGGACAACAAAAAATCCCCATTAATGGATTAATTTGGATGGGCAACGAAGCCTTTATGTCACAACAAATTGAAGAAAAAATAAAAGCCGGATTTCACACCATTAAAATGAAAATCGGAGCTATAGATTGGGATACTGAATTCGCTTTACTAAAAGGCATACGCAAACAGTTTTCCCCTGATGAAATCACTTTACGCGTCGATGCAAATGGTGGTTTTTCAGTAAAACAAGCACCCGAACTTTTAGAACAATTGGCGCAATTAGATATACACTCAATTGAGCAACCCATCAAAGCTAATCAATGGTCAGAAATGTCCGAACTTTGTAAATCTACTCCCTGCCCTATTGCCTTAGACGAAGAATTAATTGGCATTAATGAAATTTCAGAAAAAGGAAAACTTTTAGACACCATATCACCACAATTTATTATCTTGAAGCCAAGTTTACATGGCGGAATTCAAGGTTGTAAAGAATGGATATCAATGGCCGAAGAACGCAAAATACCTTGGTGGATGACCTCCGCTTTGGAAAGTAATATCGGGTTAAAAGCCATTTGCGAATTCACCGCGCAATATGACAACCCATTACCGCAAGGTCTTGGCACAGGCGGATTGTACACTACAAACTTCCCGAGTAACCTAAGGGTAGACAACGGATATATTCACCTTATTTAAAACAAAAAAATGAAAAACACACTCTTCTTATTCTCCTTACTACTATTTCCCTTATTCTCAAATGCACAAAGGGTATTTTCGACCAAATATGGTAGCCAAGCAGATGTAAAAGTATTTGTCGTAAAGTACGAAAGTCAAGCAGATTTGAAAGTCTATCGCGTAAAATACGAAAGTCAAGCGGGACATAACGACGGAAAATGGTTTTTTACAGCCTATGAAAGCCAAGCGAAACGCAAAATATTTTTTGTGGATTACGAAAGTCAGGCCGACGTAAAAATATTCTTTGTGGACTACGAAAGTCAAGCGGGATGGCGAAATCCTTCGAAGAAGAATTATTTTTATTAATAAAATATAGCAATAGAACTTTTCTTATTCTTTGGCAGCCTTAACGGTCTACACACTTTAGTAAATTCCTGAAAAAAGGTTCACGATCAGCTTGCCACGCGCTTCCGTTGGTCGCGGTGGCAAACTTGCGTTCACACCTTTTTCACTTCATTTAGCTATCGTGTTCCGCCCTGGCTGAAAATCTGATCATGCGCAAATGTTGGAGGTTAAGCTTCAAAACATGCATAACAAGCACTATTATTGACTAGAAATACTGTTATGCTAATGAAAATCTCAATTTCAAAAAAGTAGGAATTTCACTGAGTGTACAACATGTGCTTTATACGTAAAAAAAATGTACATACCCGCAATACGAATTTATAATAGTACTGGCATATCCTTAAAGTTTCCATCAACAGTGTAAGGTTTCCAATACAGCCTCACTATCCATGTTCAAGGAAAACAAATTCAAATTATTTAATTTCGCTAACCACAAGAAATAACTTACTAAGTATTTAATTTACAAATACTAATTATATTAGTAGCAAATTTAACGAAATCCGCATATAGATGTTATTTCACGAAACTCCGTCGTATGTTATTTCGTAAAAAAACACGTTATAAGACAGCCTTTACAGCGTTTTTGCATCTCAAAGTAGCTGTGTGTTTTTCTAAGTAATTCTGTGTTCTACGTCTTTTTCGCGCAGTATGTTTTTTTGAGCTTTCTAGTTTTGTTAGGATGGAATTTTTGCCGTGAAACTGTGTATTGCATTACCCGTAAAACCAAAATATGGAAATGTAGGATTGTATGCATTGTTTGACAAACAGGATGTGAAAATGCATCATAAAGTTGTAATGCGTAATGCTGTGTTTGTAAACCTCGAAAAGCATAATGTGAAACGGATTGTTTAGAATGGTTTATCGTCAAAAAAGCATTGTGTAAAGAAATGCGTAAAGTAGTTTGAAAAGGTTTAGAAAGCTCAAAAAAAGTTATTTAAGATGTTGGCAACTAAATGCTAGGCGAGAAGT